>NZ_JBELMO010000017.1:0-49098 GCF_042095715.1 Qipengyuania sp. | reverse complement strand
ATGCTACATGCAGCGCCGATTTCTGCGCCGTCCGCATCGAGAGGGGAGAGCGCGAATGGCAACTCCTCGTGGCGCGGAGCAAGCACTACGTCGAGGCGAGGCAATTGATCGAGGCCTGCGCGCGCGCCGACATCGTGATCGCAGCCCGCAGTATGCCCTGGAGCTGCCGCCCCCGCTGGCTCAAGGCCGACCGCCGATATCTCGCCGAGCAGGGCGGCCTTGCCCTGTTCCTCGACAAGACACCCACACTGCAGGCGGTCGCCGATAGCCAGGGTGACCATGGCTGGTGGCACGGGCGGGGCTCCACCCGCGCGCCCTCAGCCTACCAACCCAATCAGTGATAGCGGCGCAAAAGTCCCGCCAGTTTTCCCTGAACGGCCACCTGAGCCGGTTCATAAAGCTGTGCTTCATAGGCACCATTGGCAGGATCGAGGCAGATCTTGCCATTCACCCGGCGCAGATATTTCAGGGTCGCTTCCTCATTGTCGACCAGAGCCACGACGATTTCGCCGTCGCGCGCCGTGTCGGTACGACGAACCAGCGCGTAATCGCCATCGAAAATCCCGGCTTCGATCATGGAATCGCCTGAAACCTCTAGCGCGTAGTGTTCGCCAGGGCCGAGCAAGGCTGCCGGAACTTGCAGGCTCGATTGACCCTCCAGCGCTTCGATCGGGGCGCCAGCCGCAATCCGACCGTGAAGCGGGATGTCCAGCACGTCGTTGGCGGGCGCCGGCGCGCCGACGCGTGACGGTTTTGCAGGCGCACGATCGTTGGCGGCGACCGGCGCGCTACGGCTCGTCAAGACCGCCTCCTCCGGAGTCTTGATCACTTCCAGTGCACGCGCGCGATTGGCCAGCCTGCGAATAAAGCCGCGCTCCTCAAGCGCGGAAATCAGGCGATGGACGCCGGACTTGCTCTTGAGATCAAGCGCTTCCTTCATCTCCTCGAACGATGGGGATATCCCGGTCTGCTCAAGGCGGACTTGAATAAACCGGAGTAATTCGTGCTGTTTGGCCGTCAGCATTGGGTACGCTCCTGCGTTACGAAGAGATCTTCCCGCAAAAGGAAGGTGAACGAACGAGGAACAAGTAGGCAACTAAGGACGCAACGTCAAGTCAGTCCGCCGTTTTCGAGCCAATAGCAACTCACCATGGATCCTGCCGGTGCCTCCGGAGCGGCTGCGGGTCGGTCAATGAGAAGGTCGGCTTGCGCCAGAGCCTTAAGGGCGCTGCTGTCTCTTTGCGGCAGCGGCCTGGCCCAGCCATCGACGAAGGTAGAGCGCCAAAATTCCCTTCGGTCTCCCCCTACCGGCAGGCTATCCGACACCGGGAGCGTGATGGCCGCAGGCACGGATCTGACCGCCCCCTGTAGCGCCCTGACGAGAGGGAGCACAAACAGGAAAGCGGTCACATAGGCCGAGACTGGATTACCCGGGAGGCCAATAACGATCCGCTTTCCAAGCCTTGCGACCATCAGCGGCTTGCCCGGCCTTATCGCCACGCGCCAGAACGTGATGTCCGCTCCGCAATCCTCTAGCGCGCCATAGACGTGATCGTGTGCGCCAACCGATGCGCCTGCCGTGGTGACGATGACATCGGCATTCCCGGCTGCTTCGACAGCCTCGGTCAATTCTTTGCGCGCATCCGGAAGAGGGCCGATAACGTCTGCATCGGCGCTTGCCGCCCGGACCATCGCGGCAACCATCGCTCCGTTGGAGGACGGTAATTTGTCGGGCGGACAGGTTTCGGGGTTCGCCACGAGCTCATCACCGCATTCGATGATTGCAACGCGCGGGCGGCGGGCAACAGGTACAAGGCCGTGGCCACCGGAACGGGCGAGGGCGATCTGGGCGGGGCTCAGGCGAGTTCCGGCTGCAAGCAGCAACTCGCCTTCCGAAAAATCGAAGCCGCGTCGGCGGATGTGCTTGTTTTCTCGCGGCGGTGAGGCCGTCAACGTCTCGCCAGCCACCTCGCCCTCCTCGACGATGACGATCCCGTCCGTCCCACCGGGGCAGCGGGCGCCGGTGGAAATGCGAACCGCCTGTCCCGGAGAAAGCTCGCCATCAAACTCATGGCCGGCGCGCGCTTCCCCGACCAGGGCCCAGGGGCCGGGGCCCGAGACCGCGAAACCGTCCATCGCGGAGAGATCGGCATAGGGTTGGGTCCGGAAGGCACGAAGGTCGGCAGCCAGCCATCGTCCTCCAGCATCGTCTATCCGGATGTCCTCGGGGGCAAGCGGATCCGCCAGGTTAAACAGGCGCTCCCAGGCCTCTTCAAGCGGAATAGGGGCGCTCATTCCGCGGCGCGCCAGTCGCCCGACTTGCCGCCCGATTTCGCGAGCAGCCGCACGCTTTCGATGATCATGCCCTTGTCCAGCGCTTTGCCCATATCGTACAGAGTGAGCAGGGCGATCGATACTGCCGTCATCGCTTCCATTTCCACGCCGGTGCGTCCGTTGAACGACGCCGTGGACGTCACCCGGATGCCGTTTTTTTCTTTCGCGAATTCAACCGAAACGGCATCCAGTGCCAGGGGGTGGCAAAGCGGGATGAGTTCGCCCGTTTTCTTCGCTGCCATGATGCCTGCGATACGTGCGGTGGCCAGCGCATCGCCCTTGGGCCCGGTTCCATCCCACATCGCGACCAGCGCATCTCCGCTCATCCGGATGCAGCCCGTGGCCGTGGCCGTTCGCGCGGTTCCTGTTTTGCCTCCTACATCGACCATGCGCGCCGCGCCGGATTCATCCAGATGTGTCAGTCGGTTATCCAAGGCTCGCGTCCTTGTCGGGCGAGACCTGGACCGCTTGGACCACGGCCCAGGCAGAAGAATACTGGTATCGAGCGAGAGCGACGCGGGGCGCCTGCGTCGGCGTGGGCGAGTCGGATTTTAGAGGGCATGACATCCACTTTGCATGGCACAAACCGCGCCATGTAGGACAGAACTTTAGCCGTTCAGCAACCTGCGGGTCGCCGCCTCGACATCGTCCTCTCGCATAAGGCTCTCGCCAACAAGGAAGCTCCGCACCCCGGACCGCGCCAGGCGTTCGCAATCCGCATGGCTGGCAATTCCGCTCTCGCCCACCAGCAGCGCGCCTTCGGGCGCGAGGGCAGCGAGACGTTCGGTAGTGGCAAGATCGGTCGTAAAAGTCTTCAGATCGCGGTTGTTGACCCCGATCAGACGGGAGGAGAGGCGCACCGCTCGCTCCATTTCGGCTTCGTCGTGGACTTCAACCAGCACGTCCATGCCCCGCTCCATGGCCGCCGCTTCGATCTCCGCCATCTGCTGATCATCCAGCGCCGCGACGATGATGAGGATGGCATCGGCCCCGATCGCGCGCGATTCGGCCACCTGCCAAGGATCGACCATGAAATCCTTGCGCAGGACGGGAAGGGCGCAACTTGCCCGGGCGTCCATCAGAAAGTCCTCATGCCCCTGGAAGAAACGCGCATCGGTCAGCACCGAAAGGCAAGCCGCGCCCCCCCGGGCATAATCCATTGCGTGCTGGTGCGGGCGGAAGTCCGCGCGGATCAGACCCTTGGACGGGGATGCCTTTTTGATTTCTGCGATCAGGCCGAAGCCGTCCTGCGACTTCGCGGCGAGGGCATTGCGAAACCCGCGCGGTGCCTCGGCGAGCCGGGCGCGGCGATCGAGGTCGTCCAGGGTGGCAAGCCCCTTTCGCGCAGACACTTCCTCGCGTTTGAAGGCGCAGATTTCCTCCAGCTTGTTCATCGGGCCATCGCAATCCAGTTAGCCAGAAGCTGCCGCGCGCGCCCGCTGTCGAGGGCATCGCCGGCCATATCCGCACCTTCCGCCCAGTCCGCCGTCTTACCCGCCACAATCAGCGTTGCCGCTGCGTTGAACAGCACCGCATCCCGATAGGGGCCGGGCGTGCCGAGCAGGAGGGCTTCAAGCGCGCGGGCGTTATGCGCTGCATCTCCGCCCCGGATCGCCTCGATCGGGGCATGGCCCAGCCCGGCGGCGCTCGCATCGACGCGCCGCATCGCGAAATCGTGCTCCTCCACCGCCGCCACTTCATTGCCCCCGGCCAAGCTCAGTTCGTCCAGCCCCTCGTCGCCGGAAACGATGAACGTGCGCGTGGTGCCCAGGCTCGCCAAGGCCTTGGCATAGATAGGAACATAAGCAGGGCGCGCGATACCGATAAGTTGCCTTGAAACACGCGCGGGGTTCGAAAGCGGACCCATCAAGTTGAAGATCGTTCGGATGCCCAATTTCTGGCGGATGGGCTGTATGCGCGCCATCGCAGGATGGTGGTTTTTCGCGAAAAGGAAGCAGATGCCGAGTTCCGTGAGCGTCTGTTCGGCGGTGCGCCCGGCGGCGTCCATATCCAGCCCGAGTTGTTCCAGCGTGTCTGCGGCGCCGGCCTTGCTGCTGGCGGCCCGGTTGCCGTGCTTGGCCACTGGAACGCCGCAGGCCGCTACCACCAAACTCACGGCCGTGGAGACGTTGAGCGTATGGTGCCCGTCCCCGCCGGTGCCGCAGCAATCGACGGCGTCGGTCGGCGCGGCGATCGGAAGCAACCGCGCCCGCAGCGCGCGCGCCGCCCCGGCGATTTCTTCCGCTGTCTCTCCGCGACTGGAGAGGTCGGTCAGAAACCGGGCAATATCATCCTCAGCGGCGTCACCGTCGAGAATCCATCCGAAAACCTCACGCGCCTCGTCCTTGTCTAGGCGCGCTTCGGCTGTGGGGAGTTTCCTCATGCCGACACCGCCTCGACTTCGATGCCGCAGATGGCCAGAAAATTGGCGAGGAGATCGTGTCCGTGTTCCGTTGCGATGCTTTCCGGGTGAAACTGCACGCCATGGATGGGCAGCTCGGCGTGGCGGAAGCCCATGACGGCCGTGCCGTCGAGCCCCGGGGTCTCGCTGGTGGCGTTGATCTGGAGGCTCCCCGGAACGTCCTCGACGATCAGCGAGTGATACCGCGTCGCGGTGAACGGCGAGGGTAGGCCAGCGAACACGCCCGACCCGTCATGCGTGACCGGCGAAGTCTTGCCGTGCATCAGCCCGCCGCGCACCACGCGGCCGCCGAAATGCTGGCCGATGGCCTGATGACCGAGGCAGACGCCGAGCAGGGGCTTGCCCGCATCGGCGCAGGCAGAGACCAGATCGAGGCTGATCCCTGCATCATTGGGGGTGCAGGGGCCGGGGGAGATGAGAAAACCCGCCGCATTCGCTCGCAGAGCGTCGGCAGCGCTCAGCGCGTCGTTGCGCTCCACGCGAACCTCGGCGCCCAGCTCCATCAGGTAATGGACCAGGTTGAAGGTAAAGCTGTCGTAATTGTCGATGACCAGGATCATGCCGGTGGCTTGCCTGCCAGCTTGTCGGTCGCGCGAACCAGACCGTCGATGATGCCAGATTCGCCTGCGCTGTGCCCCGCGTCGTGGACGATCCACAGTTCCGCTTCGGGCCATGCCTTCTTCAGCTCCCATGCCGATGTCGGCGGGGTGCAGATATCATGCCGGCCCTGAACGATGATCCCGGGAATGTCGCGTATCTTGGCGACGTCCCTGAGCAATTGCGCTTCTTCCAGGAAGAAATCTTCCAGGAAGAATTTGGCGCAGATGCGCGCGAAGGGCACCGCTTTGCCCGGATCGCCGAAGCTGTCCATCAGAGCGGGATCGGGCAGCAGTGTGGCAACGCTGCCTTCCCATAGCGACCATTCGCGTGCAGCCGATAGACGGACCTGTTCGTTATCGCTGGTGAGACGATCGTAATAGGCCTGTACGAGATTGCCCCGCTCGTCTTCGGGAATGAGGCCGGTGAAATCGTCCCACTGCTCGGCCATGATCTCGCTCGCACCATAGGTGTAGAGCCAATCCTTTTCTTTCTGCCGCGCCAGGAAAACCCCGCGCAGAACCAGTTCGGTCACGCGTTCGGGATATCTCTGCGCATAGGCAAGCGCGAGCGTCGATCCCCAGCTTCCGCCGAAGGCCTGCCATGCGTCGTGCCCGCACATTTTGCGCAGCTTTTCGATATCTTCCACGATGCGCCAGGTGTCGTTGTGCTCTATCTCGGCGAAGGGCGTCGACTTGCCGCAGCCGCGCTGGTCGAAAAGCAGCACATCGTAGAGGTCCGGGTCCCACTGGCGGCGATGATTAGGGCTCATTCCGCCGCCCGGACCGCCATGCAGGAACACCGCCGGCTTCGCGCCGCGCGTGCCGACCCGTTCGTAATAGAGCGAATGGCCCTCGCCAACCTCGTACATGCCGGCCTCGTATGGCTCGATTTCCGGGTAGAGAGAGCGGTGGGCGTCATTCATCATCGGGCACCTTACGTTCGACGACCAGGATCGGCCCGATCGGGGCGCCGGTGTCCAGCCGTTCGGTAGTGGGATTCCAAAGCTCAGATACGTTGCCGTCCAGGTAGAGCGCGTTGTCGATCTTCAATTCGTCGCGGTAGAAGCGCGCCAGCTTGCCGAAGCTGAGCGGCGCGTTGGAGATGACGAAGTGAGCCCGGCCCTTGTCGTCAACTCCCACCCCATTGCGGATGGCCTTCGACGGGCCATCTTGCGTGATGTCCGGATGCAGTTTTCCATCGATGACGAGCATCGGGCCGGACTGTGTGCCGAAGTCAGGGCGGTCCTGGACGTTCGCCAGAAAATCCTCGGTGCTGCGCACTTCCCAGCGGTCGCCCGTGCCGAAGAACACGCCGTTGGGCTTCATGTGAAAATTGCCCTCGCCGTCGTTGGTATTGAGCGTCTGGAGGCGATTACCATCTTCGACGAAATAGCCGATGGGGGCGCCGTCATCGTCGTACATGCCGGCGTTGACCGCAAAGGCTATATCGCCTTTCTCGCGGGTGGCAGCAAAGGCTGAGAGGCTTCGGAAAATCTTGCCTTCACCATCGGCGAGCGCCGTCGCGATGCGGTGCCGCGTGGGGACGGCGATGCAATCGGTAAGCGATGTGTTCTCGAAAATGATTGATCGGCAGGCGCTTTCCACTGCGCTGCCGACCATCGCGCCGGGGGAAGGTGCGGGGGACGCAGGTCCGGTGGCTCCGACTTCCACGCGTGCCACGGCCTCTCCCGCAGGCTCCGGCTGACACCCGGTAAGCACGGCGAAACCTGTCAGGATCGCGAAGAAGGGCTTCATTGACCGTACCCCGTTTCGCCAGCGAGACGGAATGCCTCAGCGGCCGCTGCGCGCAACGCTCCTGCCTTCGCCTCGCATTCCTTGCGTTCGGACTCCGGGTCGCTGTCGGCGACGATGCCCGCTCCGGCTTGCACATGCATTATACCATCCTTCACCACTGCCGTGCGGAGCACGATGCAGCTATCGATCGAGCCATCGGGCGCAAAATAGCCCACGCCACCGGCATAGGCGCCGCGTGCCTCCGGCTCCAGTTCTGCGATGATCTGGCACGCGCGGATTTTGGGCGCGCCGCTCACGGTGCCGGCTGGGAATCCGGCAAAAAGCGCATCGACGGCATCGCGGCTTGGGTCGAGCTTGCCCACGACCTGGCTAACAATATGCATGACATGGCTGTATCGTTCGATGGTGAAGCTGTCAGTCACCGAAACGCTGCCCCGAGCCGCAACCCGGCCGACATCGTTGCGGCCCAGGTCGAGCAGCATCAGATGTTCAGCGCATTCCTTGGGATCGGCCAGAAGGTCCGTTTCGGCGGCGCGGTCCGCGGACGGAGTGGCACCTCTTGGCCGGGTTCCCGCGATAGGTCGAACGGTGACTTCGCCGTCACGCACACGCACCAAAATTTCGGGACTGGAGCCGACGACCGCAAAGTCCGGCAGATCGAGGAAGTAGAGAAACGGGGACGGATTGACCCGGCGCAGCGCACGATAAAGGGATAGCGGGGGCAGGGGGAACGGACACGTGAAGCGCTCAGCCAGCACCACTTGGAAGATGTCCCCTGCCGCGATGTAATCCTTCGCCCTCAGCACCATATCCCGATAGTCGGCGGGGTCGACCTGCGGTGCGAGAAGAGCTTCGGGCGGCTCCTGAGCGAGGCGCGGTTCAGGGGGTAGAGACGCCGTCAGTCGCGAGAGCGCGCTGTCAATCCGTTCGGATGCGGCGGAAATGGCGAGGTCCGCGTCTTCCGCTTTCCAGATCGGCGCGATGCAGAACAGCTCCTCGCCGAGATTGTCGAACACCAGAAGAAGGGTAGGACGAACGAACAGAAGATCGGGCAGGCCGATACCGGGAGCTTGCGGCCGGTCGATATCTTCGACCAGTCCCACGGTTTCATAGGCAAAATAGCCGACCACGCATGCAAGCGCAGGGGGCAGCCCCTCTGGCACGTCGATGCGGCAGGTGGCGAGCAGTTCGCGCAGTTCCGAAAGCGGATCGCCGTCAACGGCCACAAATGCCTCACGATCGGTTTTCCACCGCCTGTTCAGCTCGGTCTGGCCATGAGCGCTTCGCAGCACCAGGTCGGGATCGATGCCCAGCAAACTGTAGCGACCGCGCGACTGCCCGCCTTCCACCGATTCCAGCAGGAAATCGCCGCGGCCAAGCTCGATCAGCCGCAATGCGGCGCCCACCGGAGTTAGCGTGTCCGCCACCACTCGGCGCCACACCAGCGCTGGGTTGCCACTTGCCAGGCATTCTCGCGCCCGCGCCGCGCCCTCCGGCTGCTGATTGCTCATGGAATGGGCCGTCCCGACAGGATCAGTTCTCGCCGGTAAGCTGCCTGCGCACAGCCTCCAACGCCTCGGGATTGCGCGCAACCCCGACAGCCTCGCGCATCGCCAAGACGGCCTGCTGCGCCAGCTCCTGGCTGAAAGCGGTCGAAAGCTCGCTGTTGATCTGCGCCGCGATCGGATCGTTGTTTTCGAGTTTGCCAAGCTCGACCCGGTCGAGATCGACAACATACCAGCCGGCATTCGCGGGCGCTTCGAGACGCTTTGCCGTACCTTGCGCCATGCTGAACAACAGGGCCAGCGGAGGAGGTGTACGTCCCCCCTGTTCCAGAAGCGCCTGGCGCGTCATCGAGACATTCTCAGGAGCGGGAATCGAAACCTTTTCGGCTGCCATCGCGGCTGCAAGAGTCGATCCCTTGCCAACCTTGGCCAGAATACGGTCGGCCGCAGCCTTGGCGCGCTGCGATCCCACCGACTGCCGCCAAACGCTCGTTACATCGTCCCTTATTTCCGCAAGCGGAGCAACGGCAGACGGCGTAATTCTGTTCACCTCGAAGATTACGAAAGACTCCGTGTCCGGAACCTGCGCCACCTGCGGCATCGATTCATCCATCTGGAATGCAGTGGCCAGCACCGGACGCAGATCGTCAGGCACACCCTCCGTCGTACCGGCGGCGTAGGCCCGCCCATCCGCCGTGAGCGGTGCAGTCGACTTGGGCTCTACTCCGATTTCGCGCGCGATTTCGGCCAGCGTCGCACCCCCATCGAGCTCCTCTTCGGCCCGCGCGGCCAGATCGGACAAGACGCGGACGCGGTTTTCGGCGGTCAACGATTCGCGAATGGCCGGCGCTGCGGCGTCACGAGAGATGCCCGCTATCCTTTCGACATTGTCCACCCTTGCGATCTGCCAGCCAAGTGCGCTCCGCGCCGGTGCGGTAAGGCTGCCCTCGGCCGCTTCGAAATAGGCCTTGGCAACCGCTTCCGAGGCACTGTCGACGAGGCTGGCGCGGCCGACATCGGAGAGTTGCGAGGTTCGCAGCCCCGCTGCGCGGGCGGCCGCATCCAGCGATGTGCCCCCTGCGACCTGCTGCACGATTGCATCGGCAGCTTGCTTCGTAGGCACAACCAGCTGGGTGAAGCTTCGCTGCTCCCGGGCGCGATATTGCGCGATGTTTTCCTGATAACGCGCGGTTATTTCCGCTTCGGTCGGCGCAATACGGCCCTGCACCTGGGCCGGTCCGAACAGGGCATATCTCAGAACCCGGCGCTCGGGGCGTATGAATCGCGAGCGTGCCGACTGATAGAATTGGGACAGGGTTGCCGCGTCCGGATCGCCCGTTGGTGCAAAGGCAGCGGATGAGAGCAACCCGATGGAACCGGTCCGCCTTTCCTTGAAAAGACGAGCGTATTGGGTCGTTGCTGCCTGAGGGTAACGCAGGCCAACGGACGAGGAGCCAAGCAACTGCTGGGCCAGAAGGCCGCTGGCGAGATCGTCCCGCACCATGCCATCGGAAATGCCCTGGGCGGCAAGTGCAGCCTTGTAGGCGTCGGCACTGAAATTGCCGTCGGCACCGCGGAAGGCCCCGATCTGGCGAATCTCGCTGTTCACCAGATTGTCGCCGGCGCGCAGGCCCTGAAGGCGCGCATATTCGGAAATGGCCGCCCGATCGATGAGCTGATTTAGAGTCGCCTGCAACCCGCCCTGGGCAATGAAGGCTGGCATGGAAAGCGTGGGATTCTGTTCGCGAGCACGCTCCAGGGCCGCGCTGGCGGCGCGCGCCAGCATGGTTTGGGTAATCTCGGTCTCCCCCACCACCGCGGCGTTTTCCCCGGTTGAGAGGCCCTGTCCGCCCCCGGCGGTGTTGGCGACATCGGCACTGGCAAACGCCAATGCAATCAGGCCGAGAAATACCAGCGTGAGAAGCAATCCCAGCTTGGACTTGAAGATATTACGGAAAAAACTGAGCATGGAAGTTGGCCGGATCGCTTGCGTTGGATCGTGAGGGGGAGTGCAGCCGCGCGCTTTATCGACCCTGTCGCGCGGGCACAACACTCTCTCAAAGGGTTTTGACTGATCGGCTGCTCTCGGCTAGCGAGCCCGACCGGCCGCCATGCTGTTGCGGCGCTACATCCACAAAGGACGGGACAGACTATGGCCGAGAGGCCCTATATCGTGGGTAATTGGAAGATGAACGGCGGGCGGGCGATGCTCTCCGAAGCGCGCGCGATCGACCGCGCCGCGCAGCGCCTGATGAAGGCCGAGGTCGCACTGGCACCGCCTTTCACGCTGATTCACGCGGTTCATAAGGAAGTCGAGCAGATCGGTGTCGGCGCGCAGGATTGCCATGCCAAGCCTGACGGTGCGCATACAGGCGACATCTCGGCGACTATGGCTGCCGATGCGGGCGCCAAATTCGTCATTCTCGGCCACAGCGAGCGCCGCACGGACCACGCGGAAAGCGATGAGCTGATTGCCGCGAAGATGACGGCGGCGCTCGATGCCGGGCTGCGCATCATCCTGTGCTGCGGCGAAAGCCTGGAAACGCGCGACGCCGGCGAGGCAGAAGCGTTCGTTTTGGGTCAGCTTCGCTCCGCGCTCCACCTCGTCGAGGAGCCAGCGGAACGCCTGACGATCGCTTACGAGCCGATCTGGGCGATCGGCACGGGGCGCACCGCCGAGCCCGACGATATAGAGGGAATGCATGGTGCGATCCGCCAGCTTCTAGTGGAAACTTTCGGCGAGGAAACCGCACGGCAGGTTCGCATTCTCTATGGCGGTTCGGTCAAGCCGGAAAACGCCCGCGACATCCTGGCTCTCGAGAATGTCGACGGCGCTCTTGTCGGCGGAGCGAGCCTGTCCGCCGAAAGCTTTCTCGGCATCGTCCACGCCGCAGTCGACGACGATCAGGGTTGACCTTGCCCGCCCGGTGGGCGGCGCTTACATACCCGACGATCCATTCCGAACGGACCCCTACGCATGTTTCTCTTCATCACCGTCATCCAGGCCATCGTCGCCGCCGCTCTGGTCGGCGTCGTCCTCATGCAGCGTTCCGAAGGGGGCGGGCTGGGGATCGGGGGCAGCCCCACCGGCATGTTGAGCGCACGCGGTGCCGCTGACTTCCTGACTCGGGCAACCAAATGGCTCGCGGTGCTTTTCGTGGCCCTTTCGATCATCCTCGCCGCCATGGCAGTGGAAGGTGCCGGCACTGGCGACCTGGAGACGACACTCGACCGCACCGCCGCTCCGGCTGCTCCGGTAGACCCGCTGGCAGCGCCGCCTCCGGCGTCCGCGCCTGAATCGACGACCGCTCCGGCGGAATCGGATCCGCTCGCCAACTGATCCGCCGATTTCTGTGGATCGTGCGTCTTCCCGCCTGAAAGCGGGCAGTTCCCACTTGCGCCGAATCCCTCACTCTGACTAAGGCTCGCCTCCCATGGCGCGGTATATTTTCATCACCGGCGGCGTGGTCTCCTCGCTCGGCAAAGGTCTCATGGCGGCATCGCTTGGCGCCCTTTTGCAAGCGCGGGGCTACAAGGTCCGCATTCGCAAGTTCGATCCCTATCTGAACGTCGATCCGGGGACCATGAGCCCCTATCAGCACGGCGAGGTCTATGTGACCGATGACGGGGCCGAAACCGACCTCGATCTCGGGCACTACGAACGCTTCACGGGCGTTTCCGCCAAGCAGGCGGATAACGTGACGTCGGGCCGGATTTATCAGGAGATCATCGCGCGCGAACGGCGGGGCGATTATCTCGGCGCGACGGTTCAGGTCATCCCTCACGTCACCGATGCGATCAAGGCATTCGCGCTGGCGGATCAGGACGATCACGATTTCATTCTGTGCGAGTTCGGCGGCACCGTCGGCGATATCGAAGGCCTGCCTTTTATGGAGGCTATCCGGCAGCTGAGAAACGAGCTGGAACCGGAGCAGAGCGTGAGCGTGCACGTGACCCTGGTGCCTTACATAAAGGCGGCGGGCGAACTGAAGACCAAGCCCACGCAGCACTCCGTGCGCGAACTGGCAAGCCTCGGCATTCAGCCGGACATCCTGCTGTGCCGGGCGGAGCATCCCATACCCGACGGCGAGCGGCGAAAGATCGCGCAGTTCTGCAATGTCCGCAAGGAAGCGGTGATCCCGGCGCTTGATGCGTCTTCGATCTACAGCGTACCCTTGCAGTATCACCACGAAGGGCTGGACGCGGAAGTCTTGCGGGCATTCCGCATTGACGATGCCCCCGATCCGGACCTTTCGCGCTGGCACGATGTGGTGGATCGCTTCACCCATCCGGAGGGCGAGGTTACGATCGGCGTGGTCGGTAAATACGTCGGTCTTCCCGATGCCTACAAGAGCCTCAACGAGGCCTTGATTCACGGTGGAATGAAGCACCGGGTCAAGGTTCACGTCAAATGGCTGGACGCGGAGTTGTTCGAGGGGAACGATGCCGATCTGGCGGCCAGGCTTGAACCGATGCACGGCATCCTGGTTCCAGGCGGGTTCGGCGAGCGTGGGAGCGAGGGGAAGATCGCCAGCGTCCGTTTCGCACGCGAGCGCAAGGTTCCGTTCCTGGGTATTTGCCTGGGAATGCAGATGGCCTGCATCGAAGGCGCCCGCACTGCCGGCTTCTCGAACGCATCCTCCACCGAGTTCGGCGAGACCGAAGAGCCGGTCGTGGGCATCATCACGGAGTGGATGAGCGAGGAGGGCCTGCAGACCCGCGAGGCGGAAGGGGATCTCGGCGGAACGATGCGGCTTGGGGCTTATGAAGCCAAGCTCGATGGCAACAGCCGGGTTTCGAGCGTCTACGATGGGGCGACGTCGATTTCGGAACGCCATCGTCATCGTTACGAGGTGAACGGAAAATATATCGAGCCGCTGGAAAAGGACGGCCTGATCTTTTCAGGGATGTCTCCCGACGGGTTATTGCCCGAGATCGTCGAACGGCCAGACCATCCCTGGTTCATAGGGGTGCAGTTTCACCCTGAACTGAAGTCTAAACCGTTCGATCCGCACCCGTTGTTCGCTGGATTCATTGGCGCGGCGCTCGATCAGGCACGACTGGTGTGATTTTTTTCGCTTCGATTGAGTAGCATTAACTACCTAGGTTAATTGGTGAAAATCAATCAAACGAGATCGGCGGAAAAGTCTGATCTGCGCACCTGTTTGTCGATGCGCTTTATCTTATGCTAATAATTTGGCACGGCAGGCCTGAAGGATCTGGCGCGGCGATATCTTCAGCCTAGCGCCTCAGACCAAGAGCTTGCTTCGGCACGGGCTGTCTTTTGCGACCCGGACAGCCGATATCGAGGCAGGGCGGCGTACATACGTCGCGGGGGTGGCGCGCAAGCACCACCCCCTATTGATTTTCAGACTATCGAAGGTTGTCAGGCGGCTTTGGTATCGCCTTCATCCTTCTGCACGATCTCCAGGCCTTGCTTGCCCAGAGCGATCTTCTTGGGCTTCATGGCCTCAGGAACTTCGCGCACCAGATCGATGACCAGCAGACCATCCGCCAGGTCAGCATTGGCCACGCGCACATAGTCGGCCAGTTCGAAGCGACGTTCGAACCCGCGATTGGCGATGCCTACGTGCAGCATTTCGCCATCGCTCTCGTCGTCACGCTTCTTGCCAACGATGGTCAGCAAATTCTGCTGCGCAGTGATATCCAGATCGTCGGACCGAAAACCGGCCACGGCGAGCGTGATGCGATACGAGTCCTCGCAGCGCCGCTCTATGTTGAAAGGGGGGTAGTTTTCGCCGGAATTCCCGCGTGCCTGACTTTCGAGCAGATCGAAAAGACGGTCGAAACCAACGGTGGTGCGGCGATAAGGGGTAAAATCAAGTCGGTTCATTGAAACAAATCCTCCATTGAGCAATTCGTTAAACAAAGGCCCGAATAACCGGCGCCTTCGATACACACCCGGCAGACCGTGTGGTCCTGCCGGATACATTCCAGATAAGTGCGCGCACTTGCCTTTCAAGTGTGCAGCGCACAGGATCGAACGAAGCAATTCAGGAAGCTGCGATGTCCCAGCCCGAAGTCACCATCTACACCAAATTCGGTTGCGGTTTCTGCGCCCGCGCCAAGCGCCTGCTCGATTCGAAGGACGTTCAGTATACCGAGCATGACATTACATTCGGGGGTGAAAAGCGCGATGAAATGCTGTCGCGCGCGCCGGCGGCGCGCACCGTTCCCCAGATCTTCATCGGTGATATGCACGTCGGCGGATCCGACGATCTTGCGGCACTGGAAAGTCAGGGGAAGCTGGATGAAATGCTGACGGCGTGACCTGATGCGGATTGCCGTGCTTCAGATGAATTCGGGCATCGATTCCGATGCGAATTTCGAGGCCATCAGGGACGCCGCTTTCGCTGCCGCGGACGGTGGAGCAGACGTGCTGTTCACACCCGAAATGTCGATGCTCCTCGATCGTGACCGCAAGCGTGCCGCTTCAAAGATCGCGAGCGAAGCAGAGAGTGCTTTCGTCTCGTCACTGGTCGATCTTGCCAAAAATAGCGGCACTCACATCTGTCTGGGTTCCATGGCGGTGGCGACGCCGGACGGGCGCTGGGCCAATCGCTCGATGATCTTTTCGCCGAGCGGCGAAGGCGTGGTCGCGCGTTACGACAAAATGCATATGTTCGACGTGGACCTCGCGAATGGGGAAAGCTGGCGCGAATCGAACGCCTATCGCCCGGGTACCGAGGTCGTTACGCAAGATCTTGCGGTCCAAAGGACGACGGAAACCGGAGAGCAGGACGAGACGATCCGGGTCGGCCTCTCGATATGTTACGATCTTCGCTTTCCCGCGCTTTACGATGCGCTGGGCCGCAAGGGCTGTGATGTAATCGCGATCCCGGCCGCCTTTACCGTGCCGACCGGCGATGCCCACTGGCATGTGCTCTTGCGGGCGCGGGCAATCGAATCGAGCGCATATGTCGTCGCGGCGGCTCAAGTGGGTGAGCATGAGGATGGGCGGCGCACCTATGGCCACAGTCTGGTGGTCGACCCATGGGGGGAAGTCCTGCTCGACATGGGTGACGACAAGCCCGGTCTTGGCTTTGCGGAAATCGATTTGTCGCGCATCTCGGCAGTGCGGAGCCAGGTGCCCAGCCTTGCCAATCGGCGAAAAATCGCCACTTGAGTTGGCCGATGATGGTGTTTCAACTTGCTTGCGACGATGCGCACAGTTTCGAAGGCTGGTTCCGCTCGTCCGACGACTTCGCCCGGCAAATGGCTGAAGGCATGCTTCAATGTCCGGTGTGCGGGAGCCTTTCGATCGAAAAGGCGCCGATGGCCCCTGCGGTAGCTGCCAAGGGCAACCAGGTTAGCGGTGGTACGCGCGTGGATCGCCAGATGTCCAAGGGACTCGTGCCCAAGGAAGTGGCGGAGGCGTTCAAGGCTCTTGCAGCCGCCCAGGCCAAGGCCCTGAGCAAGAGCGAATGGGTGGGCGACCGCTTCGCCGAAGAAGTCCGTTCGATGCATTATGGCGAGAGCGAAGAGAAGCAGGTACACGGCAGCGCGAGCGGCAAGGAAGCTGCGGCCCTGATCGAAGAGGGAATTTCCGTCGCGCCCCTTCTCGTACCCATCGCGCCACCCGACAAACTCAACTGAACATTGTCACGCACGCCGTGCTCGCCTATCGAGCCGCTCGGCGCGCCCGTAGCTCAGCAGGATAGAGCATCAGATTCCTAATCTGGGGGCCACAGGTTCGAATCCTGTCGGGCGCACCATCAGCTTTCTGCCTGTCGAGCCAAGAAGCACAGGCCGGTGAGCACGATGGAGAGAGTGAGCAGAAGCGCGCAGGTTCCGTTCCAACCGAAGCTTTCGTAAGCTGCCGTTCCAGCGACGCTGCCAATTCCGCCGCCCACGAACATTATCACGATGTAAATCGTCGTCAGTCGATTACGCAGTGACGGAGCGAGCGACAGGAAGGTCATTCTTCCGGTAACATCGATCCCCGGTCCGACGAGATTGACGAGCACTAGCGGGACGACGAGGCCTAACAACGATCCGCCCATCAACCAGAAGAGAGCTATCCCGCACAATTGGATCGACGCGAGAATGGACCGCGCCTGTCGCGCGCCGATTCTGTCGGACCAGCGCCCGAGGCGAGGTGTCGAGAATATGCTGACTGCGGCAATCGCGGCGAGATAGCCCACCGTATCCGTGCCATATCCCATGGAAGGGCTGGTGAGGTAAAGGGCGAGGGCAAGCCAAAGGCAGATGAACTGCGCGAAATTCAGTCCCTGGATAATGCCCGACAGCAAAACCTCGCGATGGCGCGCGATCAGGGGAAATAGCGACACCACCAGGGACAGATATGGTTCTGAAGCGCGATCGCGCTCGCCCGATTCCATGACCTTCGGCATTGCCAACGTCACCGCCAGCATCATCGCGGTAGCGATCCAGTAGACCCATCGCCAGCCAGCATATTCGGCCACGACACCTGCACCGACCCGCGCAACCAGAATGCCGAAGATGACCCCAGCAGTCAGCAAGGCGGTGACATGGCCCAGCCGCTCAGGCGCCACCCTCTTCGAAGCGTATGCGGGCAGGATGTAAGGAGCTATAGTGAAGAAGCCCAGAACCGTCGATCCAACGAGAAACCAGACAAAGTCGTTCGCCACGCTCATGCAGAGCAGAGATGCCGTCTGACAGGCAGTGAAGATTATCGTCAGCCGCTTGTTGGAAATCCGGTCCCCCAAAGGCAGCAGGAGCAGGATGCCGAGCGCGAGGGCGATCTGGTTCGCGGCCGGGACCAAACCGATCTGTGCGTGGCTGACTGCGAAATGGTCCGCCACCTCGCCGATTATCGGATGGATGTAATACGCATTGGCCGTGACGACCGCCGCCGCCATCGCCAAGGCATATTCCTGACCGCGAGACAGAGTGTGGACCTTGGCCATCTGCCTCGTCACGTTCCTTCACGTTCGCTCAGCGGGCGCTGACGTGTTCAGTCCGCTGAGCTGTTTGCACCGCCTAGGGGCACGCGCTCCTTGAAGGTATGTGTGATGTAGGGGAAGGGGATTTCGATGCCGGCGTCGTCTAGCGCGCGCTTGATGGAACGAATGACGACATCCTTGGTTTGCCAGCCTTCTTTCGGCTTGGCACCGGACCACCATCGCACGAGGTAGTCGACCGAACTCGAATTGAACTCCCGGGCATACACCTCGACGCCGCGATCGGTTTCTACGGTTTCGGCCCCGCTTACGGCCTTGGTGATAATCTCCGCCGCCCGGTCGAGATCGGTATCGTAAGACACGCCGACCACGATCTCGTGGCGACGCAGCGTCTCGTCGGTCAAGATCTTTACCGGGTTCTTGAAGATCATCGAGTTGGGCACAACAGTGAGTTCGTTGGAAAGCGCGCGCACATGCGTTTCGCGAAGCGTGATGTGCTCAACCTTGCCAATGATACCTTCGCACTCAATGACGTCGCCAATGCGCATCTTTTCGCGCAGCATGATGAGAACGCCAGCCAGGAAATTCTCGAATATGTCCTGAAACGCAAAGCCGATAGCGACCGCCCCGATGCCCAGACCGGCGAGGGCACTGGCAGGCGTGAACCCGGGAAGCACGACAGCCGCGGCAATCAGCAGACCCATAATCCATACACCCAGGCGCGCGAGCGTGCGCACAAGTTGCTTGAGGCTTTCGCGCATTCTGGCGTGATCGACGGCACGCCCGGCGACATTTGCTGCAAAGCGGGCGACGAAAAACGTGATGAAGAGGACGACTAGCGCAATCGCCATACTCGGAAGCGCGGCAACGAATTCCGCACTCATCGATCTGAGCTGCCTGCTCAGCACGCCAATATAATCCACCGTAGACTCCCTTTCGCCACCCAACGATAAAACGCTAGCGGGGGTTCCGAAGCGTCAGGCCTTCGTATGTTCCTGGCGGGCAAGGTCATGCAGCCAATCCGCGTGGCGCGGCGCCTTCTTGGTCTTGCTCCATTCGTCCAGCATCAGCGGCGCGACGCGCTTGAGCTCGGCATATTGCTCGTCCGTGCCGATGTCGGCGGCAAGTTCGACGCGATGCCCATTGGGATCGAAGAAATAAATCGACTTGAAGATACCGTGATGGGTGGGACCCAGCACTTCGACGCCTTCACCCTCGATATGCGCCTTCGCGGCGAGCAATTCCTCTTCCGAACCGACACGAAAGGCGAGGTGCTGCACCCATTTGGGCGTATTCTCGTCGCGGCCCATATCCTGCTGGTTGGGCAGCTCGAAAAACGCCAGGACGTTTCCGTTTCCGGCATCCAGAAAGACATGCATGTACGGATCGTATTCGCCCGTGGAGGGGACATGGTCCTCGGCAAAGGCAGTGGTGTAATCCATCCCGAGCACGCGGCCATACCATTCAACCGTTTCCTTGGCGTCCTTGCACCGGTACGCGGAGTGATGAATTCCGCCCAGCTTGACCGGATGGGCGCTCATTGCGCAGGCTCCGTTTCGGGCTGTTCGACTGACAAAGCGCCACGGCGGATCTGATCGCGCTCCATGCTTTCAAACAGGGCCTTGAAATTGCCTTCGCCGAAACCGTCATCGCCCTTGCGCTGGATGAACTCGAAAAAGACCGGTCCGACCTGCGCTTCGGCAAAAATCTGCAACAGGAGGCGGGGGCTATCCCCCTCAGTGGTGCCATCGAGCAGGATGCCGCGCATCTGCAACTGCTCCGTGTCCTCGCCATGGCCGGGCAGGCGTTCCGGCAACATCTCGTAATAGGTGGCGGGCGGGGCCGTCATGAACGGGACGCCAAGCTCTTTCAGGCGATCCCAGGCGGTGAGAAGATCGTCGGTGATCAAGGCGATGTGCTGGATTCCCTCGCCATTGAACTGCTTGAGGAACTCCTCGATCTGGCCCTTGCCGCCTTCGCCCTCTTCGTTGAGCGGGATGCGGATTTTGCCGTCCGGGGCAGTCAGGGCCTTCGAGGTGAGGCCGGTGTATTCGCCCTTGATGTCGAAGAACCTGATCTCGCGGAAATTGAAGAGCGTCTCGTAGTAGTCGGCCCAATACTTCATCCGGCCGTTATATACGTTGTGAGTGAGGTGATCGATCACGTCGAAGCCGGCGCCTTCGGGATGCCTTTCGACGCCCGGAAGGTACTCGAAATCGATGTCGTAGATCGAAAGCCCTTCGCCGTTTTCATCGGCGTAGCGATCGATCAGATAGACTATGGCGCCGCCGATTCCGCGTATTGCGGGAATGCGTAGTTCCATCGGACCGGTCTCGACAGGCACGGGCTCCGCGCCCCGCTTCAGAAGCTCGTCGTAGGCGCGCCGCGCGTCGCGGACCCTGAAACCCATGCCGCAGGCGGATGGCCCATGTTCGCGGGCGAAAAACCATGCCGCACTGCGCGGCTCGTAGTTGAGGATGAGGTTGATCTGTCCCTGGCGCCAAAGATCGACATCCTTGCTGCGATGCGTTGCCACTTGCGTGAAACCCATCGCCTTGAAGACAGGCTCGACGATGCCCTTTTCAGGGGCGCAGAACTCGACGAATTCGAAGCCGTCGAGCCCGATCGGATTTTCGAAAAGGTCGGTCATGGTCTCTCCTAAAGGATTTAGTTTCAATAGTTACCAACTATGGATTGGGGCTCGCTTCGTCAAGTCAACGGGGTGGCTGCATTTCGGGTTCCGCGACGGTTTCGCGATAAACTGCGCGTAATTCCCGACCCGAAGCGCCGACGCCCCTTGTCTTGTTCGACCAGTTGTGATTCTAGAGATAGTCATGGTTCGCAAACGCCACTCTCTTCGTTTCTCCCTGCCGGAAAGGCGCGCGGATGCGATTGCCCTGGTCGGCCTGCTCGCGCTCGCGGGGCTTGCCATTGCCGGGCCGTCAGGTCTGTTCGCGTGGAGCGAAAACCTTCGTCTGAGCGAGGCGCGTCAGGCGCGGCTCGCCGTTCTCGAAGCGGAGCACGGCGAATTGAAGAACCGCGTCGATCTGCTCGATCCCGAGCATGCCGATCCCGATCTGGCGGGCGAATTGGTTCGCAGCGAGATGGGGCTGGTCCATCCGGACGAGGTTGTCATCCGCATCGACGACTGAGGAAGGTCGCATTATCGTGCGGTCAGTTGTTTTCGCCCCGTTGCACTAGCGTCAATCCTGCGCCTATAGGCCGCGAGAAACAGCCTGCCAGCTACCATCCAAGAGGACATACAATTGGCTCGAGCGCCCAGCAAGAAAGCATCGCCCAAGACCAAGGCGCCGTCTCCGTCAGAGCCCGGCGAGGACTTTGCCCTTCGCAGTTTGCAGGAAGCGCACGAAGAGCAACGACGGTTCGATGCGAGCGTCGACCAGATGCTGCATTTTTACGAGCAGATGCTGTTGATCCGCCGGTTCGAGGAACGCGCCGGCCAGCTTTATGGGCTCGGCCTGATCGGCGGGTTCTGCCACCTCTACATCGGGCAGGAAGCCGTCGCCGTCGGGTTGCAGTCAGCCCTCACCGAGGGGCTGGACAGTGTGATCACCGGTTATCGTGATCATGGGCACATGCTGGCCTATGGTATCGATCCTAAGGTGATTATGGCCGAGCTGACCGGTCGGCAGGCCGGCATATCCAAGGGCAAGGGTGGGTCGATGCACATGTTCTCGACCGAGCATCGCTTCTACGGCGGACACGGCATCGTGGGCGCACAGGTGCCACTGGGCGGCGGGCTGGCCCTCGGGCATCAATACCGCGGAGACGGTGGGCTGTGCCTCGCCTATTTCGGGGACGGTGCCGCCAATCAGGGGCAGGTCTACGAAACCTTCAACATGGCATCGCTGTGGAAGCTCCCCATCGTGTTCGCGATCGAAAACAACCAGTACGCCATGGGTACCGCCGTTGGCCGATCCAGCGCCGAAACGGAATTCTACCGCCGCGGCACCGCCTTCCGCATTCCCGGTATGGACGTGAACGGGATGGATGTCCTCGAGGTGAGGCAGGCCGCTGAAATCGCGTTCGATTACGTTCGCGAAGGCAACGGCCCGGTTCTGCTGGAGCTCAACACCTATCGCTACCGCGGGCATTCGATGTCCGATCCGGCAAAGTACCGCACCCGCGAGGAAGTGCAGGACATCCGCGAGCACAAGGATCCGATCGAAGGGCTCAAGAAGCAACTGATCGAAGCCGGGAAGAGCGAAGAAGAATTGAAGGATATCGACAAGCGCATCCGATCGACCGTCTCTGAAGCGGCCGACTTTGCCGAGAATTCGCCGGAGCCCGATGCGTCCGAGCTCTACACCGACGTACTGGTGGAGAACTACTGATGGCAATCGAACTCAAGATGCCCGCCCTTTCTCCGACGATGGAAGAAGGGACGCTCGCCAAATGGCTGAAGAGCGAGGGGGACGAAATCGTCGCCGGTGACATCATCGCCGAAATCGAGACCGACAAGGCGACGATGGAGTTCGAAGCCGTGGACGAGGGTACGCTCGCCAAGATCCTGATCCCCGAAGGGACGGAAAACGTGAAAGTCGGAGCCGTCATCGCCACGATGGCAGGCGAGGGTGAAGACGTGGACAGCGCTGCCTCCGCACCGCCGCCACCCCCCGCCGAAGAGAAGCAGGACGAGAAGAAGGAAGCCGAAAGCGACGAAGGCGAGCAGAAGGCGGCTAAGCCATCGCGCGATACCCAGTCGATCAAGGATCCTGAGATTCCGAGCGGAACCGCGATGAAGACCGTCACCGTGCGCGAAGCCCTTCGCGATGCGATGGCCGAAGAAATGCGCGCCGACGAGCGGGTTTTCGTGATGGGCGAGGAGGTTGCCCAGTACCAGGGCGCCTACAAGGTCACGCAGGGTCTGCTCGACGAGTTTGGACCCAAGCGGGTGATCGACACGCCGATCACCGAATACGGCTTCGCCGGCATAGGCACGGGGGCTGCCATGGGCGGCTTGCGGCCCATCGTGGAATTCATGACCTTCAATTTCGCCATGCAGGCTATCGATCACATCATCAATTCGGCGGCCAAGACGAATTACATGTCCGGCGGTCAGATGCGCTGCCCAGTGGTGTTCCGTGGCCCGAACGGGGCGGCCAGCCGCGTGGGTGCGCAGCACAGCCAAAACTACGGGCCGTGGTACGCCAGCGTGCCCGGCCTGGTAGTCATCGCGCCTTATGACGCAGCCGATTGCAAGGGCCTGCTAAGAGCTGCGATCCGGAGCGAAGATCCGGTCGTTTTTCTCGAGAACGAACTGGTTTACGGGCGCAGTTTCGACGTGCCCGACATGGATGAATGGGTCCTGCCGATCGGCAAGGCGCGGATCATGCGCGAGGGGGCGGATGTGACCATCGTCGCCTATTCGATTGCAGTCGGGTTTGCATTGCAGGCGGCCGAGGCTCTTGCCGAGGAAGGCATCGAGGCGGAGGTCATTGACCTCAGAACGCTGCGCCCGCTCGACAAGGAAACGATCCTCGCAAGCCTTGCGAAGACAAATCGCCTGGTCATCGCCGAGGAAGGATGGCCTACCTGTTCGATCGCCTCCGAAATTATCGCGATCTGCATGGAAGACGGCTTCGACCATCTCGATGCGCCGGTGCTGCGTGTCGCGAATGAGGACGTTCCGTTGCCATATGCGGCAAATCTGGAAAAGGCTGCCCTGATCGATGCTCCGCGTATCATCAGCGCCGTCAAGAAGGTCTGCTATCGCGATTGATTTGGTTGGCGCGCGTTAACACGGCGCCTTTACGCTTCCTTAGGCGTAACCCGATTATGGGATGGCCCCTATGCATCACGCTAGGGGTCACATGGCGAATTCGGGCATTCGAGCTGCGCTGAGGGCTCTCTTCCGGGAGGCGGCGGGCAACATCCTGCCGATGACGGCGGCGGCCATTTTCGTGCTGGCCGGTCTCATCGGCGGCGGTGTCGACATGTCGCGCGCCTACCTGGTCAAGAACAGGCTCCAGAGCGCGTGCGACGCGGGCGTTCTCGCCGGACGAAAGGCCGTGACGACCGCCGGTTTCGATGCGGCAGCCCGGAACCAGGCGACCACTTTTTTCAACACCAACTTCGATTCCAACGCCATGGGTGTGTCGGGAACGACCTTCGTCCCGGTTTCGAGCGACAGCGGGAATACGATCGACGGCACGGCTTCAACCGTTCTGCCAATGTCGATCATGAAGATCTTCTCGTTCGAGACGATGCCGCTTTCGGTTTCCTGCCAGGGGTCGATGTCGGTCGGCAACAGCGACGTGATGTTCGTTCTCGACACCACCGGATCGATGGCCTCGAACATCAATTCCACCGACACCACCGTCCGCATGGCGGCTCTGCGCAGTTCAATGAAGAGCTTCTACGACACGGTGGCGGCGGCAACGGCGGGGTCGAATGCGCGCGTTCGCTTTGGCTTCGTGCCCTATTCGACAAACGTCAAAGTGGGCGCGCTGATCCGCGCGGTGAATCCGGATTACATTGCCAACACGGTTACGCTTCCGTCCAGGCAGGCGCAGAAATTCTCGCATTATGCCAGCCCCGTCTATGCGTCGGGCACCAGCCCAATCAATCTCGGCTACGGCGATTACTATTATTACGACAGCGTGCGGTACTACAGCAATAGCTCTTGCCAGTCGGCATCTCCAGCGAACACGGACTGGACCGATTACAATTCAGCCACCAGTGGCGACGATACATATATAAATGCGGACGGAGACAGAATACGCGAGGTATGGACATCGCAACCACAGTATCGATTGTATTACACTTGCCTTAAGCAAAGTGGCAGCAAGTACTATATAATTTATCGCTATGAGGTTCGAGACGAGAAAGACTGGGAAACATGGACCGAAGAAGCGATCTACGTCGCCTCAAATGCAGCCGAGGCCACCCGGTTCGGCTATCTGAACCTCACCTACAACGTCACGTCTTTCAAAAACGGTGGCACCTTGACAACTCTCACCGGCTACAACTCGTCCTCGACACCCGCTTACCGCAACCAGAACTGGACTTGGAACGGATGTATCATAGAGCGGGACACCGTCGCATCCGGATCGATCTCCTTCGTGTCGGGCAGTATCTCGCCCAGCGGAATGTACGATGTCGATATCGACTACATTCCCAACAGCGATGCGACCCGCTGGCGCGTGCACATCCCCGGGCTTGCGTATCGCCGCTATACGAATGGCTACCTCAATAGCCTTTCGACCGAAGATTACAGTCAATATGGAAACGGGGTCACTGGTACCTGCGTCAGCAAGGCTGCGCGCGCCCTGGCACCAATGAACGAAAGCGATTTCGACGCTTACGTCGATTCTCTCCCGACCTCCGGCAACACCTATCATGACATCGGCATGATTTGGGGCGCCCGCATGATCTCACAGGACGGCATCTTCGCCGCTACGGTGAATCAGCCTCCGGCAAACGGCAACTCGGTGGCGCGCCACATCGTGTTCATGACTGATGGCGTGATGGATACCAACAACGAGCAGTACAATGCCTGGGGTCTGGAATGGCACGAAAGGCGCGTGACGGACGACGGCGGCACGGACGAAGTCGCCCGGCATACCCAGCGCCTGCTTGCGGCTTGCGCGGCGGCCAAAGCGAAAGGGATCCGGGTTTGGGTCATTGCATTGTCGACCGGCTTGACCACCGACCTGCAGAACTGCGCTTCGACCAACAGTGCGTTCACCGCCAGCGATTCGTCCCAGCTCAACGCCCACTTCCAGGAAATCGCCAAGAACGTCGGCGAACTGAGGATCACGCAGTGAGCCGGGGTGCCGCCCCCGTGATGAGAGCTATCGCATCCGACCAGCGCGGTGCGGCGATCATGGAGTTCGGGCTCGTCGTCTCGGTCTTCATGATGATGATGATGGGCATGTTCGACTTGGGTCAGCGCATGTATCTCCTGTCGGTCCTGCGGGGCGCAGCCGAGGATGCCGCGCGCAAGTCTTCGCTGGGGGGTGCGACGCCCAGCACGCTCGATGCGGAGGTTCTAAGCACGGTTCGCAACGTGGCGCCCGGTGCCACGATCAACACGACCCGCCAGAGCTATTTCGATTTCGCCGACATCGATCGGTCCGAACAATGGAACGACGTGGACTCCAGCGGGGCTTGCGACAACGGGGAGGCCTACGTTGACGAAAACGGCAACGGCCAATGGGATGCCGATATCGGTGTTTCCGGCAACGGCGGCGCGGGTGACGTGGTGCTTTACACTGTCTCGATCACTTACGATCCCCTGTTTCCCATCCCCTTTATCGATAGCAGCGCAGGCTCCCGGACTCTCTCAGCCTCGACGGTGAAGAAGAACCAGCCGTTCGCGTCGCAGACATCGTACGGTTCGGTGGCGAGGTCTTGCACATGAGCGCCTCCTCGCATTTCCGCCCCTCCAGGGTGCGGAGCTGGTGTGCCCGGTTGCGCCAGGATTCGCGCGCTTTCGCGCTTACCGAATTCGCTATCGTGGCGCCCACCTTCGTCACTCTGGGCATGTTCGGCGCCGAAGTCGCTTACATGGCCTCGATCAAGATGCAGATCAGCCAGATCTCGCTCGGCGTGGCCGACAATGCGGCGCGCCTGGGCCAGTCGGACAACAGCGGTGTCGCCCCGACCGTCAACGAGTCGGACGTGACAGCCGTGCTTCGGGGCGCGGTCTATCAGGGGGAATCCATGGGCTTCAACGCCCACGGCCGGATCATCCTAAGCAGCCTGGAATTCAGCGACGCGCACGCCAAGCAGTACATCCACTGGCAGCGCTGTGCCGGCAGCAAGAATGTCGCAAGCCGCTTCGGGAACGATGGCAGCAACAACGGGCTCGGCAGCACGCCGATCACCGGAATGGGCTCGGGATCCACGCCCATCACGGCGTCGTCCGGTTCCGCGGTGATGTTCGTGGAGGTCAGCTACGACTACCAGAAGCTGTTTCCCCTAATCCCGGTCGGACAGAATGCAACCTTTCGGGAAGAGGCCGCCCTGATCATCCGCGACGACCGTAATCTGACGCCGGGGCTGTCCGGAACAAACACCTCGCCTTGCACTTGAGGGGGTATGGCGGATAGATCGCGATAATGCAGCGCGGCCCCGACGTTCCATCGCTCACCGAGCCGCAAACCCCGGCACTGAAGCTCGCGCTGTCCACGGCCAGACCAAGCGACCGAGCGACTTATGCGGCGCTGTTCGCTCTCGACGAGCGCCTGAGCAAGGCAATCGCTGCCACCGGGGAGGTGATGCTCGCGCAGATCCGGCTTGCCTGGTGGCGTGATGAACTGGCGAAAGATCCCGAGACGGCCGCGGCAGATCCCCTGCTGACCGGCCTGCGCAAGTTTTTCGGGAGTGAAGCGGGCAGGCTGGCGGATCTCGTGGACGGGTGGGAGGCCGCGTTGGTCGGCGAGGACGAGCTTGCACGCTGCGAACAATTCGCCGCCGGTCGCGCAAGTGCGTTTGCACTGCTGTCCGAAGTGGTGGGGGAAGAGAGCCAAGCATCGGAAGCCAGCCGCGCCGGCAGACTCTGGGCGATGGCCGATCTGGCAAGCGGCATCGCCGGGGGCGAGCTCGCCGGTGTTGCGCCGGAATTGGCCGGCGCGGATCGCGCGCTTTCGCTCCCGCGCGCCCTTCGTCCGGTCGCCGTCGTGGGTGGGCTGGCGAGACGAGCCCTGCGCCGCCGGGGCGCACCGCTTCTGGGGGATCGCATGAGCCCGCTTGCAGCCCTGCGTCTTGGCTTGCTGGGGCGATAGTCTATCGGGGGCATGATGGAGGGCGCAGGATGAACAGGCTGATTCTTGGAGCATCCGGGGCGCTCGTGTTCGTGGGAATCGGGCTGTTCTGGATACAGGGGCGGGCGCAAGTGGAGCGCGGCGCTCCGCCGCCAGCGCCGGAAGTGGCGACCGCGCAGCCGACAGATATTCCCAGCGCCGATGTCAGCGGATTGAATGGTCCGCCGCCGCCCGAAGCCACCGAACTGACCAAGGAACAGCAGCGTTTCGGTCGCTACGACCGCGATCGCGATGGGCGCATCACGCGCAACGAAATGCTGTCCACCCGCACCAATGCGTTTCGCAAGCTGGACCGAGACGGCAACAACCTGCTCGATTTCGAGGAATGGGCCGTCACCACGGTCGACCGTTTCGAAAGCGCGGATGCGAATGGAAATGATGAACTCGACGCCGCCGAATTCGCCACCACGAAGCCGAAAAAATCGGCCAAGCCCCGATGCCGATGCTGACCTGGCGCTAGCCGAGCGCTTTGGTCAGAGCTTGGCGAGCCTCCAGATACTCCTTTTCGAGGCGCGCTACGGTCGCCTCGACAGGCGCGACTTCGGTGACGGTGCCGATGCCCTGCCCAGATCCCCAGATGTCCTTCCAGGCCTTTGCCTTGGTGTTGCCACCGCTGCCGAAGTTCATTTTGCTGGGATCGCTCACCGGCAAATCGTCGGGATCGAGACCGGAGGCTTCGATGCTGGAGCGCAGATAATTCCCGTGAACGCCGGTGAACAGGTTGGTGTAGACGATTCCGTCGGCGCTGCCCGCAACGATGCCGTCCTTGTAGCCCGGCTCCGCATTGGCTTCCGCGGTCGCGATCCAAGGGCTGCCGATATAGGCGAAGTCCGCCCCCAGCGCCTGAGCCGCGAGAATGGAGCGCCCGTGCGCGATCGATCCCGACAGTGCCACGAGACCGGCGAACCATGCGCGAATTTCCTGCATGAGGGCGAAGGGCGAAAGCGTGCCTGCGTGACCGCCCGCACCGGCCGCCACCGGGATCAGGCCATCGGCACCTTTTTCCACCGCCTTACGGGCGAATGTGTTGTTGATGACGTCGTGCAGCGTGATGCCGCCCCAGCCGCGCACTGCAGAGAATATATCCTCGCGGGCGCCCAGCGAGGTTATCATCAGCGGAACCTGCCATTTGGCGCAGGTCTGCATGTCGGCTTCCAAGCGGTCATTGGTGCGATGCACGATCTGGTTAACCGCGAACGGTGCGGCGGGGCGGTCGGGATGGTCCCGGTTATGCGCCGCCAGCTCTTCCGTAATGCGGTGAAGCCATTCGTCGAGCTCGCTCTGGGGCCGGGCATTGAGCGCCGGGAAACTGCCGACGATACCCGCCTTGCACTGTGCGATTACCAGTTCGGGGCCGGACACGATGAACAGCGGGGACCCGATGACCGGCAGGCGAAGCCGGTCCAGAGGCGCGGGAAGGGGCATCTACAAACTCCGTTGCGGATAAAAATCTATTGACCGGTAGGTCCAGCGGGGAGGCAAGTCCAGACGCTAGGATGGCAGGACGTGTTCGATGCGATAGGTCTTCGCTGCGGTGGCGGAAAAGAGACGGGCTTTTTCCTCGTCGCTCGCCGAGTTGGCGATGCGCTTGAACGCGTTCCACAGCTCTACATAACCGGCGCCCCAGCGATCGACCGGGTAATTGCTTTCGAACATCGCCCGCTCCGTCCCGAAAGCCTCGATGCAGGTCTCGATGTAGGGACGCCACATTTCGGCAAGCGCCTGCGAACCATAGCCTTTGGCGGGACCTTCTTCGGGCATTCCGCAAAAGGCCATCGCCAGGCCGCCCAGCTTTACGGATACATTGGCGCACTCCGCCAACTCGAAAATGTTCGTGCGCCAACGCCCGAAATGTTCGGGCAGTTTGCCGCGGTAGCTGGCGGTGTTAAGAGGGGTTCCGCAGTGGTCCAGCACGATGGACTGACCGGGAAAGGCTCGGGCCAGATCGATGACATCGGGCAGCTGCGGTTCCAGGACCCAGCTGTCGAATGTAAGCCCATACTCGGCATAGGCGGCCATGCCGACGCGAAAGCTGTCGGACGTCATCACGCCTTCGGGGGAATGAAACGGCGGGCCCAGGACCTCTGCGTCCGCATCCCAAGCCGTCGCGTGGCGGATACCGCGGAAGCGCCCGTTACCCGCAGCGACAAGCGCCTCGATGACGGGTTTGACTGCATCCCCCATAGTCAGATCCGCATGGCCGACAATCCCCGCGCAGGGCCGATAATCGCCATAAAGACCGCTGGCGCCCTGAGCGGCCACGCCGTTCACGAACTCGACCTCGCCGACGACCTTCATGTCGTCACCCCGACTGGCATCGTAGAAGGCGCCGCATTCCATGAAGACCGTCGCAACGACATTGTGACCTGATTGGGTATCGGCCTGCAGTGCGTCGAAGGTATAATGTGCCGCGCCCGAAATCGCTTCCAGAAAGGGGTGCCGCGGCTCCGGGAAGGCGGGCAGGATCGGCCGTAAATCCCATAGGTGGTGGTGCGGATCGACGATCGGCAGGTCGGGCTCGAGAATTTGCTCGGGCATGAATGTCTCTCTCCAGTCTTTTGTTCGTTTCGTGTCATGCCGGCGCACTGGTGGCAAGCGAACCCGAGACGGGCAATTGGCGTTGGGGAGCGCAACAGTATCTATGGAAGGGCAATCGCGTGACCGAAGAACGTATTACCGAAACGAGGACGCCTTCCGGCGATACGCACAGGACGCATACGGTTATCACCGATGGCCCCGCGCGCTCTGGCGGTGGAGCCACCTGGATCGTTCCGCTGCTGGTGCTGGCCTTGGCAATCGTGGGAATCTATCTCTTTACGCAGCAGAGCGGCGCGGAAGTGGCAAAGGACAATGCAATCGCCGGTGCGGCCGACAGCGTTTCGGACGCCGCCGACCAGGTGGGCACGGCGGCGCAGAACGCCGGCGACGCTGCGCGCGATGCCGTGGACGGGGAATAACGGTCCCCTCATTGTCTTGAAGCTCGTGTAAAATTTACCGACATTTCATCGTCCGCACCTAAGATGCGGCCATGGGCAGCGAGCACCACCGGCTTACAACCACCAATCGGCGGGTGAAGCGCAATGTCCGGCGTCTGCGCTGATGACCGGAGTTCTTGCCCTTTTCCTGTATGGAGCATGTGCGATCGGTGCAGGCTTTGCCGCCCTCGCGGTCCTTCGCCGAAACGCGCGGGTCCAGGCCGAGCGATATTCTCTGGTGCTGGCCCTCGCAGTCACGGCTGCGTGGGCGGTGGCTGTCGCGGCGCTGGGCGTCAATCATGAAATAGTCTGGTGTGCGGAGGCGCTGCGCAACCTGGCGTGGCTGTTTACCGGCTACCGCATGTTCGCCAACGATGGTCGGCACGAGGCGGTTGCCCAGGTCAGGCCGCTGGTCGCGGCACTTCTCATTGTTGAAAGTCTGCAATTCATTCTTCTCGGATGGCGCGAGGCGGACGGCGTGCTGGCAATAGCGGCCCTGCTGCGCATGATGGTTTCTGCCGGTGCGCTGGTGCTCCTCCACAATCTTTATGGCGGCGCGGCGGACAGCTCACGACGGTTGTTGGCATGGAGCTGCGGCGGGATCGCGGCCTTCTGGGCCTTCGAACTCAATCTCCATACCATCGCCTATCTCACGGGCGGCGCCGCGGAAGAACTCAATCTGCTGCGCGCTCTTTTCGCCATAGGTCTGGTCTTGGCGGTCGGCATTGGCGCCAGCGTGCGCGCGCCCAATCTGGCGTTCCGGCCCTCCCGCGCGCTGACCTTCAGCACGCTGTCCTTAGGGATCGTCGCGATCTACTTCCTCACCATGATCGCGCTCGCCAATGGAGTGGCGCGATTCGCGGGCGATCTGGCCCAGGTCACGCAGGTCGCCTTCCTTCTGGCGGCCGCGGCCCTTTCGCTCCTCTGGCTTCCTTCCGAGCGGCTGAGGAACTTGGCACGCACGGCGGTGCTCAAACACCTTTTCCGGCACCGATACGATTATCGCAGCGTATGGCTGCGTTTCACGCGCACCATATCGGGGGCCGGCCAGTCCACAGGGGGCCTGCACGAGCGAGCAATCCGCTCGCTGGCGAACATGGCCGACAGCCCGTCCGGCCTGCTGCTCACACCGTCGGACGATGGCACTCTGACGCTGGCGTCCCGGTGGCAGTGGGCCACCGCCGAAGTGCCCGCCATCGCCCTGCCGAGGGCACTCGTGCGCCGGATCGAACGCGATCCCACGATCCTCGATCTGGACTGCATGCGGGCCGATCGGGAAACCGCGACGGATCACGTGATCCCCGATTGGCTCTGCGAAGAGAATCGCGCCTGGGCGGCGATCCCGCTTCTCCATGGCGAAAAGCTGGTCGGCGTCGTCATTCTGGCGCGGCCGGAAACGGGGCGTAGTCTCGACTGGGAGGATCACGATCTGCTCGGCATCGCGGGCCAGCAGGTTGCCAGCTATCTGGCGGAGCAGGCGAGCCAGGAAGCGCTGCGTGACGCGGAGCGCTTCGACGAATTCAATCGGCGGATGGCCTTCGTGATGCACGACATCAAGAATCTGTCCAGCCAGTTGGGCCTCCTGTCGCGCAACGCCGCGAAGCACGCCGACAATCCGGCGTTTCGCGACGACATGCTGATTACGCTGCGCAACAGCGCCGACAAACTCGACGCGCTGGTATCCCGCCTCGGCCGTTACAACGCGAGCAAGCCCGAACAGGCGCAACCGGTGGAACTGGTGACGCTGGCTAGGGAGCTGGCCAGGCGATTCGCATCCCGGCGCGAAATCCTCGTCCAGGGCGACAGGACCTGTTCGGTCATGAGCCACCGCGACACGCTCGAACAGGCCCTCGCGCATCTCATCCAGAATGCGGTGGATGCCAGCGATGCCAATGGCACGGTAACGCTTTCGGTCCGCAGTTCCGGTCTTCGCGGCGAGATTTCGGTTATCGACACGGGCGCCGGAATGAGCGCGGAATTCGTGCGATCGGGGCTGTTTCGTCCCTTCGTTTCCACCAAGGGGAACGGCTTCGGTATCGGGGCATGCGAAGCGCGCGAGCTTGTGCTGGCGATGGGCGGCCGTCTCGATGTCGAATCCCGCGAAAAGCTGGGTTCGCGGTTCACCGTAAGTTTTCCTCTCGCAGAGGCACTTCGCCTTCGTGATCGATCCGCCACCGCCGCCCCGAAGGAAGAAGCCGCCTGATGTCCGCGCATAAACCCAAACTGCTCGTGGTCGAGGATGACGACGGTCTGCAGGCCCAGTTGAAATGGGCGTATGAGGATTTCGAAGTCGTGCCAGCCAGAGATCGCGCAAGCGCGCTTGTGGCGCTGCGGTCGGAGATGCCCGATGTCGTGACACTCGACCTCGGTCTGCCGCCCGATCCGGACGGCACCGCCGAAGGGTTCGCAGTTCTCGATGCCATCATGGCGCTCAAGCCCGATACCAAGGTGATCGTGGCCTCGGGGCACGGAGCGAGGGAAAGCGCGCTGGAGGCTATCCAGCGCGGCGCCTACGATTTCTATCAGAAGCCGGTGGATATCGACACGCTCGGCCTGATCGTCAGCCGCGCCTATCGACTGCATCAGATCGAGGCCGAAAATCGCCGTCTGAGCGAAAAGGTGGACGAGGACAAAACCGTGCTCGGCCGCATGATCACGGCCGCGCCGGAAATGATGAAGGTGGCCCGCACGATCGAACGCGTTGCCAATGCCGATGTGTCAGTCATGCTTCTCGGGGCGAGCGGGACCGGCAAGGAACTGCTCGCGCGCGGCGTCCATGAGTCCAGTGCGCGACGGGAAGGAGCCTTTGTAGCAATCAATTGCGCGGCGATCCCTGAAAACCTGCTTGAAAGCGAATTGTTCGGTCATGAGAAAGGGGCCTTTACCGGGGCCGTGAAAACGACCGAGGGCAAGATCGAGATGGCAAACGGCGGCACGCTGTTTTTGGACGAAGTTGGCGATATTCCGCTGCCCCTTCAGGTAAAGCTGCTCCGTTTCCTGCAGGAGCGCACAATCGAGCGCATCGGGGGGAGAAAGGCGATTGCCGTCGACACCCGTATCGTCTGCGCGACGCATCAGAATCTGGAGGCTATGATCGCCGCCGGAACCTTTCGGGAGGATCTGTTCTACAGGCTGGCCGAGATCGTAGTGCGAATTCCGACCCTGTCCGAGCGCGCAGGAGATGCGGTCTTGCTGGCCAAACATTTCCTTGCGCGCTTCGCATCGGAAATGAACCCGCAGGTGAAGGGCTTCGCCCCCGACGCCCTGGCGGCGATCGATAGCTGGAACTGGCCGGGCAATGTTCGCGAGCTGGAGAACCGGGTGAAGCGGGCGGTTATCATGGCCGAAAGCAAGCTCGTCTGCGCCGACGATCTGGACCTGGGAGAGAGCAATGGCGAGACTGAAACGATGCTCAACCTGAAGGCGGCCCGCGAGCAGGCTGACCGCCGCATGATCCGCCAGGCCTTGGCCCGCAGCGAGGGCAACATTTCACAGACCGCCAAGCTGCTGGGTATCAGCCGCCCGACACTCTACGATCTTCTCAAGCAATACGACATGCAGGCCTGACCGTCCTAATGGCTCTGATTGGCGAGCTCAGGATGCCGTTTGTTGAACCTGACTGACCACCACAGTGACAAACCGATCATCACCGCACCGATGACGCCGGTGATCGTTTCGGGGATGTGCCAGCGTGCCGATGCGAGCATGATCCCACCCAGCGCAATGATCGCCCAGAACGCGCCGTGTTCGAGGAACCGATATTGGGCAAGCGTACCCTGGCGGACCAGATGGATCGTCATCGAGCGTACGAACATAGCCCCGATCGAAAGGCCCAGTGCGATTATGACCATGTTGTTGGAAAGCGCGAAGGCACCGATCACGCCATCGAAACTGAAACTGGCGTCGAGGACGTTGAGGTAAAGAAATCCGCCCAGCCCATTGCGCACCGCCGCGCCGGTCAGGTCCCTTCCTTCCTCACTCATTTCCAATATCGTATTCAGCCCCTCGACCGCGATGAAGGTCACGAGGCCTAGGATGCCGGCGATGAGGAAGGTCAACGCGTCCTCATCCGGCAGCAAGCTGGAAATGCCCCAGAGACTAAGCAGAAGCAGGACGATTTCCGCTGCCGGCAAGGCGGCGAACTTCGCCAGATTGCGTTCTATCCAACGGATCCAGTGAATTTCCTTCTCGCGGTCGAAAAAGAACTTCAGGCCGACCATCGCCAGGAATGCGCCGCCGAACCCGGCGATCCCGACGTGCGCGCTACTGACAATTCTCTCATATTCCGCCGGATTGTTCAGCGAGAGTCGTACTGCTTCCACAGGGCCGATGCCCGCCGCGACGGCGACGATGGCCAAGGGGAAAACGATCCGCATGCCGAAAACCGCGAAGGCGATGCCCCAAGTGAGGAATCGCCGCTGCCACACCTCATCCATCTTTTTGAGCACGGATGCGTTGACCACCGCGTTGTCGAAGCTGAGCGAGATTTCCAGTACGGCGAGGACGAAGACGATCCACAGCACTTGTGCCATGCCAGCCAGTGTCCCGGTGCTCGACATCCCATACCAGGCCGCCAGCGCAAGACAGACGGCCATGAAGACCAGTGAAAATGTATAATGGCGGAGGATCTGTCGCATCTGGCTGGTCAGTCCTTCGGCTGATATGTCTGGTCGCTGGATGGGAAGCTACGGGCGCGGACATCTTCGGCATATTTGCCTGCCGCTTTTGAAATGACTTCCGCCAGGTTCTCGTATTTCTTCACAAATCTCGGGACACGTTCAAACATCCCAAGCATGTCTTCGGTCACCAGAACCTGACCATCGCATTCGGCACTGGCTCCGATCCCGATGACCGGAATATCAAGCGACTGCGTGAGGGATATCGCGATCGGCTCCAGCACGCCTTCCGCCACGACTGCGAAGGCCCCGGCGTCTTGTACCGCCTTGCCGTCCGACAGGATTTTCTCGTGTTCCCTCTGGCTTCGACCGCGCGCGCCATAACCGCCCAGCACGTTGACTGCCTGCGGGGTCAGCCCGACATGCGCCATCACGGGGATGCCGCGCGAGGACAGAAAGGCGATTGTCTCGGCCATGGAATCGCCGCCTTCCAGCTTGACTGCTGCACATCCGGTTTCTGCCATGATCCGGCGCGCAGTTTCGAAGGCCTGCTCTTTGGATCCCTCATAACTGCCAAAGGGCATGTCGACGATAACCAGGGCGTGGTAACTACCCCTCACCACGGCCGCACCGTGTGCGATCATCATGTCGACCGTTACCTGCAACGTAGTGGGCAATCCGTAGATCACCTGGCCAAGTGAGTCTCCGACCAGCAGCATGTCACAGTGCTCGTCCAACAACTGGGCTTGCCGCGCCGTATAGGCCGTCAGCATCACGAGCGGATCGCTGGTCTTTCCCTCCTTCTTATGATCCCGGATGGCGGGTACCGTCAGGCGCTTGCGAGGTCTGGGGGTTGGGGTAGCGCGACTGGTCGCGGTGTCGAGCTGAAAGGTCGTGGACATGGGCTGCACCTACACAGCAGCACGGGCGTGGGAAAGCCACGAGATTGCGCCTTGTATTGCGGGAGTCTTGCGCTAGCGTCGCGCCGCAGGTGTCGCGCGATCTTGCAGCGTCACCTGTTACGGGAGGAACAGGGTTACATGCTACTCGATCGGGTCAAGCCGCTCGACGCCATTCTGGCTACGGCGGAGAGTAAGAGCCTCAAACGCACGTTGGGCGGCTTTCAACTGATGCTCTTTGGCATCGGCTGCATCATCGGCACGGGGATCTTCGTCCTTACTGCCGCCGGTGCCCAGAAAGCGGGGCCAGGGCTGATGCTGGCGTTTGCCATCGCAGGCGCAGTCTGCATCGTGGCCGCGTTCTGCTATGCCGAGGTGGCCGCGATGATCCCGGTCGCCGGATCCGCTTACACGTATAGCTATGCCTCAGTCGGGGAGTTTCTGGCCTGGACGGTCGGATGGGCCCTGATCCTGGAGTATGCGGTCGCCGCCAGCGCGGTTTCGGTCGGATGGTCGGGCTATTTCTCGGGCACGATCCTCAATGAGTTTCTCGGCATTCAACTCCCGGCATGGCTTGCCGCGGGCCCGTTGGCGCTCGGCGGCGCGCCCGGTGGCTTCATCAACCTTCCGGCTCTCGTGATCGCCATGCTGGTAACCTGGTTGCTGATGATCGGGACCAGCGAAAGCGCCAAGGTCAACGCTGTTCTCGTCGCCATCAAGGTGACCGCGCTTACAGCTTTCGTTGCGTTGACACTGACCAGCTCGGAATTCGATGCCGCAAACTTCAACCCCTTCCTTCCCGCTGGCGTATTCGGCGGGTTCGGCACGGGGCTGGGTGCAGTCGGTGCGGCCGCCACGATCTTTTTCGCTTACGTTGGCTTCGATGCGGTCTCGACCGCGGCGGAAGAGACCAAGGACCCGCAGCGCAATGTTCCCTTTGGTCTTATCGGCTCGCTACTGTTCTGTACCGTATTCTACATCCTTGTGGCGGCCGGTGCGATCGGGACGATCGGTGGACAGCCGATCATGGGTCCGGGCGGCATTCCTTTCCCCGCCGGGTCTGAAGAACTGGCGCGTCAATGTGCGTTGCCGGAATATTCCGGAGCGCTGGTTTGCTCCAACGAGGCGCTGGCCCATGTGCTCCGCGCGATCGGTTTCTCCGCTATCGGCAACATGATCGGTGTCGCCGCCTTCCTCGCACTGCCGTCGGTCATTTTGGTTCTGATCTTCGCCCAGACCCGTATCTTCTTCGTGATGAGCCGCGACGGACTGCTGCCCGAAAAGCTCAGCACCGTGCATCCACGCTGGAAGACGCCACACATCGTGACCTTCCTGACCGGGTTGGTGGTTGCGTTCGGCGCTGCGTTTCTGCCTGTCGGCGTGCTGGCCGATTATGCCAACGCGGGAACGCTCTATGCCTTCTTCATGGTGGCCGTTGCCGTGCTTGTTCTGCGGAAGAAGGATCCCGAGCGGCATCGTGCGTTTCGCATGCCGGCGGCCTGGATCATCGCGCCGTTGACCATCATCGGCTGCCTGTTCCTCTATCTCAATCTGCCAATCGAAGCGATTCTCGTGCTTCCCGGCTGGGGGATTCTGGGGCTGTTTGTATATTTCTTCTACAGCCGGTCGCGCAGCCATCTCGGGCGCGGTATCGTGACTGTGGTGGACGACATAGAGGGTAATGAGGACATGATGCCGATCGACACACCCAAGTCCTGATAGCTGCCGATACGAAAAGGGCCGCTCTTCACGGGGCGGCCCTTTCTATTTGTGGTGTGAAGGGGGCCGACGCTAGAGCGCGGCTTCCTTTACGTGGCGTTCTTCGGCTTCGTCTTCGACATACATGCCGAGCGCCATTTTTGCCGTGTTGAGAAGGCCGAGGTCGCCGTCCCAGATCTCTGCGGTGCCAAGGTCCATCCGTAGGAACAGGATGTCGGGATCGTCCTTGCCACCATCGTACCAGGCTTCGACGAAGTTATTCCAGAACTGGTCGAAGCGCTCCTGGCTGGTCTCGCGCACCAGATTGCCATCGAAACGGGCGTAGATGTCATGCCCCTTGCTCTGGAAGGTGGCGGTTGCCGGACCCAGGGCAGCAAAGTCGCTCTTGGTATGCGTGAAAAACCAGATTGAGCTGTTGGCATCCTTGTCCAGCTGTGGGCTCATCGGCACCGCAGTCTCGGTGCGGTTCTTGAGCTCCAGGAAAAGGAAGGGTGAGTCGGCGAGAGATTTCCAGAACTTCTTTTTCAGTTCGTCGGGATTTCCTTCGGCATGTTTCATCGTGCTCTCCTTGCGTTGCGTTGACCTATCAATGTGCGAACGCCGGGATCGGTCCCGGTGTGGAGAGATCGTTGCGATTTCGCCAGGATTGGAACATAAGATGAACATATGAGTCGGCCTGCCATGATCCACCAGCTATTTCCTCGCCGGAACGAAATGCCATTGCTGCCATCCCAGCCCAGCACGCGATGGCGTCCGGGGCTTGGGGGGGTCTGCCACAGCGAGATCTTCGCCAGTGGGACTGACGGTGGTGGAACGGGGAGTGCGCTTGCCCTGGCGCTCGATGATATGAGAAGTGGCCGGCGGATGGAGGGTGGCGAGATCGAGGATCGCCGCTCGATCCTGTGGGTGCAGACGCGCGATGCCGCCCGTGTGAACGGCCGACCGTACCGTCCTGGGCTCCCCAGGGAAATCCGGCACCGGATCGTCCATGTTCTGGCGCGGAAGGCAGAAGATGCGCTGTTCGCTATCGAAGAGGGGGTTCGATGCCGTGATATGGCCTTCGTGGTCGGGGAAATCCTGGGCAATCCAAAGGCGCTCGATTTCACCGCTTCGCGGCGGCTGACGCTGGCGGCCCAGCGGCATGGGGTCTCGCTGTATCTGGTGAGACTGGATGCCGAGCGGGATCTGTCCTCGGCCCGGTTGCGCTGGCAGGTTTCCAGCGCGCCTTCGGCGCCCGACGCATGGGAGGTCCGCGCTCCGGGGGCGCCTGCCTGGCATGCCGAACTGTTCCGCGCCCGTGGACACCCGCCCGGACGATGGATCTTGACCGGGCAGGGCGGGGATCTGGTCGCGGCCAAGCCCTTAGAAACCGCGCAGAACACACCAGTACCGGCAGCAGGACCGTCAAGAGCCCTTGCGGCGGTTCACTGATGCCGCCGCCCCGCCGCATTATGTCGCTGTGGCTCGCCGCGCTGGCGATGGACCGCCATAGGCTGGCCCACGACTCCGAAAGCGACGGCAAGCCGCTGGTTCTCATAACCCATACCGCCCATGGCCCGCGTATCGAAGCGGTGAGCCGTGCAGGGGGCGAAGCAGGAGCGCGGGTCGGCATGATGCTGAGCGATGCGCGGGCCCTGTGCCCGCAGATCCTCACCGCGCCGTATGATCCGGCCGGCGATCGTGCGTTGCTGGAACAGCTGGCGGTCTGGGCCCTGCGCTGGGGCCCGTGGACGGCGCTCGACCCGCCTGACGGCCTGCTGGTGGATGTGACCGAGGTGCCGCATCTGTTCGGCGGGGAAGCCAGGCTCATGGCGGATGTAGCGGCCTGTTTTGCCAGGCGCGGTCTGGGAATACGGGCGGCGCTTGCCCCCACGGCGGGCGCAGCCTGGGCGCTGTCGCATTTCGGCCGCGCCGGTGCGATCCTCGATACGGGGGAAAGCATCGTCTCGCGCCTCGCCGATCTGCCCGTTGCCGCGCTCAGGCTGGATGATGAGGTGGCGAGTGTGCTCAAACGGCTCGGCATCAAGCACATCGGGCAGCTGGCCGGGGTGGAAGAGGGCATCGATGGCAAGAATTCGGGGCGCGACGCTCTCCAGCGGCGCTTCCGCAATCGCCGTTCTCCTGCCGCCAACCCCTTGGTTCGGCTCGATCAGTTGCTGGGCCGTATCCCGGAGCCGTTGTTGCCGGTGGTGCCGGTCGACCTGCCATTGGTCCAGCGCCGGCTAATGGAACCGATCCGTCACCGCTCTCTTCTGGATCGCATCGTGGCCGATCTTGCCGAGGACATGGCGCGCGAGCTCGAGGGGCGCGGGGAAGGAGCCCGGCGCCTGGAACTGGGGTTTTGGCGGGTAGATGGCGTAGTGACCGTGCGCCGGCTTGAACTGGCGGCACCGACCCGGGAGGCGGCACATATATCCCGTCTTTTTAATGGTAAGCTGGACGATATCGATGCCGGTTTCGGGATCGAGATGGTGCGATTGCGGGCCAGCTGGTCGGAACCGCTTGCGCTGGCACAAGGCGACTTCGAGGCGGCGGCGGAGCGGCACGGCACATCGCTGGCCGCCTGCATCGACCGGCTGACCGCGCGGCTGGGGGAGGGGGCAGTCACTCGTCCGGTCCCCTTTGCCAGCCATTTGCCCGAGCGCGCCCAGCGCTGGCAGCGACCGCTGGCACCTGAGCCCGCTTCACAAGAAACCTTCGATTTCCATAGCAGACCTTTGAAGATGCTAGAAAAACCCGAAAAGATCGCCGTGCTCTACGCCACCCCTGACGGCTATCCCCAGCGGTTCCGCTGGCGTGGCACGGTGCATGATGTGGCGCGCGTGGAGGGGCCGGAACGCATCGCCCCGGAGTGGTGGCGCGAGAGGGGAAGCACGCGATTGCGGGACTATTACCGGATCGAGGATCGGCAGGGCAGGCGTTACTGGATCTATCGCTGCGGCCTGATCGGCGATGGGCGGGGCAGCGATGCGGCGGGCGCGGCGCCGGACTGGTTTCTGCAGGGCCTGTGCGCCTGAGGGCCCCTAAAAGCCCAAAGATCTGTCGATCACCCACTTGGTCATTCACCCAAGTAGGCGGAGCGACGCACCGAACGCAATCAGTCTCAACCTCTGGTCGGACGAATTCCGGGTCTGAGCGCGCGCAGAGAGGAAGATTGCCCGATCACCCGCCCGAAACGGCCCTGGGCACCCTGCTCGCCGCTGGCGGTGCGTGCGACGATGGTATTGTCGATGGGGCGGTCGAAATGGAGGCCGCAGCGCCCGTCGCTGGACCACATCACCCGGCAGGGGCGGTCCTGGTCGCCCCACAGCAGCCGGGCGCTGGTCCCGGCCAGAGGTGGCTTCTCGGTTTCGAACCGCGCGCCCGATTCGGACAAATCGCTGATCCGCCCCGCCCGCTCGCCGCTCGGCAGAACCAGCTGCGCGTGGCAGTCGACGGTCAAGCGCTGATACGCCCTGCGATCGGCGGCGTGCGCCGTCCGGGACAGATAGGATGCCATTATCGCTCGTTCTCCAGATATCCCCGCTGTGACAGAATTGGGTTAATGGAGCCTTTTACCCCATGCTTGCCGCTACATTAACCATGCGGGCGGCTGTCAGGGAGCGCGCCGGTCCAGTCGCGCGCGCGCCGCACTTACCTTGCTCAGCCGATCGGCCTGGGATTGCGCCGTCAGAGCCCGCACTCTTTCGACGGTCTCCTCCCCCGCGCTTTCGGGAGAGCCGGCATCGAAGGGCGGCTGGGGATCGTATTCCAGGGCGAGTTGCACCGCTCTGGCATGATCTTCCCCCCTTATCCGGGCAACCAGCGCCAATGCGAAATTGATACCGGCCGTCACCCCGCCCCCGGTCACGACATTGCCATCGAATACAACCCGCTCCGCCACCGGGATGGCGCCGAATTCCGACAGCATGGGGCGCGAGAGCCAGTGGCTGGTTGCCCGTTTTCCGGTCAAGAGCCCGGCGGCGCCGAGGACGAGGGAGCCGGTGCATACGCTGGTGATCCAACTGGCCGAAGCCGCAGCGGTGCGCAGCCACGCAATGCAATCCGGATCGAACATCGCATCGTCCGCCCCCGCGCCGCCGGGCACGCAGATGACATCGGGCGCCGGGCAGTCGGCAAAGACGCAGGTCGGATTGATCGAGAACCCAGCATCGGTGGCAACAGGGTCGAGTGATCCGGCCACCAAATCGAGAGAAACATTGCCCAGCCGCGAGAGGACCTAGGCCGGACCCGTCAGGTCCAGCTGCGTTACTTTCGGGAACAGGACAAAGGCTACCGAGACGGGATCCATCGCCCGCGAGACCCAGCCCGCCCGAATCACACCCGCGATCCGCAACGTTCCGCCTGCCACGGTCCTGACCAGCGCCCTACCGCGAAGTCTCGTCGCGATACCAGCCACGGCGGGGCAGGGCGGACAGGAGCCGCGCGGCCAGAACCGATCCGACGTAGAGTAGCACATTGACCCATTGCGACGGTGTGTGCAGCGTCTGCGCGATCGCCCGGTACTGGCCGGGTGCATGCGGCGGGGCGTATCCCATGGCGCGCATCTGGCCGTGTCCGTCGTGCCAGCGGGCGCGCACGCCGAGCCAAGCCGTCATGCTACGCGGCGGCCGCACCGTGACCACGACATCGGGCACCACGCGTTTTCGCCCGTCCGGAATTCGCGACTCGATGAAGGCATCGTCCGCAAGCAGATCGGGAAACTCGCCCCACCGCGCACGCCCCGCCGCACTCACCCCCAGAACATGGTGATAGGCTGCGCCTTGCGCGTGCGGCAGTGACAGCCAGACCATAAGGACGCGCCGCATCTGGGGTCCGACGCCCGCCAGATCGAACACCATGCGCGGCGAGACCAACTCCACCGGCGCAGTAAGGCAGGTGGCGAGCCGCGCCAGGTCGGCGCCGTGGATCAGCACGTCCGAATCCACGTAGAAGCGCGAAGCAAAGCGCGCGCGAGCCTCCCCCTCGCGGATCGCCACGGCCTTGCCGCGCGGCGCAGTGAGGATAATGGCGCGCCGTCCCGCGATCCGTTCCAGTATGGTCTCGCTGCCGTCGGTGCAGCCGTTGCAGACGAAGATGAGCTCCCAATCCTCCGGCAGGCCGTCCATCAGCGCGAGTGCCGTTTCGCCCAGCCGGCTCGCTTCGTTGTGAACGGGCACAATGACGCTGAAGGGGGCGGGCGTGCCGGGCACGGGCGTCAGTCGCGGCGCCGCCGCCAGTTGCGATAGCGGCCACGCAAGCGGCGCATTCGGTCCTGGACCCGGGTGGTATGTGTCTCGTCCGAATAGGTTTCGCGCAGCGCGACCCCATCGGTTGCGCGCGAACGATAGAAATTGGGGACCGCGCCCAGATCCGTCATCGGCAGGTGGAACACCGGGCATCCCGCGCTCGCCTGCGGCGGCACAATCCATGCCCATTCGCCCGATGGGGGGCGCCCGGCGGCCCGCTCACGCCGGTCGAAGATCATGTATTGCTCGCTCGCCGAATGGTGATCGATGATGGTGACTCTGGCCGAGCGATAGGATTCCAGCACCGCGCGATTGAGTTCGATCAGGGTGCGATCCTTCCAGAACATGTCCTGCCCACGCTGCGTGGCGAAGCCGAAAGCTCGGGCCGCTGGCAGCAGCATATCGTATCGGTTCTCATCCGCGAAGTTCCGGCTGGCGATCTCGGTGGCCATGTAGAACCCGCTGAAGGGCGCGCAAGGATAGTCGATCCCGCCGATGGTCATGATCATGCCGCTGACACAAGGTACAGCATACCAGCGCAGCCCCAGTTCGGCGAGGGCGGGGTATTCGGGATGGCGGATCGGCACTTCGCGCGCGACATCGGCGGGGATGTCGTACAAGCGGCGGTTACCATGTGTGTCACGGATGATGAGCGGCAGCAGGTCGAAAGGGCCGGGCGTTTGCGGCGCGGTCCAGCCAAGCTGCTTCGCGATGCGGGTGAATTCGATGTTCCGCCGATCGCCGATCACTTCGCCATCGGCGAAATAGCCCGCGTATTGCAGCACCTGGTCGTTCTCGATGAAACAGGGAGAGGCGCCGGGCGCGGCGGGCGCGAAGACCGACATGACCGATTGCAGTTTCCCGTCGCGATCGGCTCGTCGCATATGTTCGAAGGTCCGCGCGGCGATGGTATCGGGATCGCTGGTGTCGCGAAAGTCCAGCACCACCAGCGACGACCAGAGCGAGCGCCCGATGCAGCGCGCGTGGTTGCGCCAGGCGATGCGCGCGCCGAAAACCAGCTCCTCGGGCGTATGGCGATAAGTGCCGGTGCGCTTCAGCTCCGCGGCCACGGCGGCCTGGCGCCTGGGGCACGACTGGCCATCCATTGGCGGGGCTTCGCGATAGTGGCGAGCGATGAAGGCGCGCGCCTCCTCCAATCGCTCGCCGGGGGTCAATCGCCTCAGCCTCCGTTCGAGCGGGCTCGATCGGCTCTTGGAATCGCGGGCCTGCACCGGACTACATCAAACCGTCAAAAGCGGCCGCGGCGCGCCTCACCGGTTTGCGGTTGATGGCGTAGACCGCGCGCGCGACGCGAGCCTTCGCCTGCCGATAGGGACGCCCGTACCCTTCGGGATTGCGGTAGAGCGCGCGGGCGTTGCGATCGTCCATCCTGGTCACCGACATGGGGAATCGGTCCGGCATGGCCAGCAGGTCGTTGTAGATCTCGGTATCCTCGATCACCGCGAAATCGTTGAAGCGGACACGGTCGATATAGGCCGCGTGCTCTTCCAGGAACTCGGCCGTCAGCTCCAGATCCTCGGGCGTTTCACCAGGAAACCCCTTGAAGGCGGTGCAGCGGACACTCAGCCCGGCTTCGTGGGCGGCGCGGATGAAGGCCGAATTCCCCTCTACCGTCGTCCCCTTGTTCATTGCGTCCAGCATTCGCTGGCTCCCGCTCTCCAGCCCGAAGCTGACGCGGCGCATCCCCGCATTGACCGCGGCGCGCAATTCGCGCGGGGTCAGGCCGTTGTCGCGGCGCTGGTCGACATGGATCGTCCCGACCCATTCGGCGCCGGGGACGTAGCGCTGCACCTGATCGACGATGCCGCGCAGCATGCCGGGATGCGAATTGAGCTTCAGGTCCAGGAATAGGAAATTGGTGGTGTTGTGGCGCTGCGACTGTTCGCGCATCTCGTGCATCACCGATTCCACGCTGCGGGTGCGGAAAGTCCTCCCGCTGACCGAGACGACATCACTGCAGAAGCTGCACTTGTCCCACTGGCACCCGCGCCCCGTCATCACCGGCACCACCGGGAAGCGATAGCGATCCCAGGGAAAATCTGTGAAATCTGGGACGGGCGTACGGTCGAGATTACGCAGCGGTGGGGCCGGGGGCCCACGGCGCCCGTCCGGAAGGGTCACGCCGGGAATGGCCAGCATCTCGTCCGGCTTGCCGATCGCCGCCAGCAGGGCATCGAGGCCAAGATCGGATTCGGCGCCCACCACGGCGGTGACGCCCGGGATCTGTCGCCAGACCTCCGCGGTTCGCGGCAGATTGAAGACCGGCCCGCCTAGGATCACGGGAATGCCCCGTGCCGCGGCGATGGCGGCGAGCGCGCGGACCGACTTGTAGTGCTGAAGATAGGCGGAGATCAGCAATACGTCCGGCCCCTGCTCCAGCGCGCGTTTCGTCTCGCGCACCACCCGGGGATGCACCTTGTTGTTCCAGGTAAAGCGAACCCTTCGGGCCGTATCGCGCATCAGGCGGAACGAGGGGCGGGTGGACAAGTGGATGCGGCGCATGGCCTGATCGCGCCAGCTTTCGCGCCGTTCGCGCTCGGCGGCGGGCACGTCATTCGCCAGCGGAGACAGCAGCTCGACCGAATGGCCGGCGTTTCGCATCGCTGCCACCAGCAAGCCGACCGCCAGCGTCGGAAACGTGGAGAAATTGTTGAGATCGACGATCAGCGCCTTGCGACCGACCTGCGCGCGCGGCGTCGCCAATGGCTGCGCCACCCCGGTTTCCCGAATAGTTTCGAAATCAGTTTTCACGACCCTGTTTCGCACCCCCAGACGCGATTCCTGTCTTTTGTATCAGACGGAGCGGACGCGTGAAGTCCTTCTTCCAGACCTATTTGGGATATGTGTCGTTCTGGCAAACAATGGTGCCGGGCAGTCCGGGCAGCCCGTCAGCGCACCAACCGCAGCCGCGAGAGGCGAGCCCTGAGAGACCCTGCGCCTCTGGCCTTGGTCTGCCCGGCTTCGTCGGTGAGTTCGCCGCTGCCGTTCTCGGAAGAGACCAGTGAGGCACGGCGCCCGCGGGAGGCGAGGGGGATGTTATCGAACTGGGCCACCGGCCCTGCGGGGATCTCGATCATCTCGCCCGATCGCTCGACCAGCTCGGGTCCGACAGGCCGTTCGAACACGACGCCGCAGGCCTGGTTCTTGCTCCAGACCACGGTGCAGAACTGTTCCTGGTCGAGCCAGCCCAACAGGCCGCTGGTGCCGGGTGTGGGCGGTTCGGGCGTGTCGAACTGGGCCCCTCGCACGGATAGGTCCGTAAGCCGCCCCTCGCGCATGCCCCCCGCCATCTTCAGCGTGGCCGGACAGTCCACCTGATAACGCTGCACCACGCGGCGGTCCGGCATCTGGGAGGATTTGAGATTGGTGTGTGACGATGTCACGCGCGACTCCTTTTGAGACAGCCTAATGTGCGGCCCGACTGGTTAAGGCAAACCTGCCGCCAATGGTTACCGGGCGGGGCCGGGAGAGGAAATTCGCCCGATGCATCATTTGTGATTGGCGAATCCATAAAGAGAACATATATGGAACGAATGGCGTCGCAAACCATCCTCGAAAAGCTCGAAATCCTTGCCGATGCGGCGAAGTACGATGCCTCCTGCGCATCGTCGGGCACGGCGAAGAAGGACTCGCTGGGTGGAAAGGGAATCGGATCGACGGAGGGGATGGGCATCTGCCACGCCTATGCCCCGGACGGGCGCTGCATCAGCCTGCTCAAGATCCTGCTGACCAACCACTGCGTTTTTGATTGCCACTACTGCGTCAACCGCAAGAGCTCGAACGTGCGGCGCGCGCGCTTCACGCCGCAGGAGGTCGCCGATCTGACACTGGCGTTCTATCGCCGCAATTACATCGAAGGGCTGTTTCTTTCCTCCGGTATCATCAAAAGCTCCAACCACACGATGGAACAGATCGTGGAGGTGGCGCGCATCCTGCGCGAAGAGCATGATTTTCGTGGCTACATCCACTTGAAGACCATTCCGGAGGCCGATCCGGAACTGGTGCACCAGGCCGGCCTCTATGCCGATCGCGTGTCGATCAATGTCGAACTACCCACCAATGCCGGCCTCACCCGGCTGGCGCCCGACAAGGATGCCCGCCAGATCGAAGGGGCGATGGGCCATGTGAAGGGCGACATCGCCGAGGCGAAGGACGCCAAGAAGCGGTTTCGCAATGCGCCGCGTTTCGCGCCTGCCGGCCAGTCCACCCAGATGATCGTGGGGGCCGATGCGGCTACCGATGCCGATATTGTTGGTAAAGCCAGCCGTCTCTACGACAGCTTCCGCCTGCGGCGCGTTTATTACAGCGCCTTCAGCCCGATTCCCGATGCCAGCGCGGTGCTGCCGCTGAAACGCCCACCGTTGATCCGCGAACACCGGCTCTACCAGTCCGACTGGCTGATGCGCTTCTACGGCTACAAGCCGGGCGAGGTGATGCAGGCGACCGAAGCCGACGGCAATCTGCCGCTCGATATCGATCCCAAGTTGGCCTGGGCGCTCAAGTTTCGCGAACGCTTTCCGGTGGACGTCAATCGCGCCAGCAAGGATGAGCTGCTGCGGGTGCCGGGCTTGGGGGTGAAGGCGGTGGGCAAGATCCTCGCCAGCCGCCGCCACCGCACCCTGCGGCTGGAGGATGTCGCGCGGCTGACGCTGTCGCTCACCAAGGTGCGCCCTTTCATCTGCACCGCCGACTGGCGCCCGCTGGTTCTGACCGATCGGGCGGACCTGCGCGCGCTGCTGGCACCCAAAAGCGAGCAGCTGGAGCTGTTCGCCGCATGACCGCGCTCCAGCATGTGAAGCTCGGCACCTATTACGTGGTGAACCTGCCAGAGCCGGACGATTTCGACCTCTGGCGCGAACGCGCGCGTGCCTTGGTCCAATGCGATGTTCCGCCCGACCGGATCGCCTGGGTGGCGCCGGGCGGCAATGCGGACCTGTTCTCCCATGGGGAGCGGCGCATGCCCGTGCCCCCCGCGGATGCGAGCGAGGTGCGCGCCAACAAGCGCTTCGTCAGCCTGTCGAAGAACGGGATCCTGCATTCGGACCCCGAACGCTTCGCGCTGCTCTACCGCCTGCTTTGGCGGTTGCAGGCGAACGGGCGGCTGATGGAGGACAAGGCCGATCCGGAGATCCGCCGCCTCGAAGAACTGGACAAGAACGTGCGGCGCGACAGCCACAAGATGCACGCCTTCGTCCGCTTCCGTCTGGTGGAGGATGAGGAGGGGGCGGAGCACTACGTCGCCTGGTTCGAGCCCGAACATCACATCCTGCGCGCCAATGCCGGTTTTTTCGTACGCCGCTTCGCCAATATGCGCTGGTCGATCCTGACGCCGGCGGGCTCTCTCCACTGGGACGGGGAGCGCGTAACCGAGGGGCCACCCGCGCAGCGCGGCGATGCGCCCGGCGGCGATCCGATGGAGGATTTGTGGCGCAGCTATTACGCATCGATCTTCAATCCCGCGCGGCTGAAGATCGGCGCCATGCTAAAAGAAATGCCCAGGAAATACTGGAAGAACATGCCCGAAGCCGCTCTGATTCCAGAGCTTATCGCGGGCGCGCAGAAGCGGGAGAGCACCATGGTCGACGCCGGATCGCTGGACATGGGCGAAAGGCCCGAAACGCTGGAGGCCATTGACAAGGCGATCCACGCCTGCCGCCAGTGCCCGATCGGAAACCTAGATAATCATGCGGTGATGGGGGAAGGGCCACAGGACTACGGCAAGGGCTTTTCCGGCCTGATGATCGTGGGCGAACAGCCGGGCGATCAGGAGGACCAGGCAGGCCGCCCCTTCGTCGGGCCGGCCGGGCAATTGCTGGACCGACATCTGGAACGCGCCGGTATCGAGCGGCGCGCCGCCTATGTCACCAATGCGGTCAAGCATTTCAAATTCGTGCAGCGGGGAAAGCGCCGGCTGCACCAATCGCCTGCCGCCAAGGAAATCGACACCTGCCGCTGGTGGGTGGAGAGCGAGCGGCAGATCGTGCAGCCCAGTCTGGTGCTGGCCATGGGCGCCAGCGCGGCGCGTGCGATGCTGGGCAAGACGGTCAGTATTTCCAAGGCGCGCGGCACGCCGATTCCGCTCGCGGACGGGAGCGAACTATGGGTCACCGCGCACCCCTCCTACCTGCTGCGCCTGGATGGCGCGGCGCAGGAGGAACAGGCGCGGCTCTTCGACGCGGATCTGGCGGCGGTGAAGGAGCGGCTGACGGAACTGGCGGGTTGAACCTGCCCCTCCCTGGAACGGGGAGGGGGGCCATCCGCGGGCTAGAGGACACGTGCTGCCGACGCTGCGCTTGCGGTTCGTGCCCCGCCACCCTGCCACCCCGCC
>NZ_JBELMO010000016.1:0-53080 GCF_042095715.1 Qipengyuania sp. | reverse complement strand
GATCTCCCGGCTGGACGGACTGGCGAAGGTTACCGGCACCGCACCCTATTCGGCCGAGTATCCTGTGGAGGACTGCCTCGAAGGCGTGCTGGTCACGGCCACTATCACGAAAGGCGAAGTGATCCGTATCAACGCCGCTTCGGTCCTCGATCGCGACGGGGTGGTGGCAGTGATCGACGATCCGCGCCTCACCGCCCGCGCGGCCCAGGGCACCGCTGGCGAGGCGCCCGAACAGCCCGCGCGCAAGATCGGCTATTTCGGCCAGCCCATCGCGCTGGTGGTGGCCCAAACCTTCGAACAGGCACGCGATGCGGCCAAGCATCTCGTAGTCGAATACAGGAAGGATTCCGATTTTCTTCTCGATCCCGCAAAAGCAGATGCGGAAGTCGAGGAAGGCCCCACCCGCCAGGGCGATCTGGCGCAGGCCATGGCCGATGCCACGCACGCGGTCGATGTCGCCATCACCACCGATGGCCACGCCTCCGCCGCCATGGAGCCGCACGCCGCGATTGCGGAGTGGGACGGTAAGAACCTTAAAGTTCACGCATCCTTGCAGATGTTGAACTACAATATCTCCGAACTTGCCGATGCGCTCGATCTTGAGGAGGATCAGGTGCGGCTGATTTCCCGCTACGTCGGCGGCGGCTTCGGGTCCAAGCTGGGCATAAGCGAGGAAACCGTAGCAGCCTCGGTTGCCGCGATGGAGTTGCAGCGCCCCGTCCGCGTCGTGATGAGCCGGCAACAGGTCTTTCAGTGCATCATGCGCCGCTCGGAAACCGACCAGCGCCTGCGGCTTGCCGTGGGCGAGGATGGCAAGCTTTCCGGCTTCGGACACGAGGCACGCGTTTCCAATCTTCCCGGAGAGGAGTTCGCCGAGCCGGTGCTGCAATCAAGCGAGTTTCTTTACCGCGGCGACAATCGCCTGCTGCAACTGGAAGTCGCCCGCATCCATCGGATGACCGCCGGTTCTGTCCGCGCGCCGGGCGAAGCGGTGGGCATGCCTGCGCTCGAACTGGCGATGGATATGCTCGCGGAGAAGGCCGGCATCGATCCGGTCGAACTGCGCCTGCAAAACATTCCTGAAAAACATCCCGTCGAAGGCACGCCGTTCTCGTCCCGCAAGCTCGCCGAATGCCTCACCAAGGGGGCCGAAGCCTTCGATTGGGACAGCGGGCCTCGCAAGCCGCGCCACACCCGCGAAGGCGAATGGTGGGTCGGAACCGGTATGGCCAGCGCGGCCCGCGTCCACAACGTGGGCGAAGCAAAGGCACGCGTAACTTTGAAGCCCGATGGAACCGCCCTCGTGGCCAGCGACATGACCGATATCGGCACAGGCACCTACACGATCGTCGCGCAGGTCGTCGCCGAAATGCTGGGCCTCCCGGTCGAGAAGGTGCTCGTCGAGCTGGGCGACACGGACCATCCGCGCGGGCCGGGTTCGGGCGGAAGCTGGGGCGCATCCTCCGTGGGTTCGGCCGTTTACCTGGCCTGCAAGGGTCTGCGCCAGAGGCTCGCCAAAGCGGCGGGCAAGGACGAGGAAGATCTGGTCCTGAAAGACGGCCATGCGGCCGAAGGACAGGCCCTTACTGATTTGTCGGGCGGGGAGGAATGGTCGGAAGAAGGGCACTACGAACCCGGCAAGAATGCCGAAGACTGGGTCGCCGCCGGATACGGCGCGTTCTTTGCCGAGGTAAGGGTGAACCGCTTCACGGGCGAGACGCGTGTCCAGCGCATGCTGGGGGCATTTGGCTTCGGTCGGGTGCTCAACGCCAAGACCGCAAGGTCGCAATGCCTGGGCGGAATGACCTGGAGCATCGGGGCAGCGCTGACGGAAGCTTTGTTGTTCGATCCCCTCGACGGCCATCTTGTAAACTGCGATCTTGCCGAATACCACGTGCCCGTCCATCGCGATGTCCCCGATTGCGAGGTCATGCTGATCGAGGAACGAGACCCGGTGGCGAGCCCGATACAGGCCAAGGGTATCGGCGAACTCGGCATGTGCGGCGGGGCGGCCGCGATCGCCAATGCGATCTACAACGCCAGCGGCGCTCGGGTCTTGTCCTATCCCATTACCCCGGACCGTGTGTTGGCAGCAATGCCGGATTGAAGACGGCGGCCGGGCTTCCTGCCTTCGTCTTCGCCCGACTAACCAACCGAATTGACTAAAACTGCGCCGCTAAAAGATCATGGAAACGACGTACGTGATTATTCGGACACGCTGACATCACGATCTTTTAGAGCATCATCCTTAACAGGCACCGACTTACCCACAATACAAAGGGATTATCGGTGTTCAAGACCGCACTGCTTCTGTCTGCCGCAACCATTTTTGCTTACCCCGCTTATGCGGAAAACGACCTTCTATCGCAGACCAGCGATGCCAACCAGGCAGCCGCCGACGAGGCGCCCGAAGTAGCGACGCCGCGTCCGACGAAGCAGGCGTTCAATACGGGTGTTGCTCGCGCTCGCGATCCGCTCGACACGGCGGTTTCGACCAGCACGTTGATCGAGACCCAGATCACCCAGGTTGCGCCGCGTTCGATGGCGGAAATTTTCCGTTCCATCCCAGGCATCCGTTCCGAAGCCGCAGCCGGGGACATCAACAACAGCTACACCGTGCGCGGCCTTCCGCTGGTCTCTGACGGTTCGAAATACATCCAGCTTCAGGAAAACGGGCTGCCGGTGCTCGAATTCGGCGACCTGTTTCAGGCAACACCCGACAATTTCATGCGCGTCGATATCAATCTCGCGGGCATCCAGACCATTCGCGGCGGTTCGGCATCGACGTTCGCTTCGAACGCGCCTGGCGGCATCATCAACCTGATCGAAAAAACCGGCGACGTGGAAGGCGGATCGATCCAGTTCAGCAGCGGTCTCAATTATGATCTCTACCGTGTGGATGCGGACTATGGCGTGAAACTCGACGACACGCTCCGCATGCACATCGGTGGTTACTATCGCACGGGTGAGGGTGCCCGCAACGTCGGTAGCGATTCCGCTTACGAGGGGGGGCAGATCAAGGCCAATCTTACGAAGGATTTTGCTGGCGGCTATGTCCGCTTATACGGCAAATATCTCGATGAGCAGGTCCCGCAATACTATGTCGTCCCATTGCGCGTCTCGGGAACCAACAGCGACCCGGTCTACGAAAGCCTATCCGCATTCTCGGCCACCGAAGACACCCTGCACGCGCGCAACATCACCACCCTGCCCTTTCTGGACAAGCAGGACCGGGTGCAGGCGGGCAGTGCCAATGACTTCACACAGGTGAGCGCCAAATCGATTGGTCTCGAAGGCAAGATCGACCTTTCGGGATGGAGCATCATTGAAAAGTTCCGCTATGCGGACATGTCGATTTCGGCAAATACGCTGGCTTCGACGCGAATTCTGCCGGCAGCATTCGTTGCCTTCAACTATGGCGGGCCGGGCGCTGTGCTCAGCTATGCCACCGGACCAAACGCCGGCACCGTGATCGCCAACCCGAATACGCTGAATGGCAACGGTTTAATCTCCTACACCGTGGCGACGGACTTCAAGTTCGACGACCTGAACAACCTGACCAATGACCTGCGCGCCAGCCGCGTGTGGGACCTGAGCGGCGGCAAACTGACCTTCACTGCCGGCTATTATCATTCGGAGCAGGGCCTCGGGTCTGACTGGCGCTGGCTGGGCGTGCTCCAGGATGTTGTCGGCAACGCTGAGTCCGCGCTGGTGAATATCCGTACGGCAGCCGGGATGCCCATAACCCAGGGCGGCGTAATCTCGTTCAACGTCGCGGGCTACAATCGTGCAACCGATCTAGATTACACGGTCGATGCGCCATACGGGTCGCTCAACTTCCAGAAGGGCCGGCTGGCTCTTGGCGGAAGCATCCGTTACGACATCGGCAAGGTTCGCGGAACCGCTCAGATCGACCGTCCGGCGGATGTGGGTTTCATCGACGTCGATGGCAATGGCGTTCCTTCGTCCTATGCCGAAACCGTCGCTATTCGCGCTGCAAATCGCGCCGCCGACCCGGTCGATTACGACTACGATTATCTGTCGTACTCGCTCAGCGCCAATTTCCACATGCTGCCCGACTTCTCGCTGTTTGCTCGCTACAGCGTCGGCGGGCGGGCGGCGGCCGATCGCATCCTTTATTCCGCTGCAATCGATACCAGCGATGGATCACTGGCAGACGAGGGTGCGGCCTACGATGAAGTGCGCCAGCTTGAAGGCGGGTTCAAATTCCGCAAGCCGAATGCGCTGTTTAACGTGACCGGCTTCCTCGCCAACGTCGACGAGACCAATACCCAGATCGTTCGTGGGGCCGACGGCATTCCGTCGATCCGACTGCTTCAGCGCAAATACAAGGCTTATGGCGCTGAACTGGAAGGCAAGTACACGCGTGGTATTTTCACCGTGAATGCGGGCGCCACGATCACAGGTGCCGAAATTACCGCCGACCGGTTCGAACCGGCCCTCATCGGAAACAAGCCCAGGCACCAAGCCACGCTGATCTATTCGGTGACACCGCAGATCGATACCGACTTATTCAGCGTCGGCACTCAGATCATCGGCACGACCGGCAGCTATGCGCAAGACAATAACAAGCTGCGCCTTCCCGCCTATACCACCGTCGGTGCTTTCATACAGGTCCGACCGGTGAACAACATAGTGCTCTCGCTGAACGGAAGTAATCTGTTCGACGAGCTGGCAATAACGGAAACGATAGACGGGACGATTCCCGTGACCGGAGTGGTCGCGGCCCGTACACTCTATGGCCGCACGATCTCGGCTTCACTCCGTTTCAACTTTTGAGGCTTACGGGGGCGCGCGAAAGCGTGTCCCCGACCGCCGTTCCAACTACAGAATCATAGCAGGTCGCCCAATGTTCAAATCGCTGACCATTCCCCGCAAGCTCGGCTTCGCCTTCATGGCGATCAACGCCACCGCAGCAGTCATGATGATCCTTTTCTTCCTCAAGATCGGCATGGTCAGCGAAACGACCGAGGCCAACAATCGGCATCAGGATCTCTATGCGCAGGTACAGACGCTCGAAACGTCCATACTGCGACAGAACAGCCAGTTTCGCGGTTTCCTTGTGACCGGCGACGAGAGTTATCTCAAATCCTACTACGAGGGGCGCGACGACTACGACAAGGTTTCAGCCGAGTTGGAAGCTGAGTTCACAAACCCAGAGATGCTCGGCCTGCTGAAAGCCTCGCGAGAAGAAACGCTCAAGTGGCGTGCCAATTGGGGCGACCGGCTGATCGACAAGGTACGCGCTGGATATCGCCTAGAAGCTGGCGACGAGGTTCGTGCGGCGGGCAAGGCGGTCATGGTCAGCGACGCCGTCCTCCCGCTGCGGGATATCAAGGAATTCGAGCAGGCGGAAATAGCCGCGAACTCGCAGTCGCAGGACGCGGCGATCTCGACCGCCCGCGTCACGCTGGTTGTCGGCGGCCTTATGCTGATCGCAGTGGCCGTCAGCCTGGCGATGGCGTTGTCCCGGGCGATTGCGAAACCCGTGACCGCCCTCACGAACGCCATGAGCGATCTCGCAGGTGGTCGGTCGGACGTGGTCGTACCCTCGACGGATCGATCCGATGAGATCGGCGATATGGCGAAGGCGGTGGTTGTCTTTCGCGATGCAGCGCGGGCCAAGGCGAGTGCCGACCATGCCCAGGCGCATGTCGTGGAATCGCTGGCAGAGGGCCTCGAGGCTATCGCCAAGGGGGACCTCACCTACACCATTTCCGAACCCTTCGATGGTTCCTACGATTCCCTGCGCACCACTTTCAACCACGCGGTCGAAACGCTGGAGGAGAGCCTGCGTCAGGTCTCTCACTCGGCGGGTATCGTATCGGTGAGCTCGTCGGAAATTCGCGTCGCCACGGAAGACCTTTCTCGCCGGACCGAGCAGCAGGCCTCTTCGCTGGAGCAGACCACCGCCTCCAGCAAGCAGGTAACCAGCGCGGTTGCGGAAACCGCCGACGGAACCTCTCAGGCCCAGCGTGCAATCGAATTGGTCGAGGCGGATGCAGCCAAGGGCGGCGAAGTCATGGGCAAAGCAGTGGAAGCGATGGCGGCGATCGAAAAGTCTTCCGTCGAAATCGAGAACATCACCGATGTCATCGATGGAATCGCCTTCCAGACAAACCTGCTGGCGCTCAATGCGGGCGTGGAAGCGGCCCGCGCCGGCGAATCCGGCAAGGGCTTTGCCGTCGTCGCGAATGAAGTGCGAGCGCTCGCGCAGCGTTCGGCCGATGCCGCCAGCAGCATCAAGGCGCTGATCTCGACGTCGAGCGAACAGGTTGCCCAGGGCGTGTCCATGGTGGGGGATACAGGAAAGGTCCTGAACAATATCGCCGCCAAGCTGACCGATGTGAGCGGCCTGATGAAGACGGTGGTCCACGCGACCGAAGGGCAGGCGGGAAGTCTGGCCAAGGTCAACGACGCGGTCGGCGAAATGGACAAGATGACGCAGCAGAACGCGGCAATGGTCGAACAGAGCACGGCCTGCGCCCGCAGCCTTTCGGACGAGGCCGAACAGCTCGCCCGGTTGGTCAATCAATTCAGCCTGCGGCGGGATGCGACCGTCGACCATTCGCGCGTTGCCACCTTCCGGAGCCCGGTAAGCGCACCAGCGCCGGTTCGCGCCTGCGTGCCCGCGCCGGTTCAGGGCAACCTGGCGGTCGACTTCGACGACGACTGGAGCGAATTCTGATCCCTGGGCGCAGGCGTGCGCTTCGAGCGGCGGCTGATCCGGGATGAGGAGGGAACCAGTGCAAGGATTACCGCTCATGCGCCCGCGCGCCTCCGTCGAGGCAGAAACATGGCCGTCACCGTTATTGCTGAAGACGGCTGTCGAAACGCGTTCCGATCCGGTCAATCCGATTCATCGTCTTCGCCGATATGTGGAAGCATTCTTCGGTCAGCGCGCCTGCCTCCTCATACAAGCGGACAATGCCCGATCGATGGGATCTCCCTTCGTGGCCGAGGTGCTGGAAGCTGCCTTCCGTCAACTGGATAACGGGCGGCAGATCAGCGCCCTTATCGACGGCTGGCCCGGCGATACCGGGGCGGCGGCGCTTGCCCTGCGATTGAATGCGGGCCTGCACGCGTTGGCGCGCAGCGGCCGGCTCCTCTATCTCAGCGAACTCTATGCCGGCGCGCACCGTGACTTCGATGAAGCCATCGCGCTCGCCTTCACGCTTCACGACGAGACCATTGCGGAGGCCCTGCGTCATCCGACCCAAACGAACGAAGTGGGCCGGACTGCGGCGATTTATGCCGCGCTTGCGCGCCTGGCTACATGGACGGGCATGCCATGCGAATTGCTCGAACTCGGCTCCAGTTCGGGCCTCAACCTCAACCTCGCTCGCTATGGCTATCGGCTTGGGTCGATTGCGCTTGGCGACCGGGGCAGCAAGCTCCAGCTTCAGCCCGATTGGCATGGGCGCTCTCCACCGGCTGCCCCGGTGCAGGTGATCGGCGCGCGGGGCGTCGATCTCAGCCCCATGGATCCGACCAATCCGGAAACCGCCGAACGATTGATGTCCTTTGTATTTGCGGACCAGCCCAAAAGGCTCGAGCGCCTCTCCGTCGCATTGCAACTCGCCAAGGCTTTGCCCACCAAGGTCGATCAGGCAAGCGCGCTTCCCTGGGTTGTCCGAAGATTATCGGAGCCTCAGGACAACCGGACCTGCCGCGTCGTATTCCACTCGATGGTCCTGCAATATTTCTCGGATGACGAACGCGCGAGTACGATGGCGGCGATCGAGCAGGCAGGATCGCGATCTACGGAAGAACGGCCGCTTGCGCATATTGCCTTCGAATGGACCAAAGACCGATCGCAGGTAGAACTCTCCCTCCGCATCTGGCCATGGAACTGTAGCAAGGTCCTGGCCATCTGCCATCCGTATGGAGACTGGATCTCCTGGCTGGACTAGGTAGCGGGCTACTCGCCTGCCCCCTACGCTGACCGCGCTGCCGGGACGCGGCATTTGCGCGCCATTGCCAGACATGCCAAGACCTCCGCGCAACTCGCGGAGAACATTGATGACCGACTCTATGCTATCGATTTCACGGCGGGGGGTCCTGGTATCTTCCGCCGCTTCGGTCGCTGTCGCAAAAACGGGTCCCGCATGGTCCCAGGATAAAGCGCAAGGCTCTGGATCGATACCATCAAAGCCAGTTTCCATGACGGTCAACGGCACGCAGCATCGACTTGACCTCGATACGCGCACAACGCTGCTCGATACGTTACGCGAGCACCTGAAACTGACGGGCACCAAGAAGGGGTGCGATCATGGGCAGTGCGGTGCTTGCACGGTCATCGTCAACGGCGAGCGGATCAACTCCTGCCTCAGCCTCGCCGTGCAGCACGATGGTGACGAGGTCACTACGATCGAAGGCCTCGGATCACCAGACGATCTCCACCCGATGCAGACGGCCTTCGTCGAGCACGACGGATATCAGTGCGGGTATTGCACACCCGGACAGATTTGTTCCTCCGTCGCAATGCTGGAGGAAATAAAGCGTGGCGTCCCGAGCCATGTAACCGACGATCTCGACGCGAGAATGAGGCCGACGGGGGCGGAAATTCGCGAGCGAATGAGTGGCAACATTTGCCGATGCGGCGCCTATTCCAACATCGTTGCGGCGATTTCTCAAGTTTCGGAGGCCTGATCGATGCGCAGCTTCACTTATGAACGCGCCGCCTCCGCGCAAGCCGCAGCCGCAGCCGTTTCGACACAGCAAGGCGCGAAGTTTCTTGCCGGCGGAACGAACCTTCTGGACCTGATGAAGCTGGAAATCGAGACACCGACCCATCTCGTCGATGTCCAGGATCTCGGCCTCGACAAGGTAGAGGAAACCGCGGAGGGCGGATTGAAGATAGGCACCTTCGTCAGCAACACCGCGTTGTCCGCCCACCCGCGTGTCCGCAACGATTATGCCGTGCTCACGCGTGCAATACAGGCGGGCGCCAGCGGTCAGTTGCGCAACAAGGCGACTACCGGAGGAAATCTACTTCAGCGAACGCGGTGTTCCTATTTCTATGATCCCAATATGCCATGCAACAAGCGCAAGCCCGGCAGCGGCTGCGGCGCGATCGGGGGATATTCGCGTCAGCTTGGCGTCATCGGCATATCCGACGCATGCATCGCGACCTATCCGGGAGATATGGCGAATGCGCTGAGCGTCCTGGACGCCATCGTAGAGACGGTGAAGCCAGATGGTGCCACACGGTCCATCCCCATCGGCGAATTTCATCGACTTTGGGGCGACACACCTCAGATCGAAACCACGCTGGAACACGGCGAGCTGATAACGCACGTTACCTTACCCAAACCGCCCGGAGGCCGGCATTTCTACCGCAAGGTGAGGGACCGCGCATCTTATGCCTTCGCGCTGGTTTCCGTGGCGGCTATCATTCATTCGGACGGTTCGGGACGCGTCGCCTTTGGCGGTGTCGCACCACGCCCATGGCGCAGCGCCGAGGCAGACGCTTTATTGCCTCAAGGCGCCCGCGCGGTCATCAATACCGCCTTTGCCGAGGCTACACCGCGCGACGACAACCGATTCAAGATTGCTCTGGCAGAGCGGACATTGGCCGGAATCCTGGCCGAGGCAAGGAGCTGACGCGATGAAATTCGAACAACCCGCTCCCGCCGATCTGCTCGACGATCCGAAAATCATCGGGAAATCAACCAAACGCATCGATGGGCCCCGCAAGGTCAGCGGCACCGCGCCTTATGCCTTCGAGCGCCACGATGTTGCCGCCAACCAGGCCTACGGCTTCATTCTCGGCGCCGGAATTGCCAAGGGCACCATTACCGAAATGGATCTTGCCGAAGCGCGAAAGGCCCCAGGCGTCATCACGATCGTCGCGGCGACCGAGACCGATCCGGTGGGCACCAGTCGCTTCAACCACGCCCCGCTGTTCGGCGGGCGTCAGATCGCGCATTATCACCAGGCGATTGCCTGTGTCGTGGCCGAGACCTTCGAACAGGCCCGAGCCGCAGCGGGCATGATCCGCACACGTTACAATTCGCAAAAGGGCGCATACGACCTGGCCAAAATCAAGCCGGGATCGAAGCTGGCCGAGGGGAACGGCGGCAAGCCCGATCAGGTGAGCCGTGGGGATTTCGATGCCGCGTTCTCGTCCGCCCCGGTGACGGTCGACGCGACATATACGACCCCGGATGAAAGCCACGCGATGATGGAGCCGCATGCGACCATCGCCGCATGGCAGGGCGATGAACTGACCTTGTGGACCAGCAACCAGATGATCGCCTGGAGCGCCCGCGCCCTGGCCGAAATCCTGGCAATGCCGAGGGAAAAAATCCGTGTCGATTCTCCCTTCATAGGCGGCGGATTCGGTGGGAAGCTTTTCGTTCGTGCGGATGCCGTGCTCGCGGCTTTGGCGTCGAAAGCCACGAAACGACCGGTCAAGATCGCGCTACAACGTCCGCTGATTTTCAACAACACCACCCATAGACCAGCCACCATCCAGCGCGTTCGCCTGGGTGCGGACCGCGATGGAACGCTGACGGCAGTGGGGCACGAATGCTGGTCCGGCAACATAACTGGCGAGGACCCGGAAAATGGCGTCGCCCAGACGCGCAAGCTTTATGCGGGCGCCAATCACCTAACCTCATGCTACATCGGGCAGCTCGATTTGCCGGAAGGGAATGCCATGCGCGCACCGGGCGAAGCGCCGGGGCACATGGCGCTGGAAGTGGCGATGGACGAACTGGCCGAAAAGCTCGGCATGGACCCGGTGGAACTGCGCATCCGCAACGATGCCAAAACCGTGCCGGCCGATCCGTCCAAGCGGTTTTCGGACCGCCACCTTGCCGAATGCCTTCGCGAAGGCGCCAAGCGGTTCGAGTGGTCCAAGCGGAATGCCAAACCGGGCAGCGTGCGCGATGGACGGTGGCTGGTTGGCATGGGCGTGGCCGCCGGATACCGCGGCGCCCCGGCCACCAAATCTGCTGCCCGCGTTGGCCTGGACGGAAAAGGCCGGATATCGGTTTCGACCGACATGACAGACATCGGCACGGGAAGCTACACCATCATCGCGCAGGTCGCCGCCGAATGCATGGGCGTCCCACTCGAGGATGTGACCGTACACCTTGGCGATTCGAGATTTCCCGTATCATCGGGCTCCGGCGGCCAGTGGGGTGCCGCCAGCTCGACGGCCGGTGTTTATGCCGCCTGCGTCGCTCTGAGGAAGGCGATCGCCGACAAGCTCGGGTTTGATGCCGACGAAGCACAATTTGCAAATGGCAGGATCAGCCAGGGCAGCAAGAGGGCGTCGCTTCGCGATGCCGGCCCGATCTCAGCCGATGGCGATATGACGTATGGAGATTTCAAGAGCGACTACGATGTCGGCACCTATGCCGGTCATTTCTGCGAGGTCGGCGTCGACGTCTATACCGGCGAGATACGCATTCGCCGAATGCTGGCCGTGTGCGATGCTGGCCGCATCCTCAATCCGCTATCGGCGCGCAGCCAGGTGATCGGCGCGATGGTGATGTCGGCAGGCGCCGCCCTGATGGAGGAGCTGGCCGTCGACGATCGGTTCGGGTTCTTCGTCAATCACGATCTGGCTGGTTACGAAGTCCCGGTTCACGCGGACATTCCACACCAGGATGTGGTATTTCTGGATACGCTTGATCCGATCATCAGCCCGCTCAAGGCCAAGGGCGTCGGCGAGCTCGGCATCTGCGGACCTGCCTCGGCGGTCGCCAACGCGATCTACAACGCTACTGGAGTGCGCGTGCGCGATTATCCCATCACGCTCGACAAACTGATCGAAAACATGCCGGAGCCTGCCTGAGCGGGAGTTAATTGCTTTCCCGCTCCAGTCGGGCTCTTGCAAGATGGAGATCGGCTTGCCGGTCCACATCCATCAGGCTGTCCGGCGGTGCGGAGCAGGATTCCACCGGCATCGTCCAATCCAGACTGGCCGCCCCCCGATCACCGCGCACGCCAGCAAGCGTGGCGAACTCCGAGTTGGGAAACCCGGCTGGAACGCCGTTGCGTCCCGAGGGATAGCGCGTGAACACCACGCCATCCTCCAGGGCAATCTGCCTCAGATGTGAAGCTTCAACGAAGGGCATATCGGCGAGTCCAAGGACGAGGCGATCACAGTCCGCCGCAAGGCGGCAAGCCAGCTGGATCGATGTCGAAATGCCCTCGTCCGCCCTGGGATTTACCGCCTGCTGCCAACCGACGGCGTCCTCGGTTCTAGGCAGAGCACCCTCCCCCGCTACGATCAAATACCGGGTCGTGAAACCCGCCCTCTCCGCACAACGCGCGGCCCAGCGCCATAGGGGCATCCCGCCAAGATCGGCCGCGAGCTTGCCGTCCCCGAAGCGCCTGCCGCGCCCTGCCGCGAGCAGGGCGAAACCGATGGAGGGATCAAGCGGCCGGGCGCAGTCGCTCATATTCGCCCACAATTTCGGCTAGAACGGAAAGTGCCAATGCCTGAGGTGTTCGGCTGCCTCTGGGCGTACCGATCGGGCTTCGCACCCGGTGCAGTTGATCCTCGCCTAGGCCCCGCGCCGACAGCGCCGCGAGCCGAGCACGCCGCGCCTGCAAGCCGCCCTGCGCTCCGATATAGAAGGCCGGGCCCGAAAGCGCCTCTTCCAACAGTGGCACCTCCCAATCGTGATCGTGAAACAACATCACCACCGCGGTCCACGGATCTGTCGGTCCCCCGCCGCTGGTGCCGCCCAAGGCCAACTCACCCTTGTCGGTGACGTCGCAGGCGACGCCCGCCGCGCTGGCAATAGTGGCAAGCGCTTCCAGTTCGGGCCCTTCCCCAAAAGCACGGATCGCGAGACGCGGAATGTATCGGCGGCTGGTCATCAGCCGATTTGGCGCCAAGGCAAGCTTAACGTCCTCACGCAGATGCAGTGCGTTCAACGCTTGGCGGCACGCGTCGCGATCCGGCACCGGGTCGATAAGAATATCGAGCCCACCGCCGCAAGGCAGCCGGAAATCGATCTGCCGGGACCCGCGTCCGTAGCGTTTGACGATCGGGACTTCCGTATCGCGGCAATCGCTGGCCAGTTGCTGTTCGAGGCATCCGTCCGCCAGACTCCCGGCGATCCTGCCTTCGGGGGTTATCGCCAGTTGCGCCCCGAGCCGGCGCGAAAAGCTGCCCTCGATCCCCACGACAGTGCAAAGCGCCGCCCCGGGTTCAGCGCAAGCGGCAAGAGCGCGATGATCTTCGTCCTCCCGGCTCGCGAGCGGAAATGGGGCGACTGTCTGATCGGCAAGCATGACTAGCGACTAGCCGGGATTGCGGTCCATAGCCAACACGGCATCGGAACGACGCTTGCCAAATTTGTAACTTTGTTACCGCCCGCTGGAGTTCTCCCGGAATTGCGCCGGCAGCAACTCGTGCCGCGCGAGCTTGTCATACAGCGTCTTGCGTTTGACCTTCAGAGCCCGGGTCACGTCCTGAATGCTTCCGCGATGGCGGGTCAGGGCATCCACCAGCAAGGATTTTTCGAACGCCATGACCATCGCGGAGAGCGATCCGTCCTGCGTATCCGAGGGGATCGCGGCCTGCTCGAGATGAGTCAGGCCATAAGCAAAATTGCGCGCAAAATCTCGCAGCTCGCGGATGTTGCCAGGCCAGTCCGACGCCAGAAGCAGCCGCCACTCCTCGGCCCGCAAGGGTCTTGAGGATGTTTCGAGCCCGGCCTCGAACTCCGCGACGAAATGGCGAAAGAGTGCGGGTATATCCTCCCGCCTATCCGCAAGCGATGGCAGTTCGACAGCGACACCCCCAAGTTGGGCGAGCAAGTCTCGCGAGACAGCATTCTGCGTGTCCCCCACGGCCACGATCCTGACGTCGACCTTTGACTGACGGTCTGCGCCAAGCGCTCGAAAGCTCTTTGTGTCCATCAAACTGCCGATGCGACCGTGGAGGGTAGACGGCACGCTATCGAGATTGTCGAGCAGCAGCGTCCCGCCCTGCGCCCGTTCGATCAGCCCGGAACGAGACCCCCGCTCGGATGGGTCCCTACCGAAGACGATCAACTCTACGTCCGGGTGGGTCCAGACACCTGCATCGATCGCAACGAAAGACCTGTTTTGGCGGGGGCTCAACTCATGAATGCGTTTAGCGAGATGGGTCTTACCGGTTCCGGGGGCGCCGGTAAGGATGACATCCATTTCCGTCCGCGCCACTTCGCCCACCAGGCTTTCAAGCCGCTGGGTTCGCTCCGACTTCCCGATCAGCCCTGTGGATTCGCGATCGCGCAGCGCGGCGCGAAGCTTGCGGTTCTCAAGCACAAGGGTGCGGTTTTCCAACGCGCGCTCGATCGCGCCAATCAGCGCTGCGGGGGAATAGGGTTTGGTGAGAAAATCGGCTGCACCTTGCTTCATCGCATCGACAGCCATCTCAACGTCGCCATGGCCAGTGGTGAAGATGACGGGCAATTCGGCGTCGATTTCTCGGAGCGCTGCGAAAAATTCTAGCCCATCCATACCGGGTAGACGAATGTCGCTAACGACCACGCCGGCGAAATCCGGCGTGATTGTCTTCAGCGCAGGCGCTGCGCGATCATGCGCTGCAACGTCGATCCCTTCCAGCCGCAATGATTGCAGCATAGCTTCGCGCAAGGCCGGATCGTCTTCCACGAAAACGATGCTGCGCGTGACTTGAGCGTTCATCCGCGCGGTATCTTCATGAGGAAGGAAGCACCCGTTTCCACCCGTTCGACGGTCAATTCACCGCCCAGCGCACGCATGATTTCGCGTGAGATCACGAGGCCCAGCCCAAGCCCATCGGGCTTGGTGGTGGCAAACGGCTGAAAGAGCTGATCCTCCTTGCCAGACACACCCGGACCATCGTCTCTTACACGCAGGAGGCAGTGATTTTCATGGGGCTCGATTGCCAGCGATATAGAACCGCCCCTTCCCACCGCATCGATTGCATTCTGCAAAAGATTGACCAGAACCTGCTCCAGCCGCACCGGCTCGGCGCGCACCGTCAATGCGGTTTCGGCCGGCTCGGGAAGATGGAGGGTGGCCCCACACCGCTCCAGCCGATCATGCAAAAGCAGCAACGCCCCGTCGATGGCGGACCCGATGGCAAAGATCTCCGGCTCTGCGGAGCCGCGCCGGGCAAAGCCTCTCAATTCCGTGGTGATGCGCCCGATCCTGCCTGTCAGATCCACGATATGTCGGAAATTTGCCTTGGCTTCAGTATAATCATGACGCTCGATGAGCTTAGTGCCGTTCTCCGCATAAATCTGCACCGCCGCCACGGGTTGATTGATTTCGTGCCCTATACCCGCCGTCACCTGTCCCAGAATCGCCAATCGGTTTGCCTGCCCAAGTTGTTCGCGCAGATCCTGGGTACGCCTTTCGATGAGTCGCTGCGCTACAACTTCTCGCCGACGCCTCAAGACGAAGGCAAATGCAACCAGGCCGATGAGCGCAACCAGCGCCGCCAAAGCGTAGAAACGCGCGCGCGCCACCGCCCCGCGCACTTCCGACGTGGGGTCGATCAGCAAATGGAGCCGCCAGCCATTGAAGTTGATTGGTTGGTCGGCATCCACCAGCGGCGCGTCCACCGGGGCTTCGGGCCCGAACTCAGCCAGGGGAAGAGGCGGCAGATCGGAAATCCCGAATTGCTGGACATCATCTCCTCGATCACGCGCCGGCGCCGCTTCCGGACGAGTGGTGTTGAACCGCCAACCCTGCCGACTGGTTATCAATACGACTCCGCTGGGATCGGTGACGAAAACGCCCGCGCCGATCCGTCGCCAGCTTTCCTCCAGCTCCTGAAATTCGACCTTTACCGCGACTATGCCCAGGGGTCTGCCGCCAGCCTCGACCCGTTGCGCGATGTATAGACCTGGCGTGCGGCTCACGGTTCCCAAGGCGAACTGCGTCGCGGAGCCGGAAGCCGAAGCCTCTCGAAAATAGTCGCGGAAGCTGTAGTCCGAGCCCACGAAACTAGTGGGCAGGCGCCAATTGCTGGCGGCCACCGTCCTGCCCCTCCGATCCATAAGGTAGATCGCAGCGGCGTTCGTTTGCTTGGCCAGCGTTTCGAAGCGGCGGTTGAGTTCTGCGGCGCTCCCCTGGCTTGCAAAAAGAGCGTCGCGTACTGTCGCGTCCTCGGCCAAAACCAGCGGCACCAAGCTGAACTTGTCGAGTTCCGCCTGGAGGCCGGCCGAAAGGATCGCGGCATCGTTCACCGCCACCGCACGCGCTTCGCCATACGCCGCCTGCCGAGACCTGCGATCAACGAAACCTATCAGCAGGGCCGCCGCCACGATCAACGCGATCCCGATGGGAAGCAGCAGTGCAATGCGTCGCGATCGAAAAGCTCTGAAAGTCACGGCTTGTTGTGCGGAAAGCCGCACAAATGGCAAGGAAATTGTGCGCTTTTCCGCCCATCATGGCAAGTTTTTCAACGCTAACCCATTGATTTATATTTGCCCCCTCAATTTTCAGCTTCGATTTCTCCCCCGCCCTGCCGGGCGATATGCTCGCTGCAAAGAAAATACAGGGAGAATGCAATGAGAGCCCCAGGGGTGGAGGCAACTCCGGCACCGACGCGAAGCCCGTGGTATGGTCGGCTTTACATCCAGGTCGTCGCCGCGATCGTCGTGGGCGCACTTCTCGGGCATTTTTTCCCGGATCTGGGCACCGCGCTCAAGCCCCTCGGCGACGGCTTCATCGCGCTCGTCAAAATGATTATCGCCCCGGTCATTTTCATTACCGTGGCGACCGGGATTGCCGGGATGCGCGACATGGCGAGCGTAGGCGGGGTCGCCGCCAAGGCCATCGCCTATTTCCTGGCGGTGTCCACTCTGGCGCTGATTATCGGTCTGGCTGTCGCGAACCTGGTTCATCCGGGCAGCGGTCTATCCATCGACCCAGCCACCCTCGATGCGCAAGCCGTGGCGCAATATGCCGAGACCGCTCACGAACAGACGCTGTCGGCTTTCATCCTCGCGATCATTCCCGAAACGCTGATTTCCGCGCTCACCAGCGGCAGCATCCTTCAGGCGCTTCTTGTAGCCATACTGAGCGGCGCGGCCATTTCGATGACGCGACCGCGCAGCGATCTGGTGCTCGACACGCTCGTCGCGGCGGGAGAAGTCGTCTTCAAGCTGGTCCACATGCTGATGCGCCTGGCGCCTATCGGTGCGTTCGGCGCCATCGCATTTACGATCGGCAGTTTCGGCATAGGGACCCTGGCGCAGCTCGCCGGCCTGGTGGCGACCTTCTACCTCACATCGTTGCTGTTCGTGATCGTGGTTCTTGGGGGGATCGCCTGGGCTGCCGGGTTCTCGATTTTCTCTCTGATCCGGTTCCTGCGGGAAGAGCTGCTGCTGGTGCTTGGCACGTCCTCATCGGAAGCCGCCCTCCCGAGCCTGATGGAAAAGCTCGAGATCGCCGGCTGTCGCCGAAATGTCGTGGGCCTGGTCGTGCCAACCGGTTATTCATTCAATCTCGACGGCACGAATATCTATATGACCCTGGCCGCGCTGTTCATCGCGCAGGCGCTCGATATCGATTTGTCGCTCGGCGAGCAGCTGTCGCTGGTCCTCGTCGCCATGGTCAGCTCCAAGGGCGCAGCCGGGGTGACCGGGGCGGGCTTCGTGATCCTGGCGGCCACGCTATCGGTCGTGCCTTCGGTCCCGGTCGCGGGCATGGCTCTGATCCTGGGCATCGATCGCTTCATGAGCGAGTGCCGCGCGCTGACGAACTTCACCGGCAATGCGGTTGCCACGATCGTCATCGCGAAATGGGAGAAGGCGCTCGATCGTGAGCGGCTGGCTGCCGCCATGGCTGGATCGCCGATGGCGCTTCCGATCCTCGACAGCGAGCGACATGAGCGCACTTCGCCCGATGCCCATCAGGCGGGCGCCCTGGGGGGAGAAAGCGCATGATGGACCGACGCCACCTCCTCGCGACGATGTCAGCCCTTGGTGTCGCCGCATCGCTCCCCGCCAGTTCGGCCCACGCCCATGATCTGGAAGAGATTTCGCTCTGGCCCGGCCCTCCACCGGGGCACAGCACGGTTAAAGGCCCCGAGGTTATCGGCGATAGCGGTGCAGGCAAGGGCGCGGTCTCGAACATCTCCAATCCCCGCATGCGAGTGTACCGACCGCTGAAGCCCAACGGTATCGCGGTTCTGCTATGCGGAGGTGGCGGCTATTTCCGGATCCAGCTTCAGAAGGAGAGCACTCCCGTAGCGCTCTGGCTGCAAAGCCGCGGCTATACGGCGTTCGAACTGATCTACCGATTGCCCGCGGATGGGTCCGAAGCGATCGCCCCCTTCGCCGACGCGCAACGCGCCATGAAGATCGTACGCAGCCGCGCGAAGGATTTCGGGCTCCAACCGGACAGGATCGGCATTCTGGGCTTTTCTGCTGGCGGCCATCTTGCGGGCTTCACCGCCTTGCAACCCGACCGCTCATTGAATTCGGGAAAAGACGCCTACGAAGGCGTGTCCGCCCGGCCCGATTTCGCGGCCCTGCTGTTTCCTGTCGTCACCATGCGCGCGCCTTTCACCACCACCCGGACCCGGCGCGAGATCGTAGGTCGAGACCCGGACGAGAAGGCGCAGGCCGCCTGGTCGCTTGAAACCTATGCGGCGAAAAATGCACCGCCGATGATCCTGTTCTCGGCCGCGGACGATCCGATTACGCCGCCAGGCCACAACATCGCCCTTTTCCAGGCGCTCACGGGCGCCGGGGCGAAACCGGAGATGCACATCTTTTCGCAAGGCGGTCACGGATGGGGTCTCGGAACCCCGGACCAGACTTTGAGCCAGTGGCCCACGCTTTTCGAAGAATGGCTCCGAACACAAATTTCAATCACAAACTAAAAACGGGAGGAAGCTATGCGTTTTACGGTAGCAACGAGGATCGCTTTACTTTGCGGGACGGGGCTGTGCGCTGCCCCGATCTTTGCGCAGACCACCACGACCACGGAAGCGGGTCAGGCTCAGCAGGCCGATGCCGCAACCGACACGGACGAGACCTACACGGAAAACCAGATCATCGTCACGGGCACGCAAATCCAGGGCGCGCAGATAAACGATGTCCTGCCCGTTACGGTTCTGGATGAGCAAGCCATCGAGAACACCGGCGCCGCCTCAGGTGACGAATTGTTCCGTTCCATCCCCCAAACCGGGACGGTCGCTTTCAACGAACAGAATGCCGATTCCGTCAATAGCGCGCGCGGCGACGTTGCGTCGGTGAACCTTCGCGATCTCGGAACGGGCAATACGCTGTTGCTGATCAACGGACGGCGCATGACATTGCACCCCGGCTTCCAGACCGAACTCCTCGTGCCGGTGGTCTCTTCGGATGCCAATGAGATCGCGCCGGGATCGGTCAGGCGCGTTGAGGTCCTGCGTGACGGCGCCTCCGCAATCTATGGTGCCGACGCGGTCGCGGGTGTGATCAACACCGTATTGAGGGGCAACCGCCGCGGCGGCTTTATCGAAGGCGATTATCGCCTGTACGATGGCACCAGCATGTACAGCGCGCAGATAAGCGGCGGCTATGGTTTAGATTTCGGCGGCGGGCGCGGAAACCTGACGGTCTATGGTGGCTATTTCCACGAAAACGGAATGTCGAATGCCGAGCGCGATTACGCGGCTGACGACAATCGTCTGCCCTTGGTGGTCGGCACCGATTTCGAAGGCGATTCATCCTTCAACAATCGCAACACCTTCGGGCCATTCGGACAATTCGACATCCAGGCGCCGAGCAACCGCACCCCGATCGGTGACGACGACTTCTATCTCCAGCCGTCGAGCTTTCCCGGATGCCGCCTGACCTTCGGGCCAGGTCTATGCGCCCGCAATGGCACTACGCCCACGTCAGACGTTCGCTACAACACGATTTTCGGCAACAGCCTGTTCAGCACCAAGAACCGTTACAATGCCACGGCTTTGCTCAGCTACGAACTCAGCAACGCGGTGGAAGCGTATTTCGAGGGTAGCTACTACCGTTCAGAGAGCGAGCGTACCATCGACGCTTCGGCCATTCTGAGCGCCGTGCCGGTGGGCATTTCTCGCAACGCCTATTGGAACCCGTTCGGGCCGGTGGGGAGCCCCAACCGACTGCCGGACACAACGATCGCCAACGGCGGTGCGGATGTCATCATGGAACGTTACCGGTTCGTGGACGCCGGCAACCGCGTGGTCAGCGTGGACAAGGATACCTACCGTTTCGTCACCGGTCTGCGCGGCAATTTCGGCGCCTGGGACTTCGACACCGGGTTTGTCTACTCCGAGGCAGAGGCCCTCGATGTGGCGAACAATCGCGTTTCGCTCACCCTGATGCAGAAGCAGATCAATCTGACGACGCCCGATGCCTATAATCCTTTCAACGGCGGCTGCGTAAATTCCGATCCTGGCAACGGAGACTGCACGCCCAACCCGGCTTCCTCTATCGACCCCTTCCGGATCGACGTGTATCGCCGCGGTGGCACCTCGCTTGCTCTTGCCGATTTCAAGATCAGCCGTGATGACCTGTTCACGCTGCCGGGTGGGAACCGGGGCGTCGCAGCAGGCGTCGAATGGCGCCGCGAAACCTTCTTCGACGACCGCGATCCCCGGCTCGATGGGACGATCACCTTTACCGACAGCGTGACGGGCGAATTCAACGGCAGCGACGTGGCGGGGACAAGCCCTTCCCCGGATACGGATGGACGGCGTAACGTCTATTCCGGCTTCGCCGAGCTCTTCGTCCCGGTGGTGAGCCCTGACATGGACATCCCTTTGGTCGAGGAGTTCAACGTGCAGCTGGCCGGCCGGCTCGAACATTTCGACGACATCAACGAAACCGCCGCCGTGCCGCGGGTTGCAGCGTCGTGGACCACCTTTCCCGGCGTAACGCTGAGGGGTGCGTGGTCGCGCGGATTCCGCGCGCCGAACCTTGTCCAGGTCAACGATGGCGGAACGACGCGATCCAACACGCGCGATGATTTCGTGATCTGCCAGGCGCAAGTTCTGAAAGACGTGATCGAGGATCTCGGCTCCTGCGCGGGAGCGGGCGTCATCAGCTTCCGAGCGGGCACGGAAAACCTCGTTCCGGAAGATAGCACCAGCGTCAATCTCGGCATCGTGCTGGAGCCGGATTTCATTCCGGGTCTGACATTGACCGCCGACTTCTGGCGCGTGAAGCAGACCGGCCTTGTCGGAACCTTTGGGGACGATAACGCGATCGCGCTCGATCTGCTTCGCCGTCTGAACGGCAGCACCAATCCCAATGTCGTACGCCTTGCCCCTACGGCCGAAGAGATTGCGCTGTTCGCCGGTACCGGTCTCGCGCCTGCCGGGCGGATAGATTTCGTGATCGACGATTACCTCAATCTCGACAGGCGTGTGTCCAAGGGACTGGACTTCGGTCTTTACTACCGCGTTCCCGATTTTGGTGCGGGCCGCTTCACCTTGCGAGCAAATGCCGCGCGGCTGCTTGGCTTCGAACAGTCGGCTGGCGCGGACGGGCAGGAAATCGTCGATGCGGTCGCCGATGGCACGCTCCCTCTCGACGTGACCGTTGGCGGCCTTGGCGAACTGCTCGAAATCGAAGGCCGACCAAAATGGCGCGCCAACGGATCGATCAACTGGGAAAAAGGCCCGGTCGAAGTGGGTGTCTACGGCCAGTATGTCGGCATGGTTTATGATACCAGCGTGGTTCGAGACGTTCTGATCGATTCTGACGACCCGAACGCCAACTACTTCCCGGTCGATGAATCGTTTACGATGAACCTGTCGATCTCCTACACGATCGAGAACGACACGGCGCTCGATGGCACTCGGCTGCGTTTCGCCATCAACAACCTGTTCGACGAGGATCCCCCGCTGGCAGATGAAAACTATGGCTTCTTCAGCGAACTCCACAGCGCGCGCGGACGCGTGTTCCACATCGAACTGCGCAAGAAGTTCTGACGTGAGGAAATCGGTGGGGGTGATGATCAGAGCCCTGTTCATCACCCCCATACTCGCTTTGGGAGCTTGCGCCGGCGGCATGGTGCCACCCGCTTCGATCGCGGCGGCTGGCACCTTCGTCGCGGCACCAGCGTGCTTCACCGACGAAGCCCGACTGAGCTTCGATTTCGAGGGGGCCTCCGCCGCGCCCTGCGTGGTCGGCGGCCCTCGCGATTTCACGCTGTTGATCTCGCCGGAGCATGCGCCGCCGATCAATCCCAGTCCCTGGTACGCCTTCCGTTACGAAGCGGCTGAAGGCGCCCCGCTGACGCTTACCCTGAAATATCTCGAAGGCCGCCATCGCTACGCGCCCAAGCTGACAAATGAGGGCGGGATCACGGAAATCGCCGTCAGGGTCGGCCCGGAAGGCAAGGATGCAGTGCTGTCGCTCCCCTCGGGTCGAGGAACCGTGAGCGCCCAACCCATCCTCGGGCCAGCTTACTATGAGGATTTGCTCACACGGCTCGCCGCAGATTTTTCCGCACGGCGGGAGGATTTGGGGCGCACTCTGGACGGACGCGCGATCGAAGGGGTCCGCATGGGCTCGCCCGACGCCCCGCACCTGCTGATACTTCTGGGGCGCCAGCACCCGCCCGAGGTTACCGGTCACTACGCGATGGAACCGTTTCTGGAACAGATCGGCCGGCGTCTTTCGGAAGATACTGCACTGTCGGCTCGTTATCAGGTTGTGGCCATCCCTCTGCTCAACCCGGATGGGGTTGTTCATGGGAATTGGCGCGCGAACCGGGGTGGCGTCGACCTCAACCGCGATTGGGGTGCTTTTTCACAACCGGAAACCCGTGCGGTTCGGAATTGGCTGGCAAGCCTGCCGTCATCGGTGCGCCCGGTCATGATGATCGATTTCCACTCGACCGGCCGAAATCTATTCTATGTGCAAGGTGATGAGGCATCGCCTACGCAGGCGCTGATGATCCGCAAATGGCTCGAAGGCAAGGAGCGGGCGTTTCCGGGCTATGACTTCACACTCGAACCGAGGAACGCCAATCCAGGCTCCGGGACCAGCAAGAATTGGTTCCACGAAACCTATGCCATCCCTGCGATCACCTACGAGGTCGGGGATGACACCTCGAGGGAAGCGGCATCGGCAGCGGCGCAATCTTTGGCGGACACCTTGTTTACATACCTCGACGAACTGATTCAAACCGAGGGCCGCTAAACACGGAAAGCCGGCGTTTCTAGGCGTCTTTTCGCACTTGCGTCACTGCCGGCAATCCGCGAAGGGCCGGCGCAAGAAAAAGTTCATGCCCCTATGCTTAGCGTTTTAAAAAGCCGGGCTGGCGCCCTGCTGCTTCCCCTCGCCCTCGTTTTGTCCGCCTGCGCGGGGGGCGATGCCGAACGCTCTCGAGAGGGCGGACCAAAAGAGGTCGGGTACGTCGTGTTGCAGCCCCGCGACGTGGCAGCGCCGACCACCTTGGGCGGACGCGTGGTGGCGCAGGAAACCAGCGAAGTTCGTCCGCAGATCAGCGGCCTGGTGCGCAGCATAAACTTCCGGCCCGGCGGCTATGTGCGCGCGGGCCAGCCGCTCTTTCGCATAGACCCGAGCCTGTACAACGCCGCAGCTTCTCAGGCGCGTGCCAATTTGGCGAGCGCCCAAGCCAACGCCGCGGCCGCGACCTCCCGGGCGGAACGGCTGAAGCCGCTTGCGGAGATGGAGGCGGTCTCGCAGCAGGATTACGACGATGCCGCCGCCGCCGCGCGCGCAGCGAGGGCGGCCGTGGCACAGCAGCAGGCCAGCCTCGAGACGGCGCGCATCAATCTGCGCTTCACCACCGTGCCCGCGCCAATTAGCGGGCGCATCGGGCGTCCGCTGGTAACCGAAGGCGCTTTGGTCAGCAGCAACCAGCCCGACCCTCTCGCCGTCATCCAGCGTACCGACAGCGTGTATGTGGACATGCGGCAATCCGCCGCAGATCTGGTGCGATTGAGACAGGAGCTTGCATCCGGAAACGCCGCTGCCGGAAGCACGCGGGTCCGCCTCAAGCTCGACGATGGCAGCACGTATGGAGCTACCGGCACGGTCGAGTTTTCCGAAGTGACCGTCAGCGAAGATACCGGCACCGTGACCTTGCGCGCCCGTTTCCCGAATCCCGACGGACTGCTGTTGCCGGGCATGTTCGTGAACGCGATCTTCGATCAAGTTGTTGAAAAAGGGGCCTATCTGGTTCCGCAGGCCGCATTGCAGCGCGATTTCAACGGCCAGGGATACGTCTTCCTCGTCGGGAAAGACGGGACTGCGATCCGCCGCGCGGTCACCGCAGAGCGGACCTCCGGCCAATACTGGGTCGTAACCGAGGGTCTGACGCCCGGCGTGAAGGTCATCGTCCAGGGTCTGGACCAGTTGAAGTCCGGCGCGAAGATCAAGCCGGTGCCCGCGTCGGCGCCGCAGCCGGTCGGTGCGCCGAAGGCCGACGGCGAAGGCAAGCCCGCCGCCCTGGCCGGCTGATCCGCCCATGTCGCGGATATTCATCGATCGTCCGATTTTCGCCTGGGTTCTGGCTATCATCGTGATGCTGGGCGGGGTCGGGGCGCTGCTCACCTTGCCGATCGAGCAATATCCGGACATCGCCCCCACCAATGTGAATATCCGCGCCAGCTACCCCGGCGCCTCTGCGGAGACGGTGGAAAACAGCGTCACCCAGATCATAGAGCAGCAGTTGAGTGGCCTCGACGGTTTGCTCTATTTCAGCTCCCAATCCTCGTCCCAGGGCTCGGCTTCCATCACCGCCACCTTCGCGAAGGGGACCGACCCGGACATCGCGCAGGTGCAGGTCCAGAACAAGGTGCAGGCGGCCATTTCGCGCCTGCCTCAACAGGTCCAGACGCAGGGTGTGCGCGTTACGAAGTCAAACCCGGACCAGCTGCTGACGGTTGTCGTCTGGGACACCACCGACACCCGCACCAGCGACGATGTTTCGGACTATCTGATCACCGCCATTCAGGACCCACTTTCGCGCGTGGAGGGGGTGGGCGACATCAACGTCTATGGTGCCGCCAACGCGATGAGGATCTGGCTGAATCCCCAGCGCCTGGCTGCGGTCTCCCTGATGCCGAGCGACGTGATCGCAGCGATCCAATCGCAGAATACCGAAGTCGCCGCAGGCGAAGTCGGCGGGCTGCCCTCGCCCGAGGACCAGATGCTCAATGCCACGGTCACAGCCATGTCGAAGCTCCAGACGCCGGAAGAGTTCGAGGCGATCGTGCTCAAGACCGCTGCCGACGGTTCCACCGTACGCCTTTCGGATGTGGCACGGGTCGAACTGGGTTCACAAAGCTATGGCACCAGGCGAAGCGTGAATGGCCATCCCGGCGCCGGCATCTCCATATCCTTGTCCCCGGGAGCAGACGCGCTCGCGACGGCCGAACGGGTCAAGGCGCTCGTCACACAACTTCAGCGCACCATGCCCGAGGGCCTTGTCGTCAACTACGCCAACGATTCGACCGATTTCATCAAACTGTCGGTCGAAGAGGTCCAGAAGTCGCTGCTGGAAGCGATCGTCCTGGTGATGATCGTCATGTTCGTGTTCCTGCAAAGCTGGCGCGCAACGCTGGTGCCGGCCATCGCCGTCCCGGTGGTCCTTCTGGGGACATTCGCCGTCTTTTCCATCGCCGGATTTTCCATCAACACACTCACCCTTTTCGGGATGGTGCTATCCATCGGCCTGCTGGTCGACGACGCCATCGTCGTGGTCGAAAACGTCGAGCGCCTGCTCGAGGAAAATCCCGGCATGACTCCACGGGAAGCCACGATCCAGTCGATGAAGGAGATCCAGGTCGCGCTGGTCGCGATCGCCCTGGTGCTTTCCGCGGTATTTTTGCCCATGGCGTTCTTCGGCGGATCGACCGGAGTAATCTACAAGCAATTCTCGATCACCATCGTGGCCGCAATGGTTCTATCGGTGTTTGTCGCGCTGATACTCAGTCCAGCGCTGACCGCGAACCTCCTCAAGCGCAAGGACGAGGAAGCCGAGGGCGGCGGCTGGATGGCCAGGCGGTTCCCCCGCGCGAACGCCCTGTTCCATCGCGCCACGCACCGCTTCAATACCGGGTTCGATCGGCTGTCCGATCGTTACCGCAACTCAATCCAGACGGTCGTCGATCGTAAATGGATGTTCCTCGGCATCTACGCGGTGCTGGTCGCCATTCTCGCCCTGTTGTTCGTCAGATTGCCGACCGGCTTCCTGCCGAATGAGGACCAGGGCGGGGTCTTCCTGCAATATCAGTTACCGCCGGGCGCCACCATCGCGCGTAGCCAGGAGGTCGCCGATACCATCGAGAAATATTTCCTCGAAGAAGAGGGCGAAAACATCGGCGTCCTGTTCGTCCTTTCGGGCGCCGGACGCGGAGCGGGCGGACAGAATCAAGGCCTGGCATTCCTGAGGCTTGTTCCCTGGGAAGAGCGCCCCGGCGAAGACCGCACCGCGCAGGCCATCGCGGATCGTGCAACCGCGGCCTTCAGGGGTCTGCGCGATGCCCGCGTTTTCGTGAATGTCCCCGGCGCGGTGCGCGGGCTGTCGTCCTCCAACGGTTTTTCGATGGAGTTCCGCAACACGGGAAGCCTCAGCACCGAACAATTCCAGTCCCATCGCGACGCGCTGCTGGAAGCTGCGATGGCGGACCCGCGCCTCACCGGCGTCAGGCTGGGAGACCTGCCCGATCTCGCGACGCTCAGGGTCGATATCGACCCGCAGCGCCTCGCTGCCTATGGATTGACGCAGGAGGCGGTCAATTCGACCATCGCCACCGCCTGGGGCGGCCGATACGTCAACGATTTCATCGACAAGGGCCGAGTCAAGCAGGTCTACGTCCAGGGCGATGCACCATATCGCGCGCGGCCTTCGGACCTCGGCCAGTGGTATGTGCGCGGGACCGGCGGCGAAATGACGCCCTTCTCTGCGTTCGCCTCCCTCGACTGGTCGAGCGCGCCGCCCAGTACATCGCGTTTCAACGGGGTTCCTTCTGCGTCCTTCTCTGGCCAGGCGACCGGCGGTACCAGCTCCGGCGAAGCGATGGATGCCATCGCCGAACTCGCGCAAGAATATCCGGGCACCAGCGTGGCTTGGTCCGGCTCGTCCTATGAAGAGCGCAATGCGTCCAGCCAAGCGCCGCTTCTCTACGCCCTTTCGCTGCTGGTCGTATTCCTGTGTCTGGCAGCCCTCTACGAAAGCTGGTCGATCCCCGTCGCGGTGCTTCTGGTGATCCCGCTCGGCCTGCTCGGCGCGGTCCTCGCAACGACGCTGCGGGGGCTGGAAAACGACGTCTATCTGCAGATCGGCCTGCTCACGACCATGGGTCTGGCGGCGAAAAACGCCATTTTGATGATCGAGTTCGCAGAACAGGCGGAACGCGAAGGCGCGAGGGTGATCGACGCAGCCCTGCAGGCGGCGCGCATCCGCCTGCGCCCGATCCTGATGACAAGCTTCGCCTTCATCTTCGGCGTCCTGCCACTCGCGCTTTCCACGGGCGCCGGGGCGAACAGCCGCATCGCCATCGGCACCTCGGTCATCGGCGGCATGCTGGCGGCGACCCTTCTCGCCATCTTCTACATCCCGCTTTTCTTCGTAATCGTGCGCCGCGGGGTGCGTGACGGCATTGCGGCGGTGCGCGAACGCATGCACCGTGACGAAGGCATGGAAGGCGTACAGACATGATCCGCCGCAACATCCTGCCGACGATGGGTATGCTGGCCCTTTCCGCCTGCTCGCTGGCGCCCGCGACCGACCTTCCGCCTCCCCCTGTGCCCCAGTCCTGGCCGGCGGGTGACGCTTATCTGGCCCAGTCGGAAGCCACTCTGCCGATCCTGTCCTACCGGGACGTGTTTACCGATCCCCGGCTCCGGCAACTGGTAGAAGCGGCGCTCGTCAATAACCGCGACCTCGATATCGCGGCGGCAAACCTTACCGCTGCCAGGGCGCAAGTGCGCGTCAACCGTTCGGCGCAACTGCCGCAGCTCGGAGTAACCGGCGGGGTGGGCATTACCAGCGGTGGCTCGGGAAGTTTCCAGAACGGGGCCGTCGCCGGAGCGGGGTCGAGCGATACACGCACAATCTACACCATCCGCGGCGGCGTGACGAGCTTCGAGCTGGATCTCTTCGGGCGGCTCGCCAATGCGACCGAAGCCCAGAGGGACCGGGCCTTGGCCACGGAAGCTGCGGCGCGGACGGTGCGTCTTGGGCTGGTGGCGGATCTGGCCGGCGCCTGGGCAACCTATGCCGCCGACCGGGACTTGCTCGCCATAGCGCAAGCAACCGCGGACAATGCGCGCGAAAGCGTTCGTCTGACCCGCATGCGGCTGGAAGGCGGGATCGCGCCCCGTACGGACCTGACCCAAGCGCAGCAGGTCCTCGCGAGCGCGGAGTTGGCCATCGCCGCGCAAGTGACCGCGCTGGCGCAGGACCGCAATCTATTGCGCTTGCTGGTCGGGGCCGAGTTCGACGATGCCTTGCTGCCCGATGGGCTCGAGGAAATCGCCGAAACTTACGAAGTCCTGCCCGCCGGGCTCAACTCGCAAATCCTGCTGCGGCGCCCGGATGTGATCCAGGCGGAATATGAACTGCGCGCGGCGAATGCCGATATCGGCGTTGCGCGCGCCGCGCTCTTCCCCTCGCTTTCGCTCACCGGCTTGCTCGGAGTTGCCAGTACGGCGCTGGGCGATCTCTTCACCGGCCATGCCTTCAGCTGGAGCGCAGGAGCAGGCGCAGGCTACGGGATCTTCGATGCGGGCGGCAGGCGCGCCAATGTCGCGGTGAGCGAAGCGCAGCGCGATGCCGCCCTTGCCGCTTATGAACGCGCGATCCAGGCCGCGTTCCGCGAAACCGCCGACGCACTCGCCGATCAGGGAACGCTCGGCAGACGCGACGATGCCGCGCGGGCAAATGCCACCGCCGCCGCCACCAGCGCGCGCCTGATCGAGGCCCGCTACCGCAACGGTATCGACAGCTTCCTCGATAGCCTGGTGGCCCAGCGCAGCCTTTTTGCCGCGCGGCAACAGCTGGTCACCATCCGACTGGCTTCACTGCTCAACCGCGTCACGCTCTATCGGGTGCTGGGCGGGGATCAGGCGACGGTGATGGCCGACAGCGTGCCGTTCGCAGAAGGACAGCGCTCGAACGAACCCTAGCCCAGCTCTTCGCGATTTGCGGATTGTGCTGGCCGCGCCTACATGCGCGGTCCGATGGCCGAACGCGCTTTTCATCCCGATGAACCAGGGGCCGCGCCTGCGGCATCCTCCTCGCCGAGCGACTCGGCGAGCGCGCATGCGATCAGCAAACGCCTCTTGGCATCGATCCACGATGTCCATCCCGGTTCCATCGATGCGGTGGAGCGGCTGTCCGCGCAGTTCGAAAGACATCTTGGCGGGCCGCGCTTCGCGATGCTCGTGGTGCCGGACCACTGGGGCCAGAACCCGGTCGCGGGCAACCGGGTTTTCAAGGCGAGATTGCGGGCATGGGCGGACAGCGGCATCGAAATGTTCGTGCACGGCTGGTTCCACCAGGATCGGTCGGAGCATAGCGGCGTGGCGGCGCTGAAGGCACGCCACATGACGGCGAGCGAGGGTGAGTTTCTGGGCCTGTCCGAAAAGGAAGCGGCACAGCGCATGCGCGACGGCAAAGCTCTGGTTGAAGACGCGATCGGTGGACCAGTGGCGGGATTTATCGCCCCCGCCTGGCTGTACGGTCCAGGCGCGATGGCGGCGCTCGAGAAGGGGGGCTTCGCCCTGGCGGAAGACCATATGAAGGTGTGGGAACCGGCGACCGGATCGGTGCTGGCCAAGGGCCCCGTGCTCACCTGGGCCAGCCGCAGCAGCGCCCGGACGGCCTCGTCGCTGATTGCAGCCGCGCTGGGCCGGGCGTTCCTGCACGGTTTGCCGACCGTTCGCATCGCGGTCCACCCCGGTGACATCACCAAGCAATCGATCGTGGACAGTATCGACCGCACGCTTGCCGCTTTCGCATCGCGGCGCGCAATCGGGCGCTACGCCGATCTGTTGGCGCGTTGATCCGAACGAGGTGCCGCCGATATGTTGCTGACCTTCCTGTTTGCCCGTTCAGTGCAGCGAAAGCCGGTCGAGCCTATTGGAACGCTAACACTCTCAATTGCGAGAACAATTTCGCATCGTGCGCCGGAGTGCGGCGATGCTGAATGACAAGCCGACTGAAAAGCCCGTGACTGACATCGCTCTCGATCCGCGACAGGATTTTGCGCTTGAAGCGCAAGACCGCCCCTCCGGCATGAGCTGGGGGCGCGCGCTGACGATCGGACTGTCGCTTTTCGTGCTGGGCGCAGCGCTGTGGCAGGCAACCAAACTCGACCTGAGCCAGGTGGCCAGCCTGATTCCGTCATCGCCCGTATTCTGGCTGGTTTTCGGCGTAACCTACCTGGTTGGGCCGGCCAGCAATTTTCTGATCTTCCGCATGCTCTGGCATGTCGGCCCCAGCGGGTTCACCGCGTCCATCCGCAAGGTGATCTATAACGAGCTGCTGCTGGGTTATCTGGGTGAGGTTTACTTCTACACCTGGGCGCGCCGCAACGTTTCGATGGAAACCACGCCCTTCGGCGCGGTGAAGGACGTGGCCATCCTGTCGGCGATTGCCGGCAACATCACCACGCTGCTGCTGATCGCGCTTGCCTACCCCTTCGTGGATCTGTTGCCGTTGGACGAACATGCCCGGGCCATCGCCTGGTCTCTGGCGTTTCTGATAGGCACGTCGCTGATCCCGTTCATCTGGCGTCGACGGATCTTCTCGCTGGCACGCGGCGAGCTGAGCATGGTTTTTGCGGTGCATATGGGCCGGATCCTGCTGAGCACGCTGCTCACGGCACTGCTCTGGCATCTGGTGCTGCCGGATGTTCAGATCGGCTGGTGGTTCGTACTCGCCGCGATCCGCCTCCTTGTTGGGCGCCTGCCGTTCGTGACCAACAAAGAAATCGTGTTCGCCGGCATCGCCGTGCTGGCTCTTGGGGAGGATATACAGCTTGCCGCTCTCATCGCGATGATGGCGGCGCTGACACTCGCCACTCATCTCGTGACAGCCCTGATTTTCGGGCTTTACGACCTCATGAAAGGAGACAGACAATGACCCGCGCACTTCTGGGCGCCGCCATGCTGCCCCTCGTTGCAGCCGCCGGCCCGATACCCTCCAGCCCCGATCTCGGCAAAGCCGAGGCGCGCTGCCGCCCGAATGAAAGCGGTCCCGCCTTCCTCGTCGATGTCGAGGGACTGAAAGATCGCAAGGGCAGGCTCAAGGTCGAGGTCTACCCGGCCAACGACGATGATTTTCTCGCCGACGACAACGTCCTTATCAACGCCGGCAAGATATTCCGCCGAGTGGAAATCGACGTGCCCAGTGATCCGGTCCCGCGGATCTGCGTGCGCTTGCCTGCCCCCGGCAATTATGCCGTAAGCGTCCTCCACGATCGTGATTCCAATCGCAAATTCGGCTGGCGTACGGATGGGATCGGGTTCTCCGGAAACCCGCGCCTGGGGTTTTCCAAACCGAAGTCTTCCAAGGCCAGTGCCACCGCCGGCACACGCCCCACCAACATCGATGTAATCATGAACTATCAGCGCGGGCTTGGCATGCGGCCCCTCTAACCCCCATTAGGGGCCATGCGAATCGTCGACGTATGCGGCTTTTATACCCCCCATGGGGGCGGCATACGGACCTATGTCGAACAGAAGCTGGCGATGGCGGAGAAGTTCGGGCACGATGTCACCATCCTGGCTCCGAATGCCGAACGCACCGTTCGGGAGGTGTCGTCATGTGCACGCATCATCGGGGTGCCGAGCCCGAGATTTCCTCTCGACCGGAAGTATTTCGCGTTTACCGAAGCGGCGCCGATTCATCGCGAACTGGATGCGCTGAACCCTGACTTCGTCGAAGCGTCCAGTCCCTGGCGCAGTGCATCGATCGCGATGAGCTGGCGTCCCGATGTGCCCAAATCCTTCATCATGCATTCCGAACCGCTCTCGGCGCATGTCTACCGCTGGTTCGAAAGGCTGGCCGAGCCCGAGGCCGTGGACCGGCAATTCGACTGGTTCTGGGAGCGTCTGCGTGAGTTCGGGCGGACCTTCTCCGCCGTGGTTTGTGCCAATTCGCATCTTGCCGCCCGCATGGCGGAAGGCGGCGTGGGCAACGTCAAGACGATCCCGATGGGCGTGCAGCCGGGCGTTTTCGACCCTCGACACCGGGACGAGGCGCTTCGGCAGGAACTGCTGTCGGAATGTTCGCTGGGCCCCGATGCCACGCTCCTGCTTGCCGCCGGGCGGCTGGCGAACGAGAAACGTCTGCCCATGCTGGTAGAAGCTGCGACGCGTGCCGGGGCCCAGCGTCCCATCGGATTCGTGATTTTCGGTGAGGGGCGGTCACACAACAAGATCGTGAAAGCGATCGCGGGAAATCCCCATATTCGCCTGTTCAAGCCCGTGCGGGATCGCGATCGGTTCGCGACGATCGTAGCCAGCGCGGATGCGCTGCTCCACGGTTGCGAGGCGGAAACTTTCGGGATGACCACGGCGGAAGCGCGCGCCAGCGGCATCCCTGTGATCGCACCCGATCGCGGCGGCGCGTCGGATTTCGCCGAAGGTCCACTGCAATTCCGGGCCGTGGATACCGAGGATGCCGTGCGCGCCATCCTTGCTCTACCGGACCGTTTTTCCGAAGCATCGCCTGCTATCGCAGTGCGAAGCATGGAAGACCATTTCTCGGAACTCTTCGATCTTTACGAACGAATAGTCGACATCGCTCGAAGAACCAGAGCGGCATAATGTTCTTTCCTATATTAGCCTATTTGGTTATATAAGCGCCATGGAGGTTCTTTCATGGCACTTTTCGATTCTCTTCTCACACCCATCGCTTCGATCCTGGACAAGGTCATACCGGACAAGGCCGCGCGCGAACGCGCCAAGGTGGAATTGCTGCAGCTTCAGGGGACCCAGGAAATGCAGCTGATAGAGGCCCGCCTGGGAGCTATTGTCGCGGAAGCGCAGAGCTCTGACCCGTGGACCAGTCGCGCACGGCCGAGCTTCCTTTACGTGATGTATGCGCTGATCCTGTTCAGCGTACCGATGGGGGTCATCGCGGCCTTCGATCCCGCCACGGCAAACGCGATCGGTAACGGGATGACGCAGTATGTCGCGGCTTTGCCAGACGCGCTCTATGCCCTCTTCGGGACCGGTTACCTCGGGTACACGGCGGCTCGCCAATGGGGCAAGATCAAGGGGGGTGGATGAGTGAAGTCCGCGTAGACCGGGACAGTCAGGCGGAAAGGCGTAGGGCCTTCCCGCCCCATTCGTCCTCGCAACCCTGCGGCCGGCGATACGCCTTTCTGCACTGACGCAGCACGGCCAGCACCCCGTCTTCATTGTACGGTGCGCCAAGGTAGAAGCCTTGGCCAAATGCCGCGCCGAGTTCGCGCGCGATATCCAGATCCTCGCACGTGGCGACATATTCCAGCACCGCTTCCAGCTTCATGGCATCGATCATGGTGATAACCCCTCGCAGCATGTCGCGCCCCTGTTGCGTGTGCGCTGCTCTGGTGAGGGAGCCGTCGATCTTCACTTTGTCGAAGCGGATCTCCCGCAGGTGGACCAGCGATGCGAACCCGGCGCCGAAATCGTCAAGCGCGATCCGGCATCCCGCATCGCGCAATTGCTGCACGTTTTCGCGGGCAGCCTCGAAATTCACCAGCATCGCGGTTTCGGTGATCTCGAACTGCAGGTGGTCGGCGGGAAATCCACTTTCCCGAACGACCTCGACAAGAACCGCTGCCGCGCCCGCACTACAGATGTGCGCGGCGCTCAGATTGAAGGAGAGCTCGCACTTGCCCCCCCACGTCCGGGCGAAGTGGAGCGCCTTTCGCAGCAACACCAGAGTAAATTCCTCGATCCGGCCCTTTTGCTCGGCCAGCGGAATGAATTCCATTGGCGGCACGGTGCCCAGCACCGGATCGTGCCAACGCGCGAGCGCCTCGAAGCAGGTCAATTCGCCGCTATCGAGCCTCACGATGGGCTGATAGACGAGGCTCAGCGCGGTTTCCGGATCGAGGGCGAGCAGCGCGGCCTCAACAGAAGCGGTACGCAGCGCTTCGTCGCGAATGTCATCGTCGAAAAGCCGCAGCGTGTCCATGCCCGCCTTCTTCGCCGTGTACAGCGCATAATCGGCATCGCGCAACGCGTCCTCGACGCTCCTGAGTTCGGTCCCGATCACGCGCGCGCCCCCGCTGGCGCCCATCCGCATGCTCGCTTTCGAAATCCGCATGGGCCGGCGGGATCGGGCCAGCGCCGCATCGCATAGCAACAGCACCTTTTGCCGGGATGTGAGCGCATCGTCGAATTCGATGTAGACGCCGAACTCATCGCCCCCCAATCGCCCGATGATCGCTTGCGCTGGTAACGCGCGCTTGAGGCGCCGAGCCACGAAGCGCAGCGCAATGTCCCCGGCGTAATGACCGTAGAGATCGTTGATCGGCTTGAACCGATCGAGGTCGATTAGCATCAGCACCCCTGCCCTGCCCCGCTCCATGCGCGACCTGATATCGCGCAGGAATGCGAAGCGGTTGCGCAGGCCGGTCAGGCTGTCGGTATCTGCCCGAGACTGCGCTTCCAGCCGCGCGCGCTGGAGTTCTTCGTTCACCTCCTCGGCCCGATGACGTGCATCCTCGGTTTCGAACTGCGCGCCGAACAGGTTGAGCTGGGTGACGTGGCTGGCTTCCGCGAGCCTGAATGAGATTGCGCACAGCACCATGAAGGCGATCGCCACCGGCATTCCGCCAAGCGGCAGTACGAAAGGGATGCACAGCAAGAGCGGGGCAAGCAGCCCCACGTAGATCACTCTGGCTGCGAAGATGACGCCGGTCAGCGCCGTTGCCTGTGTGAGACCTGCCACTACGCCGACCGCGACGATGAAAAGTCCATGGCGCGATGGCTCGGCGTTCTGGCTGGAGAGGGCTGCGTAAAAGATAAGCTGGGAGAGCGTGAGCCCTATCGCAACCGCAGCCGTGATCCGTGCCGCGGAGGCACTGGTATCCTCGGACTTCTCCGATGGCGCGGGGAAAAACCAGTGTCGAAACCGGAAGAGTATTGCGAGCACGATGACCGCCGCCATGAACCAGGTCGCAACGTGATCAGGGTGATCCACGGCCACTGCGGCGAAGGGTGCGATGATGGCAAGATAATAGAAGCCGATGAATCGGCGGATGGAGCGCACGCGCTCACGACTGAACTTATCGGCGACGGGATTGTCGGTATGCAAACCGATCATGCCGTCGAATTCTTTTAGCAGACCCAATGCTATCTCCTGCCCCTCGTGTAGGTCTTGTGCGGAAAAGCGTGGTTAGCGCGCGCTTAAGGGCTCGCCCCTATGTTTGAGCCATGCGCGTCCGGTCCTTCCCCCAGGTGTAACTGCGGCTCGCCCTTGCCCAATTCGGGCCATGCGCGCATAGGCGCGCACGCTTTGGCCCGCATACGAACAAGGACGATTATGGCTGACAACGGCAAACCTTCGGGACGCTCGAGCCGCAGGGGCGGCATCGAGGTCGACACCTCCCTAGTACGGGAACTGGCCGAACTCCTCGCCGAAACGGGACTTTCGGAAATCGAGGTGGAAGACGGCGAACGCAAGATCCGCGTTGCGCGGGGCGGAACCGTATCCGTTTCTCCCATGTCGATGTCGCACGGCGGGGACGATCACGCCGCGGCGAACATGAGCCGCGATCCCGCCCAGCCAGCCCCGGTCAATTCCGCCGCCCCCGCGCCGCAGGCCCCGGGCCAGGACGTGGAAGGCGCGATGACCTCCCCGATGGTGGGCACCGTCTATCTCGCCCCCGAACCCGGAGCCGGCGACTTCGTCAACGTGGGCGACAATGTGAAGGAGGGCCAGACCCTGCTGATCATCGAGGCGATGAAGGTCATGAACCCGATCGCCGCGGACAAATCGGGCACGGTAAAGGCGATCCTGGTCGGCAATGCCCAGCCGGTCGAATTCGGCCAGCCGCTGGTCGTCATCGGCTAAGCGGCGCACAGCTATGACCATCAGCCGCATATTGATCGCCAACAGAGGCGAAATCGCGCTTCGCATTCACCGCGCCGCGCATGAAATGGGCATAGAAACGGTGGCGGTGCACTCCACCGCCGATGCCGAGGCCATGCATGTGCGCCTGGCGGACCACGCGGTTTGCATCGGCCCGCCGCCTGCAACCGACAGCTATCTCAATATCGCCAATATCATCTCGGCCGCCGAAATCGCGCAGGCCGATGCAATCCATCCCGGATACGGCTTCCTGTCCGAAAATGCGCGGTTCGCGGAGATCGTGGAGGCGCATGACATCGCCTGGATCGGGCCCAAGCCCGAACATATCCGCACCATGGGCGACAAGGTGGAAGCCAAGCGCACGGCGGGCAAGCTGGGGTTGCCGCTGGTGCCCGGCAGCGACGGCGCAGTTTCCGAGATCGAGGAAGCGCGCGAGATCGCGGCCGACATCGGTTATCCCGTCATCATCAAGGCTGCATCGGGCGGCGGCGGACGCGGCATGAAGGTGTGCGAATCCGAAGACCAGCTCGAAACGCTGATGAAGCAGGCCGGAAGCGAGGCGAAGGCGGCTTTCGGCGATGCCACCGTCTACATCGAGAAATATCTGGGCAATCCGCGCCACATCGAATTCCAGGTTTTCGGCGACGGGCGGGGCGGCGCGATCCATCTGGGAGAGCGCGACTGCTCGCTCCAGCGCCGCCACCAGAAGGTGCTGGAGGAAGCGCCCTCCCCCGTGCTTTCCAGCGAAGAGCGCGACCGCATGGGCGACATCTGCGCGCAGGCGATGCGCGACATGGGCTATCGCGGCGCGGGCACGATCGAGTTCCTGTGGGAAAACGGCGAGTTCTACTTCATCGAAATGAACACCCGCCTGCAGGTCGAACATCCCGTTACCGAGATGATCACCGGAGTCGATCTGGTGCGCGAACAGATCCGCATCGCCGACGGAAAGGACCTGTCCTGCAAGCAGGAAGACATCACCTTCCGCGGCCACGCGATCGAATGCCGCATCAATGCGGAAGATCCGTGGACCTTCGCGCCTAGCCCCGGCGACATCACCTATTATCACGCGGCGGGCGGCATGCACGTTCGCGTGGATAGCGGGCTTTACGCGGGCTATCGGGTTCCCCCCTATTACGACAGCATGATCGCCAAGCTGATCGTCTATGGCCGCAACCGCGAACGCTGCATCATGCGGCTCCGCCGGGCTTTGGAGGAAATGGTCGTGGAGGGCGTCAAGACCAACATCCCGCTGCATCAGGCCCTGTTGCAGCAGGACGACGTGCTTTCGGGCGATTACTCCATCAAGTGGCTGGAGGGCTGGCTCGCCGAGCGCGGCGGCTGAAGACCGCGAACTTGGGATTCATACCTAATAAATTACTCTTGATTGCCTTATCAAGTATCATTAACTTGAGTCTCAGAAAAGGACGAGACGGGTCGCGATCCATCCGTACTTTTTTGGGGGTTTAATCTCATGAACAAATACTTGACCGTCGGGGCAATTGCCTCTGCGTCGATCGCTGCCGTCGCGGCGCCAGCCACAGCTGCGGTGACCGTAAGCGGTTCCGTGGACAGCATGGTTCTTAACGATAGTGACCCGGGCCTGGTCCTTTACGGCTCGGCCCTCTCGTTTGCCGATTTCGTTCTCGCCAATGTGGGGGATACTCACACCGTTGATGTCATGACCATCGGTACGCAGGAAGGCAGCGTGAATATCGGTGAGGACACTGTCGCAAAGCCAATTTCCGCTAATTTTACCTTCAGCTCCCCTGCAGGCGCTGCCGGAACCGCCAATGGTCAGAGCTATGGCTTCATCCAGCTTTTCACATCCTGTGGGCTGCTGGCCGGCGGGTGCGGTCGAGTATCCTGGTCGAACCCGACCATCTTCAATTTCGGCAACGGTGGTTCGTTTTCCATGACCCTGTCGCAGACCACGTTCGAAACCCCGGGTTCGGCCAATGTTTCCGCACGGTTCGAACTGCTTGCGAATTCCGTACCGGAGCCGAGCACCTGGGCTATGCTGATTCTCGGTTTTGGCATCGTCGGCGCAGCCATGCGTAGCGCCCGGCGGCAGCGGACCAGCGTGTCCTTCGCCTGACGGACTCCAAGCAAGGCGTCGAGTCTCGTTCGTCTTGCTCTTGATTAATTTTCCGCGCTCGGCGACACGATCCTGTGGCGTCGAGCGCAGTTCCATCCAATCCGATCACCCCCGCAGGCTATGCCGCGCTCAAGGCGCGTTACGATCATCTGCTGGGCAAGGAGCGGCCGGAGATCGTGGAGATCGTGAGCTGGGCCGCCGGCAATGGCGACCGGTCGGAGAACGGCGACTATCTCTATGGCCGCAAGCGAATGCGCGAGATCGATCGCGAACTGGCGCATCTGGCGCGCCGCATGAAGATTGCGCGCGTGCTCGAACCCACAGAGCAGCCCGACAAAAGCCGCGTGTTCTTCGGCGCAAGCGTTGAAATTGCCGACGAGGACGACGCGCGCCGCACGCTCACCATCGTGGGCGACGACGAACAGGATGCCGGCGCGGACCGGATCGGCTGGTCCAGCCCCCTCGCCCGCGCATTGCGGGGTGCCGCGGTGGGCGATCTCAGGACCGTGCGCCTGCCCGGCGGGGAGCGCGAATGGGAAGTGATCTCGATCGCCTACCACTGATCACGTTTCTTGTGGACCGGCTGGGCCGCGCTGTCAGGCGTCAGGCAACGAGGGTATGGATCAGGGGCTCCTTCTGCAGCTCCGTAAGCGAAGGCTTGCCCAGCAGAAATCCCTGAACCTTGCGGATGCCCAGCCTGCGGACACTGTGGAGTTCAGCGGGGGTTTCCACGCCCTCCGCGACGATACGCCGCCCCAGCGACTCCAGAACGCGCACGATGCCGTCCACGATCTTGGCCCGGTTCGGAGAGGTGTCGATATCCTGGATCAGTTCCATATCCAGCTTCACGAAATCGGTGGGAACCTCCGCCAGGGTGATGAGGCCTGAATAGCCCGAACCGAAATCGTCTAGCGCGGTACTGAACCCATTGGCGGAATATCGCGATACGACAGCGGCGATTTCGACCGGGTCCAGCCGTGTGTTTTCGGTCAGTTCGAAGATTATCCTCCAGTTATGGAGACCGAGGCGGGATAATGTCAGCGCGAAGCGATCGAGGGCCGCGGGCTTCATGATGTCCAGGGCGAAATTCATGTTGATGGACAGACCGGCATCGGTGTCCAGCAGGCCGAGCCGAACCGCCTTTTCGACGGCCGCGAAGCGGACCGTCTGGTCGAACGCCATGGTAAGTACCGGCGGTACCTGTTCGAGAACGCTGGCGGCACTTTCACCGTTCGGGCCGCGTACCAGCGCCTCGTAGAACCTTACGCGGCTGGTGTAGATGTCGAATATGGGCTGAAAGGCGATGTCGATCGCGGGAATTCCGGAATGCAGCTCAAGCGAATCTTCCAGCATATACCGCGCTTTAGGGCTAAGACATCATATACTGATGAAGTAGCATTCCACCGCGGTCAATGTGTAAAAATCCGTCGTATCCAGAAACGAGAAACGGGGACCGCCCAAGCGGCCCCCGTCATTCTCTTTAGACTAAGCCGTACCTTAGAAGCGGAAGCCGACGCCTGCCATGATCTGATGACGGTCGAGATCCACGTCGAAGCGGTTGCTGTCGTCGAGATTGTCGCCGTCGAAGTCGATCTCGCCCTCCGAATAGTTCGAATAACGGTATTCGAGCTTCACGAAGGAATTGCGATTGATGGCGTATTCGGCACCCGCGCCGATGCGGTAACCGTCCAGATCGAAATCGTTTTCGAAATCGGTCGTGCCGTCGGACGCGAGAATGTCATACTTGGCGTTGGTATAGCCGCCCTTGACATAGACCATGGCGTCGGGCGCCACCTTGTAGCCGAGGCGCGCGCCGAGATAGAGATCGCGGCTGGCGTCCACGGTGCCCAGGCCGATGCCCTGGAAGTCGGGATCGCTGTAATCGACGGTGGCGGTGCTTTCGGCCAGTTCCGCCTCGGCGCCCAGGACCACGCCGCCGACATCGATGTCATAGCCGAGCTGCACGCCATAGCCGAACCCGTCGATGGACTGATCCTCGAGGTCCGCACCATCGTCGTCGACTTCGCTGCCAGCGGTCGAAACGTCATAACCGGCGATCACGCCGCCCCACAGGCCCGTAAAGGTGTTGTCGTCAACGCTCTGGGCAGCGGCCGGGCTTGCGGCAACAGCCAGTGAAGCGGCGGCGAGAAGCAGGGTAGTTTTCATATTCGGTACTCCAATCGTTGTCCCCGCATTGGCGGGTCGATGGGAGGAATGCGCAAAAGCCGACGCAGTTTCATGAACGTGAGACAACATAAATCTGTGGCAAAGATGTAACATTCTTGCGACGAGATGAACCGGCTTGGTCGACGAACCGAGAGGCAGCCGGTCATTGCGCGAGTGCTGGCGAACCGCCGGCGTATCGCCTATATGACATCCTCTCATGTCCGATACCGCTCTCATGCCCATCCCCGGCACCGTCGATCCGGTGCCCGTCGCCCGCGACATCACGCCGCGCGCGGACGGCCGCGCCGATTTGCTCGGCCTTCCCAAGGCCCGCATTCGCGAGCTTCTGTCCGAAGCGGGGCTGGACGACCGGCAGGCCAAGCTGCGCGCCAAACAGATATTCCACTGGATCTACCACCGCGGGACCACCGGGTTCGAGGCGATGACCGACATCGCCAAGACGATGCGCCCCTGGCTGGCGGAACGCTTCGTCATTGATCGGCCCGAGGTGGTCGAAGCGCAGCATTCGACCGACGGCACCCGCAAATGGTTGCTGAGGACCAGCGACGGCCATGATTACGAGATGGTGTTCATCCCCGACGCGGATCGCGGGACGCTGTGCGTATCGAGCCAGGTCGGCTGCACGCTCAACTGCCGCTTCTGCCATACCGGCACGATGCGGCTGGTGCGCAATCTGACCCCGGGCGAGATCGTGGGCCAGGTGATGCTGGCGCGCGATGCGCTGGGCGAATGGCCCAAGGGGGCGATGGACGTGGCAGATGATGCCAGCGAAAGCGAATATCGCGCCGACGGTCGCCTTCTCACAAACATCGTGATGATGGGTATGGGCGAACCGCTCTACAATTTCGACAATGTGAAGGGCGCGCTTGCCATCGTGATGGATGGCGAGGGGCTTGCCCTGTCGAAACGGCGCATCACGCTTTCCACCAGCGGCGTGGTGCCGATGATGGAGCGTTGCGGAGAGGAAATCGGCGTGAACCTCGCGGTCAGCCTGCACGCGGTGACCAAGGATTTGCGCGACGAGATCGTGCCGCTGAACCGCAAATACGGCATCGAAGAGCTGCTGACCGCCTGCGCCGCCTACCCCGGCGCCAGCAACGCCCGGCGCATTACCTTCGAATATGTCATGCTGAAGGGCAAGAACGACAGCGACGAGGATGCGCGCGAACTGGTTCGCCTGATCAAGCAGTTCAAACTGCCCGCCAAGGTCAATCTTATCCCCTTCAACCCCTGGCCCGGTGCGCCCTACGAATGCTCTACGCCCGAACGGGTGCGAGCCTTTTCCGACATCGTGTTTGAAGCCGGCATCAGCGCGCCCGTCCGCACGCCTCGCGGACGCGATATCGATGCCGCCTGCGGCCAGTTGAAAACGGCGGCCGAAAAGAAGAGCCGCGCCGAGCGCGATCGCGAGGCGAGCGCTGCTTGACGCGGGTCTGTAACCACCGCGGAAACACTCGCGGTTCACATGATATTAATCAGTAGGCCGGGTTTCGGGGAACATCCCCGTCTCCCAGCTCTTCCTTCTATACGCAGATCGCAACCCTGGAGGGTCGGCATGCCCCATCCTGGGCGCGTTGCTCCGATTTCTGCGCAAAACCCACAGAGAGGAAGAGCCAATGGCCGAAATCCCAATCGAGAAGAAATCCAGCAAGACATGGATCTGGATACTCTTGGCGGCGGTCCTGCTCGGACTGCTGCTCTGGTGGCTACTAGCCGATAACAACGACGACGCCGTGGTGACCGAACCGGTCGCCGTGGAACAGACTGCCGAGGTCGCGACCGCCGCGCCGGAAATGGCGGGCACAATGACCATCGCTTCCATACTCGCCAATCCTTCCGATTATTACGGACGCGAAGGATTCACCGGCGAAGTTGCGGTGGGGGGTCCCCTGACCGATCGCGGGTTCTGGATCGAGAACGATGGCAGCCGCATGCTCGCCATCATCATCGACGAACCGCGTGAAGTTCCCCTGGACATCAATCCAGGCCAGACGCTTCGTATCTCCGGCGGGACGATCCGCAACCCGGCCGACGTCGAAAACCTTCCCGGAGTCCCGATGGATCAGGATACGATCAACGCAATGCAGGGCCAGGAAGCCGTGCTCGTGGTTGATGAGAGCAATATCGAAATAGTCGAAGGCGCCTGAGCCGGCCCGGATTGAGGAGACTTCACATGACAGACCAATATACCGACCTGGCCGAGCTCGACGAATATCAACTCGAGCACGAAGGGCAGGACCTGCGAGGCCACGGCCTTTACAGCACCGATGGCAAGCGCCTGGGAACCGTGAGCCGGATGCTCGTGGATCCGGAACACGATCACGTGGCGGCGCTGGTGCTGGAAGACGGACGCGGTGTGCCCGTGAGCGAGATCGAGATCCGCGACGGCGACGCCTATATCGATCCCGTCGAGGAGAGCCGGTACTTCAAGCCGTCCAAGCGCAGTTACAAGAGGAAGCGCGGCGTCGTGGTCGTCACCCGACGCAGCGGAACGTGAACCGCTGATATTTCGCAATCAGGAACGGGCGGCACCCAGTGCCGCCCGTTTTCATTCCAGCTTGCAACTACGCAGTTTCGACCCCTGACATTCGTGGCTCCTCATCACCGCGCCGCCATGGTCTTGCATGGCTTCGTATCTATCGGGCTCACCCGTTTCGCGCTCGCCACCCGGTTGCGCCCGGCGGACTTCGCTTCGTAGAGCGCCAAATCGGCGCGCCGGCTCACGTCCGAAAGGCCTTCGTGAATCAGCAGTTCGGCGACCCCGAAGGATGCCGACACGCGGAAATCGCCGCCGAGATTGCTTGGCAACGCCTCGGCAATGGCGGTTCGTATGGCCTCCGCAACGGCGTGGGCCTGTGCCGAATTGCGCCCGGGCAAAAGCAAGGCGAACTCTTCGCCCCCCATGCGTGCGACCAGATCCCCCTTGGCCACCGATGCGCCCAGCAGATCCGCGACCTCGCTGATCACCCGATCCCCGGCGGCGTGTCCGAAGCTGTCGTTGATGGCCTTGAACCGGTCGAGATCGAGCGCCACCAGCGACATCGGCTCCCCGGCTTTCCTGGCCCTTGCGAGCAGGGGCGGCGCCTGGTTCTCGAAACCGCGCCGGTTGAGTACGCCCGAAAGGGAATCCGTTTCCGAACGGGCCAACATCTCTCTGGTCGTATCGCGCATGATGACCAGCAGCAGCACGAGCGCTAGCGCCACAAGCGTGATCGAACCCAGGGTCTGCGAAATCGCCCCGTATTCGGAGGCCAGATAACCCTGCGGAGCGCGCGCCGCACCGATCTTCATGGCGATGAGCGGCTTCGACAGATAGGTCGCCGCGGCCAGACCGCTGACCACTATCAGAATCCGATCCAGCGCCATCCTGCGCCCCGACACCAGGACGATCCAGGCCATCAGCACCTGGAGGGCGGCATAGGGCAATTGATACAGCAATATCCGGGTCGGCGTGCCATAGGGCAGGCTCAGCATCACCGGGAACAGCATCAGGCCGCCGAGCCCGATCAACGCAAGGGTCTTCTTCGGTTGCCTGACACCGTAATGCGCGGCGATCCCCACAACGCCGCAGCTCAACGCGATCATATAAAGCGTATAGATTGCGAACATCGCCACGTTGGGATGCGCCCACCAGCGCAGTACGAATTCCATCGCGACGTCGAAGACCCCGAGCCCATAAGCGGCCTCCAGCCAGCGTGCGCCCTTCACCGTCGGGTTGGTCGACGCGACCACGCCGAAAGCAATCGCGAAGGTCGCGACAACAAACAGATTGATGCAGAGGATGAATGCGGCTGTCATGAATTTCGGCTGTTGAGCGTGGCTTGCGTTAGGCCGCAAATGCGAAATAACCGTAAATCGACTGTCGCCGCTAACGGCACAATGGATCAAATTCCAGCCCCGAAACGCAGCGGACAGCAACATCGCTCGCGACTGCGACATTGTCCCGCGGGCGACCAAAGGCGTTGCAGGGACCTCCGCAAGGTGACATAGTTGCACAACACACCACCGGAGGAGAAAAGATCTTTGCGTGTTCTGTTTGCCTTGGCCGCCGCATTCGGACTGGCCAGTGCCGCACCGCTCGCCGCGGGGGCAGGCGCGCCGGTCGCACTTACGGAAGTCATGGTCGGCGATCCGCTTCCCTACGCCTTTTTCGCGACGCCCGAGGGCCCGGGCCCCTTCCCCGTCGTGATCGTGCTTGGGGGAAGCGAGGGCGGCGACGGCGGATCGCGGGGCAGCGCGCCGCGCTTCCTCGAACAGGGCTATGCCGTGCTTGGCCTGCCCTACTATTCGCCGGGATATCTGCCCCCCGAACGCCAGCTTCCCGAGCTGCCGAAAGGTTTCGATGCGATCCCGCTCGAAAAGCTTGCCATTGCGCGCGACTGGCTGCGCAAGCGCGACGATGTGAAGGCGGACAGCATCGGCCTTTATGGCGTATCCAAGGGCGCGGAATTCGTTCTGGCGGGCGCCAGCCGGATCGACGGTTTCGCCGCCGTGGTCGCCATCGTGCCGAGCGATGTCATCTGGGAAGGCTGGGGCCCGGGCATCACACCCGATCAGGTCAGCAGCTTTTCGTGGCAGGGGGAGCCCCTGCCCTACGTTCCCTATCTGGGCATGGAGGAAGAGTTCAAGAAATACGCCATCCCCGGCGCCAAGGTCCGCCTGCGAACGCCGCAGGATGCGGGGCGCCGCGCCAATCCCTTCCGGGTTCCCCCGGCGCGCATTCGCGTCGAGGACATCGACGAGCCGGTGCTGGTCGCGGGCGGGGATGCGGACGACACCTGGAATTCGGGCGGCATGGCGCAGACCATCGCAGAGCGCCGCGCCGAGAAGGGCGGTCTGGAAACCGTCGCACTGATCTTTCCGGGTGCGAGCCATGCGCTGTCGGGACCGGGCATCCAGCGTCCCGACGGGCAACCCCAGTATGACGAGGCGACGCTCGCGGCGCAGCAACGGATATGGCCTGCCACATTGCAATTCCTGGCCGAACATTTGAAAGGCGCGGCCCCCGCGCCTGCCGAATAAGCGACCGTTGAGCACCGACCCGGCAACCATCGCCTATTATCAGGCGGCGGCGCCGCGCTACACGCTGAGCTTCGGACAGGCGCCCAGCCGCCATCTCGATTGCTTTCTCGACCGCCTGGAACCGGGTGCGCGCGTGCTGGAACTGGGATGCGGCGCGGGCCGCGACAGTGCGCGGATCTTGGAGCGTGGCTTCGACCTCGATGCTACGGACGGCACCCCTGCCATGGCGGCAAAGGCGCGCGAACGGTGGGATATCCCGGCGCGCGTCATGCGGTTCGAGGATCTCGACGCGATTGGCGCCTATGACGCGGTCTGGGCCCATGCCTGCCTGCTGCACGTGGCGCGCAGGGACCTGCCCTCCGTTCTCTCGGCCATTCACCGCGCGCTGCGCCCCGGCGGCTGGCACTTCGCAAATTACAAGCTGGGCGAAGGGCCGGACCCGCAGGAGGGGCGCGATCCGCTGGGGCGGCTGACCAATCTGCCGACTGCCGACTGGCTGGATAATGTCTATCGCGGCGCCGGCTTCGCAGTGGAACACACGGAACGCTATCGCGGCGAAGGGGCCGACGGCGTGGTCCGCGATTGGTATGCGCTTACCGCAAGGCGCCGATAATTCGCGCTGTCCTACATGCCTCCTGATGTGACAGACAGGGGGCATGACCAATCGCGACAACGCCCTTCGTCCTGCCTCGACAAACAGCCAAAATCCGGCGGGTTTTTCATCTCCTGAACCGTGGTCCAAGTGGTCCATGTCTCGCCTGTCGGGGGCGCCGGAATGACCGCATCGGGCTGGCGAATCGAGGATATGTGCGTCGGCAAACCCTCCACGCTGCCGGGCGGCAAGCTCTCCGCGATCGTGAAACGCCCGGTGGAAGGGCCGGTCCATGTCTCCTTCCTGGGCCTTGCCGGGGATACCCAGGTGGACAAGCGCCATCATGGCGGGCCGGAGATGGCGGTCCATGTTTATCCGCTCGATCATCATGAATTCTGGAGCGATTTGCTGGACGGTCACGGAGCGCTGGACGATGCGGGCGCGTTCGGGGGCAACATCGGTTTGCGCGGCGTCGATGAGACCGACGTGCGGATCGGGGAACGCTTCAGGCTCGGCAGCGCGGTCATCGAAATCAGCCAGCCGCGCATGCCTTGCGCCACGATAGAGCGGCGCTTCGAACACAAGGGAATGGTTGCCGCCATCCTGGAAAGCGGCCGCTGCGGCTGGTACTGCCGCGTGATCGAGGAAGGCGAGGCGCAGGCCGGCGATCGGATGGTGCCGATCCCCGAAACGGGATCGCCGTATACCGTGCGCGAAGCCTTCACTGCCGTCGCCCAACCCGGCTCCCTGCCCGATGGCACGCTGCTCACCGCGCTGGCGGAATGCGAGGCGCTATCCGCAGAATGGCGGGCCAAGGCCGACTCCCGCCGGACGCACCATCGCCTCTGAAACGCTCGGCTCGTGCCCGGTCGATGCACGGTTCGTCCCTCATTTCCCCATCCAACAATCCGTTAATCTGAGGTTGGGGATCGCTGAACGAGATCGGCGATTGAAGGTGGGATCGCAAACGACAACAAGCATGAGGACAGCATCATGAAGACTTTCGCTATGGCCCTGGCAGCCGCGACGATGACCGTTTCGGGCTCAATGGCCCTCCCTATGGATGCCGCCGTCGCAAAGAAGCGCCATGACGACCGCCGCTATTATACCTCCGACAATGGCGTGAGGTACTGGCGCGGAGACAACGGCCGCTATTATTGCAAGCGTTCGGACGGAACCACCGGTCTGATCGTCGGCGGCGCAGTGGGCGCACTGGCGGGCCGCGCGATCGATACCGACGGCGACCGTACGCTCGGCACCGTGGTCGGCGCCGCTGCGGGCGCGCTGCTCGGACGCGAAGTGGACAGGGGCCGCAAGATCAGTTGCCGCTAATTGGCTTGCCCTCGACTCCCTCGAGGGTCGCAAGACGCGCCGTCGCTCCTTGCTGGGTGGCGGCGCGTTTGTCTTTGTCAGCACGCGCCCGGTGTGCTTTTGTGCGGGCGTGAGTAAACCGGCCATCCTCGTCACCGGCGGCGCGAAACGTATCGGCGCCGCCATCGCGCGCCGCTTCGGCGAGGCCGGCTGGCATGTCGTCATCCACTATGGCCGCTCCTACGCCGCCGCGGAGGCGCTGGCCGCCAGCCTGCCTTCGGCGGATTCGATCCATTGCGATCTGACGGATGGAGACGCAGCCGTGGCGATGGTCCGGCGGCTGGCGAACGATCTGGACGATTGGCGCGTGCTGGTGAACAGCGCCGGGGTCTTCACTCGCGACGATGCGACGGAGCTCGATCCCGAAACGAACATGCGCGCCATGCAGATCAACGCGGTAACACCCAGCCGCATGGCGCAGGCCTTTCTCGCCCGCGCCAGATCCAAGGGGGGGCGCCGCGTCATCCAGATTACCGATCAGAAGATCGCCAATCCCAATCCCGATTTCTTCAGCTACACCATGAGCAAGCACGCGCTGGCGAGCACGATCCCGATGCTGGCCAAGGCACAGTCCGACACGCGCGACCGGGTCTATGGCCTTGCCCCCGGTGCGATCCTCGCAAGCCATGACCAGAGCGAGGAGGAAACCGAAATCTCCCACCGCCTCAATCTTCTGCACCGCAAGACCGGGCCGGACGAGATCGCCGACGCCGCGCTGTTTCTGGCGCATGGCTGGCTGGCGAGCGGGAAGACCCTGTTCGTCGATTCCGGCCAGCACCTGCTGGATCAGGATCGCGATGTCATCTATCTTGCGCGCGAAATGCTAAGCCAGGGTCGCGACGGGAGCATCGCATGAAGCGGCACGGGATCACGACACGTATCTGGCACTGGCTCAACCTGGCTTGCGTGGTCACGCTGTTCATGTCCGGCCTGACCATCTCGAACGCGCACCCGCGGCTTTACTGGGGCGATTGGGGGTTCGAGGCGGGAACGGAATGGCTCGCCGTACCGCGGTTTCCCGACTGGATGACCATTCCCGGCTATTACAGCCTGTCGGTCGCCCGGGATTGGCACGTCTTCACCGCCTGGCCCTTCGCGCTGCTGCTGCTGTTCTACTGGGGCGCGATGATCGTCACCCGGCATTTCGCGCGCGACATCGCAACCAGGCGACGCGAATGGGCGCCGCGGGCGATCGCGGCAGATATCAAGGCGCATCTTCGCCTGCAGTTCGATCATGGCGCGGGAAAATACAATTTTCTTCAGAAGCTGGCCTATGGCGCGGTGTTTGGTATCCTGCTGCCCGGCATGATCTTCACCGGCATCGCCATAAGTCCGGGCATGGAGCCAAGCTTCGGCTGGATGGTCGATCTGATGGGAGGGCGGCAGTCGGCACGCTCGTTTCACTTCATCCTCGCATGGGCAGTGTTCGGCTTTTTCGTGCTCCATGTCGCGCTGGTGCTGCTGTCGAACCCTATCCGGCAAATGACCGACATGATCACCGGGGGACACGAACGTGCGTCGTAGAAACTTTCTCGCCGGCGCGGGTGCGAGCCTGCTCGCCGGATGCAATCGTATCGCGGAAACCGACACCGGCGGAGCGCTCCTGCGCTCGGCGGACGGGTGGCATCGAAGCGTGCAGCGGTTCTTCAATCCTCCGGGCGCATTGGTGCCGGAATTCACCCCTGCCGATATCTCGCCCTTCTTCCGGGGCAACGGATCGACCAACCCGACCAATGGCGATTACCAGAGCCACGTCGCCGCCGGTTTTTCCGATTGGCAGCTTTCGGTGCGCGGGCTGGTCGAACATCCGCTCGATTTCACGCTCGCAAACATCCGCGCCCTGCCCCAGCGCACGCAGATCACGCGGCATGACTGCGTGGAAGGGTGGAGCGCGATCGGAGAATGGACCGGACCGCAGCTTTCCCTGCTTCTGGATTCCGCAGGGATCCTTCCCGCAGCAAGGTTCATCGTGTTTCGCTGCGCCGACAATCTGAACGGCAGGGACTATTACGAGAGCGTCGACCTCGTCGATGCCTTTCATCCGCAGACGATCGTTGCGCACAGCCTCAATGGAGAGGCTCTTCCGATCAAAAACGGCGCGCCGCTTCGCATGCGGATAGAACGCCAGCTCGGCTACAAGCATGCCAAATATCTTACGGGGATCGAGGCTGTGGCGAGCCTCGAGGGCATCGGCGATGGCAAGGGTGGCTATTGGGAGGACCGTTCCGGCTATCAATGGTATGCCGGGATTTAGGCGGGCCCTGCGTTGACTTGACGCAGGGGGCTGCGCACAACTCCGAAAAATTCGAAATCAGGGAATATCTCGCCGATGTGGCTTCTCGACAAACTTCTGAAACAGGTCATCGCGCGTGGCTGGATGATCGTGACCGATCATGACGGCAAGACATACGAATACGGAGCGGCGGAGGGGTCCGAACAGCCGCTGCGCATTCGCCTGACCGACAAGAAGGCCGCCAGCCATATCGCCCGCCATCCGCAGGTCGGCGCAGGCGAAGCTTACATGTGGGGCTGGCTCCAGGTGGAAGAACCGCACGATATTCGCGATCTCATCCTGTTCTTCACGATGAATTCCAAGGCGCATGGCGACAAGGCGATCCAGGCGCAGGGACCGCTCCGCAAGATCGCAGAGAAGGCGCTGGCGGCGGTCGACGGTTTCAATCCCAAGGGCAAGGCGCGCAAGAACGCGGAGCACACCTATAACCTCACCCGCCGCCTCTACGAGCTGTTCCTCGACGAAGACCGGCAATACACGATGGCCTATTATCGCAATGTCGATAACAGCCTGGAACAGGCCCAGGTCGACAAGAAGGCGCATCTCGCGGCCAAGATGTACATCAAGCCGGGGATGACGATCCTGGATATCGGCTGCGGCTGGGGCGGCTTCGCGCTGTTCCTGGCCAAACATTATGATGCCGAGGTACTCGGCGTCGCGCTCGCGCCCGATCAGATCGCATTTTGCCAGGAACGCGCGGAAGCGGCGGGTCTTGCTGACAAGTGCAAGTTCTCCCTGACCGATTATCGCGACGTGGAAGGGCAGTTCGATCGCATCAGTTCGGTGGGCCTGCTCGAACATGTCGGCACGCCGCACTATCCTGAGTTCTTCAAGCATACCCACCGGCTGCTTTCGCCCGACGGCGTGATGCTGAGCCATTGCTGCGGTCGTGCCGGCCCTCCGGGCCATACGGACGCCTGGACGCGCAAATATATCTTTCCCGGCGGCTATATCCCCGCCCTTTCCGAACTTGTGACCGAGAGCGAGCAGGCCGGCTGGCAGATCATGGACGTGGAAGCGATGCGCTTCCATTATTCGCACACCCTCGAGGAATGGTACCGTCGTACCGTGATGCATCGCGAAGAGATCGAGGCGCTGTACGACGAACAGTTCTATCGCATGTGGCTGTTCTACCTCGCGGGCGCGGAGCAGAGCTTCCGCCATGGGACGATGGTCAACTGGCAGCTCCTTTACGTGAAAGACCGCGCCGCCATCCCGATGACACGCGACTATATCGAAGAGGAGTCCGCGCGGCTTCGCGCCGCCGAAGCGGTGCCGACATGGCACCTCGATCCGATGTTTCGCGAAGCGGCAGAATAAGCCTCCGCCCGGCAGTTTGGCATAATAGCGGTGTCGAGCCGATTTGCGCATCCCGGCTCGTCGCACGCCCTGCCTTCGCGAAGTGGCCGAAGAAATGCGGCCAACGAAACGGTGGATTGAAGCGCCCGGCGTTGGCTGATAGTCGCCCCCGCGCCTTCCATCCCGTCTTTCCAGGACCTACCAAAGATGCCCGATCCTTCCACATCGTCCGTTCGCCGCGTCGTCCTCGCATATTCGGGAGGCCTGGATACGAGCGTCATTGCGAAGTGGCTTGAGGTGGAGCGCGGATGCGAGGTGGTCACCTTCACGGCCGACCTCGGTCAGGGTGAGGAACTCGGCCCGGCGCGCGACAAGGCGCGTGCCATGGGCATACCCGAAAAGCACATCTTCATCGAAGATCTGCGGGAGGAATTCGTCAGGGACTTCGTGTTCCCAATGATGCGCATGAATGCCCGCTACGAGGGCGATTACCTGCTCGGCACCAGTATCGCGCGTCCGCTCATTTCGAAGCGACTTGTCGAAATCGCCCACGAAACCGGCGCCGACGCCATTGCGCACGGCGCGACGGGCAAGGGCAACGATCAGGTGCGGTTCGAACTGTCCGCCTATGCTCTCGACCCCGACATCAAGGTCATCGCTCCGTGGCGCGAATGGGATTTGACGAGCCGCACGGCATTGATCGCCTGGGCGGAGGCGCATCAGATCCAGGTGCCCAAGGACAAGCGCGGCGAGAGCCCCTTCTCCACCGATGCCAACCTTCTGCACACCTCCAGCGAGGGAAAGGTGTTGGAAGACCCGTGGGAGGAGACCCCCGACTACGTGTATTCGCGCACGCAGAACCCTGAGGATGCGCCTGACCAGCCGGACTATATCACCATCGATTTCGAGCGCGGCGACGGTGTCGCTCTCAACGGTGAAGCGATGAGCCCGGCCGCGCTTCTCACCGCGCTGAACGAGCTCGGCCGCAAACATGGCATCGGTCGCCTCGATCTGGTCGAAAACCGCTTCGTCGGGATGAAGAGCCGGGGCATGTACGAAACCCCGGGCGGTGAAATCTACGCGCGGGCGCATCGGGGCATCGAGCAGATCACACTCGATCGTGGCGCGGCCCACCTCAAGGACGAACTGATGCCCCGCTATGCGGAGCTGGTCTACAATGGCCTGTGGTTCAGCCCCGAACGCGAAATGCTCCAGGCGGCGTGCGATCACAGCCAGGAGCGGGTGGAAGGCACCGTCCGCCTCAAACTGTACAAGGGGTTGGCGAGCGTGGTGGGGCGCAAATCGCCCCAGTCGCTCTACTCAGAAGCGCATGTCACCTTTGAAGACGATGCCGGTGCCTACGATCAGAAGGATGCCGGGGGCTTCATCAAGCTGAATGCCTTACGGCTTCGCTTGCTCGCCAAGCGCGACAGATAGTTGCGTCCGCACGTTCTGCGATGAAATGAAGAGTTATCCCCGCTCCTCCACAGGGAAATTCGGGGATTGGGGATAAGCCGGGGCTGGAAACCTTGCGGATCTCCCCCTGGAATCGCATTCTCGATCCATCGGAACAGCGAGAAATCCCTTCGAAAAAACGGCTGAAAAGCCTGACTTTCAGAGGGCTACCGAACTGGGAAGACGTGGCGGGATCTGGTTGCGCGGCGCTGGAGTAGCTTAGCAGCAATGGCTTCGGCCATATGGCAAGCTACGGTGAAAGTGTCGCCAAGTATTTCCGTTCACGGGCCGGCTGCAACCGGTCGGCGCCCGATGGGGGCGGTTCGCTGGCTTTCGAGCCAGTCGGAACGTCACCACTCGAGGGACCGGCTTGGAGCTCCGACCGCGGAACAGCCTGTTGAAGGTTTTCCGCCGAAAGTGCGACGGCATCTGCCTGTTGCACTGACGGAGGTTGACCGGAGGGTTGGTCCGGATGCCGGTGCGAGCGCCGGTGAGTTAGCCTGCTATCCGCGCTTCGGTGCGGACGATAGGCGAAAGCATCGGATGCCAGGTTCATTCCTTCGGGAGTGACCACGCATCGGTGAGAGTGGGGCTGGCAGCGATGCCGGCCCCATTTTTCTTGGGTCGCGTCTGGTGTGCACAAGCCTCGACCCGATCGATTCGTTTCGTCTGGCGAGCGTTGCCAGCACTGTGAAATCGAACCCGGCAGGCTCGGTCCTAACCCCGCTTTCACGACGAA
>NZ_JBELMO010000015.1:0-53167 GCF_042095715.1 Qipengyuania sp. | reverse complement strand
CTGTGCGGGGGCCCCGGCGCGCCCGCTGTCGCCTTCGTTGCAGAGCGGCGTCACGCCGCGCTTCGGCAACCGCTTACCGGCTGGTTTGGTCACTCCGAACCCTTCGCCTTTTCCGACGACTACGCGCCCGCCCCCGGCGTGGACCGGCTGCTCTGCGGCACACCGCCGGTGCTCGGCATGGCGGCGCTGGAGGTGGGCGTGGACATCATCGCACGGATCGGCGTGGATCGGCTCTACGCCAAGTCGCAGCGGCTTTCGGAATTCTTCCTGCGCTGCCTGGCGGCGCGGGGCGTCGATCTGCCGCTCGCCAGCCCCGCCGACCCTGCCCTGCGCGGCAGCCAGCTCAGTTTCCGCCACCCCGAAGCCTACGCGATCAGCCAGGCTCTCATCGCGCGCGGCGTAATCGGCGATTTCCGCGATCCCGACATCCTGCGCCTCGGCTTCGCGCCGGCCTATCTTCGTTTCGAGGACATGGCCGAAGCCGCGCGCCATGTGTCCGAAGTGCTGGCATCGGGCGAATGGCAGCGCGAGGAATATCGGGCGCGCTCAGCAGTGACCTGAGCGGAACCGGCTGGCGATCCTTGAGCGCCAGCCGATTTCCACCAAGTACCCGTAATCAGGCGGAGAAAACGAGGCGGCTGCTCTTGTCCCGTCGGCGCATTGCCCCGCCGATCGTTCCGAAGCCCAGGATCAGCATCGCCCAAGTCGAAGGCTCTGGCACCCCGCCGATAGCCTCGAAGTTCCAGGTCGTGCTGCCGCCGGTAGTGGCGAGAGTCACATTGTCTGCAAAGGCGTGGTAACCCGTCGTGGTGCCGCTGCCGACACCCACCGAGATAGCGCTGACCCGCGCGCCCGAGAGTTGCGCAGCCCACTGCGCGATCGTCTGACCCTGATTCACGTTCCCGCCCGTGATATAGAACTTGTCCGCCGCTGCCGACGAGTACCACACGCCAGGATTAGTCTGCGGGCCGTAGACGCCGTTGTACGCGCCTTCCCAGATCAGTTCCTTGCGAGAACCACCGTCGAGGATCAGCAGGCGCAGCGCCGGGGTGTAATCGACATTGTATGGATTGGTCGAGCCGGGCGCGATCATCCAGTCGAAGGTCAGGCTGGTGACATCAGCCAGTGCACCAAGATCGGTATTGAAAGGCACATACTGTATGCCGAGCTGTGTGCGCGTACGATCGCCTGTTATCTCAAGCGAGCCGTTGCCGCTTCGCGCAGCGGTGGTCGTGACGGCGGCAGTCCCGCCACCAGTATTTTCCGTGGGCAGTGTCCCCCATTGCGTGGCCGACGGCAGGCCGGAGACGTCGTTAACCGTAACAGTTGCTGCATGGGCCGCCGAAGCAGCACATAGCGCCGCAGCACCGACAAGAATATTGCGAATCATAAAGAACCCTCCCTCAGGTGCTTTATCTATATAGATAAGATATAGAATCGCAAACGCCAACTTAACATGCCTTATTAATTATCAGGGTCAGTGCTTGGGCGGTTCTCAAGCGCTGGACATCCCGGTCGGGGCGCGCGAGGGGTTGGAAAGACGGTCGGCAACGGGAGAAAGCAATGCGCTATAGTGAGCTTGGTCAGGGACTGAAGGTGTCCGCCATCGGGATCGGCTGCATGCCGATGGTGTCGGGCGGCAATATCGTTTATGGCGAAGGCGCCAATGCGGACGATGCGATCGAGACGATCCACGCCGCGATCGACAAGGGCGTGACGTTCTTCGACACGGCCGAAATCTACGGGCCTTTCCAGAACGAAGAACTGGTCGGTCGCGCGATCGAGGGCAAGCGCGATGGTCTGGTCATCGCCACGAAGTTCGGCTTCCGCTTCGATGGGAATCAGATCACCGGAACCGACAGCAGCCCGGAGAACATCCGCCGCGCCTGCGAGGGATCGCTGAAACGGCTGGGCATCGACACCATCGATCTATTCTATCAGCACCGCGTCGATACCCGCGTGCCGATCGAGGACGTCGTCGGCACGCTGGCCGAGCTAATTTCCGAAGGCAAGATCCGCCATATCGGCCTGTCCGAAGCGGGGCCTGAAACGATCCGCCGCGCCGCCGCCACTCACCCGATCACCGCGCTGCAGAGCGAGTATTCGTTGTGGGAGCGCGGGGTTGAGGAAGAGATACTGCCCCTCTGCAAGGAGCTCGGCATCGGCTTCGTGCCCTACAGCCCGCTCGGCCGCGGATTCCTGACCGGCGATTTCAAATCCCGTAGCGATCTTCCCGAAAACGACTGGCGCCACAACGATCCCCGTTGGTCGGAAGAGAATTTCGACGCCAACCGCAAGATCGTGAAGGTTATTGAGGGCGTGGCAAAGCGCAACGCTGTCAGCGCGGCACAGGTCGCACTCGCCTGGCTGATCGCGCAGGAGGACCATGTGGCGCCCATCCCCGGCGTCAAGCGCATCGCCACCATGAGCGATTCGGTCGCCGCCGCCGATCTCGACCTGTCGGATCAGGATCTCGCCGAACTTGCCGCTGCCGTGCCCCCGGGCGCCGCGCAGGGCAACCGTTACGGCGAACAGGGTATGCGGATGGTGCGGCTCTAATTGCCTGAGTGGGGCCCAAAAGGCCCCACAGGCTCACTCTTCCAGTTCGATGTCCCAGTACAGCCAGTCGCGCCAGGTTTCGTGGAGATAGCCGGGCGGAAACATCTTGCCGTGCTGGTGCAATTGCCAGCTGGTGGGCCGGATCGGTTCGTATTGCAGCGCCATGCCAGCCTGCTTGGGCGTGCGCCCGCCTTTCTTCATGTTGCAGGGTGCGCAGGCGGTGGCGATGTTCTCCCACGTCGTCTTGCCGCCCAACCGGCGCGGCACCACGTGATCGAAGGTCAGGTGATCCGGGCTGCCGCAATATTGGCACGCAAACCGGTCCCGCAGGAACAGGTTGAAGCGGGTGAAGGCGGGAAACTCGCTCGGCTTCACATACTGTCTCAGCGCGATCACGCTAGGGATCTGCATGTCGAGGCTGGGCGAATGGACTTCCCGGTCGTAGCTCGCCACCACATCCACCCGCTCCAGGAAGATGGCCTTGATCGCGGTCTGCCATGGCCACAGGCTGAGCGGATAATAGGAAAGCGGCGTGTAATCGGCGTTCAGCACAAGCGCCGGGCAGGACGAAAGATTGCGTGTCGGATCTTCGTCCGCACTGCGGAACCGCGCCGCACGTTCGATCAGATCGGCCCTGAACACTGTTCTGCCTCCCCTTGCGGCCCTCGGGCCTGTCGATGGAAGGGACCATTTGCGCCCTTTTGCGTCAAGAGCGTTACGAACATCATTTCCACAGGCTTTTCCCGCGCGCCGGGAAAAATTGCTCAAGCCGGCTACGCGAGTGGCGCGACTCTTTGCGCTTGCCGCCAGCGTGGTTCCCCATCTAGCCTTGAGATCCGAAGGCGAGGCAGCGAGTGGGATGGTTTGGCAAACATGGTGGTCACGCGGTTCGCACCATCGCCCAACGGGCCGCTGCATCTGGGCCACGCCTACTCCGCCATCACCGCGCACGACCTGGCACGGGACGCACAGGGCCGTTTCCTGCTGCGGATCGAGGACATCGACGGCCCCCGATCCCGCCCCGAACTCGCCGACGAATTCCGCCGGGATCTGGAGTGGCTGGGCCTTGAATGGGACGAGGTGCCGGCGCAATCGAGCCGGCTGGACAGCTATCGCGAAGCTGCGAACCAGCTGCTGAGCGAAGGTCTGCTCTATCCCTGCACCTGCACCCGCGCGCATGTCGAGGCGATGGCCCCGCGGCTCGGTCCCGAAGGCCTGATCTATCCCGGTACGTGCCGGGGCCGCAGTCTGAACCCGGACCTTCCCTTCGCGCTGCGACTGGATGTGGAAACCGCCATGGAGCGCGCGGGAGAGGCGATGTGGGACGACGCGATCCGGGGCGCACAACAAGCCGACCCGCGAGAATTCGGCGATGTCGTGCTGGTTCGCAAGGATGCGCCGGCCAGCTATCATCTGGCCGCGACGCTGGACGATGCGGCCGATGGCGTCACTCTGGTGACGCGCGGCATGGATCTGTTCGCCGCCAGCCATATCCACCGGCTGCTTCAGGGCGTTCTCGGTCTGCCGGTGCCGCGTTGGCATCACCATGCGCTGCTGTTCGACCGCGACGGAAAACTCGCCAAGCGCAAGGGATCGCCGTCGCTTGCCGACCGGCGGCGGGGCGGGGAAGATGGCCGGTCATTGGCCGACGCCTTGCGTGAAAACCGCTTTCCTGCTGGCATTACGCTGGCAAATGCCTAGATTGAGGGCATCATGACCACAGTTCTAATCATCATCCTGCTCGTCCTCATGGGGCTTACCCTGCTGTCCTTGATCCGCGGCGTGGTGGCATTTCTCAAAACCACCAAGATCGATCTTCAGAGCGGCGAAGGTCATACCGCGACCGAGATGCAGTTGGCGCAGAACAAGATGATGATGGCGCGCATCAAGTATCAGGCGCTGGCGGTCGTGGTGGTCGTGGTGCTATTGCTCGCCACCCGCTGACGGGATCGACCCATGGTCAAGCTCAACAAGATTTACACCCGCACGGGCGACGACGGGACCAGCGGCCTCGTCGACGGATCGCGGCAGCACAAGCATTCCGCCCGGTTCGAGGCGATCGGTGCGGTGGACGAGGCCAATTGCGCGATCGGTTTCGCCATCCGGGAGATGGCGAGCCAGCCCAAACGCCTTCTGCGCCGTATCCAGAACGATCTGTTCGACCTCGGCGCCGATCTGGCAACGCCGCTGGGCGATGTCGGCGGCAGCGATTTCGAACCGTCCGAAATGGTATTGCGCATCGTGCCCGCGCAGGTGACGCGGCTGGAAGAAGCGATAGACGATTGCAACGCGGCCCTCGAACCGCTGACCAGTTTCATCCTGCCCGGCGGCAGCGACCCCTCGGCCCGGCTGCACATGGCCCGCGCCTCCGTGCGCCGTGCTGAAAGGGCGATGGCAGCGCTTGCGGACACCGATCCGGTGAACCCCGCCGCGCTCGCCTATATCAACCGACTTTCGGATTACCTTTTCGTCCTGGCCCGCCATTGCAACGAAATCGGCGCGGACGACATCGCATGGACTCCGGGCGGCAATCGCTGAAGCACGATCCGGGACTTGGGGCGCAGAAACAAGACATAACGCGTGAGAATTTAGCTGCCCCATGCAGATTGCCAGTCGGGTTTTCCTCCTGAACTCCCGCTTGGGGCACCACCGTTCTTGCGGAAACGCGTTGGCATCTTTCGGCTTAACGACTCAGGAAGGGTGGGCGCGCGAGCGCAGGCGCAAACCTCCTTTCGACTTCGATGGATTTCCCCGCCTCTAGCCAAGCCGCCCGCCCGCCGCTAACCCGCCCCCTTTGCTGCAAGCGCGAAGGACAGGGTAATGATCGGTAAGGTGGCAGTCATCGGCGCGGGACAGATGGGATCGGGCATTGCGCAAAGCGTGGCGGCGCATGGGCATCAGGTGATGCTGGCCGATGTCGATCTCGCAACCGCGGAGAACGCACGCGCGGGCATTGATGTTGCGCTGGGCAAGGCGGTGGGCCGTGGAAAGATGGAGATCGCCGAAGCCGAGGCGACGCTTTCCCGCATCGCCGCAATCGCCGACTACGAGCCGATGACGGAAGCCGATCTCATCATCGAGGCGGCGACCGAGCGCGAGGAGGTCAAGAAAGCGATCTTTGAGAAGGCCGGCAAGGTGCTGTCGCAGGGCGCCATCATGGCATCCAACACCAGTTCGATCCCCATCACCCGCATGGCCAATTACTCGCCCGATCCCGAGCGTTTCATAGGCCTGCACTTCTTCAATCCGGTCCCGGTCATGAAGCTGATCGAAGTGATCCCCGGCCTCGCCACCGCCAAGAGCACCACCGACCGCACGATCGCCTTTGCCGAAAGCCTGGGCAAGGAAGTGGTGCTGAGCCAGGACGAACCCGGCTTCGTGGTGAACCGGATCCTGCTGCCCATGATCAACGAGGCGGTGTTCGTGCTGGGCCAGTCCACCGCCGGGATCGAGGATATCGACAAGGGTTGCCGCTTGGGCCTCAACCACCCCATGGGGCCGTTGCAACTGGCCGATTTCGTCGGCCTCGACACCTGTCTCGATATTATCAAGGTGCTGTACAAGACCACGCGGGACAGCAAGTACCGCCCCGCCCCTCTGCTGGTGAAATATGTCGAAGCGGGATGGCTGGGCCGAAAGACGGGCCGCGGCTTCTACGACTATTCGGGCGAGGAACCGGTGCCCACACGCTGACGTTGAACGGGTAAAGGAGATTACCCGATGACGGACAGCACCAAGAAGCCCGAAAGCCAGGAGATGCGCCAGGCGGGTCTCGCCCCTGAAACGCATAACGACGAGCAGGACGATCACCGCAGCCAGGCGCAGGAAGTGGCCGAGGAAGCCCGGCAACTCACACCAAAAACCGGGAGCCCGACCGAGAGCGTGAAGGGCGACAACTCTTCCGGGCTGATGAACGACAGCACGCAGGACATCGTCGACCATATGCGCGACATGGAAAGTTCGGGCCGGATCGACATGGGCGCCTATCGCGGCGAGGACAATCTGGACGACAACGAGGACAAGTATGGCGAGGCCAATAAGGTCGACCCCGATTTGCCCTCCGACGGCAGCTGATCAGACGCCTGCGTTGAGGGTCCCGTCGTTGAGGAGCCACAAACCCGCAACCAGGATGGCCGAACCCACGGCGACCGAATAAGCCACCGTGCGAAAGTTCGGGGTAGAGATCGCTTCGAACTTGTGGGCCTTCAACTGTTGCAGCGTATGGCAGGCGCGCCGCTCGGCGGTGACCGCCAGCCATCCGCCGGACAGGATGAAGAGGGTAGCAATCGCCTTGGCCAGCCATGGCGGGTCAAAAGCGCCGAACACCGCCTTGAACCCAAGCCCGATCCCTATCGCCGCGAAAGCCGTGCGCATCCATCCCGCGAAGGTGCGTTCCAGCGCCATGATGTTACGATCCTCGGCCAGATCGGTGCGAAACTCGGCCCATTCGGTGCTCTTGTTCGAGTCTTCGGGTGGATCGTCCTGTGCCATCCCCCAGCATTGCCGGGAGGGCTTCGGAAAGCAACCGGATGCGGTAAAACAAAAGAGTGTCCGGCCAGCCAACGGCCCGCCGGACACCGGGGGCATATTGCGCCGCCGGAAGGTTAGACGACGCTATCTGCCCAGTTTTGTGAGCGGGTCGGGTCGCAGAAAACTCCCGCTCTATACCTTTAGGCGTAAGGAGCGCGGGTTGCGGATCAATCCGACGACAATTTCTTGAGGGAATAAAGCATATCGAGTGCCTCGCGCGGGCTCAGTGCATCGATATCGAGACTGGCGAGCTGCTCCCTCAGGGCGTCCCGATTCTCCTCCTGCGCCTGCATGCTGGCGGCAAACAGCGGGAGCTCGCCCAGCCCTGCCGCAAGCCCGCCCGTTTCCGCACGCCCTTTCTCCAGCCGGTCCAGAATGGCCTTGGCCCGTTTGAGGACGATCGGCGGAAGCCCGGCCAGCCTCGCCACGGCAAGTCCATAGCTGCGATCCGCCGCGCCGCGCGCAAGCTCGTGCAGCAGGATCAGGTCGCCCTTCCACTCCTTGGCCCTCACATGGTGCAGGCTCAGCGCCTCGCAGCTTTCGGCCAGCCTCGCCAGCTCGTGGTAATGGGTCGCGAACAGGCATCGCGCACCCATTTCATGTACGGCCTCCACCACTGCCCAGGCGAGCGCCATCCCGTCGTAGGTCGAGGTGCCTCGGCCGACCTCGTCGAGAATGACGAAGCTGTTGGCGGTCGCCTGCGACAAGATGGCCGCTGTCTCCACCATCTCCACCATGAAGGTGGACCGCCCCCTGGCAAGGTTATCGCTGGCGCCGACACGGCTGAACAGCCGATCCGCGATACCCAGCCGGGCGGACCTGGCAGGCACGAAGCCCCCCGCCTGCGCCATCAGCATGATCAGCGCGTTCTGGCGCAGGAACGTGGATTTGCCACCCATGTTAGGGCCGCCGATCAGCCACAGTCGGTCGCCCGGCCCGAGTGTGCAGTCGTTCGCGACGAACCGCTCGCCCGATCTCGCCAGGGCGGCCTCGACAACCGGATGGCGCCCCCCGACCACCTCGAAACAGGGGTGGTCGTCTATTTCGGGTCGGCACCAGTCGCCCTCCGCGGCGCGCTCGGCCAAGGCCGCGGTCACGTCGAGCCGGGCCAGCGCCTGCGCGGTAGCGGCGATGGCCTCGCGCCGGTCGAAGACTTCGCCGACCAGCGTCTCGAAATGCGTTTCCTCAGCCGCCAGCGCGTGAACGCCCGCCTCGGCAATGCGGCTGGCTTCCTCGTGAAGACCCAGCGAGTTGAACCGCACTGCCCCGGCCATGGTCTGGCGATGGGTGAAACCGCTGTCTGCCGCCATCAGCTTGTCGGCATGACGCGCGGGCACCTCGATGAAATAGCCCAGCACCTTGTTGTGCTTGATCTTGAGCGAAGCGGTGTCGGTCTCGTCGCGATATTTCGCCTCGAGCGCCGCGATCGCGCGGCGCGCGTTTCCGCTGGTCTCCCGCAAGGCATCGAGCCCATGGTCGTAACCCGCGGCAATGAAACCGCCCTGGCTGCGCTCGGTCGGAGGACTGGGCACCAGGGCTCCGGCGAGGTGGTCGATATGCGCGGAATGCCCCCCCAGCATGTCGATCAGCTTCAGGAGGAGCGCCGGCGCTTCGGGGACTTCCCGCAGGAGGTCCCGGACCCGGCAAGCCTGTGCCAGCCCATCGCGGATCTGGCCGAGATCGCGGGGCGATCCGCGCCCTGCGACCAGGCGACCGAGCGCGCGCGCGATGTCGGGGCATTGCCGCAACATCGCGCGGACATCGTTGCGCAGGATCGGATCGCGATGGAAGAAGGCGACCGCCGCCAGCCTCGCCTCGATCTCGGAGCGCACCGTAAGCGGCGCCGAGAGGTCTTCGGAAAGCAGGCGCGAACCGGCCCCTGTCGAACATCGGTCGATCGCGGCCGCAAGGCTCCCCGCGCGCCCGCCGCCCTGCGCTTCCGTGATCTCGAGACTTGCCCGCGTCGCCGCGTCCATGGCGAGACGTTGTTCGCCGGTTCGTGCGCTGGGGGGCAGTAGGAGCGGCAGGCTCCCGCGGCCGACATGCTCCAGATATCCGATCAATCCCGCTGCCCCAGCGAGCATGGGCCGGGTAAAATGGCCCAGCCCGTCCAGCGTGGCGAGCCGGTGCAGTGTCTTGAGCCTTGCGTCGCCCGTTTCGCTGCGAAAATCGCCGCGGGGTCTTGCGATGGTGCCATCGGGGCCGCCCGTCCAATCTTCGGGTGCAATCACTTCGCTGGCGCCGACACGCGCGAGGACTGCGGCGAGACCGGCCGGCGCACACTCCTCCAGCTCGACCCGGCCCGTCGAGATATCGCAGGCCGCGATGCCTATCGCCTCTCGCATGGGAGCGAGGGCAACCAGGACATTGGAACTGCGCGGATCGAGCAGCGACTCTTCGGTCAGCGTACCGGCAGTCACGAAGCGTACGATGTCGCGCGCCACCAGCGCCTTCGATCCGCCCCGCTTCCTTGCTTCTTCCGGCGTTTCGACCTGCTCTGCGATCGCAACCCGGTGGCCCGCCCGGATCAATCGCGCGAGATAGCTCTCCGAGGAATGAACCGGCACGCCGCACATGGGGATCGGCGCCCCATCATGCTCGCCGCGACTGGTGAGCGCGATGTCGAGCGTGTTTGCGGCCAGCCTCGCATCGTCGAAGAACAGCTCGAAAAAGTCACCCATGCGATAAAAAAGCAGGCAGCCTTCGGCCTGCGCTTTCAGCGCCAGATATTGCTCGATCATGGGGGAAGCTGCTGCCGCCATCGTCCTTGCGTGGACTAACGCCGGACGATCCGATTCGATATGCTTTGGCGCGCGCTTTCCCCTGTTGCCGTCAAGCGCTTTGGGTTAGGGCAACCCGCGATCAGGAGACAGGGGCAAAAATGGCCGACGAGAAGAAACCCGCTTTTACGGAGCGCGAGGCGCTTTTTTATCACGAGACAATCCGGCCGGGTAAAATCGAGATCATCGCGTCCAAGCCCATGGCCACGCAGCGCGACCTCTCCCTCGCCTATTCGCCCGGTGTCGCCGCTCCGGTCCAGGCGATCGCCGACAATCCGGCCGACGCGGCGCGCTATACCGCGCGCGGGAATCTGGTTGCCGTCATCTCGAACGGGACCGCCATCCTGGGGCTCGGCAATCTCGGCGCGCTGGCATCCAAGCCGGTGATGGAAGGCAAGGCGGTGCTTTTCAAGCGCTTCGCCGACGTGGACGCGATCGATATCGAACTCGCTACCGAAGATCCCGACAGGTTCGTAGACGCCGTGTCCTTGATGGAGCCCACTTTCGGGGGGATCAATCTGGAAGATATCGCCGCGCCTGAGTGCTTCATCATCGAGGCGGCCCTGCGCGAACGCATGAACATTCCCATCATGCACGATGATCAGCACGGAACGGCGATTATTTCCGCCGCCGGCTTGATCAACGCCTGCCACCTGACCGGCCGCCAACTGCGCGATTGCAAGATGGTGGTGAACGGCGCCGGTGCCGCGGCGCTGGCCTGCACCGCGCTGGTCAAGGCGATGGGCATGCCCCACGAGAACGTGATCGTATGCGACCGCTCCGGTCCGATCTATCCGGGCCGCGAAGATGTGGACCAGTGGAAGAGCGCACATGCCGTGCCGACCGAGGCACGCAGCCTGGAAGAGGCGCTGGAAGGAGCGGACATCTTCCTTGGTCTGAGTGCCGCCGGCGCGCTCAAGCCTGAGTGGGTCAAGAAGATGGCGAAACAGCCGATCATCTTCGCCATGGCCAATCCCGTGCCGGAAATCATGCCCGACGACGCCAAGGCCGTCCGCCCCGATGCGATCGTGGCCACGGGGCGCAGCGATTTCCCCAACCAGGTCAACAACGTCCTGGGTTTCCCCTTCATCTTCCGCGGCGCGCTCGACGTGCGGGCGACCGACATCAACGAGGAGATGAAGATCGCCGCCGCCAATGCCATTGCCCAGCTGGCGCGCGATCGCGTTCCCGAAGAGGTCGCCGCTGCCTATGGCGTCAACCACCAGTTCGGAACCGACTACATCATCCCGGCGCCCTTCGATCCGCGCCTGATGGAAGTGGTATCCAGTGCCGTGGCCAAGGCGGCAATGGATTCGGGGGTGGCGCAGGCCCCGATCGAGGATTTCGTGGAATATCGCAATTCGCTGAAGGCGCGCCTCAATCCCACGACGGCAGCGCTCACCAACATTTACGAGCTTGCCCGAGCCAATCCCAAGCGGATGGTTTTCGCCGAGGCGGAGGAGGAGGTCGCACTGCGCGCCGCCATCCAGTACCGCGATTTCGGCTATGGAGAACCGATCCTCGTGGGCCGCACCGAGAAGGTGCTGGAGAAGCTGGAGGAACTCGCGGTCGATGATCCGAGCAGCTGGATCATCGAGAACTCGCTCGTGTCCGACAAGGTGCCGGAAATGGTGGAGTTCCTCTACAAGCGGCTGCAACGGCGCGGCTATACCGAGCGCGACGTGCAGCGCATGGTCAATCAGGAACGCAACGTGTTCGCCGCACTGCTGGTGGCGCTGGGCCATGGCGAGGGGATGATTTCAGGCCTGACCCGTACCTTCGCGCAAACCGTGCGCGAGGTGGGCCGCGTCCTCGACGAAAAGCCGGGTGGCCTGCCGTTCGGCATCCATCTGCTCATCGGCAAAAACCACACGACCTTCCTGGCCGATACCACCATCAATGAACGGCCCAGCGCCGAAGACCTCGCGCATATCGCCTGCGAGACCGCGGCGGTCGCCCGCCGCATGGGCCACGAACCGCGCGTCGCCTTCCTCAGCTATTCCACCTTCGGCAATCCCAGTGGCCAATGGCTCGGCAACATCCGTGAGGCGGTGGCCATCCTCGACAAGCAGCAACCGAATTTCGAGTACGAGGGCGAGATGGCGCCAGATGCCGCGCTCAACCCCAAGGTCATGAAGCTCTATCCCTTCAGCAGGCTTTCGGGTCCGGCGAACGTGCTGATCATGCCGGGCCTGCAATCGGCGAACCTCAGTGCCAAGCTGCTGCGCGAACTGGCCGGCAATGCCACCATCGGCCCGATGCTGATCGGCATGGAAAAGCCCGTCCAGATCGCGCCCATGACCGCCATCGCACCGGAGGTGCTCACTCTGGCCGTCCTCGCCAGCGCGGGGGTCGTTGGATAAAACCTGAAGAAAAGCGACCCATTCTTTTAGCCTCCCGCCGCCCGATTGTCGCGGCGGGAGGCCAACCGGCCACAAGACGGATAGACGCTCAGAAGGGGATGGTTTCGCCCTTGTAGTCGACGAAGCGATAGCCGCCCCCGCCCGCGGACTGGAGGACATCGGCCATGCCGGTGACGCTTTCCTCGACCGTCAGCTTCGCATTGGGCCCGCCCATATCGGTCTGCACCCAGCCAGGATGCAGCGAAAGCACCTCGATATCGCGCTCTTTTGCCGACTGTTCGGCGATACCCTTGGCCAGCATGTTTTGCGCGGTCTTGCTGGTCCGATAGAGTTCATAGCCGCCGGAGCTGTCCGCGATCGAACCCATGAGGGAGGACATGAAGGCCAGCGTACCCCCATCCTTCAACGCGGGGAGCAGCGCCCGACCGGCGCGCGCCGGGCCGAAGGCGTTGGTCATCATCACCTTCGCGACCTCATCATCCGTCGCCTTGTCCGCGGACTGATGCGAGGCTCCCGTGATGCCGGCATTGACGAGGATCACGTCGAACCGCGCAGCATCGAAACCGAGGTTTTCGTAGGTAGAAGGCTCCGTGACGTCGGCGGTCACGATCGAGACCCCTTCGATGGCGTGCAGATCCTCGCTCTTGTCCCGCTCGCTGGCGACGACCTGCCAGCCGCGTTCGGCGAAGGTTCGGGCCAGTCCCAGCCCTAGGCCGCGCGACGCGCCGAAGATGAAGATATTCTTTTCGTCTGCCATTGTCGTTTGCTCCATTCTGGGTGACGAGATGGGGCCTTGCGCGGGATCGGCAAGCCCGCAGGAGGTGCGGAACACCCCATCCCAAAGGCGACTCGCTTCACCGCAAAAGCGATTCGGTTCATCGCCCGCTCATTGCCTCGCCTTCAATCGGGCCGTTCAACGCATTTGATATTTCGCCCTCGGGAGGGGCAATCGTGATGACCCATCCGGTCCAGCGCCTAGTCAGCCGTGCCGTCGCCCACTTCACCGGCGCCGTCGCAGTGTTCGGCCTTGCCGCAGCGCCCCTTGCTGCGCAGGTCGAACAGGTCGATCCCGACGCCGCCTACAATGCGCCCATCGACGGCGATCTGGAGCAGCCGCAGCAGAATGCGGAGCTCGCGCCGGCCGATCAGTCCGATACGAATACGTATTCTCAGCCTGCCCCCGAACAGCTGCCCGCCCCGCAGAGTTCGGCCCCGGCCGTGGCCGAACCGGCCCCAGCGCCGGAGGGTGATACCTCGTCGACCTATCGCGAAGACGACCTCATCGGCGCTGCCGAGGGCGTGTTCGGCCAAGGGGCCCAGGGTGTCGCGGAAATGATCCGCAAGACGCTCAAAGATCAGGGTGAACCCAATGCCTATATCGTCGGGCGCGAAGCAGGCGGGGCCTTTATCGTCGGCGTCCGCTATGGCTCAGGCACGCTCTATCATAAGGTGGAGGGGCAGCGTCCCGTTTACTGGACAGGCCCCTCGATCGGCTTCGATGCGGGGGCCAACGCGGGCAGCACCTTCGTCCTGGTCTATAACCTCTACGACACGGAAGACCTTTACAAACGCTTCCCGGCAGGCGAAGGGCAGGCCTACGCCATCGGCGGCCTCACGGCGAGCTATCTTCGCTGGGGCGACGTGGTTCTCATCCCCATACGCGTTGGCGCGGGCTTGCGGCTCGGGATCAATGCGGGGTATATGAAGTTTTCGAAGAAACAGAACTGGTTGCCGTTCTGAACAGTAAGGCCAGCCCTTCGGGTCGAATATAAAAAACGCCTAGGGGCTCGGCCGGGGCCGTGACGGATTTCCCCCCAACCGAATCCAGTTGCGGCCCCACCCTTCTTCAGGGCATGGGGCGCCCATGCTTCAGCACCTTCAACCGCAATCGCCCGACGCGCTTCTCGCACTGATCAAGATGTACGAGGCCGATGAACGGCCCGATACCATCGATCTCGGCGTGGGCGTCTATCGCACCAACACCGGGGCGACACCCGTCTTTTCCGCTATCAAGCAGGCTGAGCACACGCTCCACGAGGTTCAGGACAGCAAGGCCTATCTCGGGCCCGAAGGCGATATGGGCTTCGTCAACGCCCTCATGCCATGGATCTTCGGGCAGGATGCGACCATGGGCGGACGGCTGCAGGGGATGCAGACCCCGGGCGGGACCGGCGCAGTGCGCCTGGCAGCGGCGCTGGTGGCAAAAGCCGGGGCGAAGCGCATCCATCTGGGCACGCCGAGCTGGCCCAATCACAAGCAGATCTTCGACGATCTCGGGCTGGAAACCATGCCCTTCAACCATGCATCCGCCGATGGCAGCGCGGATGGCGAAGCGGTGCTGGCCGCCATTCGCGGTGCCGGAGCACAAGATGCCGTGCTGCTGCACGGCTGTTGCCACAATCCGACGGGCATCGACTACACGCAGGAGCAGTGGGAAGCCATCGCCGACGCGCTGGCCGAAAGCGAAGCTCTGCCGATCATCGATGTCGCCTATCATGGCCTGGGCCGCGGGCTGGACGAGGATGTCGAGGGCCTGCGCACGGTACTGGCCAAGGTGCCGCAGGCGCTGATCGCCTATAGCTGCGACAAGAACTTCGGCCTTTACCGCGACCGTGTCGGCGCGCTGTATTTCCTCAGCCCCGATCGCGACCATCTAGGCACCATCGCGTCAAACGCCAATGCGCTGGCCCGTGCGGCATGGTCCATGCCGCCCGATCACGGCGCGGCGGCGGTGCGGATCATCCTGCGCGACAAGGACATGACCGCCGACTGGGAAGCGGAGCTGACCGACATGCGCCAGCGGATGCGCCGAGTGCGCGAGCGACTGGCGGCGGCGGACAACGAAGTGCCTGGCCTCAACCTCGCGGCGCTGGGCCAGGGCAACGGCCTGTTCGCCATGCTTCCGCTCGACAAGGCGCAGATCGATGCGCTGCGCACCGACCACGGCATCTACATGGCCGGATCGGGGCGTATCAACGTGGCGGGACTGACCGAATCCAACACGCCCAAGTTCATCGCAGCGCTGGCCGACGTGACAGCGGGCTGACCCGGCTGCCATCCCCGGCGAAGTGGACCGCGCATCCGGGGGTTTTGCAAAACTCGCGAGAACGAGATTGTTCTATGCTCTCAGAGGTTTGCGGCCAATTATCGTGTTTCCGGCGGCAACTTCGCCAAGGCACGGCGGTTCCGCAAGTTGAAAACCATGTCGGTACCTCTCTTCCCCCTTTCCCTTGCAGGTCAGCCATTGCGCAAGGTTGCACGATTTCGAAGAGCCAGGTCGATAAATGGCGGGCCGGGCCCGAATAGGACAGAGAAATATTCACCGGGCGTGATATTGTAGGAATACCGTCGCAAGAACCAGCCAATACGATTTCCGCTCGTGGGCGAGGAAGGAGCGAGCAGCTTCGCGGTGGATCGTTTCGCTTGCAAAAGATGGTGCTGCGCTTGGCTGCGCCGGGTCTTCTGGTCCTCGCCATGACAGTTGCCGGCGCCAAGAACCCGCCGGTTCGGATTGATCGATCGCTCACCGCCCATCGCTTCAGGGGGATTTTTTCAGGCTGGCATCGCAAAGCATGGCGCGCGAATGGGACATCCTCTGTGCCCTTATGAGGCGTAAACAGGTGATCAAAGCTTAGCTTTTGCCGTTGGATGGCGATCGCCTTTTTGCAGACCGAATGGCAGCCGCTGCCATATTCGTTCGTGAAAAAAGTAGAGCACCAGCTTGGTGAAGATCTCCAGACCACCGATGGACAGCGCAGTCGCCACGCTTCCCGTAAAAAACCACGCAAGCGTAAACGTATCGAGTGATGCGATCAGGCGCCAAACCCCGGTCTTGACGGTTGTTCTGCGCATCGTCTCGCGATGTTTGGAATTGCGGAACACGATGCCCCAGCCGGTGAAAGACCACGCGCGTTCGTGAAGAAAATAAAGGATGAACTTGGTCGCAACCTCGGTAACCGCAATGTAGCTGGCCGTTTCGAAGGCGTCAGTCTGGGCGACTGGCGTGCCTATCATGGGCCCCAGATATGTGATCAGGAGATAGGACAGGATCAGCGTATCGATTGTGCCGACTATGCGCCAAGAAACGGCCTTGGCGACAGAACGCCATGGCTTGATGTCTGGCCTACTGGGTGGGTCGAGAAGAGGCGTCTCCGGACCGAAAAACGGCTTTTGAGCAGGTTCTCTCATTTTCTCGGCGCTAAAGACCTATCGATCACCAAAAGCGTCTTCGAGACTTGAATAGAAATAGAGCGCAACGCCTTAGTGGACCCGTTCATCCGCACCGATCCCGTCCAATAGCGAGGTCGGTAGGTCCCGCCGTAGGGAACCAAATTCCCTCTCCCACTTGCCGGCATCAGGCCCAATGGGGCTGGTCGCCGGTTCGCATTGTCCGAACGTCATTCATCTTCGTCGGCCATCGGATACTCCTCACGAGGCCAGCCAAGATGAGACATGCCATTCGCCTCTCGCCAGTCCGCGATCCGTTTGGCACGGTCTTTCACCGCTTCGATGGCTTCCGAGCGCTCTTCAGCCGATCCCGAACGGTCGACCTTCATGGCCGCCAGCTGGTGATCGAACAGAAATTGATTCATCGGCATGAGAAAGATAACCTTGCTGGAGCGCGGGGTCGAACGCGAACCGGGAGAGATATGCCCCCGGCCCGCTGTCGGTATCAGCCCTGCTGTTTACTGGCCTGTTCTTTCTGACTTTCGCCATCGCCCTGCTGCTGCTGCTGCAGGTTTACGGCGAATTTCTTCCCGCCATCGACTTCGTTGGTTTCGTAGCTGAATCGCTGATCGACCTTGGGCATCTGGCCTTCCTGCTGTAGGTCCGCTTTCTTGAAACGGAGCGCGTCGCCACCCTTTTCAGGGGTGATGGAACCAGTGCCCGAACTACTGTCGTAGCTTTTGATCTTGCCATAATGGGTCATTTGTCATTCCTTCGAACGAGTGTGCAGCGCGCCAGAATTGACCCGGCTGCGACTAAGAGACGAAACTGATCGAAAGAGCTTCCGAATACGGAAGCGATGACCGTCGATTGCGACTGGTAGCTGACCTATAGATGGATACGACGGTCCAAGATTACAACCGTATCACGGCGTTATCTTGAGTTATACCGGCCACGGCCGCGACTGGATTGTTGACCGCCTCTAGCTCCGCAAGCTCTGCATCCGCCGGAGATAGCGGGCCAGCACGTCTATCTCGAGATTGACATGCGCGCCTGGCTCCAGAGTACCCAGCGTCGTAACCTCGCCCGTGTGCGGGATGATGTTGACTGCGAAATCGCAGGTGCCGTCGTCCTGGTCCGCAACATCGTTCACGGTCAGCGAGACACCATCGATGGTGATCGATCCCTTGGCCGCGATATAGGGCGCGAGATCGGCGGGCGCGTTGAAGCCGATACGGTGCGAATCGCCTTCGGGGCTGACGTCCTTCACGGTGGCGATGCCATCGACATGGCCGGTGACGAGATGGCCGCCCAGTTCCTCACCCAGCTTGAGCGCTCGCTCCAGGTTGAGCTTGCGGCCCGGCTCCCACATGCCAGGCACGCTGCGCGCCACGGTTTCGGCGGATACGTCCACCGCGAAACTGGCGTTGCCCGCTTCCCGCCCGCGCTCCACCACCGTCAGGCACACGCCCGAGCAGGCGATGGAAGCGCCGATGGCGATATCCTCCGGCTCCCACGGGCAATCGATCCTGAGATGAAGGTCCCCGCGCCGGTCCGCGCTGGTGATGGTGCCGATGGCAGATACTATTCCGGTGAACATGGGGCGCGTTCGTAAGCCTCATACAGGTCGCTGCCAAGCTGCCTGCGCTCAAGCAATCGCCAGCGCCCGTGCGCGTCGGCCAGATTGCCCAGGCCAATGTCCCCCACGCCGGGGAGCCCGCCGCCGATGACGATGGGTGCGCGGTAGATTTCGAGCCGATCGACCAAGTCGGCGGAGAGGAAGGCGGCGCTGATTTCGGTCCCGCCTTCGCAATAGAGATATTGCACGCCTTCAAGCTTCGAAATCTGGTCGGGCGCGTTGATGATCTTGGCGCGATCGGGCGCGATGCCGCGGGTCAGCACGACGCGCGTCGGGCTGCGGTCTTCGAGGCCGGGCAGCCGCACGTCGAGCCGGGGCTTATCCGCCCGCCAGGTGCCGCCGCCCACCAGGATGGCGTCCGCCATCGCGCGGCGCGAATGGACATGGGCACGCGCCGCGTCGCCCGTGATCCAGCGGCTTTCGCCCGAAGACAGCGCGATGCAGCCATCGAGCGACATCGCCAGCTTGAGCGTCACATGGGGCCGCCCCCGTTGGGCACGGGTGAGATAGCCCGCCAGGCTGCGGCGGCTGGGGCCATGATCGGCAACCTCCGCTTCGATTCCAGCCCGGCGCAGCCGCTCCATCCCCTCGCCCGCGGTGCGCGGATCGGGATCGCCGACGCCCGCGATGACGCGCGCCACGCCCGCCTTTGCCAGCAAGTCCGCGCAGGCGGGGCCACGCTCGGATCGGTGCGCACAGGGTTCGAGCGTGACGTAGGCGGTCGCCCCGCGCGCCGCACCGCCGGCCTGATCCAGCGCCATTGCCTCCGCATGGGGGCGCCCGCCCGGCATGGTCCAGCCGCGCCCGAGCACCACCCCGTCCCTGACGAGAATGGCGCCGACGGAAGGATTGGGTCTGCTGAGCGGCCGGCCTCTCAGCGACAGCCGCGCCGCCGCGTCCAGCCAGTCCGCGTCAGAGCGGTTCGCCAATGATCTGGCCTTTCTTGGCCAACTCCTCGCGGCGCGCCTCCAGCCGGGCTTCCTCGGCCGCTTTCTTGCGGGCGATGTCGCGCTCCATCGCATCGACATCCAGACCTGTGGCGCGGCCAAGCGCACGATAGGCGTCCTTCACCTCTTCGTCGCGTTGGGCCTGTTCGGCAGCGCGGGCTTCCTTGCGCTTCTGGTTTTCGATGTTGGAGGCGATGATTTCCGCATCGGTGCGCCCTTCCGGGAAGGTGGCGATCAGGCTGACCTTGGGCTTTTCCGGGGGTAGGTACACCCGCTCCTGCGTGAAGCCGTAGACCAGCGCGAAGGTGCAGGCCATCGACAGCCCGATGATCGGCCAGCGATAGGGATTGGGGCGGCGGAATTCGTGCCAGAAATCGGCGATGCCGCCTGCCGCGTTGAATCGCGAGATATAGCGCATGTCAGCAAGATAGCCCTTCCGGTCCCGAAGCGCCAGTATCGCTGCGTATCAGCCGAAATCGGCGTAGAGCGCGCGCCCCTGGCTGCGCAGCCACCCGTCGGCGGCGTCGATGTCGCCTTCGTAGAGTTCATCGAGCAGAGCGTGAAACGCGGGCGAATGGTCGAAATGGACGAGATGCGCGACTTCGTGCGCCACCACCGAACGGCGCACCCAATCGGGCGCCATGGCAAGACGCCAGTTGACGCGCACGATCCCCTTGCTGGAGCAGCTTCCCCAGCGCCGCCCCGCACGGGTGAGGCGCAACTGGGGGGCCTCCACGCGCGCCCGGGTGCAGTATTCGATGAGATCGGCAGCCAGGAGCCGGGTCGCCTCGCCCTCCAGCCAGCGCTGGAGCCGGTTCGCCAGCGTCTCTCGCGGGCCGCCCAGCGTCAGCGTGCCCGGACTCAGAACCGGGCGGCGGGGCGCATCCGCGTGCCAGTCGATCGCCAGTTCGCCGCCGCGGTGGCGCAGGGAACCACGCGCGACCGGATCGCCCGGCGGCGGGACCTTGGCCAGCTGCGTCTCCAGCCACGCGCGACGCATCTTGGCGAAGGCGACGGCGTCTGCGCTGCGGCACCATTTGGGCAGCGTGATCCTGACCGCGCTGCCATCGGGCGCCAGCCGCATGGTCAGGCGGCGCGCACGCGCATGGCGGTTGAGTTCGATGGGGATCAACCGGCCCGAAAGCTCGATGGCGGGCTGCGCGTTGTCGGAGCGCAGCCACTCTATCATGTCGCGCTCCATTCGACGATGTGGTGCTCCAGCGGCCCCGCGACATCCTCGCTGATGACGCGCCCTGCCACCGATACCCCCGCGGCCTCCACCGCCTCCCGATCGCCCGAGATGAGATAGTGCCAGCCAGGCAGCGGGCGCCCGTCCGCGCGGCGGCGATAGGCGCAGGTGGACGGCAGCCATTCCACGCTGTCCACGATCTTGAGCGTCAGACGCAGGCAATCGGGCACGAAGGCCTTGCGATTGGTGTAATCGCGGCACCGCGCGGTCCTGGTGTCCAGCAGCGTGCAGGCGACATTGGTATCGGCGATGGCGCCGGTATCCTCGTCCTCGATCTTGTGCAGGCAGCAGCGTCCGCACCCGTCGCACAAGGCTTCCCACTCGTCCTGGGTCAGCCGCTCCAGGGGGAGCTCCCAGAAACGCGGTCTCATTTCACCCATCGTTCCAGTTCCGCTTCGACGGCCTCGGGGCCCTGGTCGGTGGGCAGGGTGGCGAGCGGCCTGCCCTGCGGATCGAACAGATAGGTGATGTTCGAATGGTTCATCAGATAGCCGCCCCCGGGCGAAGTCTCGCCCCGGCTGGCGAAGACGCGAAAGGCGTCCTTGGCGGCATCGATCTGGGCGGGCGTTCCGGTAAGCCCGACGATATCGGGCGAGAAGGCAGCCGCGAATTCACCGACCTTTTCCGGCGTATCGCGTTCCGGATCGACGGTGATGAAAAGCACCGCGGTGTTCTTTGCGAGGTCCGGATGCGCCTCGGCGAACGCCCGATAGCCGCGCGCCGTTCGTGCCATGTCGGTGGGGCACACGTCGGGGCAGAAGGTATATCCGAAATAGACGATCCGATAGCGCCCGTCGAAATCGCTCCAGCGAACGGTCTCGCCGTCCTTGTTCACCAGCATGAACGGCCCGCCGATGTCCGCCCCCTGCAACGGGGGTTCGGCGGGTTCGGGACTGGAGCAGGCAGCTATACAGCTTGTGGTCAGGGCAAGTGCGGCAAGGATACGAAGCATGGCATCGCGCAATGTGGTCTGCTAACCGGGCGTCTGCAAGCGCGGATTCCCGCGGGGCTGCGCATAAAGATCGAAGGGTCAGTGGAAATGATACGGCGTTGGTTGGCGACAATGGTTCTGGCAGGTCTGGCAAGCGCAACGGTCGCTCCGCAAGCGGTGCTGGCGCAGGCCAAGTCGGAACGCAGCGAATTCCTGAAGTCCGTGCGTGAGCGCGATGGCAACACAGCCACCGAATTGCTCAATCGCCCGGGCACCGTGGTGGTCAACACGCGCGAGTTCACCACCGGCGAAACGGCGCTTCATATCGTGACCGAACGGCGCGACCTTACCTGGTTGAAATGGCTGCTGGGCAAGGGCGCATCGCCCGATCCGCGCAACAAGGCGGGCGAAACGCCACTTCAACTGGCGGCGAACCTGGGCTGGGTCGATGGCGTGGAAGCGCTGGTCGGCGCCGGCGCCGCTGTGGACGAGCGCAACAACCTGGGCGAAACGGCGCTGATCGCCGCCGTCCACCGCCGCGATCTGGCGCTGGTCCGTTCGCTGCTGAAGGCGGGCGCGGACCCCGAGAGGACGGATAATTCCGGCCGCTCTGCCAAGACCTATGCCGACCTTATGGGCCCCGGGCCAATGAAAAGCGTGATCGACGATACCATGAGCGAACAGGCCGCCCGCAAGGCAATGACATACGGGCCCGGCGCATGACCGGCGCTCCCGATCCCGCCGACATGACGCTCGACGAGCTGCGCGTTCATCTCGCCCCGGCAATCGCCGACGGTGCGATCTTCGATGGCTGGGGCGATACCGCTCTGGCCGATGCCGCCGCGCAGGCCGGGGTCGACGTCGATGTCGCGCGGCTCGCATTCAAGGACGATGGCGCCTTCGGCATGGTCAAGGCATGGATCGCTTCCACCGACGCAGCCATGGCCCAGGCCCTGCCCCCCGAAAAGCTGGCGACCATGAAGATTCGCGAGCGCATACGCAGCCTGGTGCAATTCCGCCTGGATGCGGCGGCCGGGCGGGAGGAGGCGCTGCGGCGCGCGCTCGCCATCATGGCCATGCCGCAGAACGCCCCCGCTGCGCTCAAGCTCGGTTGGAACAGCGCGGATGTCATGTGGCGGCTCGCCGGCGACACCGCGACCGACTGGAACCACTACTCCAAGCGTGCGATACTCGGCTCGCTCTATGCCGCCACCTTGGCGGTGTTCGCCAACGACGAGAGCGAGGACAAGGCCGAAACGCGCGCCTTCCTCGATCGCCGCATAGAGGGGGTGATGAAATTCGAAACCTTCAAGCGGAAATGGCTGCATTCGGAGGCGGAACACTTCTCGCCCGTCCGCTTCCTCGGCCGGTTGCGGTATCCCGCTCGCTGATCCGCCACCGCGCTATTGCAAATCGGTTGCAAGAGGGGTGGGCTGCCATTAGGTGCGCTCCATGACGCTGGACGATCTCGCTCCCGGAACGCCTGCCCACATCGCGCGGATCGACTGGTCGGTGCTGGCCGATGACGAGGCCAAGCGCCTGCGCGCCCTGGGGATCGATACGGAGGCCGAGGTCAGCATCGCGCACCGCGGCGTGCTGTTCGGGCGCGATCCGCTGGCGGTGCGCGTGGGCGTCATGACCGTGGCCCTGCGCCGCAGCCATGCGCGCGCCATCACCATCGAAACCCTCGCGGCGCCGCTGTGAGCCGGCATCGCACTGCCGCCCTCGTCGGCAATCCCAATTCGGGCAAAAGCGCGCTGTTCAACGCGCTGACGGGTGCGCGCCAGAAGATCGCCAACTATCCCGGCGTGACGGTGGAACGCAAGGCGGGCCGCGTGCTGCTTCCCAGCGGGGAGCCGGTCGAGCTGCTCGATCTGCCCGGTGCCTACAGCCTCGATCCCGCCAGCCCCGACGAACGCGTCACGCGCGATGTCGTGACCGGCGCCTTCGAGGGAGAGGCGCGGCCCGATGTGCTGGTGCTGGTGCTGGATGCGACCAATCTGGAGCAGCACCTGGTCTTCGCGCAGGAAGTGCTGGAGCTTGGCCGACCCACGGTGGTGGCGCTCAACATGCTGGACATGGCAGACAGGGACGGACTCACGCTCGATCCCGCCGCCCTCTCCGAAGCGCTCGGCGTTCCGGTTATCCCGACGGTGGCGGTCCGCCGGCGCGGTATCGAGGATCTTCGCGCCGCCATCTCCGAAGCCGAGAGCCATGCCGAAGATCGGCCGCATCGCAACTGGCACCTGACCCTGCCCGAACGCCGCCTGTCGGCAAAGCACATCGCGCGCGGCGCGACCCTGTCCACCACCACGCGCCACACCGTGGCCAATGGAATTGATCGCGTGCTGCTCAATCCCTGGGCTGGCCCGGTTATCCTCTTCGCGCTGCTGTTCGTGATGTTCCAGGCGGTGTTCACATGGTCCACACCGTTCGTCGACGCGATCGAGGGCGGCATGGCGGCGCTTGGCGAAGCGGTCTCCGCATCCCTGCCGGAAAGCCTGCTGCGCGATTTCCTGACGCAGGGCGTCATCGAGGGCGTGGGCTCGGTGATCGTCTTCCTCCCGCTGATCGTGATCCTGTTTGCCTTCATCCTGGTGCTGGAGGCGACCGGTTACATGGCGCGTGCCGCCTTCCTGATGGACCGGTTGATGGCCGGAGTGGGTCTTTCGGGTAAAAGCTTCATCCCGCTGCTTTCCAGCTTCGCCTGCGCGATCCCGGGGATCATGGCGACGCGGTCGATCCCGGACCACAAGGACCGGCTGACCACCATCCTGGTCGCGCCGCTGATGACCTGCAGCGCACGGCTTCCCGTGTATGCGGTCATCATCGCGGCCTTCATCCCGGCGGACACCGTGGGCCCCGGCATCGGATTGCAGGGTCTTGTGCTGTTCTGCCTCTATATCGCGGGCATTTTGGGCGCGATGGCGGCGGCGCTGATCATGCGCCGCACGGTAACGCGCGGGGCGGCGAGCGGCTTCATCATGGAACTGCCGCGCTACCAGCTTCCCCGTCTCAAGGACTTGCTGATCGGGTTGTGGCAACGTGCCTGGGTGTTCCTGCGCCGCGCGGGCACCATCATCTTCATGGCCACCATCGCGCTCTGGGTACTGTTGACCTTTCCGCAGGCGGAGCCGGGAGAAAGCCAGCTGGATGCTTCTTATGCCGGCCGCGTGGCCGATGTCCTCCATCCCGTGCTGGAGCCGATCGGTTTCAACCGCGAGATGAGCCTGGCGCTGGTGCCTGCGATGGCCGCCCGTGAAGTGGCAGTGACCGCGCTCGCCACCACCTACGCCATCGATGCCGATGACGAGGAGGCAGAGGCCCAGCGTCTGACCGAACGGCTGTCCTCGGCCTGGAGCCTGCCTACTGCACTGGCTTTCCTGGCGTGGTTCGTGTTCGCTCCGCAATGCCTTTCCACCATCGCAGTCGCCCGTCGGGAAACCAACGGGTGGAAATGGCCGGCCTTCATGGTCGGCTATCTGTTCGCGCTGGCCTGGGTCTTCGCCGGGCTGACATACTGGACCGCTGGCGCCCTCGGATTCTAGACATGGCGGGATTCTAGGGCAAAGTTTCGGATTGCCGGTTGCACGCCTCCCCGGCCGGGGCCTACCTGTCGCGGGAATCAATTACGGCTGCGCTGCCGCGGCCATTTCTAAGAGGACAGGAACAGATGGCGGGTAGCCTCAACAAGGTCATGCTGATCGGCAATCTGGGCGCGGACCCCGAGGTGCGCAGTTTCCAGAACGGCGGGCGGGTCTGCAATCTGCGGATAGCGACCAGCGAGAACTGGAAGGACAAGGACGGCCAGCGCCAGGAACGCACCGAGTGGCACACCGTGGCGATCTTTTCCGATGGCCTCATCAACGTGTGCGAAAACTACCTGAAGAAGGGCAGCAAGGTCTATATCGAAGGCCAGTTGCAGACCCGCAAGTGGCAGGACCAGAATGGCCAGGACCGCTATTCGACCGAGGTGGTGTTGCGCGGCTTCGGCGGCACGCTGACCATGCTGGATGGGCCGGGTGGCGGCGGTCAGCGCGGCGGTGGTGGTGGCGGCGGCAGCGGCGGCGGCTGGAACCAGGGCGGCGGCGGACAATCGTCGGGCGGCGGCGACAACTGGCGCTCCGGCGGAGGCGGCGGCTCGGGTTCGGGCGGCGGTTCCAACTACGACGATCTGGATGACGACATCCCGTTCTGATCGGCGCAAGATCGAAAAAAAGGGGCGCCGGTGCTGCGATGGCACCGGCGCCCCTTCTCGTTTCAGTCCCCGTGCTTCTCCGCGCGGGTAGGTTGCAGCATTTCGGGCGCGAAGAAGCCGATCGGCTGCGCTTCGGCGGCCCGCTTTTTCAGTTCGCCGCGCATCTTTTCGTATTCGGCCTCCATCTGTGCAGTCACGGTGGCGCGCGAATCCTTGAGCGCCTCGTCGAAATCCGCCTTGGTCACCTCGCTCACCTCGCCGCCGGCGCGGTGGAGCGCGTTGAGACCTGCGCGGCGAACAACGTCTTCCAGATCCGCCCCGGTGAACCGTTCCGTCTTCCCGGCCACATCGGCCAGATCGACATCGTCTGCGAGCGGCATGGCCTTGGTATGGATCGACAGGATCCGCTCCCGGCCCGCCTTGTCGGGCGTACCGACATAGACCAGCTCATCGAAGCGACCGGGCCGCAGCAGCGCGGGATCGACCAGCGTCGGCCGGTTGGTCGCACCGATGACGATGACCGATTGCAGCTCTTCCAGCCCGTCCATCTCGGCCAGGATCGTGTTGACCACGCGGCCCGTCACCTGCGGCTCGCCCTGCCCGCTGCCCCGCGCGGGGACCAGGCTGTCGATCTCGTCGATGAAAAGGACCACCGGCGCCACGGAGCGCGCGCGCTGGAACAGGCGGGCGATCTGCTGCTCGCTTTCGCCGTACCATTTGCTGAGCAGGTCGGAGCTTTTCATCGAAATGAAGTTGGCCTGCGCCTCCTTGGCGACTGCCTTGGCCAGCAGAGTCTTGCCGGTACCCGGCGGACCATAGAGCAGGAAGCCCTTGGCAGGGCGGATGCCCAGCCGATGAAAGGCATCGGGATGCTTCAGAGGCAGCTCGATCCCTTCCTTGAGCTTCTCGATCGCTCCGGTGATACCGCCGATGTCGCCCCAGCCGACGCGGGGAACCTGCACCATCACCTCGCGCATGGCGGATGGCTGCACGCGCTTGAGCGCAGCGAGGAAATCCTCGCGGCTGACGTAGAGATCCTCCAGTACTTCTGGCGGGATCGTCCGCTCGTCGAGGTCCAGCTTGGGCATCAGGCGGCGGACAGCCTCGATAGCCGCTTCGCGCGCCAGGGCGGCGATGTCGGCGCCCACGAAACCATGGGTGGTACGCGCCAGCTCGTCGAGATCGACCTTGTCGCCCAGCGGCATGCCGCGGGTGTGAATCGACAGGATTTCCCGCCGTCCCCGCTCGTCCGGCACGCCGATCACGATCTCGCGGTCGAACCGCCCCGGGCGGCGCAGCGCCTCGTCGATGGCGTCGGGGCGATTGGTCGCCGCGATGACCACCAGGTTCGCGCGCGCTTCCAGCCCGTCCATCAGCGTCAGCAACTGGGCGACCAGCCGCTTCTCCGCCTCGCCGGGAACCCGGTCGCGCTTGGGAGCGATCGAATCGATCTCGTCGATGAAGACGATGGCGGGTGCATTGCGGGCCGCTTCCTCGAAAATCTCGCGCAGCCGCTTCTCGCTCTCGCCATAGCCGGACCCCATGATCTCGGGACCGTTGATGGTGTAGAAGTTGGCGTCGCTTTCATTGGCCACGGCCTGTGCCAGCCGGGTCTTGCCCGTTCCCGGCGGGCCATGCAGCAGAACGCCGCGTGGCGGGTCAACACCCAGCCGGGTGAACAACTCCGGATAGCGCAGCGGGAGTTCCACCATCTCGCGCAACTGCTGGATGGTATCGCTCATGCCGCCGACATCGTCGTAATTGACCACGGCGCGCCCGCTCTTGGGCTCCTCGAACTGGGCGCGCAGCTCCACCTCGGTGTTCTCGTCGATATGGACGATGCCCTTGGGGCTCGTCGATACAACCGTCAGGCGGATCTGCGTAAGGGCATAGGCCGGCGCGTTGAACATCCTGCGCACCTCGGGCGGCATGTTCTGGACCGGCTGCTGACCGGTGGTGGCCACGAGATCCCCCGCGACGAGCGGCTTGCGGAAGAAATTGCGCTTGAGGGCCTGCGTGGGACCCTGAAGACGCAAATCCTTGCTCGCCGGGGCAAAGACCACGCGAGTCGCCGGCCGCGATTGCGCGGCCTTGATCGTGACATGCTCGCCCGATCCGACTCCGGCGTTGTTCCTCTGCAGGCCATCCAGCCGAACCACGTCGAGCGACTGGTCTTCGTCATAGGCAGGCATCGCGACGGCCACGGTGCTACGCTTCCCCACGATTTCCAGGATATCGCCCTCGGTGACACCCAGAGCCTGCAAGGCGGTGCGCGGCAGTCGAGCGATCCCCTGTCCGCTTTCCTCCTGCCTTGCCGCCGCGACCTGCAATCGAACCGTCTTGTCTGCTATTGCCGCGTCTGCATCGGCCATGGGCCATTCTCCGTTTGAAACTTTCAGGCGGTGAGATGGGAACGCCCCGCCTGCTGGTCAAATGGGCAAAATCGGGAATCGGTCCGGCAGGCTCTAATCGGCCCGGGTCGAAACCCATCGCAGCGGGCAAGAAAAAGGCCCGGTCAGCAAAGCCGACCGGGCCGAAAGTCTTGGGAGAGGATGCCTGAAAGGCAGGGAGACATATGCTGGCGGAGCGCAAATTGTGCAAGTGCAAAAAGGTTCAGGTATGGTTGCATTTTACGCAACATTTGAGAATATGGCGATTAATCAGCATCTTATGTTAAGACGCCATCTTTGAACCTGGTACCCATTCGCATTATGCAGTCGTATGCGGTGCATTGCAGCATGAAATGCCGAACCCATCGCGCCGACAGGTGACAGAATCGCCCTCAGTCATTAGGTCACCTCGCGAAAGTGGGAGCGACCATGAAAAAACTCTATTCCGACGCCGCCTCGGCGCTTGAAGGCGTCCTTCGCGACGACATGCTGATCGCCAGCGGCGGGTTCGGCCTTTGCGGCATTCCCGAACGGCTGCTCGACGCAATCCGTGACAGCGGCGTGAAGGGGCTGACGTTCTGCAGCAACAACGCCGGCATCGATAACGAGGGGATCGGCAAGCTGCTGCGCACGCGGCAGGTCAAGAAGATGATTTCCAGCTATGTGGGCGAGAACAAGGAATTCGAACGCCAGTTCCTGGCGGGGGAGCTCGAAGTCGAATTCTGCCCGCAGGGTACCTTGGCGGAACGCATGCGCGTCGGCGGAGCAGGCATTCCCGGCTTCTACACCAAGACGGGCGTCGGAACGCAGGTGGCGGAAGGCAAGGAAGTCAAATCCTTCGCTGGCGAAGACTACATTCTCGAACACGGCATTTTCGCCGATCTCGCCATCGTCAAAGCGTGGAAGGCGGACGAGACCGGCAATCTCGTTTTTCGCAAGACCGCTCGCAACTTCAACCTTCCGGCTGCGACCTGCGGCAAGGTATGCGTGGTGGAAGTAGAGGAGATCGTCCCGGTCGGCTCGCTCGATCCGGACTGCATTCACCTGCCCGGCGTCTATGTCCAGCGCATGATCGTGGGCGCACCTTACGACAAGAAAATCGAATTCACGACCACGCGGGAACGCGAGCCGGCGTGATGCGCCACGCCGTCCTTGCGATGGCGACGGGGGCGGCCGCGCTGCTGTTGCAGGGTTGCGCCGCTGCGGTGTTCCCGGTGGTGGCCGGCATCGCCATGACCCGCCCGCAGATCGGAAGCTCTCCGAAGGCCCCGCAGCCGGAAGAAAAACAGCGGGCGGTGCAGATCGTCTCGCTCACCGAACTGCCCCCGCCCGATTTCGTCACCCGCGCGACCGATCTTTCGATCGAGAGTTTTCGCACCTACGCCCTGAAGGCTGCTCTTCCGGGTCTGAATCGTCGAAGCGCAATTCTGGCCGATGGCGCCGATATGTCTCTGAGCCGGACCGCCTGCAAACCGGGGTCCCCCGCGGTCTTCATCGATTTAGATCCGGGGCGCGCCAGTTTCGATCCGTTGAGCCGATCGCGAGCCGCGCCGGGACTGGTTCAGACCTTGGCGGATTTGCGAGAGGCCGGGGTAGAGATCGTCTGGTTCAGCCGTCTGAGCGACAATTTCGCCGCGCCGGTTCAGGCTGCGCTCGCGCAAAGCGGGCTGGATTCTGCAGGAGGAGACCGTGTGGTGCTGATGCGCAACCTGGACGAGCGCAAGCAGACGCGGCGCGACGAACTGGCCGCCGAAATGTGCCCCATCGCCATGCTGGGGGACGAACGCGCCGATTTCGACGAACTTTTTCTCTATCTCAAACAGCCCCAGGCCGCCATCGCGCTCGAACCCATGATTGGCCAGGGATGGTTCCTGACCAGTCCGATAGAACCCGACCTTGCCCCTCCCCAAGCCGGAGCCCAGCCATGAAGGCGCATTCTTTCCTGACCGTTCTCGCCCCATTCGTGCTTGCCGGATGCGCCGCGCAGCCACCACTTGCCTCCACCGCCCCCGCTGCGGGGTCGCCGGCGATGGGGCTCGAAGCTGCGGCACCGGACAGCATGCGCTGGCTTTACGGGTCGGGCGAGGCGGCCGGTGCCTCGATCCAGGCCTATCGCATGCTGGCCGACTACGCCGTCGCGGTCAGTCGCCAGCGCAAGATGCCCCAATCGGTGCCGATGGGCTTGCCCGATGCGGAAGGAGGCATCGGGACGCCCAGTTGCCAGCGCGCCGATGGCAGCCAGAAACCCTTCGCAGTCGTCTTCGATGTCGACGAGACGCTGATCCTCAACAACGGCTACGAATACTGGCAGGCGCGCGGAAACCCCTATAATTCCGACGACTGGGCGGATTGGGCGGCGAACGGCGCCCGCTTCGTCGCGCCCGTGCCGGGGGCGGTAACCGGCCTCAAGCGCCTCCGCGAAGCCGGGATCACCGTGGTCTTCAACACCAATCGCAAATCGGACACTGCCGCCGGCACCGTAGCGGCGATCGAGGCTGCGGGGCTGGGACCGGCGGTCCACCGCCAGACCCTGTTCCTCAACGGCGACGATGCGATGGGTGGCCGGAAGGACGGGCGCCGCGCGATGATCGCCGAGAATTTCTGCGTGATCGCTCTGGCGGGCGACAATCTCGGCGATTTCGCCGACGTCTTCAACATTTCCCAGATGCCGCCCCAGGCCCGGCGGGAAGCCGTGGCGCGGGGGCAATACGCGCAGCTTTGGGGCAACGGCTGGTTTGCCCTGCCCAATCCCGTATACGGCGATTCCATCAAGGGCACCGTGGGCGAGGTCTTCCCGCCCGATACGCGCTGGACGCCGAATTCCAAGGAACGCTGACATGACCGACACCGCCACAAAGACCGGCACGAAAACCGGATGGACCCGCGACGAAATGGCCGCCCGCGCAGCGCGCGAACTGGAAGATGGCTATTACGTCAATCTCGGCATCGGCATCCCGACGCTCGTCGCCAACCATATCCCCGAAGGCATGATGGTGACGCTGCAGAGCGAAAACGGCATGCTGGGGATCGGCCCTTTTCCCTATGAAGGGGAGGAGGATGCAGACCTCATCAATGCGGGCAAGCAAACCATCAGCGAACTGCCGCACAGCGCCTATTTCGACAGCGCGGCCAGCTTCGCCATGATCCGCGGCGGGCATATCGATCTGACCGTGCTGGGCGCGATGGAAGTCAGCGAGACCGGCGACATCGCGAACTGGATGATACCGGGCAAGATGATCAAGGGCATGGGCGGCGCCATGGATCTGGTGGCCGGGGTCAAGAAGATCATCGTGGTGATGGAACACACCAGCAAGCACGGCGAGCCGAAGTTCATCCCCGAATGCACCTTGCCGCTCACCGGTCGCAACGTGGTCGACATGATCGTGACCGACCTCGCCGTGTTTCAGCGCCCCGATCATGACAGCCCCTTCAAGCTGATCGAGATGGCCCCCGGCGTCACCGCGGACGAAGTGGCCGCGAAGACCACGGCCAAGTACGAGGCCTGATGCGGCGCGCGCTGCTTGTCCTCGCCGCGATCCTGGCCGTCATCGCCGGAGCCTGGCTTCTGATTTCTCCGCCCAAGCTCCTGTCGTTGGTCGATGGCGTCGCGGGCGGCGGGCGCGGAGCACAGCGTGTGGCCAAGGCCGTGCCATTCGGCAGTCACGGGCAAACGCTGGACATCTGGGCGCCCGATCGGGTTTCAGGCCCGGCAGCTGCGCGCCCCCTCCCCGTCGTAATCTTCTGGTACGGCGGCGGATGGGTGAAGGGCGACCGCGACGCCTATGCCTTCGCTGGCCGCGCGCTGGCGAAAGCGGGTTTCGTCGTCGTAATCCCGGATTACCGCAAGGTGCCCAAGGTGCTGTTCCCGGATTTCCTGGTGGACGGCGCGGAGGCGGTGCGCTGGACGCGCGACAACATCGCCCGCTTTGGCGGAAATCCTACGCGCCTCGGCTTGGCAGGCCATTCGGCGGGGGCTTACGAAGCCGTAATGCTGGCGCTCGACAGCCGCTGGCTGAAGGCAAAGGGAGTGGATCCCGCCATCGTGGGTGCGGTGGTCGGTCTATCCGGCCCCTATGATTTCTATCCATTCGATTCGCCCCGTTCCAAGGCCGCCTTCGGCAAGGCGCCCGACCCGCAGCTGACCCAGCCGATCCGCTTCGCAAGGGACGATGCGCCGCCGATGCTGCTTGTCACGTCCGACGGCGACACACTGGTGAGGGCGCGCAACGCCAACAATCTGGCCGCCCGCCTGACCGATCTTGGCGCCCGAGTCGAAGTGCGCAACTATGGGTCGCTCAGCCACGAAGAGGTGGTGATGGCGCTGTCGAAGCCCTTCCGCGACAAGGCGCCGGTGCTGGGCGATATGAGCGCCTTTCTCCATGCGGCTTTCTCCGACAGGGCCTCCCGATAGAGATTTTGGAGAGAGATATCGGCGCGTTTCTCCGCCCGTCTGACAAGGACCTTGGCGTCTGCGCTTGACGCGGCAGGCGCGCTCCCGCAGCGATACCGCCATGTGGCTGCCCCAACCCCGCAATCCCAATGCCCCGCTCGCCGGCCTGAAGGTGCTGGAACTTGCCCGGGTTCTTGCCGGTCCATGGGCCGGGCAGATCCTTGCTGACCTCGGGGCCGATGTCATCAAGGTCGAAAGCCCGGACGGGGACGGAACGCGGAAGTGGGGCCCGCCCTGGGTGGAGCACGATGGCGAGCGGGCCGCGGCCTATTATCATGCCACCAACCGGGGCAAACGCAGCATCGTCGCCGATTTCACCGATCCCGCCGATCTCGACCGGGTGAAGGAACTGGCGCTTGGCGCCGATGTCGTTATCGAGAATTTTAAGACGGGCGCGCTTGCCAAGTTCGGCCTCAATCACGATGCGCTTTGCGCCGCGAACACCCGCCTGGTCTATTGCTCCATCACCGGCTTCGGGCAGACGGGCCCCCGCGCTCACGAAGCCGGCTATGATTTCGTCGTCCAGGGCATGAGCGGCTTCATGGCCTTGACCGGGGAGCCGGCCGGTCAGCCGATGAAGATGGGTATCTCCATCAGCGACCTCACCTGCGGGCTCTACAGCGTCATCGGCATCCAGGCGGCGCTTGCGATGCGGGAGCGCACGGGCCGGGGCCAGCACGTGGACATGGCGCTGTTCGATTGCTCCGTGGGCATGCTCGCCAGCCAGGCGCTGCACTACCTCGTAACCGGCGGCAATCCACCGCGGATGGGCAACGAGCATGCGCAGGTGAGCGCTTATGGCGTTTTCCCGACGAGCGATGGGGAGATCGTGCTGGCGCCCGCCAACGACGGCCTGTTCCGCAAGCTGCTCAGCGTGCTGGGGCGTGAGGATCTGCTGGCGGAGCCGCGCTTCGCCACCAATGAGGCAAGGCTCGAGAATCGCGCCGAGCTGGACGCTGTCATCGCCGGTGCGACGGGCGGGAGGCCGCAGAAGGAGCTGCTGGCGGCGTGCAATGCGGCGGGCATCCCCGCAGGCCCGATCCACGCGATCGACCAGATGTTCGCTGATCCACAGGTGTTGGCGCGCGGAATGCGCGTCAATCTGGACGGCGTACCGGGGGTGCGCAGCCCCTTCGTTTTCTCCGAGGGCGAACTCGCGCTCGACCGGCCCTCGCCCGCTCAGGGGCGCGGCTGAGCGCCGGTCAGCAGCTGCGCCAGGCCGCGCCACAGACGCTCGAACGGGCCGGTCCGAAAACGTCTGGAATACCAGGGTGATGCCAGCAGGATCAGTGCGATAATCGCAAGCGCGACGCCGGTGGTGGCGACGCGTCCCATGGTCGCGAACAGGCCCAAACCCCATTGCGCGTAGATTGCCGCCGCCACGATGCTGGCGCCGATGTAATTGGTCAGCGAAAGGCGCCCGGCGGCCGCGAGCCGCGCTCCGATCCCTGCGGATAGGGACGTGCTACCCCAACGCGCATAGAGCAGGGCGATATAGCCCAGGCCGAGGATGATCGCGAAGGGCTGGCTCCAGACGAGAGCCGTGCTGCCGACCACAATTCCGCTGAAATCACTAGCAAAGGCCCAGGCGCACAGCAGCATCAGCGGCGGGAGGGATAGTGCCAGACAGGCAGTTGCCAGCGTCCGGTAATGCTGGCGTTTCCACGCCCCGGACAGAAGACCGGCGCGCCATCCCCATACGCCCAGGAGCATGGCGGCAAGGGTCTGCGGCGCGAACAGGCCGAGGATCATCAGCTGATCGCGCCACAGGCCCGCCATGCGGACAACGCGTTCCGGCAGCGATTCGCGGCCCATGGCGAGGCCCCATTCGGTCACGGCGGGGATGCTTCCGAACTCGGCCTCCAGAATCCAGGGTAGGCTACCGGGCACCAAGCTTTCCCCGGCTTGCCAGTCGCTTAGCAGATAGCCGAAGGCCAGCCCCAGGCCGATAACATGGACCGCGGCGCACGCGGAAATGGCGATCAGCAGCCCGCGCCGGGACGTCCGCAGGAAGGCGGGAAGCACCATACCGACAAGCGCATAAAGGCGCAGGACATCGCCGTTGGCGAGGAGCAGCGCGTGGACGATCCCGATGACGAGCAGCGCCGCCATGCGTGCGTAATGGCTGGAAATTCGGCGCTTTGCTCCACCCCGGTCCCACAGAATCGCCACCCCAGCCCCGAACAGCATGGCGAAGATGGCGCGGAAGGCGTCCTGTGCCAGCACCGATTCCACCGCCCAGATCGCCAAGGCCAGCGGCCCGTCCCCGCCCCACGCCGTCGGATTGAAATAAGCCGCTGGCGGCATTGCGAAATTATAGACGTTGAGGAGGACGATCCCGCATACCGCAAGCCCGCGCAGCGCGTCCATCGTATCGATCCGAACCGGGGGATCGAGCGCCACCCCCTTGGGTCGATCGCCCGGTTGATCGGGGAGGTTCAAATGCGGAACACCCCTTCGATCATCACGGAAATCGACAAGGGCTCAAACAAATGCGGCCTTGAGTTCGTCCACCAGATCGGTGCGCTCCCACGGGAAGAAATCGCCCTCCGCCTCGCGCCCGAAATGGCCATAGGCGGCGGTGCGGCGATAGATCGGCTTGTTGAGACCCAGATGGGTGCGGATCGCGCGCGGGGTCAGCCCACCCAGCTTGGTGATGGAGCGGATAGCATCTTCCAGCTTGTCGTCGGTGATGCCGTCGGCTGCGGTGCCATGGGTATCGACATAGAGCGAAAGCGGCTCGGACACGCCGATGGCATAGGCGATCTGGATGGTGCAGCGCGTGGCAAGCCCGGCTGCGACCACGTTCTTCGCCAGATAGCGGGTGATGTAGGCCGCCGAACGGTCCACCTTGGTCGGGTCCTTGCCGCTAAATGCGCCGCCGCCGTGCGGGGCCGCGCCGCCATAGGTGTCGACGATGATCTTGCGCCCCGTCAGCCCGGCGTCGCCATCCGGCCCGCCGATCACGAAGCTGCCGGTGGGGTTGATGTGCCATTTGGTGGCATCGGACAGGAACCCGTCGGGCAGGATATCCGCCACCACGCCCTTCACATAGTCTTTGAGCTCGGCTTCCTTGCCGCCCGCATCATAGCCTTCCGCGTGCTGGGTGCTCACCACCACAGCGGTGCAGGCGACGGGCTTACCGTCCTGGTAGCGCAGCGTGACCTGGCTCTTGGCGTCGGGTTCGAGGAAGGGCGCCGCGCCGCTCTTGCGGTCGTCGGCCAGCCGGCCGAGGATCTTGTGGCTGTAATCGAGCGGGGCGGGCATCAGGTCGGGCGTCTCGTCGCAGGCGAAGCCGAACATGATGCCCTGGTCGCCCGCGCCTTCGTCCTTGTTGCCCGCCGAATCGACGCCCTGCGCGATATGCGCGCTCTGCGGGTGGAGATTGTTTTCGAAGTGCAGGGTTTCCCAATGGAACCCGTCCTGCTCGTACCCGATCTCGCGAACGGTGCGGCGGACGGCATCCTCGATCTCCGCCTCCACCCCCTCGGCCCAGTTGCCGTCGGTATCCATGATTCCCTTTCCGCGAATCTCGCCGGCCAGGATCACCTTCTGCGTGGTGGTCATGGTTTCGCAGGCTACGCGCGCTTCGGGGTCCTTGGCAAGGAACAGGTCGACGATCGCGTCCGAAATCTGGTCCGAAACCTTGTCCGGGTGCCCTTCGGACACGCTTTCCGAGGTGAACAGGTAATCACTGCGCATGCGGGATATTCCAATATAACGATAGCTTTATATGTGGGCTTTAGCGAGGCTCCCTGCGCCTGACAACAAGCCAAGCGGCAACAAGGATCAGCCCCCACATCAGGGTAAGGCCGTGGCCCATCCGGGCGAAAGGCGTGGGCGCCAGCGCGGGGGGCACTACCCCGTCGATCCGATCGGCCCTGTCGCGCTCGATGCTGGCGCGCACCACGCCATGCGCATCGACGACCGCGCTGATTCCGGTGGTGGTGGAGCGCAGCACGGGCAGCCCCTCCTCGATCGCGCGCATGCGCGCTTGCGCCAGATGCTGTGGCGGGCCCCAGGCCCCGAACCAGCCATCGTTGGAGGGATTGAAGATATAGTCCGGGCGCACCGCCGGATCGACCACTTGGCCGGAGAACACGATCTCGTAACAGATCTGGATCCCGGCCTGGCCCCACGGGCCAAGGTTCACCGTGCGCGGGCCGGGGCCGGGAATGAAATCGAGCGTCCCCGCCACCAGCCGCGCCATGCCCAGCGGGCCGAGCAGGCCGCGCATCGGTAAGTATTCGCCATAAGGCACCAGATGCGACTTGTCGTAGCGCCCGCGAAACTCGCCTTCCTGGTCGATCGCGACGACCGAATTGTACGCGGCGACAGCGCGCGGATAGCCGCCCTCGTCCGCAATCCGCAGATTGACCACGCCCGCCAGCACCAGCCCGCCATCCCCCGCGGCCGCGCCCACGCGCCCGCGCGCAAATTCCGGATCGCCGCGCGCGGTGAGCTGGTCGTAATAGCGCTGCGGATAACCGGATTCGAGATAATCGGGCAGGGCACTCTCGGGCCACAGCACAAGCCGGCGCTCGGTATCGCGCCGGGGCCGGGTCAGCGCGGCGAGGCGCGCGAACTGTTCTTCATACTTGGTCGGGTCGTTCAGCTCTTCCTGCTGGAGATTGGGCTGGACCAGCGTGAAGGGCAGCGTCCCCTGCGTCCGCGCCGGGGCGGGCCACAACATGGCGGCGAGGATCGCCGCCGCCCCTGCGCCGGCTGCGGCCCAACGCCGCGCCAGCATCCCCGCCAGCAAAAGCGTGACCGCCGTCACCAGCAGGCCAGACAGCGCGTAGGTGCCGGTCAGCGGCAGCAGCAGGGCCGCGCCGGGCCGCGTAAACGGGCCGAGCAGCGACAGCGACAGCGGCGGCCAGGGATAGCCGGTGAAGACCCAGCTTTTAAGCCACTCCCCCGCGATCCACGTCGCTCCGAAGATCGGCGCGAAGACGGTCAGGGAGCGGCCCCTCGACAGCGCCCGGGCCGCGCCGGCGGCGAGGGCGGGATATAGCGCGAGATAAAGGGAGAGCAGCGGCACCGCCGCCCAGCCGAGAACGGCGGGCATCTTGGCCTGATGGGTAAAGGCGGTGGCGATCCAGTTGTTGGCAAGCGTGAAATGGGCAACCCCGAACAGCCAGCCGATCCAGGCCGCGCGGCGCCATCCGGCGCTTTGCCACACCAGCCACGCGAGGACTGCGGTCGCCAGCAGGGTGAGCGGCCACAGGCCGAGCGGAGGGAAGCCGGTGGCCCCGACGAGGCCGCAGGCGAGCGCGGCAAGGCGCGGATGGGAGGCCAGACCGGCGGCAAACCGCGCGGGCAGGCGGCGATCGGGCCCACCCGTCATCGCCGAGGACTGTGCCACCTTAAGCACAGGCTTGAACCCTGCGGTCCCGCGCCGGGATACCTGCCATCATACCCACCGCCCCTTCTCGATCGGGGGCGGAAGCTCGAGGGCCGCCATCACGGCTCGTGCCCTTCAGCCGACCGCAGTTATCTTGTCGTCGCCCGCGCTCTTGCGGCGGCGGCGCGGGGCCGGCTTGGCTTCCCCCGCCTCGCCATCGCTGGCCGAGATGGAGGGCGGCAGGGCCGTCGCGTCGATACCGTTACCCTCGGCTTCGTCAGAAGACTTGGCAGGTGATTTTGCGCTGGGCTTGCGGGTGCGCGGCGCGCGGCGGGCGGGCGCCTTGTCCGGTGCGGCCTCGTCCCGGCTGTCGCGGGTGAAGGGATTGACCTCCGGCTCGAACGGCGTGCTCTGACTGCTGTCGTCGCCGTTGCCGCCATCGTCCTGTGCACGCGAACGGCGCGGGCGGCCCTTGCCCTGATCGCGGCCCTGATCGCGGGTCCGCTCGCGGCCTTCGTTACCATCGTCACCGTCGCTGTCTTCGTCCTGCGCGCGCGAGCGGCGCGGACGGCCACGGTTCTGATCGCGGCCGTCGTCACGTTGCCCGTCACGCCCGCCATCGCGCGAATTGTCGCGATCGCGGGTGTTGTCGCGGTTACCGTCCCGGCCCTGGCGCGAGCGGTTGGAGCGGCGGCCGGAATCCTGATCCTGGTCCTGATCCTCGTCGCCATCGTCCATGTCGTCGTTGTCGCGATCGTCGCGCTGGCGGCCGCGCTGTTCGTCCTGCCGCGCCTTGTTGTCGGCGATCACGCGGAAATAATGGTCCGCGAACTGCAGGTAATATTCCGCCTGCACGCGGTCGCCATTGCGGTGCGCGTCCTCCGCCAGCTTCTTGTACTTGTCGAGAAGCTGCGGCGCGTTGCCCCGTGCGCGGCTGTCGATCCGGTTGGACTGATTGCCGCCGCCGCCCTGGTTGCGATTGCCGCGGCCGCGACGCCGATTGTTGTTCCGATTGTTGTTGTTCAAAGGAATACCGTTCCTCATTCAGGCGGCACCGGCCGGGCCCCTCGCCCCGCAGCTATGCCGCTTGACTCCGCCCGCGCAGCCTCATGCATAGCGCGATGCCCCTTGCCGTTCCCGTGGCACAGCACTGCGCGCCGCGAGTCATGCAAATTTCGGAGCCGACCGTCCACGGAAGGCCCATTGCCTTTCCGCCGGTCAAAGCAAGAGGTAATGGGCAAAATCGGCTTTGCCAAGCCTTTTATCCGCCGCTTTCCCCGAAAGTAAGCGTCAGCGCACGAGGACGGCCGGCCAGATCGCGGGTCAGAGCCACATCGAACCCGCTTTCCGCGGCGATGGCCGCGCCCGCGTCGGCCTGTTTCCAGCCGATTTCCAGCACCGCCGCGCCGGCAGGGGCGAGCAGCGCGGGAAGCTGGGGGATCAGCACGCGATAATCGTCCAGCCCGTCTTCCCCTGCGAACAGCGCGCCATGCGGTTCGTGATCGCGCACCGAGGCATCGAGGTCCGCCCCGCTTTCGACATAGGGCGGATTGGCGATGACGAGATCGAAACGACCGAGGGCATCCGCCCAGCCGGTTTGCGTCCAGTCCGCTTCGAGCAACCGCGTGCGATAGGCGAGGCCCAGCGCGGCGGCGTTGTTGCCGGCCAGCGCCAGCGCGGCGGGCGACCGGTCGATGCCCACCCCTTCCGCCGCAGAGCGTTCGGCCAGAAGCGTTAGTAGCAGGCATCCCGATCCGGTGCCGCAATCGAGCACGCGCCGTGGGTCGGGCGCCGCGGCGAGCGCGGCGTTCACCACCGTCTCGCTGTCGATGCGCGGGATCAGGACATCAGGTGTCACGGCGAAGCGGCGCCCGAAAAACTCCGCCTCGCCCACGATATAGGCAACCGGCTCGTCGGCCAGCCGGCGCTCGACCAGCGTGGCGAAGCCGGCGGGCACGGGATCGCGCATGTGCCGCAGCAGCATGTCGGATCGCGAATGGCCCAGCGCATGTGCCATCAACAGTTCGGCATCGAGCCGCGCCCAGTCCACGCCGAGCCTCTCCGCCGCATCGCGGATCGCCTCGCCTACAGTGGCGCCGGCCTTTGAAGAAACTGAAGCTTCGGTCGTTTCGCCCCCCCTCCTCTTCAGAGGAGGGGGCCGGGGGGTGGTGTCTTTCTTCGACGCCCATCTCGCGGGGATGTCGGCTAGGCCTTGGGAAAGCTTCAGCAAAACCCCATCCAAGTTGCTCATCACCTCGGCATTCGTGAAGCGAAGCGTCCGAAAGCCATGGGCTTGCAACAGCACAGCATCCCGACTCCGGTCCACTTCCGGGTCATGCGTCGACCCATCGATTTCAACGACCAGCCCCTTCTCCGGACAAAAGAAATCGACGATGCGACGGTCGATGACCGCCTGACGCCGGAACTTGTGTCCTTCGAGGCCGCGATTTCTGAGAGCGCCCCACAGCCGTTGCTCCGGAGCTGTCTGGTTGAGCCGCCCCTTGGCCGCGCGCTCGTACAGCCGGTGGCGAAGGCGGTCGACACCACCCCCAACCCCCTCCTCTGAAGAGGAGGGGACTTTAGGCATCGAGCGCTGCCAGCCGCTTGGCCTCGTCCTCGGCGATCAGCGCGTCGACCAGCTCGCCAAGCCCTGGCCCGGCGAGGATTTCGGGGAGCTTGTGCAGGGTCAGTCCGATGCGGTGATCGGTCACGCGCCCCTGCGGGAAGTTGTAGGTGCGGATACGCTCGGATCGGTCGCCGCTGCCGACCATGGCCTTGCGCGCCTCGGCCTCGGCGCCCTGTGTCGCCTCGCGCTGGGCATCGTAGAGGCGGGTGCGCAGGACCTGCATCGCCTTTTCCTTGTTCTTGTGCTGGCTGCGCCCGTCCTGGCAGGTGACGACGGTGCCGGTGGGCAGGTGCGTGATGCGGATCGCGCTGTCGGTGGTGTTGACATGCTGGCCGCCCGCGCCGGACGCGCGATAGGTGTCGATCTTGAGATCGCCCGGATCGATCTGCACGTCGACCTCGTCCGGCTCTGGCAGCACGGCGACGGTGGCAGCGCTGGTGTGGATGCGCCCCCCGCTCTCGGTCTCTGGCACGCGCTGGACCCGGTGAACGCCGCTTTCGAACTTCATCCGGGCGAAGACATTGGGACCGGTGACGTTGGCGACAACCTCCTTGAAGCCACCGATGTCGCTGGCATTCATGCTGACCGGCTCCACCCGCCAGCCCTGTTCGGCGGCGAAGCGTTCGTACATGCGATAAAGATCGGCGGCGAAGAGCGCGGCCTCGTCACCCCCCGTCCCGGCGCGGATTTCCAGCATGGCGGGGCGCGCATCGGCGGAATCGCGCGGCAGCATGGCAATGGAAAGCGCGCGCTCCTTCTCGGGCAGGGCTTCGCGCAGGGCAGCCAGCTCCTCCTCCGCCATGGCCTTCATCTCGGGATCGGCGAGCATTTCCGAGAGGCTTTCCACCTCGGCCCGCATGGCGCGCAGCTCTTCGGCGGATTTCGCGACCGGCTCCAGCTCGGCATAGTCGCGGCTCGCCTGGACAAAGGCATCGCCCTCCAGCGTGCCCGAAGCCAGCCGCGCCTCGATCTCGGCAAAGCGGCGGACGATCTGGTCGAGGCGGTCGGCGGGGATGGTCATTGTTCTAGGTCTAGCGGATTGCTTATGAAGCCGGTCTCTCCCCTTCTGAGGAAAGTCTGATCTTCCAGCGCAACGTCGCGGAAATACGGCTGTGCCAAAAATTCGAGCTGGTCGATCGCGCTCATTTGCGTCTGGTCATCAAACTCAAAGATTTCTTGCGTTCCATCCTTGAGGTTTCTCACTTCCAGCTGACCGGATTGCCACCTTTCGCGGTCAACCATCACAGCAAATCGCGCGCCCCCAGCGTCGGCCCTCTGCAGCCTCTTTTTCAAGTTTCCACGCAGACCAATATCGGTCGGAACTCCGGCAGTTCTGAGTCTCGCCGCAACTTGGTTGGCACAGGTCTTGGCATCGTCGTTTACCGGCATGACCGAGATAAAAAATTCGGAAGGGGCCGACTTCCTGTCTCCAACCAGCATCGCGAGTCGCTCGATCCCCGCGGCCCAGCCCACCGCAGGCGTCGGTGCACCGCCGAGGCTTTCCATAAGGCCATCATAGCGCCCGCCGCCCAGGATAGTGCTCTGGCTACCCAGCGCATCGGCGGCGGCGCTGCCTTCGTCGGGCACGAATTCGAAGGCGGTGTGGCGATAGTAATCGAGGCCGCGCACCAGGCTTTCGGCGCGCGTCCATTTGACGCCCGCCGCGTCCAGCCCGCTCGTAACCGCCGCGAAGAAAGCAGTCGCCTCATCCGACAGGAAGGCGTCGATCTTTGGCGCATCGGCCACGAACTTGCGGTCGCGCGGGTCCTTGCTGTCGAGGATGCGCAGCGGGTTCCTCTCCAGCCGCTCCTGCGAATCCTCGCTCAGCTCGCCCTGCACGGCGCGGAAATAGTCGACCAGCGCGGCGCGCCAGGCCTCGCGGCTGTCGGCATCGCCCAGCGTGTTGAGGTGCAGCGAAACCCCTTCGATCCCCAGTTCGCGGATCAGCTGGTCCGCCATCGCGAGCAGTTCGACATCGGCCTGCGGTTCGGCGGCACCGATGATCTCGGCATCAATTTGGTGGAACTGGCGATAGCGGCCCTTCTGCGGGCGCTCGTAGCGGAACAGCGGCCCGTGCGTCGCAGCCTTGAGCGGCGCGTGCTGCTGCCACCCGTTGGTGAGAAAGGCGCGTGCGATCCCGGCGGTGAATTCGGGCCGCAGCGTGAGCGATTCGCCGCCCCGGTCCTCGAAAGAATACATCTCTTTCGAGACCACGTCGGTCGTCTCGCCGATGGCGCGGCTGAACACCTCGGTCCGCTCGAACACCGGCATTTCCACGCGGCGGAAGCGGTAGAGTTTCCTCACCCGTTCGAAGTTTTCGACCACGAAGGCGAAAGCTTCCGCTTCCGCGCCGAAGATGTCCTGCGTGCCGCGAATGGCCTGGGGGGTCTTGCCCTGTTTCTTGCTCATGATGCCCGCGCCCCTAGCCGCAAGCGGCGCGGCGATAAAGCGGCCTTGCCAAGCGATTGCCCGCTCTGCAAAGGCCGGGGCCTATGAAAACCAAAGTCGCGCTGATCGCTCTTGCCGCCGCCCTCCTCACCCAGCCGGTCGCGGCGCAGGTCACCCGGACCGAACCCGTGCAACAGGCGCTCGATACCGAAGTGGCGGTGCCCGCAGACACCGCCTGGCCCGGCGGCCCGATCGCGCTGGACATCGATGCTACCGATACGCGGCGCGGCATTTATACCGTGAAGCAGACCATCCCTGTGCCCGCCGGCATGAACAAGCTGACCCTGCTGTTCCCCGAATGGCTGCCGGGCAACCACGCCGCGCGCGGGCCGATCAACCTGATTTCGCGCTATAATTTCACCGCCGGCGGCAAGACGATGACATGGATGCGCAATCCGCTGAACGTCTATCAGATCGACGTGATTGTGCCCGAGGGCGCGCGCGAAGTGGTGGCCGAATTCGTCCACACCAGCCCCATCACCGGCAGCGAGGGGCGCATCACCATGACGCGGGAAATGCTCAACCTGCAGTGGGAGAAGATGAGCTTCTATCCCGCCGGCTATTACACCCGGCGCATCGCCTTCCAGCCCAAGGTCACCTTCCCCGACGGCTGGCAGGTGTTCACTGCGCTGGACGGCATGAACCGCAGCGGCAACACGGTGACCTGGGATACCGTCGATTACGAAACGCTGGTCGATTCGCCGATCTTCGCGGGCAAATACGCGAAACAGTGGAGCCTCGACGACGATGTGAAGCTGGACGTGGTGGCCGACAAGCCTTCGCAGCTCAAGATCGAGGACAAGAACCTCAAGACGTTCGAAAAGCTGATCGACGAGGCGGACGTACTGTTCGGCCAGCGCCACTTCGACCATTACGACATTCTGCTCGCGCTCACCGACCGGATGGGCGGGATCGGGCTCGAGCACCAGAGATCGGCCGAAAACCAGTACGAGCCCGACAGCTTCGTCAAATGGGACGAGATGGACTGGGATCACAATGTCGTGGCGCACGAGCTGGTGCACAGCTGGAACGGCAAGTACCGCCGGCCCGAAGATCTGTGGACCCCCGATTACCGCACCCCGATGCAGGACTCGCTGCTGTGGGTCTATGAAGGGCAGACGCAGTTCTGGGGCTGGGTGCTGGCCGCGCGCTCCGGCCTTCAGAAGAAGGAGACCGTGCTGGGGCAGTTCGCCAATGCGGTGGCCAATTATGCCGAGGGCCAGCCGGGGCGCGAATGGCGCAGCGTGGCCGACACCACCAACGATCCGATCATCAACGCGCGGCGGCCGGTGCCCTTCTCCTCGCTCAACCGCAGCGAGGATTACTATGTCGAAGGCGCGCTGACCTGGCTGGAAGCCGACCAGATCATCCGCAAGGGCACCGGTGGCAAGAAGGGCCTGGACGATTTCGCGCGCCGCTTCTTCGGCGCCATTCCGGGCGACATGGGCATCAACACCTATGATTTCGACGAGGTCGTGCGCGAATTGAACGCGGTCTACCCCTATGACTGGGCGACCTTCCTCGACACCCGGCTGCGCCAGCCGAACCAGCCCGCCCCGATGAAGGGCGTGGAGATGGCCGGATACAGACTGGTGTGGAAGGACACCCCCAATCCCTACAACAAGGGGCGGATGAGCGGGGGCAAGTACCTCGACCTGTTCTATTCCCTGGGCATGAACCTCAACAAATCGGGCAAGGTCACGGGCACCCTGTGGGACGGGCCCGCGTTCAACGCCGGGATCGTAAACGGCGCCGAGATCGTGGCCGTGAACGGCGAAGCCTATTCGGACGATGCGATGAAGGACGCCGTCACGGCGGCGGCCAAGGAAGGGGCCGGTCCCATCGCCCTGCTGGTCAAGCGCGGCGACCGCTTCGACACCATCGAGATCGATTACGATGGCGGGCTGCGCTACCCATGGCTGGAACCCGTTTCGTCCGGCACGCAGCCGTTCGACCGTCTGCTGGCCGCCAGAACGGCCGGATAGGATGGCAGGCCGGGGCGGAATCGGAAACCGGCTGGCACCGGCCCGTTTCGTCCTGTTCCTGGCTTTGCTGGCCGGCGGATTTGGCGTCTACCATTTCGTTTTGCGGCTTGGTCCGTGGACGGATGCCATCGCCATGGCCTTCGATTTTGCGGCGCTGGTCTTTCTCGCTTCGCTCATCCCGTTGTTTCGCGACTGCGACGCAGCGGAGATGCGCGATCACGCGCAGAGGAACGACGCCAATCGGCTGCTGATCCTGGCATTGACCTCGCTTCTGACCGTGACCGTGATGGCCGCGATCACCGGTGAACTGGACGGAGCGCAGAAGGGCGACTTGGTCTCGGTGGTCAAGCTGGTCGGCACGCTGACGCTGATCTGGCTGTTCGCCAACGCGGTCTATGCCCTTCATTACGCCCATGTCTTTTATTCGCGCGACGACGATGGCGATGCCGACCATGGCGGGCTGAGCTTCCCCGAGACTGCCCAGCCGGGATACTGGGACTTCGCCTATTTCGCCTACACGCTGGGCATGACGTTCCAGACCAGCGATGTGGAGATGACCCGATCATCGGTCCGCAAGGTCGCGCTGATGCATTCCTTCGCCGCGTTCCTGTTCAATATCGGCGTTATCGCCTTCACCGTGAACGTGCTTGGCGGGAGCTCCTGACAGGGCCGAATAACGGGGCCGAATTAATCCCACTTTCTGCGTTGCAGCGCACCATGACCCCCGTTAAGGCGCCCGGCATGCGTATCGACATGATCCCGACCGGCAACGAACCGCCGCACAGCCTGAACGTCATCATCGAAGTCCCCACCGGCGGCGAACCGGTGAAGTACGAATTCGACAAGGAATCGGGCGCTCTGTTCGTGGACCGCATCCTGCATACGCCGATGCGCTATCCGGCGAACTACGGCTTCGTGCCGCACACGCTCTCGCCCGATGGCGATCCGCTGGACGCCCTCGTGATCGCGCGCAGCCCCTTCATCCCGGGCTGCGTGGTGCGCGCCCGCCCCATCGGCGTGCTCAACCTGGAAGACGAGCACGGCGGAGACGAGAAGCTGGTCTGCGTGCCGGTGGACACCACCTTCCCCTATTATTCGGACGTGGGCGAGACCAAGGACCTGCCGAGCATCATCTTCCAGCAGATCGAGCACTTCTTCACCCACTACAAGGACTTGGAAAAGGACAAGTGGGTGCGCGTGGGCACCTGGGGCGATGCCGCCGATGCCAAGCGCATCGTGCTGGAAAGCATCGAGCGGGCGAAGAACGCCAAATAGGCCGATTCGCCACGAGACATGGACCGCCTGGACCACGGTCCAGGGCAAGTATTGTAACCTTGTGCGGACCAGGCGTCGCCTTGGTCGGTCCATGCGTCACTTTGCGGTGGCGATGCGTCACCCTGGGCCGAGATAGCGTCGCCTTGACCGCTATCTAGTGTAAACTTGCCCACCCAAAGGCGTCATTCCGAGGCGAGGTTCGCGGATCATCGACGATGGGATAAAGCAGGCTCGCCTTATGGCATGGAAGCCAGCATGTAGGACAGCAGTTTCCTGTGTCGGCTAACGACCCCTTTGCTGACATTCAGCCAAACAGTCTTTTTCCAGTCGCTGGGGCTCGTAATGCTATCGCCCCAGATGCTCAGGGCATCCTTCAAGGTAGGTCGCCACGTCACATTGCAAGACACTTGCTCGCAGCATTTTGGTAGGTCGCTCAGCGAGAGCATACTGGCACTCATAGTGCCCGTAGGGTGATCGGCGCAGGCAAACGGCCGAGACGACTTCACCTGGTTTTCCGGCAGCCTGTAAAGCTGCTTCAACCATGAACTCTGCAGGTTGTCCGGCCATTCTCTCAGCCACGCCCGCTTCGACCTCCGACAATGGCGGTTCGGTATGATCCGTTTGCTCGCCTGTGCACGATGCACAGACCAAGCAAAGTAGGATGGTCCAACGGTTCATACGCTCACGCTGCTGGATTCCTGCCTCGGAATCAATGTCGGTTTCCCACCCCATCTCGGACGTTCCGTTTCTAACGCCGCTCTCCAAAAGCCGACTGGCAGCAAATCTTGCTTCAGAGCAAAAACCGGACCAGCGGCTAACGACCCCATTGCGGACGCGAGGGCTTCGATTACCAAGCGCAGGATGGATGCTGAAGACAAAAGCCGTATTCTTGATTTGTATGACGCCAATCCCGCAAGCGTCGAGCAATTCAGGTCGCTACTTCGACGCCTGATTAAGCATCTGAGCCTCACCCCAGACGAGCAAGAGATTATGGATTGGGACGCCCATGGTCGAAGTCCTGCCGATCTCAGTCGGATTGCCAAAAAAGCTTGGGATTTTGAAGAGGTTGGAAGTGCCGCGAGCCGTCGTCGGCTGTTCGCGGGATTTGTTACCAATGGCGATAGCACGGATGGCTATGGTGCTGCTTATCTGATCGACTATGCGCTCGGAGCGGGCATTCCTGCAGCCAATATCCACGATGCGATGAGGAGTTTAATAGGCCAATCAAATCAGTTCTAAAAAAGCGAGCCAGCATGTCCGCTTTCCACCCCAAATGCCGCCGTCAGACCCCCCTCACTCTACCGGACGAGCGTGGTCTAGCAGGTCCTTCTCCCCGGCACCTGCCGCAGCGCGTTCCGCTTCGACCATGTCCTTGACCTCATCGGCGGGGCGCACGTCCTCGTGGAGCTCGCTCGCGGATGCTGACGGCTTTGGTGGCGGAGCGGGTGGGGATGCTGGCCGTGCCCTGCCTTCGGCCATGTTCTCGAACGGCACGGAGGCGCTGCGCGGATCGAAGCGCAGGCGATAGATCGGCTCGGGCAGGCCAAAGCCCGCGTTCTCCAGCGCGCTCTTCACCGCCACGATGGCCAGGCTCTGAGTCTTCCACCAATCGCTTTCGCGCTGGTCGATCCAGCCCAGGAAGCGGATCACGACGTTGGAATCGCCGACCTCGATCACGCGCCCTTCCGGCCTGGGATCGTCCAGCACGAAGGGCAGGGTCGCCAGCGTATCGCGGCCCAATCTGCGCGCGGCCAGGGCATCGTCGTCCGCGTCCACGCCCAGATCGAACTGGAAGCGGCGCTGCGGATTGCGGGTGAAGTTGAGGATCACCGCCTTGAACACCTGCGAATTGGGAATGCGCAGGTGGTTGCCGTCCAGCGTCATCAGCACCGTGGCGCGGCTGGTCAGGCGGATGATGCGCCCTTCGTAGGCGTCGATCTGCACCCAGTCGTTGGCGCGGAACGGCTGGCGCAGGCTGAGCATGAGAGAGGCGACGTAGTTCTCGATCGTGTCGCGCATTGCGAAGCCCAGCGCGATGCCGATGACCCCCGCCCCGCCCAGCACCGCGCCCAGCAGCGTGCCTGCGCCCACCATGTTCAGCGCTACCACCACGCCTGCCAGCACGAAGGCGAATCGGACCGCGCTGGCGATGAGTTCGGCCAGGAAACTGTTGGGCGCGATCCGGTGCCACAGCCCCGTCAGCCCCGCGATGCCATAGCCCACCAGGGCGATGATCGCCGCCACCGCGATGGCGACACCCAGCAGGGGCAGGATCTTGACGAGGTTTTCCAGCTGCGCGCGCAACGCGCCCAAAGTGCCCGCGCTGGCACTCACCGAAAGGTCGCGCTCCAGCGCGTTGTCCACCGTGACGACGCCCGAAACCCGACCGGCAATCGCCTCCGCCCGGGCTATGTCGTCCGCCTCAGGCACGGTGCCGCTCAGGGAGACGACGCCCTGGCTCACCGCGACTTCGACCCCCGCGTAAGCCGGAAGTTCGGCGAAAATGCCGCGGATGCGCTGGGCGATCCGTCCATCGGCCCCTTCGTCCTGCGTATCGGCGATGGTCTGCTCTGCCGCGGAGGGCGCGGGCGTGGGACTTTCGGCGGGCGCGGCCAGCACGCCTTCGAGCTGGGCGGCCGCGGGCACCGGGCCAAGCGCCATCAGCGCGAGAAGGAGCGCCAGCAGCCTCATGACCCGGCGACGGTCATCCCGTCGATGCGGAGGGTGGGCACGTTCACGGCACGCTCGAACATCAGGTCGTTTGCGGGGGTCAGCCGCGCGAACATGTCGCGCAGATTGCCCGCGATGGTGATCTCCGCGACGGGGCCTGCGATCTGCCCCCCGGAAATCCGAAAGCCCGACGCGCCCCGGCTGTAATCCCCCGTTACCAGGCTTACGCCCTGGCCGAAAACCTGGGTGATGAACACGCCCTCCTCGATATCGGTCATCAGCGCCTCGGGCGTTACCGATCCGGGTTCCATGTGGAGGTTATGGGTGCGCACGCCCGGGGCCCCGCCCCCGCGAGAGGCACTGGCCGTCAGCGGAACGCCGAGCTGCGCGGCGCTGGCGACGTTGGTGAGCCAGCCGGTCATCCGCCCGCCCGCGATCACATCGCGGCGCGTGCAGGCCAGTCCCTCGCCATCGAAGGGTCGCGACGCGAGGCCGCGTGGCTTCAGCGGATCGTCGACGATCATGATAGCCGGGTCGAAAAGCTGATTTTCCTCGAGCCCGATCAGGAAGCTGGCCTTGCGCGCCACCGCCGGTCCGCCGATCGCGCCGGCCAGATGTCCGATCAGCGAGGCACCGACGCGCGGGTCGAACACCACCGGCATCGCGCGGCTGGGCATGGAACCGGGATCGAGCCGCGCCACCGTTCGCTCCCCCGCCTCGCGCCCGATCGTGCCGGGATCGGGCAGATCGGCGGCATGGCGCGCGCTGCGGTAGGCATGGTCGGTCTGCATCCGTCCGCCTTCGCCGGCGACCACGCTCGCCGAAAGCGTGAAGCCTGTCGCCGCGTGGGACCGGGCAAAGCCATTGGAGGTGGCCAGCGCGCTGACCGATCGCGAGGCCGCCGCCGAGCCCCCGTTCGAATTCGTCACACCCGCGACCGCACGCGCCGCATCCTCGCAAGCCAGCGCCCATTCGCGCAACTGTTGGGGAGAGGGATCGTCCTTGTCGACCAGGTCGAGAGCGGGAAGCTCCCCCTTCGCCAGCGCCTCGTCAGGGGCCAGCCCCGCATAGGGATCTTCCGGAGCGGCGCTGGCCATCTCCACGACCCGCGTCGCCAGTTCCTTCAGCGCGGCATCCGAAAAATCGCTGGTGCTGATGGAGGCCGACCGGCGCCCGACGAAGGCGCGCAGGCCGATCGATTCGCTTTCGGAGCGGGACACGTCCTCCAGCTTGCCCAGCCTTACGGAGATATCTTCCGATGCCGAGGCGCCGAAGGCCGCGTCGGCGGCGTCTGCACCATGTTTGCGCGCGAGCGCGACCAGTTCCTGGCAGCGCTGCAGCGCCGCTGCTTCGTCAATCATGAAGGGGGCTTAGGGCGCACGCCGCGCCGGGTAAAGCGGCCCTCAGCCGAGAGAGTGAAACACCGCCGTAAGAAGGAAGGGAAGGCCGAGCGCCAGCAGCCACAGCTTGATCTGATCGCGGCGATATGCCCCGGCCAGTGCCGGATCGTGGGCATCCTCCTCGGAAATCTCTCGCCAGCTCTTCTCGAACTTGCGGCACGCCGGGATGATGCCGGCCACCAGCAGCACGAGGCAGATCATCGCCAGCGAGCGCAGCCCGGTGTCCTTGATCGCTTCGACGGTCAGGAAAATATTGAGGCCGGTGTAGGCTATCAGGGCCAGCGCCACATTGTCGCTCATCGCCTTTCGCCAGTCGACCGCCTTGGTGTCGGCAGCCCGATGAGCGATATTGTCCAGCGTTTTCATACGCGCCTGTCCCTTCGATCTCTCCGACAATGGGTATAACGCTGTTGCCGACATCGTTGCAAGCTGCGGCGCAGCATGGCGGCTCGCCGGCGCAAGGTCTTATGCATGAAACCTGCCAGAGGCACGGTCGCCGCGCGATCGGGGTCTTTCCACCGCGCGAAGGATTGCTACATGGGCATCGCCATGGCCGATATTGCTTCCGCAACCGATCTTGCCGACGAGGCCGCCCCCGACGCGGCCCCCCCCATACCGCAGGGGGGGCTCGAGGTGATTTCCATCGCCAAGAGCTACGACAAGCGAAAGGTGCTGACCGATATCTCGCTGACCGTGGGCAAGGGCGAGGTGCTGGGCCTGCTGGGCCCCAATGGCGCGGGCAAGACGACCTGTTTCTATTCCATCATGGGGTTGGTCAAACCCGATTCGGGCCGCATCCTGATGGATGGGCACGATGTTACCCGCCTCCCCATGTATCGCCGCGCGATCCTGGGCCTGGGCTATCTGCCGCAGGAGACCAGCATTTTTCGCGGCATGACGGTGGAACAGAACATCAATTGCGTGCTCGAGATGGTCGAACCCGACAGCGATGTGCGCGCGGCCGAGCTCAACCGCCTGCTCGATGAGTTCGGATTGCAGAAATTGCGTTCGAGCCCGTCCATGGCCCTGTCGGGCGGCGAGCGTCGGCGCGCCGAGATCGCCCGGGCGCTGGCCGCAAAACCTTCGATCATGTTGCTGGACGAACCCTTCGCCGGTATCGATCCGCTCTCGATCAGCGATATTCGCGATCTGGTCGCAGATCTCAAGACTCGCGGCATCGGGGTCCTGATCACCGATCACAACGTGCGCGAGACGCTTGAGATCGTGGACCGCGCCTGCATCATCTACGGCGGACAGGTGCTGTTTGCCGGAACGCCTCAGGCGCTTGTCGCGGACGAGAACGTCCAGAGGCTCTATCTGGGCGAGGGCTTCACGCTTTGATCGGCACCTCAGGGAAGGCATAGCCCATGGCGCTCGGCCCGCGCCTCGAGATCCGGCAGTCTCAATCGCTGGTGATGACGCCGCAGCTCCAGCAGGCGATCAAGCTGTTGGCGTTGTCCAACCTCGAACTGGAAACCCATGTGGCGGAGGCGCTGGACGCCAACCCCCTGCTCGAAATGGGCGAGACCACTCGCGAATCCGGGGAAGAAGCGGCGCCACCGAGCGACGAGCGCGAAGCCGCCTCTCTGCTGGACAAGGACGGACGGGATGAGGCGCCGCTCGATATCGAACCGAGCGCGGTGGATCCGGAGGCCGCCCCGGGGGACGGCGGGTTCGAAGGAGACTGGGGCCGCGCCGCAAGCAGCGCCGCGCCCGGCGAAGTGCCCGACCTGGAAAATCGCGGCGCGGATGGACCCACGTTGGCGCAACATCTGGCAGACCAGATCGGCGCCGTCGCGCGCAGCGATCGGGAAGCGGCCATCGCTCTGCGCCTCGTGGGCGAGCTTGACGATGCCGGCTATTTCACCGGCGACATGGCGGTGCTGGCCGAAGATCTGGGCATCGCGCGTGATGAGGCTGAACGTGCGCTGGGCCTCGTCCAGGCACTCGATCCCACCGGCGTGGGCGCGCGCGATCTGGCCGAATGCATCGCTCTCCAGGCCAGGGAGGCCGACCGATACGATCCCTGCATGGCCCGGCTGATCGAAAACCTCGACCTGCTGGCCAAGGGAGAGATCGCCCGGCTCAAGCGGATGTGCGAGGTCGATGACGAGGATTTCGCCGACATGATCGCCGAATTGCGCGGCTACGATCCCAAGCCGGGGCTGCGCTTCGGTGGTAGCGCCGAAACCGCCGTGGTCCCCGATGTCCTCGTCAGCCATGGCGAAAACGGCGAATGGCGGATCACCCTGAACGAGGACAGCCTGCCGCGCCTGGTCGTCAACCGTACCTATTACCTCGAATTGAAGGATGGCTGCGCGGACAAGAAGAGCCAGGCCTGGCTCAATGAGCAACTGGGCGAAGCCAACTGGCTGATTCGGGCGCTCGACCAGCGGGCGCGCACGATACTGAAGGTCGCGGCGGAAATCGTGAAGCGACAGTCCGGCTTTTTTCATCACGGCGTCACCGCGATGAAGCCGCTGGTACTGCGCGAAGTGGCCGAAGCGATCGAGATGCACGAAAGCACCGTCAGCCGCGTCACCAGCAACAAATATGTTGCCTGCCCGCGCGGCACCTTCGAACTCAAATATTTCTTTTCGAGCGGTGTCGGCCGCACGGCCAGTGCGGAGGGCGATCAGGATTCGGGCGGCGCCAGTTCGGAAGCGGTAAAGGCGCGCATCCGTGCATTGGTGGACGCCGAAGATGCCAAGAAGATCCTGTCGGACGAGGCGCTGGCCAAGCTGCTGAAGGCCGAAGGCTTCGATCTGGCGCGGCGCACGGTGGCGAAATACCGCGAAGCCATCGGTATCGGATCGTCTGCGGAGAGGCGGCGCGCGCGCAAACTGGCGGGCGCGATCCGTTAGGGGTTTTCCCGTTAAGGATTTGCGCGCAGCGACAAAAACGTTAACGCGTTTTACCTGACGTTAACCTTTTCCGTTCAGAGGTTGAAGCGTGATAGGGCGCAGGCACCGCACGGGTCGCCTGCCACGCTTTGACAGGGCCAAGGGGGTTTTACCCGATGCGTGTACTGCTGATCGAAGACGAGCCGACGACCGCCAAGGCGATCGAGCTCATGCTGACTACCGAGGGCTTCAATGTCTATTCGACCGATCTGGGCGAAGAAGGCTTGGATCTCGGCAAGCTATACGATTACGACATTATTCTTCTCGACCTGAACCTGCCGGACATGCACGGTAACGACGTGCTGAAGAAGCT
>NZ_JBELMO010000014.1:0-55078 GCF_042095715.1 Qipengyuania sp. | reverse complement strand
CGTCGCGCTCGAACTCGCCGCTGTCCTCATCGTTATGCGCCCACTCGTCGTGCCATGTGCCGTTCTTCAGGAGGCCCATCGTTTCAAAGATCCTTTGCCGAGAACGGGAATTGGCGCTTGCCGTGCTGGACCGAGATCCAGTGCGTGGTCATGAAGGCATCGATTGCCCAGCGCCCGTTGAACCGGCCGACGCCGGAATTCTTGACCGCGCCGAAGGGCGAGAACGGGCTGTCGTTGACCGGCTGGTCATTGATATGCGTCATCCCCGCCTCGATCTGCTTGGCAAAGGCCAGCGCGCGGCCCTCGTCGCGGCTGAAGACCGAGCTCGACAGCCCCATGTCGGTATTGTTCGCCAGTTCCAGCGCATGGTCTTCATCCCGCGCGCGCTGGATCGGCGCGACCGGCCCGAAGATTTCGTTCGCGACGAGGCAATTGTCATCGGCCACATCGGTGAAGACGTGGGGCGGGATGACGAGGCCGTCGGGCTTTCCGCCGAGCGCGCAGGTTGCGCCCTGATCCTTCGCCTTGCCGATCATTTCCATGATCCCGTCGAACTGGTCGCGGTTGATGATCGGCCCGATCAGGCAGTCCGCCGCATCACGCTTGCCCACCACCAGCTCGCGGGTTCGCGCGACGAATTTCTCGACGAATTCGTCGTGCACTGCGTCTTCCACCACGATCCGGTTGGCGATCATGCAGATTTGGCCCTGGTGCATGAACTTGCCCCAGACGCTCGCCTCCACCGCATAGTCGATATCCGCATCGTCGAGCACGACGATCGGCGAATTGCCGCCGAGTTCCAGCTCGAGCGACTTGATACGGTCGCCATCCAGCGCCGCCTTGCCGACACCGCGCCCCACGGGGGTGGAGCCGGTAAAGCTGACGACCGAGGGGATCGGGTGGCGCACCAGTGCATCGCCAATATCGGACCCGCTGCCGGGCAGGACGGAGACGAGGCCCCTGGGCAGGCCCGCTTCCTCGCAGATCGCAGCGAATATCGTGCCGCCCGTAACCGGCGTGTCGCTTGCGGGTTTGAGGACCACCGCGTTGCCCAGCGCCAGCGCCGGGAAGAGAGTGCGCGCGGTCAGCTGGAGCGGGAAGTTCCAAGGGCTGATCAGCGCCACCACGCCGGCCGGCTCTCGATAGGCGCGGCTTTCCTTGCCGGGTATGTCTTCGGGCAGGATCGCGCCTTCGACCATATAGGGCAAGGCTGCGGCTTCCTGCCGGGCAACCTGCGTCACCAGCATTAACTCGAGCGCGGCTTTCACCTGCGTCCCGCCGGCCTCCCGCATGATCCACTCGGCGATCTCGTACTTGCGTGCTTCGAGGATGTCTCCGACGGCGAGCATCTTAGCTGCGCGAGCGGACGGTGGGAGGGCGGCCCATTCACGCTGGGCCTCCTTCGCGGCTTGGCAAGCCTCGTCGACGTCGGCTGGCCGGGCGGTCTTCATCGAGAAGATCTCGCTTCCGTCCCACGGGCAGATGTTTTTAAGAGTATCGCCTTGGCCTTTACGCCATTCACCGGCGACGAAGAGCCGGTCGAGCTTTTTATAAGTTCTGGACATGCAATACGAACGACCGCGGCTGACATTCGTTTCGCACAGCACCGATCGAGATCTGCAGCCGGACATTTGTGGGCTAAGGGCTGCCCTCTGGCCATGTAACTGACGTTTTTTGGTTCTCCACACAGGAGCGTCAGATAGCTCGGCTACTTGGGACACATTGGCATCCTGAGATGACTATCGACCGCTTGGCAGCTTATGCGCCGTAAGCGAAACGTCCGCTGCTGTGTCCGTTGGACAGCCACCGTCCTGGCTGTATAACGACGTTTGCTGGCCAACCGCCGACGATTCACATGTCGAGGAGCGCGAATAGCGGTATCGATCCGAAGTCTGCGCTCCTCGAAAACCATCGCTACATTCCGGCTGCGGTCGGGCGCACGATGATTTCGTTGATGTCGACGCCCTCTGGTTGTTCCAAAGCGTAACGGATGGCACGTGCTATCGCGTCCGGCGTCAGCGACTTTTCCCGCCATGTCATGAGCGCGGAAGCGATTTGCGGATCGGTTATGTCGTTGCCCAACTCCGTCTTCACGACACCAGGCGAAATAATCGTGGTGCGGATATCGTCATGTTCCTGACGAAGGCCTTCGGTGATCGCCCACACCGCGTGCTTGGTCGCACAATAGACCGCCGCGCTTGGCATCACCATGTGGGCTGCAATTGATGCTACATTGACCACATGCCCTGAGCCTTGGGCAATAAAACCGGGCAGAACCGCCGCTATCCCGTTCAGCACGCCGCGGATGTTGACGTCAATCATCCGGGACCATTCGTCCTGCTTCAGCGCAGCAAGAGGCGAGAGCGGCATGATGCCGGCGTTATTAATGAGCACGTCCACGCTTCCGAAGCGTTCCTGCGCCGCCGCAGCAAATGCGCAGAAGTTGTCAGCATCCGTCACGTCAAGTGATTGCCAGGCTATAACCTTACCCAATTCGTCCGCGAGCGCTTCCAGTCGGTGTGAGCGCCGCGCACCGATGAACAGCTTCGCACCCGTCGCGGCCAACTCGCGCACTGTCGCCTCGCCGATCCCGCTTGAAGCGCCGGTGATCAGCACGGTCTTTTCGATCGTCATTGTGATGTCAGTTCCTTATGGGCTGTCGGGATGTTCGGTAGATAGAACGATGGTCAGGAATGCGTGATCTCGATCCGCTGGAATTCTTGCATGATCCTCCAAAACTCACACGCCATCGATTGCGGAATGGCGCTGCGGAGTGACAAAGCAGAGAGATGAGCAAGCATTCCGAACTAGCAGCGCATATTGCGCGGCATGTCACGCGCACCGGGATGGTGGACACGGCGATCTCACGGCTGTCCCTGTTCCGCGCCGACGAGCCGATCCAGCCGTTACCAGCGGTCTATGAGGCCTCACTTTGCCTGATTGCTCAAGGGTCGAAGCGTGTATCGCTTTCAGATCAGAGCCTGACTTATGACGCAGAGCATTACCTGCTGGTGTCGCTGGACCTGCCGCTGATCGGGCATGTGACGCAGGCCAGTCCTGATGCACCTTACCTTTGCGCGAAAATCGATATTGACCAGTCTGCACTGGTCAATCTCATCATGGAGGAAGGCGAGCGCGCACCGAAAGCCGACCTGCCGGCACTGGCCGTCTACCGAAGCAACGACGATCTGGCAGATGCCGCATGTCGACTGCTACGATTGCTCGATCGTCCGGAAGAAATCCCTGCTCTTGCCCCGCTGATCGAGCGGGAGATCGTCTACCGCCTTCTGACCGGACCGCATGGGCCCGCATTGCGATACATGGCGGTGGCTGACAGCCATCTCAATCAGGTGAGCCGCGCCATCAAAACGATCCGCTCCTCTTTCGATCAGCGCATACACATTAAAGATATCGCGGCCGCAGCGGGGATGAGGCCCGTCGTCCCTGCACTTGCATTTCAAGACGGTGACGCGCATGACTCCCTTGGAATATCAGAAGCAGCTGCGGCTTCAGGGAGCGCGGCGGCTCATGCTTTCGGAAGGCGCAGACGCAGGGTCGGCCGGCTTTGCGGTGGGTTACAAGAGTCCCTCGCAGTTCAGTCGCGAGTATTCCCGCCTGTTCGGCGCACCACCCCGGCAAGACGTTATGCGTTTGCAAAGCAGCGGAAATATTCTGACGCAACTCTGATTCCCAGTTGGCCGAATATGGGCCGGTTCCGGACTGTCCGGTTGTGCTGAGATTGGGCTTGAAGCGGGCGGTTCTGGCAGTTCGCGGACAATAGCCAGACGAAGGCGGTCTCTCGATGATGCGACCGAAAGATATTTTCACACGGTCGGAACGGTTCCGCCATCGATAACATACTCGGTGCCGGTGATCGTGCTCGCGCGATCGGACGCGAGAAAGGCGATCAGGCGGGCGATCTCCTCAGGCCGTGAGGGCCGTCCGATCGGCACGCCTCCGAGGGACTGCATGATAATTTCCCTGCCCGCGGCGAGGTCACCCCCGTGCTCAGCTGCAAGGCGTTTCGCCAGTTCGACCGAAGCCTCGGTTTCGATCCAGCCGGGCGAGACGCGAACTACGCGCACGCCGGCGGGCGCTACCTGCTTGGCCAGACTCTTGCTGTAGGTCGAAAGCGCAGCTTTGGCGGCCGCATATGCGGTCGTCGCTTCCGGCAGAGGTAGCTCGCGCTGGATCGATGTCACATGGATTACCACGCCGGATCCTCGCGCGACCATTGCCGGGACGAGTGCCGATCGAGGCGGGCGGCGGGCATGAGGTTGAGATCGATTTCGGCCTGCCATTGCTCATCGTCCAGCGCTTCGAATCCGCCAGCAGGAGCAGACGATCCGCCGAGCATGTGCACGAGGATATCGAGCCCGCCGAGCCGTTCGAGAACCGCGGCAGCCACCCCGTCACAACCTTCTGCATTGGAAAGATCGGCGGCGAAGAAACCATCGGTGTCAATGCCCGACGGCGCATGTCGGGCCGTCATGAGCACAGACGCACCAAGTTCGCGGAACAGATCGACTGTCGCCTTGCCCGCGCCTCGCGTTCCAGAGGTCACGAGTGCGCGTTTGCCCGCCAGATCAAGGAACGGCGTCACGGCACGATCTCCAGCTGCGCTATGTGATCTTCCTCCATGACGAAGAAATATCGCAGGTCCACCGGGCTGCCGGGAAAATCGCCGACGAGGTGGCTGGTGACGACGATGCGGCCGTCTTCCTCGGTCAGCGCAAAGGGCTCGACGGTATATGTGTATTCGGTCGAGGCATGTGCGATCCAGTCCCTGATCGCGTCGCGCCCCTCATAGGTGTTACCCTCGTCGATAACGATCGCGCCTGGGGCGAAGCATTGCGCCAGCGCCTGCGCATCGCCTTTCCTGTCGGCTGTGAAATAAGCCGCGATCGGGGGCGGTAGGTGGATAGCCATCATTCTGCCTTTCTTGTCTGGAGTTTCTTTCCTACCTGCTTGCGTCCATGCCGATAATCCGGATAGTTCGGGACGAGTTATTTCAGGGAAACGGACAATGGCACGCTACAGTCTCAGCGATTTCGACGCTGTTCTGGCAGTCGGCAGGCTTGGCTCCTTTCGGGCCGCCGCTCTCGATCTAGGAATGTCGACCAGCGCGCTCAGCAGCGCCATCGCCAAGCTCGAAGCGCAATTAGGCGTGCGTCTGTTTAATCGCACCACGCGCAGCGTTGCTTTGACCGAGGCAGGGCAGAGATTCGTCGATGAGCTCGACCCTGCCATGCGCGACATCCGGCAGGCACTCGATGCCGTCCGTTCCCAGCAGACCACACCCTCGGGTACACTGAGGATCAATACCTTCGCCACCGCAGGGCGAGAGGTGCTGGAGCCGCTCGTGCTGGAATTCCTCCGCCGCTATCCCGAAGTGAGGATCGATCTCGTCACCGAAGGCAATATGGTCGATATCGTCGGGCAGGGCTTCGATTTCGGCATTCGCAGCGAGAACCTTGTGCCCAGCGACATGATCGCCATCCCCCTAACTCCGCCGAGGCGATACGCCGTGGTCGGCACTCCGGACTATTTCGAAGGCAATCCGCCGCCCCATATGCCAACCGACCTGATGCACCATTCGTGCATCCGCACCCGGCTGCCGAACGAATCGATTTTCCGCTGGCGGTTCGAAGCCGACGGAGAGCCGATCCAGCTCGATGTCGATGGCCCTATCACGCTCGATGAAGCGAGCCTGGCGCGCATGGCGGCACTGCAAGCGATCGGCATCGGCTTTTTTATGGAAACCGACGTAAAAGATGATATCGCGGCGGGGCGGCTCGTGCGCGTGTTGGAGGAATGGACGCCCTCGCTCTCGCCGCTGTGCCTCTACTATCCCAGCCGTCGCAACCCGCCCGCGGCATTTCGCGTGTTCGTTGATCTCGCCCGAGAGCTGTCTCGGACGATTTGATGTCCTCTGTCAACAATTGGGCCGCAAGCGGACAGTCCACTTTGTCTTGCATATTGGATCGCATTAGACAACCTGCCCCTGATCCACAGCTACACGATAACCCACGCCTGGTTCGTTCACGATTAGCCGCGGATTGCTCGAATCTCGCTCCATCTTTCGTCGAAGGGAACGGATCGCGACCCGCAGATAGTCCAAGTCGTGGCGGTGCGCCGGCCCCCAGACCGTTTCTAGCAGGCTCTCATGCGTGACTACGCGTCCAGGGCGGTCGGCCAGCGCCCAGAGCAGATTGAACTCACGCGGCGTCAGTTCGACTTTCTCGCCCCATATCGTGACAGCATGCGCCTCGCGGTCGATCGTGCCATCGGCGAATTCGCGCGAAGCGCTGTCGGCGAGCGGCCCTGCCTTACGCCTGAGTGCGGAACGGACCCGGGCGAGCAACTCCTCGCTGTCGAACGGTTTGGTGACGAAATCGTCGGCTCCCAGATCCAGGGCAGCGACTTTTTCATCGGTGGCGTCGCGCGCGGTCAGGACGATCACCGCGAGGCCGAGCTGCGCCAGTTGCGGGACGATCTCGATCCCGTCGCGATCAGGCAGCCCTAGGTCGAGCAAGGCCACCAGCGGCGCAGGCTGGGCTCCGGCGAGCCGCAGCGCTTCGCTGGCACTCGATGCTTCAGCATGAGTCACGCCGCTGCGGTCGAGCGCGCCGGTAAGCAGTCGCCTGATCGCCGGCTCATCATCGACGATCAGCACGTCGCTACGCATCGTCCGCATTCTCCTGCTACTGGGACTGCGCCGGCGGAGTCGGCAAGGCGATCTCGAACACCGCGCCCCCGCCCGCGCGGTTTCCGGCGGTAATAGTCCCGCCTACCGCTTCGGTGAAGTTCTTTGCGATCCACAGCCCGAGGCCCGAACCGCCGAGGCGGTCGCTGCCTTCCAGGCGATGGAAGCGGTCGAACAGCGCCTCGCTCTCGACCGGCAGGCCGGGGCCCTGGTCGAGCACGCGGCACGTCGCCATCCGCTCTCCGGATTGCAGTTCCACCGTGACCTTGCTGTCGGGGGGCGAAAACTTGAGCGCATTGTCGATCAGGTTGATTAGCATGTGGCGCAGCAGCAGCGGATCGCTGCGCACCAGCGGGCTCTCGGCGTCGATCGCGGTTTCGACCCGCGCATCGGGCCGGTCCTGCCGCAGGTCGCGCAGCACCGAGGTTATCACGTCGGTCAGGTCGACGCTTTCCCACTTGGGCTCGATCGTGCCGTGCTCGATCCGCGACGCTTCGAGAAGGTCGTTGAGGAAGCGCTGCAAGCGCCGCGATTCTCCGCGCGCAATGCGCACTTCCTCGGCAAAGTCCCCCTCGGCGGGGATTGCCTCGGCGGCGGCGATGACCGCCGTAAGCGGGGTGCGCAGGTCGTGCGCAATGCTGCCCAGCAAAGCGCCGCGAAGGCGGTCGCGCTCGCGCAGCGTGCCGACCTGGCGCGCCTGCGCTTCCAGCACCAGCCGCTCGTGCGCCAGCGCGGTCTGGTCGACCAGAGAGGCGAGCAAGGTGGCGTCGTCGGGCCGGATCACGCGCTGCTGCGACGGCCGGGCGATACCGAGCGCGCCCATCGTCCCCAGCGCGGTCCGCAGCGGATGAAACTGCCAGTCGGACGCGTTGAGTGTGCCGGTGTCGCGCCCGGTGGGCTCGCCTTTCTCCAGAGCCCAGCGGGCAGCAGCCTCGTCTACCATGTCAAGCCGGGTGTATTTCTCGTTTCCGCGCAGGACCACCCGAGCATCCTCTAGCGCGACCACGATCGCCTCGACGTCGAGCAGGCCACCGATTTCGCGGCAGGCGACTTCTGCGGTCTCGCTTTCGCCCGACAACCCGGCCATCAGCCCCGCGAAGCGTGCGAGCGAGGCGTTGAGTCGCGCGACACCTGCGCTGGTCTGTGCCTGGCGGCGCACCCGCCCGGCCAGCGCACCCACAACGGTCGCCACCAGCGCCAGCACGGCGAAGGTGATGACGTCTGCGGGGCTGTAGATCGTGAGCGTGTGATAGGGCTCGGTGAAGAAGAAGTTGAACGCCAGCGCCGCCCAGACCGCCGACCAGATGGCCCCACTCATGCGCAGCAGCGTGGCGGAACATATCACCGGCAACAGCAACAGCAGGTCAACCGCGCTCGGCGAGATCCACGGCAGGGCCAGCTCGATCAGTCCGGCGGTCGCGCCAACGAGGACCAGCGCCAGCATGGGATCGCGATAAGGATGCGGATCGGCGGCTCGCTGCGGTTTCTCGTCCGCTTCGTCGACGGGCACGACGTGGACCGAAACTCCCTTGGCCTTGCAGATCACTTCCTGTGCAATCGAGCCGTGCCGCCACTCGAACCAGCGACTGCGACGGCTTTTTCCAATTACGATTTGGCTGGCGCGTAATGCGCGTGCCTGATCGACCAGCGCCCGGCCCACGTCGGTCGCCGCGACGGTCATCAGCGAAGCGCCGAGCGAAGATGCAAGCGCGAGGTTGTCGGCCAACTGTTCGCGCTGCGCGCCGTGAACCGCTCGGGCGCTGCCGCTCTCGACCACCACGGCGGTCCACGGGGCATGGAGCATATCCGCCAGCCGCTTGGCTTCGCGCACAACGCTGGCGCCACCCTTTCCGGGACTTACCGCCACCATCAGCCGATCGCCGGAGACAAATCTACTGCCATCCCCGCTCAGTTCGAGCTGATTGCTCAACCGCCGATCGACATTGCTCGCAGCATAGCGCAGCGCGAGCTCGCGCAGGGCGGCGAGCTTGGTAGGGGTGAAGAAGTTGGAGAGCGCGCGACCGGCGGTATCGGGCAGGTATATCTTGCCCGCCTGGAGCCGTTCGATCAGCGCCTCGGGCGGCAGGTCGACCGCTATGATCTCTGCATTCTCGAGGATGTTGTCCGGCACCGTCTCGCGCACGCGGATGTGTGTGACACCGGCCACGATGTCGTTGAGACTCTCGAGATGCTGGATATTGATGGTCGTCGCGACGTCGATGCCCGAGACGAGCAGTTCGGCGACATCCTGCCAACGTTTGGGATGGCGACAACTGGGCGCGTTGGTATGCGCCAGTTCGTCGACCAGAATGAGCTGCGGGTGCCGCGCCAGTGCCGCATCGATGTCGAACTCCTCCAGCCGATGGGCTTCATGGTCGTAGTGTTGGCGCGGCATCACCTCTAGCGGCTCGAGCAGGAGCGCGGTCTCGCTCCGACCGTGGGTTTCGGCCACCCCCACGACCACGTCTATGCCCTCGGCCTGCCGCCGCGCCGCATCTTGCAGCATGCGGTAGGTCTTGCCGACGCCTGGTGCCGCGCCGAGGTAGACCGTCAGGCGACCGCGTTCCTCGGCGCGGACCAGCCGCAGGAACCGTTCGGCATCGTTGCTGGGCTGCTGGTCGACCATTGTTCGCCTCGCCTATTCTTCCAGCCGGTCGAGCGCCAGATTTAGTTGGAACACGTTCACGATACGCTCGGGCGCGAAGATCGCGCCCGGCGCGGCGGCCTGTTGTTCGATCAGATCGCGCACCCGGGCTGGATCGAGCCCTCGCGCAGCTGCGACCCGGTCAGCCTGATACAGGGCCCCGTCGAGCGAGATGTGCGGGTCGAGCCCACCGCCTGATGCCGCGACTAGGTCGGCCGGAATCGGGTTCTCGGCAGTGGCGCCGTAGCGGGCGACGATTTCTCGGGCGCGCACGGCGAGGTCCGCGCTGGTCGGGGACAGGTTGCTTCCCGCAGCGCCCATGCCGTCGTAACCGGCGGCCGAGGGTCGCGGCCAGAAATAGCGCGGGCTGCTGAAATCCTGCGCAACCAGTTCGCTGCCCACTGCCTGGCCGTCCACCTTTATGATCGAACCGTTGGCTTGGTAGGGGGCAACCGTCTGGGCGAAGGCGAGCATCAGTCCTGCATAGCCAACCACGCAGACGAGGATGGTCACCAGCCACAGGCGGAGCGAAGGGAGCACATAGTTCATCGTTTCGTATCCTTGTCCGGGCTGCCGTCAGCGCATGAATGTAAGGTGTTCGGCTACGGGGCCGAGCGCGGCGGCGGGGAAGAAGGTCAGCGCGCCGAAGATCAGGATGGTGATGAACAGCATCACGCCAAAGGTGCTGCTCTCCACGCTCAGCGTGCCCGCACTTTCCGCGCTGCGGCGCTTGGCCATCAGCGAACCGACGATGGCCAACGGAACGATGATCGGCAGGTAGCGGCCGATCAGCATCACGAGGCCCGTGGCGATGTTCCACGGCACGGTGTTGTCGCCAAGCCCTTCGAACCCAGAGCCGTTGTTGGCGGCGGCCGAGCTGAATTCGTAGAGGATTTCGGAGAAGCCGTGCGCGCCGACGTTGTTGAGCGTGTCCTGCCCCCAGGCAGTCGCCGCGAAGAGCGCCGTGCCGCCGAGGATCAGCACCGGGTGGCTTATGAGCGCCAGCACCGCGAGTCGCATCTCGCGCCCCTCGATCCGGTGCCCAAGATACTCTGGCGTGCGGCCGACCATCATGCCCGCGACGAACACCGCGACGACGATGTAGAGGAACATGTTGATCGTGCCGACGCCGACGCCGCCGAAGGTCTCGTTGAGCCACATGCCCGCCATCGGGACGAGCCCCGTCAGTGGATTGAGGCTGTCGTGCATCGCGCCGACCGAACCATTGCTGGTCGAGGTGGTCAGCACCGCCCACAGCGGGCCGGTGGTGGCCCCAAGGCGAAGCTCCTTGCCTTCGAGGTTGCCGACATCCTGCGCGACCGGCAGGTCCATGAAGGCTTGGGTCGGAGCGGTCTCGAAGCCGACCGATGCGACGATCTTGATCAGCAGCAGCGCCGCCATCACGCCGAACACGACCATGGCATGTTTGGGCCGGCCGATGATCCGCCCGAACATCCACACGCAGGCCATCGGGATCAGGATGATCGCGACCATCTCGAACGCGTTCGACCAGAAGGTCGGGTTTTCCAGCGGATGCGTGGAGTTGGGTCCGAAGAAGCCGCCCCCGTTGGTGCCCAGCTGCTTGATCGCGACGAAGGCGGCAGCAGGCCCGCGCGCGATGGTCTGCGCCACGCCTTCCAGTGTGGTGACCTGCGCCGCGCCCTGCAGCGTCATCGGCACGCCGTTCAACGCGATCACCGCCGCGACGATGATTGCCAGCGGCAGCAACACGCAAAACGCGGCGCGCTGCACGTCGACGAAGAAGTTGCCCATGGTAGGCTCGCCCCCGATGCCCCGCGCCAGCGCAGCGAGAGCGGCGATACCGGTCGCCGCAGACACGAACTGCAGCCACATCAGCCCGCCGATCTGGGCCAGATAGCTCCAAGTGCTCTCGGCAGAATAGTGCTGCAAGTTGGTGTTCGTGGTGAAGCTGGCCGTGGTGTTGAACACGAGGTCCAGGCTTGCCGCGCCCTGACCGTCCGGGTTGAACGGCAGCATGTGCTGTGTCGCCAGCAGCGCGAAGACGAAGCAGAACATCACGATATTGAAGGCGAAAAGAGCGATCGAATACTGCTTCCAGTCCTGTTCTGGCGCGCCGCCGACGGTGCGAACGAAAAGCCCGTCAGCGCTTGCGAAGCGGCCGGAAAAGAGCCCGGCCATGTATATGCCGAGTGGCCATGCCAGCAGCGCGGTGCCGCCGACGATCAGGATGGTGGTGAGAATTGCGGAAAGCATGGGAGTGTCCTTTCGCGGGCTTACGCGAGGCCGAGGCCGGCCACGGCGAGATCGATGAGCTTGATGCCGACGAAGGGGGCGATCACGCCGCCGACGCCGTAAATGCCGAGATTGCGCAGCAACTGGCTGGCTGCGGGCATCGGGCGATACGCGACACCCTTCAGCGCCAATGGCACTAGCAGCGGGATGATGATAGCGTTGAAGATGATCGCGGAGAGGATCGCGCTTTGCGGGCTCGACAGCCCCATCACGTTGAGCGCTCCCAGCGCGGGGTAGAGCACCACGAAGATCGCCGGGAGGATAGCGAAATACTTGGCGACATCGTTGGCGATCGAGAAGGTGGTGAGGCTGCCGCGCGTCATCAGCAGCTGCTTGCCGATGCCGACGACCTCGATCAGCTTGGTCGGATCGCTGTCGAGATCGACCATGTTCCCCGCCTCGCGCGCGGCCTGCGTGCCGGTGTTCATCGCCACGCCGACGTCGGACTGCGCGAGCGCGGGGGCATCATTGGTCCCGTCACCGCACATGGCGACCAGCTTGCCCTCGGCCTGCTCCTTGCGGATGTAGGCGAGCTTGTCTTCGGGTGTCGCCTCGGCAAGGAAATCGTCGACGCCAGCCTCGGCAGCGATGGCCACAGCGGTTAGCCGGTTGTCGCCGGTGATCATCACCGTGCGGATCCCCATCCGGCGCAGTTCGACGAACCGCTCGCGAATGCCGGTCTTGATGATGTCCTTCAGAAGGATCGCCCCGAGCAGGCGGCCGTTCTCGACCACGGCGAGCGGCGTGCCTCCGGCCTGCGCGATCCGGTCGGTGATCTTGCGCAGCGCCGACACCGTAGTTTCGGGAAATTCGCCGAGCTTGAGCACCGCGTCGACCGCGCCCTTGCGGATCGTCCTGCCGGGCAGATCGACGCCGCTGACGCGGGTCTGCGCGGTGAAGGCGACCGGCTCGGCATCAACCGGGTGCACGTCGTCACCACCCGCCAGCACAATGATTGAGCGCCCCTCTGGTGTCGTGTCGGCGAGGCTGGAAAGCCGCGCTGCCTCGATCAGGTCTGCCTCGGCGATCCCGGGAAGCGTCACGAACGCGCTCGCCTGGCGATCGCCGATGGTGATCGTGCCCGTCTTATCGAGCAGCAGCGTGCCGACATCGCCTGCCGCCTCCACCGCACGGCCAGACTTGGCGAGCACGTTGAAGCGGATCAGGCGGTCCATTCCGGCGATCCCGATCGCGGACAGCAGCGCAGAAATCGTAGTGGGGATCAGCGCCACGAACAGCGCGATCAGCACCGGCACCGCGATCGCTCCCCCGGCATAGCTGGCGAAAGCAGGCAGCGTGCCCACCGCGACGAGGAAGATCAGCGTCAGCCCGGTCAGCAGGATCGTCAGCGCGATCTCGTTGGGTGTCTTCTGGCGGCTGGCGCCTTCGACCAGGGCGATCATCCGGTCGAGGAAGCCGCTGCCCGGCTCGGCGGTCACCTTCACCCGGATTTCGTCCGATATCACGGTGGTGCCCGCGGTCACCGCCGAACGGTCGCCGCCAGCCTCGCGGATCACGGGCGCGCTTTCGCCGGTGATCGCCGCTTCGTTTACGGAGGCCACCCCGGCCACGACTTCGCCGTCGGCGGGTATCTGCTGTCCTTCGCACACCAGCACGATGTCGCCATAGCGCAGCTCGGTCGCCTGGATTTTCTCGGTATCGCCGTTCTTGCCAATCCGCAGGGCGACAAGGCTCTCTTTCGTGTCGCGCAGCGCTTTGGCCTGCGCCTTCCCGCGCCCTTCGGCGAGCGCTTCGGCGAAGTTGCCGAACAGCACGGTCAGCCACAGCCAGAAGACCAGCTGGGCCTGGAAGCCGATATCTTGGACCCCGGTGGCGATCCCTCGCAGCAGGATCACCGTCGCGGTCGCGGCAACGATCGCGGTGACGAACATCACCGGATTGCGCACAAGCGTGCGCGGATCGAGCTTCACGAAAGAATCGCGGATCGCGGGGACGATCAGCTCGCGCTGGAACAGCCCTGTCTGGCCAGAAGCAGCGCGCTCCATCAGAAGCGCTCCGGCCGCAGGAGGACCGCGGTGAGATAGGCCAAGAGCCCGAGCGCCACGAGCCCCACGAGGATGAGATCGAATGTCATGCGAAACAGCTCCCTTGTTCGGGAGCCCCTCTGGACCTCGCGCGCGTGAAAATTCGCCGGGGGATCGAGCGCGGCGGCATTAAATCCGCGTGAAAATATTCCCCGCCTCGCTCAGCTTTCATGCGGATTTAACTGGCCATCCCCGCGATCCGCATGGCGTTTTAACGGGCGGTGGGAGGAGAGACCTTGCGCACGGCGCGGCGATGGTCGCCGCCCTTTCATCAAGGGCAATTTTCCCGATGCGCCTGATCTGCCTCGCCGCCATTGCGGCCTCGCTTGCCACACCCGTCGCCGCCCAGGATATGCAGGAGGAAACCGACCAGACCGAGGCCGACACTGTCACGGTCTCGGCCGGAACGGCGCTCGTTTCCTCCTACCGGTTTCGCGGGATCGACCTATCGGACGAGACAGTGGCGGTGCAGGGCTGGGTCAGCCTCACCCACGAAAGCGGCCTCTATGTTGGCACCTGGGCTTCGAGTGTCGATGGCTTCGGCGAGCTCGGCGGTTCCGATTTCGAGCTCGATCTTTACTCCGGGTACAAGGCCGAGATGGCCGATGGTGTGACGCTCGACGGCGGGCTGCTCTACTACGCCTATCCCGGATCGACCGGCGGCGATTTCGCGTTCTTCGAACCTTACGCCAGACTCGGTCTCACGGCAGGCCCCGCCGCGCTTACGCTCGGCGTCGCCTACGCACCTTTGCAGGATGCGATAGGCGGTAACGATAACATCTACGTCTCCGTCGATGCCGCGCTGCCGATCAAAGGAACGCCCTTTGCGCTGGACGCGCATGTGGGCCGGTCGGAAGGCGACACCACGCTGACGCCAAGCGGGAGCTATACCGAGTGGTCGCTCGGCGCGAGTGCGAGCTGGAATGCGCTCACCGCGCGGATCGCTTACGTCGATACCGACATCTCGGATTTCGACGCGATCGCAGCGGGCGCGACGCCCGACATCGTCGACGATGCCGTTGTCATCTCGTTGACTGCCTCCTTTTAGGCTCAAACCGCGTGGCACAGGACGGCGCTCCTTGATGTGCGGATCGGCTGATCCTCTGCCGCGCACCCGTCTCCCCAAAGCCATGGCCGCTAGAGGCAGATCACATTTGGCACCAGCGATGGACCCATCCTTAGCGTTGAATTGCAGGAACGACCGCTTTCGGCGTTTGCCTCGCGGCGTTCGAACGACCGAAATTGGGGCGTCTTGCCGACAGGCATCTCCGTCAAAACCGGTCCAGCCGCTTCTGGGCCGCTACCGGTCCAGCAGCTTCCGGGCCGCTAGTGGACCGTCCGCTGTTGGACTCACTATCGGCAATATAAACAGCTACGGGCCCATACGTCGGTGCGAGATGTTGCCGTTACATGACCACGCACTACACGCGCACGGGGCGCGGAAAACCCGTCCTCCTTGTCCACGGACCGGAGCGATCAGCGGCTCGTGGGACACGATCTCGCCTGTGCTTTCTCAAGTCCGGGAGGTAAACGCCGTAGACTTGACCGGCCACGGGCAGACGCCCGAAGAGGCCGATAGCGGAACGTTCGACGGTCTCGCGAGAAGTCTGGAAGACTGGCTCGGCGCGGAGAATCTCACAGGTGGCTGCCGAAGAAGGAGTCTCAATGGCTGCGCTGGCGCAACTCATGGGACACGACGATGATCGCACAACGCAGAAGCACTACGCGCGCTTCTCTCCAGACTACCTAAAAGACGTCGGCGATAGAATCGCGATCGGAAGGAGAAGAAGGCGGTGAAGGTTTACCGTGAACCCAGAACCCCTGTTCTATTTATGAGCCCAACTTCGAGTAAACGCTTGTTTTAAGGGCTTATTGCAAGATAAAATGTGGTCGGGGAGAGAGGATTCGAACCTCCGGCCCCTGCCTCCCGAAGACAGTGCTCTACCAGGCTGAGCTACTCCCCGACCGGATCGGTCCCGCAGGCGCCAGGGCGCAGCGGGTCGAGGCAAGGCGCGTGCCTATAGGGATGGGTTGGCAGGGTGGCAAGCGGGCAATTTGCCGCCTAGGGAAAACCATGGCCAGTGCATGCTCCGCAGATGATTCTCGCCCCGTGCCCCATCCCGAACACCAGTATTTGGACCTTATGGAGCGGGTGTGGCGCGCGGGCAGTGAGCGCGTGGATCGCACGGGCGTGGGCACGCGGTCGGTCATGGGGGCGATGCTGCGTTATGATCTGGCGGGTGGTGCCATGCCGCTTGTCACTACCAAGCGGGTCTACTGGAAAACCGCCACGCGCGAGTTGCTGTGGTTCCTGACCGGCGAGACTAATATCCGTCCCCTCGTACTGCAGGGCGTGAAGATCTGGAACGAATGGCCCCATGCGCGCTACGTGCGCGAAACGGGCAACGAGATCCCGCTGGAAAACTTTGTCGGCAGGATCGCCGAAGATGCGGATTTCGCCGCGCGCTGGGGCGATTTGGGGCCGGTCTATGGCAAGCAATGGGTGGACTGGCCGACCTATCGCTACCGCCCAGACGGGTTGTTCGAGCGGGGGGGGGGGATCAACCAGGTGGCCGAGGTCGTCGCCTCGCTGCGCGACAACCCCGGCAGCCGGCGGCACATCATCGAAGGCTGGAACGTGGCCGAGCTGGACCGGATGGCATTGCCGCCGTGCCACAAGACATATCAATTCCATGTGGCCGGCCATGAAATGGGGCAGGGGAGGCTCAACGCGGTCCTCTATCAGCGCAGCTGCGACGTGGCGCTGGGCCTGCCCTTCAACCTGTGGTCGGCGGCGCTGCTTGTGCGAATGCTGGCGCAACAGACCGACCTCCAACCGGGCGAGCTGGTGTGGATGGGCGGGGACACGCACCTTTATCTCAACCACGCGCATCTGATCGAGGAGCAGTTGGCGCGGGAACCGCGGGGGCGCCCGCGGCTTGAGATTACGCGGCGTCCGCCGACGATCTTCGACTATCGGATCGAGGATTTCGAGGTTTACGGCTATACGCCGCACCCGCCGATAAAGGCACCCGTGGCAGTGTGAGGCTTGTCGCCGGTGCTGAAATAAAATAACGCACCGGCGCATAGAATGCCTAGCCCCGAAAAAGGGCGTATCTCACGGGAGAGCCGCATGGCCGAAGGGCCGGAGAACCCTAATTCAGCCGGTGCAAACAAGCCCGGCCTGTCGCTGCATGTGCCGGAGCCCAAGTTCCGGCCCGGCGACACCGTCGATTTCGGCCACGTGGACGTCGATGCTCCGGGGCGGCTGCCGCGTCCCGACGAAAGCTGCGATCCGCGCGATCTGACCGATCATGCCTATGGTCTGGTGCGCGTGCTGGGCGACGACGACCGCGCACACGGGGCCTGGGACCCGAAGCTCGACGCCGATACGCTGCGTGCGATGCTGGGTCACATGGCGATGACCCGCGCCTTCGACGAGCGCATGTTTCGCGGACAACGCCAGGGCAAGACCAGCTTCTACATGAAATGCACCGGCGAAGAGGCGACCAGCATTGCATCCGCCATGGCACTGGCCGCCGATGACATGGTGTTTCCGAGCTATCGCCAGCAGGGCATTCTGATCGCGCGTGGGTATCCCATGATCGAGATGATCAACCAGATCTATTCGAACAAGGGTGACAAGCTGAAGGGGCGCCAGCTCCCCATCATGTATTCCAGCCGCGAGAAGAGCTTCTTCACTATCAGCGGCAATCTGGCGACGCAAACCCCGCAAGCGGTGGGCTGGGCCATGGCGAGCGCGATCAAGGGCGACAGCCGGATCGCCGCGACCTGGGTGGGCGAGGGAAGCACCGCAGAGGGTGATTTTCACGCCGCCTGCACGTTTGCCACCGTGTACAACGCGCCGGTGATCCTCAATATCGTCAACAACCAATGGGCCATTTCGAGCTTTTCCGGCTTTGCCGGGGCGGAGCGCACCACCTTTGCCGCGCGCGCGCTGGGCTATGGCCTCGCGGGATTGCGCGTGGACGGAAACGATGCGCTGGCATGTTATGCGGCCGAACGCTGGGCCGCCAATCGCGCCAGGGCGAATGCCGGACCGACGCTGATCGAGTTCTTCACCTATCGGGCGGAGGGCCATTCCACCTCCGACGACCCGGCGGGATATCGCAGTGCGCAGGAGCGCAGCGAATGGCCGCTGGGCGACCCGGTGACCCGTCTCAAGAACCATCTCATCGCCATTGGCGAGTGGGACGAGGATCGTCAGGCGGAGATGGACAAGAACGCCGCAGAAAAGGTGCGCGCGACGACCAAGGAGGCCGAAGCCAACGGCATCCTGGGCCATGGCCTCCACCACCCGTTCCACACCATGTTCGAGGACGTATTCGAGGAATTGCCTTGGCATCTGCAAGAACAGGCGGATCAGGCGATCAAGGAACGCGAGATAAAGTTTCCGGGAGGGCTGAAGCTGTGAGCGAGCAGGATAGCGCTCTGACCGGCGAACCGCAGGAAAGCTCGGCAGATCAAGCCTCCGAGCGCCGCATCAGCATGATCGAGGCGATCAACGAAGCGCTTGGGATCATGATGGAGCGCGATCCAAACGTCGTCATCATGGGGGAGGACGTCGGTTATTTCGGCGGGGTGTTCCGCTGCACCGCGGGGTTGCAGGAGAAATTCGGCAAGTCCCGCGTCTTCGATACACCCATCAGCGAATGCGGGATTATCGGTGCGGCGGTTGGGATGGGTGCCTATGGCCTGCGGCCGGTGCCCGAAATCCAGTTCGCGGATTACATCTATCCCGGCCTTGACCAGCTCATCAGCGAGGCGGCCCGCCTGCGGTATCGTTCGGCGGGAGAGTTCATCGCGCCGATGACGGTGCGCAGCCCCTTCGGCGGCGGCATCTTCGGGGGACAGACCCACAGCCAGAGCCCCGAATCGCTCTTCACCCATGTCTCGGGCCTCAAAACGGTGATCCCCTCGACGCCTTATGACGCGAAGGGCCTGCTGATCGCAGCCATCGAGGACAACGATCCGGTCATCTTTTTCGAGCCCAAGCGCATCTACAACGGCCCCTTCAGCGGCTATTACGACAAGCCTGCCGAGCCCTGGAAGCGCCATCCGCAGAGCGCGGTGCCGGAGGGATATTATTCGATCCCGCTCGGCAAGGCGCGCACCGTCAGGGAGGGGGAGTCACTGACCATCCTCGCCTATGGCGCTATGGTTCACGTGGTCGAATCGGTGTGCCGCGAGAAGGGTGTCGATGCCGATATCCTGGACCTGCGCACGCTCGTGCCGCTGGACATTGAAGCCATCGAGGAATCGGTTCAGAAAACCGGTCGCTGCCTGATCGTGCACGAAGCGACTCGGACATCGGGCTTCGGCGCTGAGTTGTCCGCACTGGTGACGGAACGGTGCTTCTATCACCTGGAAGCGCCGGTCGAACGCGTTACCGGTTTCGACACGCCATATCCTCACAGCCTCGAATGGGCCTACTTTCCCGGCCCGATCCGCATCGGTGAGGCCATCGACAAGATTCTGAGCGAGTAAGCGACCCATGGGCAAGTTCACCTTCAACCTTCCCGATATTGGCGAGGGCATCGCCGAGGCCGAGATCGTGGCCTGGCACGTCAAGCCTGGCGATACGGTCGAGGAAGATCAGCAGATCGCTGACATGATGACCGACAAGGCCACGGTCGAGATGGAAAGTCCGGTCACCGGCAAGGTGCTGGAAGTGGCTGGCGAAGTCGGGGACACGATCGCCATCGGCTCCATGCTGGTGGTCATCGAGACGGAGGGCGAAGCGCCGGCGCAGGAAGACGTGGTCGATGCGCCCGTGGCCGATCCGGCACCCGCGCCTGCTCCGAAGGACGAGGGCGTCGCGGAGCGGATCGAAACGGAAAATTCCGATGCCAGCGATGCGGACGACGCCATCGCGGCCGATCCGGACCCGGCCCCTCGGCCTACCCCAACCCCGGCGCCTGCGCCCGCGAAAGATACGAAGGTTCTGGCCTCTCCCGCCGTGCGAGCCCGCGCCAAAGATCTCGGCATCGATTTAGTGGAGATCAAGCCCGCCGCCGACGGTCGTCTGCGTCATGCCGACCTCGATGCTTTCCTGTCTTACAATGGCGGGTTCGCGCCCGCAGGCGGCAAGCGTGCCGACGAGGAGATCAAGGTCATCGGCATGCGCCGCCGCATCGCCGAGAACATGGCCGCATCCAAGCGCAACATTCCGCACTTTTCTTACGTCGAGGAAATCGACGTCACCGAGATGGAGCGACTGCGCGGCCAGTTGAACGAAGGGCGGGGCGATCGGCCAAAGCTCACCATGCTGCCCCTGCTAATTACCGCGATCTGCAAGACCCTGCCCGATTTTCCCATGATCAACGCCCGGTTCGATGACGATGCCGGCGTGGTTACACGTTCCGGCGCGGTGCATCTGGGCATGGCGACGCAGACCGATTCCGGGCTGATGGTGCCCGTTATCCGCGATGCGCAGGGAAGGAACCTGTGGCAGCTGGCAAACGAGATCACGCGGCTCGCGGATGCCGCGCGCAGCGGCAAGGCGAAAAGCGAAGAGCTGTCGGGTTCGACGCTCACCCTCACCTCGCTAGGGCCGCTGGGCGGGGTTGCGACCACGCCGGTCATCAACCGGCCGGAAGTGGCCATCATCGGCCCCAATCGCATCGTGGAACGGCCCATGTTCGTCAGCGACGGGCAAGGCGGGGAGCGTATCGAGAAGCGGAAGCTGATGAATCTGTCGATAAGCTGCGATCACCGGGTCGTGGATGGCTGGGATGCGGCGAGCTTCGTGCAGGCGATGAAAAAGCTGATCGAACAACCGGCGTTGCTGCTGGTCGGCTGACAAAGGGGCAGTTCCCCCCTTAGGGACAAGTGCCGCCAAAAAGTGGGGACGCTTTGTCCGACTGTCCGCCTCAGCGCATGGCGAGGATAATCGCTTCCTCGCGGCCGGAGCGGCTGAACGGAACTGAGCCGTAAGCCCGGGCATCCGCCGCGAGCGCTTGCGTTGACTGTTTCGCAGAGGGCAAAGTCTCCGCCGTCACCGCGATTGCGAGCGCCGATTGCGCGGCAAACCCACCCGTCATCAACAATGCGGCAGATAAGGCGAACAATCCGAAACGCATGACCCGAGACCCCCTGATTCCTGACCGGAATGTCGCCCTTCAGGGTTAATATCCGGTGGTCAAACAGGATGGGACGAGCGCTTAACCAAAAAGAGCCGAGATTCTTGGGTGAGGCGGCATTGACAGCCCCGCTGGTGCCCATTAGTGGGCCGCACTCCCAAGCGGTGCACCGCTCTTTTCAAGATGCGCGGGTGTAGCTCAGATGGTTAGAGTGCCGGCCTGTCACGCCGGAGGTCGCGGGTTCGAGCCCCGTCACTCGCGCCACTTGGGAAATCAGCTTTGATGACTGGTGCAGAAGTAGGCGGTTCGACCGCCTACTTTCGCGCTGTCGATCTTTCCGCCGCAACGCCGGCAGGTGGCACCCTTTTTTCTGTGCCGGATCAGCCAGTCGTCGCGCAGCTTGCTGTAGGTGGCATCGGTATCGATCACCGCTTCGAGGATGGCCTTCAACCGCTTCAGCAAGGTTTCCAGGCAAGCTTCGTCAAGGTTGGCGGCCGTATCGGTCGGGGCCAGGCCAGTCTGGAACAGCACCTCGTCCGACCATAGATTGCCGACGCCCGCCAGCTTGCCTTGATCGAGCAGCGCCGCCTTGATCGCACTGCGACTGCTTCCCACGGCGTCCGCGAACTGACGTTTGGTGATCGTCAGGGCATCCGGCCCCAGCTTCTGCTCGGCGATGAACGTATCGGGATCGTCGATGATGCGCACCTTGCCCAGTTTGCGCGGACAGCGGAAAGCGAGGCGACGGTCGCCTTCGAAACGGACGAGCAGCTTGGTCTTGGTCGGCGGGTCCTCGGGCGCGTCGAAAGGGATCAGACGGCCTGTCATACCCAGATGTACGGCCATCCACGGCCCCGTCTTGCTGCCGAGGAAGATGTTCTTCCCGTGGCGCCGCGTTTCCGTGAATTGTCGGCCCACCAGACGCGCCCGCTCGTTATCGCCGGGCAGGGCGATGTAGGTCACATCGTCGCCCAGCTCGACGGCTTCGATGGTGCGATGCAGGCACTCGCGATCGACGAGGCGGCGCTGGGCTTCGTTTTCGGGGAGTTCCGGCATGGGTGCTCAACGCGCAAGCACGGCGGGTTATCCCCAGCGGCCGGTTTCCATCCAGATCAGGAAGCGCCGCAGAGGCAGAAGCCAGATCAGGCCGAGGAGTACATAGACGACCGTCTGGAGCAGCGTGGGCCAATTCCCTATCAACGGCGGAAGGAAGGTCGCCACGGCAATCCCGTAGGCCAGAAGCGCCGCCAGCAAGCCCAGGATCCCGAGGGGGATGCGCATGGTGGGCTGGTCCCTCATGCGAAGGGCCCGTAAAACCGTGTCGGGGTGACGATGGCCGACATGGAATGATCGTGCGGCTCGATGGGCAGCGAATCCACCAGCTGAGCGTCCCAGGCCAGCCCGATGGCCGTCGTACCGGAATGGTCCGCCAGCCAGCGGTCATAGTGGCCCCCACCCTGGCCGATGCGCTCACCCCTAGCGGTAAAGCCCAGCAGCGGGACGATCAGGACAGTAGGTATGGTGGCGGGCGCATCCTCCACGGGCTGCAAAAGGCCGAAAGGCCCGACCTCGCACGCGCTTTCGTCCCACGGGTCGGCGAAACGAGCGAATTCCATCGTGGCGGCGCGGTGGGCGAAGCGGGGGAGGGCGAGGGCGTGACCGCGTTCGTGAAAGAACCGCGCATAGCCTTCTGTCGGCGCCTCATGCGGACCGGCGCGGTAGAGGCCGATCGTTGAACCTTCGGGAACGAGGTCCAGCAGAGGCGCCGGCGGACGATTGAGGATCAATGCGCGGGTAGTGGGATCGAGCGCGGCCACATGATCGCGGCGGCGGGCTCTCAGGTCTTTGCGCAGTAGGGCTTTTGCGGCATTCATGCGCAGCGTCATAGCAAGTTGGCGGTGTAGCGGAACCACCATGGGTCGTTTGCCGTGAAATCCTCTGACGCCTTCACGTCAGGTGGGCGCCGTTTACCCCAATTTGCTGGACGAACCAGCGCCTCAGGGAAGGGACAGCTCCCTTTGGATTGCTTATAGCCTCAGGGATATTCGAATGGCTCGTGCCGGGCAGTCCCGCCATGGCGCTATTTAGGATGGCGCGGCACGGTTCTCAAGCAGATCGGCCACCTCTTCCAAACGTCCCGCCAGCAATTCAAGGCCGGCCACCACGTTTTCGGCCATGATCGTGTCGGGTTCGGAGTCGGGGGCTTGGGCTGGTACGCGCCTTGCTTCGTCCACCTCGTCGGCCAGGATGAGCGCCGCGAACAGCAGGTTCTTCGCGTCGTTCGAAGACAGGGTCCCCATCGCGGTCAGCTTGCCGTCGATGATGCGGGCTAGGTGACGAACATGGTCTTCCTCCCCGTCCGCGCATGAGATCGTGTAGGGTCGGCCGCCGACCTGAAGCGTAACCTCGCTCATTTCTCCAGCGATCCGATCAAAGCATCGAGCTGGGAAATCGCCCCTTCGACCCGCTCCCGAAGCGCAGTTTGCGTCTCGCTCGGTCCGGTGGCGGCGGGTGGCGGCGCGGCCGGAACGGATTCAATCCGTGAAAGCGCCACTTCGATCCGCGCCATCGCCCTATCCATACGCGCCTGGTCCATGGCCTGATCATAGGCAATTAGACGCGCCAGAGCAAAGGCTTGAAGCAGGCTGTTGAAAAGTCGCGCAAGGATCGGGCCGGGTGGCCGGGTTGACCGCACCTTCGCCCATGCGCCAAGGCGCTGCGGCATACGAATCGCCCGCGGATGTCGCGGCGCGCCTGTATCAGGAGCTTTTCCACCCATGCCACTTGGTCCCGATCGTCTCGCGCCCATGGCCAATGCCATCCGTGCGCTCTCGATGGACGCGGTCGAAGCGGCCAATTCGGGGCATCCCGGAATGCCGATGGGCATGGCCGATGTCGCGACGGTGCTTTGGAGCGAATTCCTGAAACACGATCCGTCTGCGCCCGACTGGGCCGATCGCGATCGTTTCGTGCTGTCGGCGGGGCATGGTTCCATGCTGATCTACAGCCTGCTGTATCTCAGTGGCTATGCGGCTCCCACGATCGAGGACATTCGCAATTTCCGCCAGCTGGGCAGCCCTTGCGCCGGCCACCCCGAAAACTTTCTTCTGGACGGCGTGGAATGCACCACGGGCCCGCTTGGACAAGGCTTGGCGATGGCGGTGGGCATGGCCATCGCCGAGCGGCACCTGAATGCGGAATTCGGTGACGAGTTGGTGGACCATCATACCTGGGTGATCGCCGGCGACGGCTGTCTGATGGAGGGTGTGAACCACGAGGCGGTCGGCCTTGCCGGCCATCTGAAGCTGGGGCGGCTCAATGTGATGTGGGATGATAACCGCATCACCATCGACGGCCCCACCGATCTTTCCACCAGCGAGGATGTCGAGGCACGCTATGCCGCGGCGGGCTGGCACACCGTCCGCTGTGACGGACACGATTTTGCCGACATCCGGCGCGCGCTCGAAGAGGCGAAGGCGGACCCGCGGCCCTCGCTGGTCGCCTGTCGGACGGTGATCGGCAAGGGCGCGCCCAACAAGCAGGGCACCAGTGCGACCCATGGCGCGCCGCTGGGCAAGGATGAGATCGCCGCCGCGCGCGAGACGCTGGGGTGGGACCACCCGCCGTTCGAAGTGCCGGAGCGCATTCTCAACGACTGGCGCGAGGTCTCGGCCAATGGCAAGCAGGCGCATTCGGCTTGGCGCGCAAAGCTGGAAGATTATTCCGGCAAGACAGATTTTGAGCGCCGCATGGCGGGAGACCTTCCGGTCGACTTTTCGCTTCAGGACTATATCGACGGCCTGCTCGCAGATCCGCAGACGGTCGCCACCCGCAAGGCGAGCGAGATGGCTCTGGGCGCCATCAACCCGCAGGTTCCCCAAACCATCGGCGGCAGCGCGGACCTGACCGGATCGAACAACACCAAGGCAGGTGGCATCGGGCCGCTGACGGCCGAAGATTACGCCGGGCGCTATCTCTATTACGGAATCCGTGAATTCGGCATGGCTTCGGCGATGAACGGGATGGCTCTTCATGGGGGTGTCATCCCCTATGGCGGAACCTTCCTGGTCTTCACTGACTATTGCCGCGCCGCAATCCGCCTCTCGGCGTTGCAGGAAGCTCGGGTCATTTACGTGATGACTCACGATTCGATCGGCCTTGGCGAGGATGGTCCTACGCATCAGCCAGTGGAGCATGTCCAATCCCTGCGGATGATCCCCAATCTCCTCGTCATGCGTCCGGCTGACACGATCGAGACCGCCGAATGCTGGGAAATCGCATTGAAGAGCAAGACCCGGCCCACGGTTCTCGCGCTGAGCCGTCAGAACCTTCCGCAAATCCGCAACACCGCGCGCGAGAACATGAGCGCCAGGGGCGGATACAGGATCAAGGCCGCTGAGAATCCCAGGCGGGTGATCCTGATTGCGACCGGTTCGGAGCTGGCGCTGGCAATGGATTGCGCGGCGAAGCTGGAGGGACAAGGGATCGGTGCCGATGTGGTGTCGATGGTCTGCACCCAGCTGTTCGACGAACAGGACGCGACGTACCGCGAGGACATTCTGCCGAACGTGGCGCCGGATCAGATCCTGCGCGTCTCGATCGAAGCGGGGACGACCTTCGGGTGGGATCGCTACACCATGACGAACGGGCTGCGGATCGGTATCGACAGGTTCGGTGCCAGCGCACCGGCTGGCGATCTGTTCGAGAAGTTCGGCTTCACCGTGGAAGCCATTATTCCTCAAATCATGAACAATATCAGCGAATAGGCAGGAGTTTCTGACATGGCGACGAAGGTTGCAATCAATGGGTTCGGACGTATCGGTCGCCTGGTGGCGCGCGCCATTCTGGAGCGCAACGACCACGATCTGGAGCTCGTTTCGATCAACGATCTCGCCGATACCGGCTCGAACGCCTTGCTGTTCGGCTTCGACAGCACGCATGGCCGCTTCCCCGGCACCATCGAGGTCGATGGCAACGATCTCGTAGTGGACGGCAAGCGCATCCACGTGACCGCCGAGCGCGATCCGGGCAAGCTGCCGCATAAGGACAACGGCATCGACATCGTGCTGGAATGCACCGGCTTCTTCCAGTCGGACGAATCGGCGCGCCCCCATATCGGTGCCGGCGCAAAGAAAGTCCTGATCTCCGCGCCCGCAACCGGCGTGTCGAAAACCATCGTCTTCGGGGTGAACCAGGATACACTAACCGCCGACGATGACGTCGTTTCGAATGCCAGCTGCACCACCAACTGCCTCGCCCCCGTGGCCAAGGTGCTACACGACACGGTGGGGATCGAGCGCGGCTTCATGACCACCATCCACAGCTACACTAACGATCAGCGCATGCTGGACCAGATCCACAAGGATCTGCGCCGTGCGCGCGGCGGTGCGCAGAACATGATCCCGACCACCACAGGCGCGGCGCGTGCCGTTGGCCTGGTGCTGCCCGAACTGAAGGGCAAGCTCGATGGCTCCTCAGTCCGCGTCCCGACGCCGAACGTCAGCCTCATCGATCTCGTCTTCACGCCGGGCCGCGATACCTCGGCAGAAGAGCTGAACGAGGCGCTCAAGAAGGCTTCGCAAGGCGCCATGAAGGGTGTGCTGGCCTATACCGATCAACCGCTTGTCAGCTCCGATTTCAATCACCAGCCGGCGAGTTCAACGGTAGACAGCCTCGAAACCGCTGTGCTGGAAGGCAAGCTGGGTCGTGTCGTCAGCTGGTACGACAATGAGTGGGGCTTCTCGAACCGCATGATCGACACCGCCGGAGTCATGGCCGGTCTGCTCTAAGCTTTCGGAAGGTTCGGATAAACGTGGCGAATTTCGAGACTCTCGACGACCTTCCCGGCGATCTTTCCGGAAAGGTCGCTCTGGTGCGTGTCGATCTCAATCTGCCGATGCAGGAAGGCCGTGCCAGCGATGTCACGAGGGTGAAAGCGGTGAAGCCCACCATCCTCGACTTGTCGGACAGGGGCGCCAAGGTGCTGCTTATGGCTCACTTCGGGCGACCCAAGGGTCAGCGCCATTCGACCATGAGCACCAGCATGGTGCAGGGCGATGTCGAGCGTGTGCTGGATCGCGAGATCATGTTCATTCCCGAAGTCATGGGTCCGGTCGTGGATCAGGCCATTTCCATTCTGGGAGATGGCGATATCGGTCTGCTCGACAATCTCCGGTTCTGGCCGGGGGAGGAAGCAAACGATCCGGAATTCGCAAAAGGGATCGCTCAGCACGGCGATCTTTATGTGAACGATGCGTTCTCCGCCGCACATCGCGCCCATGCGAGCACCGAGGGTCTGGCCCATCTTCTTCCGTCCTACGCGGGTCGCGCGATGGAGGCCGAATTGAAGGCGCTGGACGCCGCGCTCGGCAATCCGGACCGGCCGGTGATGGCGGTGGTGGGCGGGGCCAAGGTCTCGACCAAGCTCGATGTGCTTCAGAACCTCGTCCGTCAGGTGCAGCACCTGGTGATCGGTGGCGGCATGGCCAACACGTTCCTTGCCGCGCGCGGCGTCGACGTGGGCAAGTCGCTGTGCGAGCACGATCTTACCGACACGGCGAACCGCATCATGGACGAGGCCGACCACGCGGGCTGTACGGTGCATCTGCCTTATGATGTTGTGGTTGCGACCGAATTTGCAGTAAACCCACCCAGCCTGCGGACTTGCAACGTACACGAGGTTCAGCCGGAGGAGATGATCCTCGACATCGGACCGCAGGCGGTCGAAGCGCTGGGCGATGCACTCAAGACGTGCCGCACCCTGGTCTGGAACGGTCCGCTGGGCGCATTCGAGACGCCACCGTTCGACACTGCAACCGTCGCGCTCGCCAGAACTGCAGCCGCGCTCACCCAGGATGGTTCGCTCACTTCGGTGGCGGGGGGCGGGGATACGGTGGCGGCATTGGCCCATGCCGGTGTTGCCGACGATTTCACCTATGTCTCCACCGCAGGGGGCGCCTTTCTCGAGTGGATGGAGGGCAAGGAACTGCCCGGAGTCGCGGCGCTTACACGATGAGCGAGAACCAGGCGGTGGGCGCGACAGGCGGGCTCGTTCCCGTCACCGAGGGCGAATTCGCCGGCTGGAACGTGTGGCAGTCCGATGCTTTCGAGCAGCGCGCGGGGCCGTTTTACGAGCGCATCGACGGCGATGGTCGGCCAGTCAGCGCCTTCCGCGCCGAAGATCGGCATATGAACGGGGCCGGTTTCATGCACGGCGGCTGCCTGATGACCTTCGCGGATGGCGCGCTGTTCAGCATTGCTCGCGAGGCGCTGGGCGATGGGCGAGGGGTGACCATGAACCTGTCGGGCGATTTCCTCGATTCGGTAGCGGTCGGGCAACTGGTCGAAGCGCGCGGTGAAGTCACCCGTGCGGGCGGCAAGACTATTTACGTACGCGGGATCGTGACTGCGGATGGCAAACCCGCGCTGAGCTTCACTGGTATTATCCGCAGGCTTTCCCGAAGGACCTGATGGCGCACATCAGGCGCCTCGATCTCCATCGCAACGGGGGATGTTCGAATGAGGCGGTCGATCTGATAGGCAAATAAGTTGCGCACAGTGTTTGGAAACGGGGCACTGCGCTAATGGCGCTTACATCCGGTTGCTACCGTGGCAGTGCCTTTGTAAGCGCACACGCATACGAATGCACCAGACGGGGAACACGATTATGGATTTCGATGACATGCGCGAACGGATCGCGACCGGGGAAGGCTTTATCGCCGCGCTCGACCAGTCCGGCGGGTCGACCCCCAAGGCGCTTAAAGGCTACGGGATCGAGGACGGAGCCTGGTCAGGCGACGAGGAGATGTTCGCCCTCATTCATGAGATGCGCCAGCGTATCATTGAGTCACCCTGTTTCGGAAACGGCAAGGTGATCGGCGCGATCCTGTTCGAAAAGACCATGGACGGGGAAAGCGGCGGCAAAAGCGTGCCAGCACGCTTGGCCGAACGCGGCATCGTGCCGTTTCTCAAGGTCGACAAGGGCCTGGAGGACGAAGAAGATGGCGTTCAACTGATGAAGCCCATGCCTCTGCTGGAAGAGGTCTGCACTCGCGCCGGTAAGAAAGGTGTCTTCGGCACCAAGATGCGCAGCGTGATTAAAAGCGCGAATGCCAGGGGCATCGCTTCCATCGTCAAGCAGCAGTTCGAGGAGGGTAAGCGTATTCTCTCCACCGGTCTTATGCCGATGCTGGAGCCGGAATACGATATCCACGCCGCGGACCGGGATGAGGGCGAACAGATCCTCTTCGAGGAAATTCTCGCCCATCTGGAACAACTCCCCTCGCGTTCGCAGGTCATGCTCAAGCTCTCCATTCCGGCGCAGTCGGGGCTTTACGCGCCGCTTGTAAAGCACGAAAAGGTGTTGCGTGTGGTGGCGCTGTCCGGCGGCTATTCCACCGAAGAAGCCTGCGCGAAACTGGCCGACAATCCCGGCATGATCGCCAGCTTCAGTCGCGGCCTCCTACAGGACCTGCGCCATGGCCAAAGCGATACGGAATTCGACGAGACCCTTGGCGCCGCGATCGACCAGATCCACGCCGCCAGCGTCAGCTGAGTATCTAACGCAGTTCGTAAACCAACCGATAGGATCGCGGCGGAGTGTCCTGCTCCGCCGTTTTCGCGGGTTCACCCGAGACAAGGGCGATCACATGGCCATGCGTGCCGAATGTCTCGCCAAGCTGGATATCGGTCGTGTCGCGCCAACCAGCGCCGTCGATCCGCGTAGTGACCACGAGCCTACCTGCCCACACGCAGCGCGCGTTGACTGGGCAGCGGCTATCCTCCTTCACCGCTTGGGGCGTCACTACGATTTCACCAAGACGAACCGGCTGACCCAGTGCGATGGCGGATCCTTCGGGCAAGGGGGTGCCGGCGACATTGGGCGCATCTGGCACAACCACGCAGGATGCCAGGAAGATCGCCGGTGCGAGAAGGGTCAAGCGTTTCATAGGCCTTTGTCGCCGCGGTTCGCTGAGTGGCCCATGAACGGGGCGGCGTATCGAGGGTGGCGCCCCTTTTCGTTTGTTCCGGTGATGGCTAGATGCCGGCCATGGATACCACCGATCCCGCTGTGCAGCTGTACCTGATTTCCCCCGCCGACGTGGGCGGCAATTTCGTCGAGCGTCTCGATCGTGCGCTGGGCGCGGGGCCCGTTGCCGCCTTCCAGTTTCGCGTCAAGGGCGTAGACGATCACGAGGCCGCCCGCCTGGCTGCGCCGTTGCAGGAAGTGTGCGCCGCGCATGACTGTGCCTTTATCGTCAACGACAGTATCGCGCTGGCGAAAAGGCTCAAGGCCGATGGCGTCCATCTCGGACAGGGCGACGGCGACCCACGCGAGGCGCGCGACATTCTGGGCAGGGAAGCGCAGATCGGCGTGACCTGCCACGCCAGCCGCCATCTCGCCATGGAAGCGGGGGAGGCAGGGGCGGACTATGTCGCTTTCGGCAGCTTCTTTGCCAGCAAAACCAAGGAGAGCGAGCACCGCCCCGAAGTGGACATCCTTGTGTGGTGGCAGCGCGTGTTCGAAATACCCTGCGTTGCGATCGGTGGCATCACGCCTGACAATTGCGGGCCCCTTGTCAGCGCCGGCGCGGATTTCCTGGCCGTGAGCGGAGCGGTTTGGTCATCCGGTGATGAAGCGGAAGCAATCCGCGCTTTTCAATCCGCAATCACATCCGCTGCCGCAGGATAAAATCTCGCGCATCAGCGTTTCTCCCGAAATTCTCTGGGAGATTCCAATGCATCGTATCCTTGCTGCCGTATCCTTGTTCGCCGTTGCCGCTTGTGGCCTCAATGGTACCGACCGCTACAAGGACGATGAGGAAACCGCTCAAGCAACGCCGGTAACGAATGATGTAGGCTATGCCACCTATGGCGAAGATAATCTCGCCGACACGATGGCATCCAACGATAATGCTTCGATGGGTACGGATGGTACCGCCGGCGATACGAACATACCCGATCCGGAAGATCGGCCGATTATGCAGGCCCAGGTCGTGCTCGACCGACAAGGCTTCGGTCCGGGGGTGATCGACGGCAAGATGGGAATGTCGACTGAAAATGCGCTGCAGGGGTTTCAGGAGGCCAATGACCTCGACGTGACGGGCGAACTGGACGAAGCGACAAAAGCGAAGCTGGCGCAGTGGGATACGATCCCGGCAACTCGCGTGGTCACTATCCCCGCCGAGTGGGGGCGGGCGCAGTATCACGAGATTCCCGATGATACGGCGGAAAAGGCGAAGATGAAAAGGCTGGGGTACAGCTCGCTGGATGAGCGTCTGGCCGAAAGGTTTCACACGACCGTGGCGGTGTTAAAGACCCTCAATCCGGGGGGAATGCCGGCGGGAATGGAAAATGCACCAGCTGCAAACGGGCGAACGCCGGCTACTGCCTCGGCATCTCCCGCTTCTGCGCCGACACCGACGTCTTCTGCGAGCGACGGCGGTTCCAGCATGAAAGCCGGAGCTCAATCCTTTTTCAGTGCCGGCCGGCAGATCAGGGTGCCGAACATTGGCGGAGATCGCATCGCGCCGGGCTCGGTAAAGGATGGCGATTGGCAACGGACGCTCGCGTCGCTCGGCGTGGGCTCTGAACAGCCGAAGGTCGCGAAGATCGTAGTCAGCAAATCGGAAGATACGCTCAAGGCGTTCGACCAGAGCGGCAAGCTCGTGGCCGAATTCACCGTCAGTTCCGGATCGAGCCACGATCCGTTGCCGATTGGGAACTGGGAGGTGACCGGCGTCGGACATAACCCCACCTTCAGCTTCGACCCCGATCTGATGTGGGATGTGCCTGACAGTGAAGCCAAACAACAGCTTCCCCCCGGTCCGAATGGTCCGGTCGGTGTGGTCTGGATCGACCTTAGCAAGGAGCACTATGGCATCCACGGAACGCCGGAACCCGAAACGATCGGCCGGGCGCAGAGCCATGGTTGTGTGCGTCTGACGAACTGGGATGCTGCCCGCCTTGCGCAAATGGTGTCGACCAGCACGAAGGTAGTTTTCGAAAAATGACGCGAATGGGGTGGGGCGATCGCCTGACGACGATCCTGGTTACGGCCACTCTCACCAGTGCCGCGTGGATCGTCGCGGGTGGTTCCATTATCGAGAAATTCGGCGATGGCGTAGCGAGCGTCCGGCGCATCCCACAGGCTGCCCCGGACGGTTCCGTTTCACGCACTTCACCGGATCGGTCAGTCTTTAGTCCGGACCGCGAGGATGCACGCCCGATTGCTTCTCAGGCCGGAGACTTTATCGTCCCGGTCGTTGGGGTCAGGCCCACCAATCTTTCGGACGGCTTTTCCGATGCAAGGGGTGGGGGGAAAAGGCTGCACGAGGCCTTGGACATTATGGCACCCACGGGGACCGGAGTCATCGCCGCGCAGGGCGGAACGGTAGAAAAGATTTTCCATTCGGACCGCGGCGGGAAAACCTTGTATATCCGCTCTCCGGACAAGCGCACCATCACCTATTATGCCCATCTCGACAGCTACGCCCCGGGCTTAAGGGAAGGGCAGGCGGTTGCAAAAGGGGAACCGCTCGGAACGGTGGGGGCGAGCGGCAATGCATCGCCTGATGCCCCGCATCTCCATTTTGCCGTCATGCAAACGACGCCGGAGTCCGGATGGTGGGAGCCCGCAAATGCGATAAACCCCTATCCACTATTGAGGGATAGCGGAAACTAGAGTGAGGGGCCGCTACGGTTGCAGGAAAGCCGACCGGCCATTCCTTCCTCGCCGACCTGTCGCCAGAGCCCGTTCTCACCCCTGCGAAACCGCTGGTTTTTGAAGGGCCCGCTGGTGAAGGTAAGTTCATCACCGGCAAGAAGGTAAGTACCAACCCCCTCGGCGCTGCGATAGCTTGAGCCGAGAGTGACGACAAAATCGTGCTCCCCCATACGTTGCAGCGCCGGTCCTGCCGCGTCCCCGGGCAAAGCGCAGGCATAACGCCCCTGTTCGAGGACTTTCAGATCGGAGGCGCCCGTCAGAACGAAAAGCAAGGCAAGGGCAGCGATGGACTTCATCGCTCGCAATTAGCCTGCCTGCCCGGTGATGGCCAGCACCTTGCCCGGCGCGGGGCGAACCGCTAAGCGGCGCCCGACCGGCGCGAAGGTGCGTCGCAGCTCTTTCTCACCCACGAAGGCAGTAGACCCTCATGAAGATTTCCGGCGTGGACATCCGTCCCGGCAACATTCTCGAATACGAAGGCGGCATCTGGAAGGTCGCCAAGATCCAGCATACCCAACCCGGCAAGGGAGGGGCCTACATGCAGGTCGAGATGAAAAATCTCCAGGACGGGCGCAAGACCAACGTTCGCTTCAGGAGCGCCGATACCGTGGAGCGGGTGCGTCTGGATACGAAGGACTATCAGTTCCTTTACGAAGACGGCGACATGCTCGTTTTCATGGATCAGGAAACCTACGAACAGATCAATCTGCCGTCCGACCTGCTGGGCGATGCTCGCCCGTTTCTTCAGGACGGCATGCAGGTGATGCTGGAACTGTGGGAAGAAAAACCGATCTCGGTCGAACTCCCCGCCCAGGTCGAGGCAACCATTGTCGAGGCTGACGCCGTGGTGAAGGGCCAGACCGCGTCCTCCAGCTACAAGCCTGCCGTACTCGATAACGGCGTACGCATCATGGTCCCGCCGCATATCGAAAGCGGTACTCGCATCGTGGTCGACGTTTACGAACAGAGCTACGTCGGCAAGGCCAACTGATCGGAGCATCGATGGCAGGCAACAGCATCGCTTCCCGATTCGAGAAGGTCGACATTGAGCGCTCGATGCTTCTGGGCGTGGTCGTCGATGACGATCAACTCACACTCGAAATGGATTTCTGCCTCCGCCCCGACCACCCTGACTACGAACGTCCCGGTGAAGGCGAAGAGTGCTGTTTTCATCCGGGAACGCTTCGGTTTGGCGGGATTACCAAGCTGACGCTTGAGCGCACCGATCACGGTGACACCGGACAAAGGCGGTTTCGCATTCAGTCCTTCGCCATCGAAGGCACCCGGTTCGATTTGCAGTGCGACTGGGGCACCATTCACTTGCAGGCGCGCTCAATTCGCGTCCTGACAGAATAGAGAAAGTACCATGGCCGCAGTTTCCGGGCTCATTCGTGTAATGGAGAAGGCCGCGCGCAAGGCGGGCAACCGCTTGCGCCGCGATTTTGGCGAGGTCGAGCACCTCCAGGTCAGCCGCAAGGGACCCGCCGACTTCGTCAGCAAGGCCGATATGCGGTCGGAACGGACGATATATGATGAATTGACCGCCGCGCGTCCCGGATGGGGCTTCGTGATGGAAGAGGCTGGCACCATCGAAGGTGAAGAAGGACAGCCGCGCTTCATCGTCGACCCGCTCGACGGGACCAGCAACTTCCTGCACGGCATTCCGCATTTCGCCATTTCGATCGCGGTTCAGGAGCCAAAGCTGGATGGATCGGGCTGGGGTGATGTGGTTGCGGGAGTTGTTTATCAGCCCGTGACCGACGAGACTTACTGGGCCGAGAAGAGCCGCGGGGCTTGGCTGCATGATGCCCGTCTGCGCGTCTCGGGCCGGCGTCATCTATCCGAGGCTTTGATCGCAACCGGCATACCTTATGGAGGGCATGGCGATTTCGGCGAGTGGGCGCGAATCTTCGGCGCCATCGGACCTCAGGTCGCGGGAATCCGCCGTTTCGGCGCCGCGTCGCTCGACCTCGCATGGGTGGCGGCGGGACGCTTCGACGGGTTCTGGGAAAGTGACCTCGCGGATTGGGACACAGCCGCCGGCTGCCTGATCGTCCGCGAGGCCGGGGGGTTCGTGTCCGATTATAGGGGGCGCAGCATGCCGATCCATTCGAGACAGGTTCTGGCCGCTAATGATGCGCTGCATTCCCGGCTGCACAAAATCCTGGCGGGTTCGCTCAAATAGTCGCATCCGACGTTCGTGGTTAATTTCGAATAACTGCAAGCAGCAACGCGCGACAAAGCAGAGTTTGCTATACACCGGTCCAGAAGCTGTCCGGAGTCGCAAGATGCTCGAACTTGTTGCCGCCGCCGTCGTTACGCTGTCCCCCGCCGATAATCACGCTGTCCGGTCCCCCGTGGTGCCGTTCGAGCTTCAAGATGAGCGAGCCACCGATTCGTCGACCGATGGGTTCGGCTCTTATCAGCAGGACGACGCGGGCGATCACATTCCTGCTAGAAGGTTGGCCACTTGGTCCAGCGACTTTGACGCGCCGGAATGGGAGGTTTCCTTGGCCTTCCGGGGCCCGGTGGTCTTGCTCGGAGCATTCGGCGGGCGCCATGAAGGCATGCCGAAGCTCGCACATGTCGGTTTGGTCTGGGCAATGTGATTTCGTCGCTATCGCTTGAATGGTGCGCAACCGTCGGCTAAGCGCGCCGCCTGCCTGAAACCCGGTTACTGGGCCCCTGTGGCGGAATTGGTAGACGCGCTCGACTCAAAATCGAGTTTCGCAAGAAGTGCCCGTTCGAGTCGGGCCAGGGGCACCACCACCGCGCCGGCAAAATCTCGCCGAACTCGTAGAAATACGTAGAGCAGATATCACACCGATTTTGTGCCTGCCGACCTAACTGTCTCTGATCGAAAGTCAGGGGCCATGCTGCAGAGAATCGAAGCCGCCGAAGCGGAAATCGGAATGTTTGTCGAGAGGCTGGAAGGCAATTGGCTGCGCCATCCGTTCTGGAAGCGCCGCTTTGTGCTTTCAGATGAAAAACAGTTGCGCGTCTTGCGCGAAAGCTCGGTCCCAGGCGTCATCATCGACACCTCTCGCGGGTGCCTCCCCAAGAACTGCGCTGAGGACAACAATTCGGCTAGCGAGCGAGAGCCGGCGAAGCCGCTTGCGAGCGGTATTTTTGCTAGCGAACCGCTCGTCGCACCAAGGGGCTCGGCGCCAGTAATCCCCGTCAGGATCGAGCTTCCCGGTGCACGCGAGTTCGGACGTGCGAAGGCTGTCGCGGATCGGTCGCAGAAGGTCATTTCGCGCGTTTTCCTCAACGCGCGTCTGGGTGAGAAAATCAAGCTGGCGGACGTGGAAGCGGTCGTCGAAGAGATTTACGAATCCGTCGCCAGCAATCCTCACACCTTGACCGGGATCCTGCGGTGCCAGGCTGAAACAGGCGAAGTCTATCGCCACGCGCTTGCAAGCTGCGCGCTGATGATTTCTTTGGGGCGGACATTGAAATTGTCGCGGGACGATATTCGTCTGGCCGGTCTTACAGGCCTGCTCATGGATGTCGGCGTGGGGCAAATGTCCGACCATCTGGCCGAGGTCGATGGGGATTATAGAGCACTGCCGCAGCCCATCATGGAGCAGCATGTGGCCTACGGCCACGATGTTTTGTCGCTTGCGGGGGACGTGCCGCAGGAGGTGGTCCGAGCTTGCCTGGATCATCACGAGCGGGTCGATGGATCCGGCTTCCCCTTCGGAATCATCGGCGACCAGATCGGCATCCTGGCAAAGATGGCAGCTGTATGCGACGATTTCGATTTCCTGGTCAGCGGCGGTTACAATCGGCCGCCTCTCGATCCCGCCATGGCTCTCGAACAAATCCAGAGGCAGCAGGACAGCTACGATGACACCGTTCTGGCAGGGTTCTCAGGATCGGTGGGCATTTATCCCATCGGTACCTTCGTGGAGCTGGAATCCGGGCTGATCGCCATGGTCGTGGACATCAATCAGGACGATCCCTCGCTCCCGATGGTCCGCGCCTTCCACTCGATCCGCCTCGACAAATCGGTGAAGCAACAGACGATCGACCTTCGCTTCACCTATGGAACCGACAAGATCATCTCGGTTATCGACACGGCCGCCTTCGACCTGCCTCCTGCTGGCATGCTGCGAAAACGGCTGCTGACGCGCGCCTACCAGGAGTGATTTAGCGTCAGGTAAGGACAGGCAGCCGCTCGGCCACGAACGTTTCGCTTGTATTCGCTGACGACTGTGGGAATCAGGGTGTCAGACGATGCTTGGCACACCATCCTATCACGCGCTGGCTGCCATGGCCGTAACCGTCGCGATGTTCATCGGCTTTGCGCGTGGGCGCATGGCCGTGGAGATAGTCTCGCTTCTGACGATCGCGGTTATCGCCGTCGGTCTCTATTTCTTTCCGCTACCCGGCACTGGCCCGACTGAAGGGCTGGCGCTCGCCTTTGCCGGCTTCGGTCATTACGCGCTGGTCACGATTTGCGCGCTCATGATCATGGGTAGAGGGCTGGTCGTGACCGGTGCTCTGGATCCGGCTGCAAAGCTTCTAGAGCGGGTGTTCAAGACCAACCAGCAATTGGGATTGCTTGTTTCGCTGGTCTTGGCTTTCGCGCTTTCGATGGCGGTCAACGACACGCCGGTCCTGGTTCTGTTGCTGCCGATCTTCGTTCAGCTTGCGGCGAGGGGTGGGCTGCCTGCATCCAAGACGCTGATACCCCTCAATGCGGCGGTTCTTATCGGCGGGATGGCAACTACGATCGGTACCTCGACCAACGTTCTCGTGGTCTCGATCGCGCGCGATCTGGGAATGCCACAGATGTCGGTCTTTCACTTCACGCCGATCGTGGCGGTCGCGGCCCTGGTAGCGCTACCGTACTTGTGGCTGATCGCGCCGAGAATGCTGGGCGACAACCGGACGACCGCCGCAGTGGCTCCGCGGCGTTTCCACACGCGGCTGCGCGTAACCGAAAACAGCGTCATGAACGGCCGCGAACTGGCCGAGATGCTGCCCCGATTGCCAAGCGAGATCGAGTTCCACGACGCGCCGCCGGGTCTCCTGAAACCGATGCAACGTCTCGCCATGTCGGCGCCCCACGAAGCATTGGAAGAGGCGATCCGCACGCTACGGGGGGAAGCGGCTCCAGGCTGGGTGCTGGATCGGATCAACCGCCGGGCGTCGGCCGACAGGTTGGACGTTCTGGTGGTCGAAATGACCGTGACCGGCGATTCGCGCCTCATCAGCCGAACTTTGCCCACATCGGGCATCGCCGATCTATACGGCGTTGCCGTAATCGGCATTCATCGACCTCAACGAGTGATCGGCGGACGCGAGGAATACAGCGAAGGCGGGGATTTGCGCATTGCCGAGGGCGACGTCCTGCTGGTGATGGGGATAGAGCCTGACCTTGCCGCCTTCGCGCGCGGCGACAGCCTGCTCCGTCTCGAAGGCGCGCGCGAGCTTCCGCGACGTTCCAAGGCGGTTCTGGCCTTCGGCATCATGGTAGGGAGCGTGGGCACTGCATCAATCGGCCTGTTGCCCATCGCGATCAGTGCGCTGGCCGGCGCCATCCTGATGTTCGTGACCGGCTGCGTCAAATTCGACAGGGTAGGCCGCGCGCTGTCCGCCAAGGTTATCGTCCTGGTAGCAGCCAGCATTGCTATCGGGCGGATCATCGATGACAGTGGAGCGGCTGACTGGCTGGGCCAGGCGCTCGCGCAAGGTTTGCAACATCTTAGCCCGGCGGCAGTACTCGCGGCGATCATGCTGTTCGTGACCTTGCTGACCAACTTTGCCAGCAATGCGACCGCCGCGACGGTCGGCACGCCCATCGCTTTCGCGATCGCGCAGAGGCTGGGTCTGCCCGCGGAACCGCTGATCCTGGCGGTCCTGTTCGGTTGCAATCTTTGCTACGCCACGCCCATCGCTTACCAGACGAACATGCTGATCATGGCGGAGGGCAGCTATGAATTCCGCGACTACATCCGGACCGGTGTTCCGCTGGTTATCTTGATGGTGATCGTGCTGTCCGTGACGCTTGCCCTGACCTACGGCCTCTGAGCTCCGACCAAGAAAACTTTCCTATCGCCGCGCAATCTGCCAGCCTACCGGTTCGGCCGCTCAGCGCCGGTAAGTCCGCAAGCGGATTTCTTGTCCCTTGGACTGTGGTCCAAGTGGTCCAAGTGGTCCATGTCTATGGAACTGGAGGCGTATGTCCAAATTTATGTTGAAACTGGCCCTAGCGGCGATGACGATCCCCGGGGCGGCCCATGCGCAGGATCTCGGCGCAGAACTTCAGGGTGACATGCCCGCCCTCATGGAGCTCTATCGCGATCTCCATGCCCACCCCGAGCTCAGCTTTCAGGAGGTGAGGACTTCCGCGAAGTTGGCGGCGCGCATGCGCAAGCTTGGCTTCGAGGTTACCGAAAAAGTGGGTAAAACAGGCGTGGTGTCGGTGCTGCGCAATGGCGAAGGGCCGACGGTTCTGCTGCGCGCCGACATGGATGGCCTACCCGTCGTGGAGCAGACGGGGCTCCCGTATGCCAGCAAGGAAACTGCGGTTCCGGAAAGCGGAGTGACCACCGGGGTCATGCATGCGTGCGGCCATGATACTCACATGACGGGCTTCATTGGCGCTGCTCAGCTACTTTCCCGCCACAAGGACAAATGGAGCGGGACGCTGGTGATGGTGCTGCAACCTGCGGAAGAGGCGGGCGGCGGCGCTCGAGCGATGCTCGCTGATGGGCTCTATACGCGATTTCCCAAACCCGACTACGCACTGGCCTTCCACGATGCGGCGGCGCCCGCGCCTGCGGGGACCATCGGATATGTCCCGGGGTTTGCGCTCGCGAATGTGGATAGCGTCGATATCAAGGTGAAGGGGGTAGGTGGACATGGTGCCTATCCGCAATCCACGAAGGATCCCATCGTGATTGCAAGCGCGATCGTGATGCGTCTTCAAACGCTCGTCAGCCGCGAGAAATCGCCTTTCGAGCCGGCAGTCGTGACGGTGGGCAGCTTCCTTGCCGGAGCGAAGCACAACATCATTTCGGACGAGGCGAAGCTTCAGCTCACCGTCCGCAGCTATACGGATGAAAGCCGCAAGCAGCTGCTCGACGGTATCGCGCGAATTGCCCGTGGGGAGGCGATTGCAGCCGGTCTGGAGGGCGAAATGCTCCCCGTGGTCACCGTGAAAGAAGATTTCACCCCGGCGACCTACAATAGCCCAGAGTTCACCCTGGAACTCGCTGCGAGGTTCAAGGAGCGGTTTGGAGAGGATCGCGTCTTCGAAGCGGAACCGGTGATGGGCGGAGAGGATTTCAGCGAATACCGCCGTGCCGACCCCGATTCGATCAAGGCGATGATTTTCTGGATCAGCGGCACGCCGCAGCCCATGCTGGAGGCGCTTAAAAAGGAAGGCAAACCTCTGCCCTCGCTCCACTCGCCGTTCTGGGCTCCCGACGCGGAAAAGGTGATAGCTACCGGTGCTGAGGCGCTGGCCGGTGCGGCCATGCATCTGATGCCGTCGAGCTGACGATAAAAACGGCCACCGTGCAGCCTGTCAGGGCACCCGGTGGCCGTCTCTCCTCCCCAGGAGATGTTGCTATTCGCCGCTCACATAGGTGCCGAGGCGATGGTGCAGAGCGTTGATCTTGGCCAATTCCTCGCGATCGTCGGTCACCTTGGCGTGACTTGCGAGCGCGGTACGAAGCAAACGGAAATCGGCGGTCGAGAAGAGGGCGCGGGCGCGGCCCGGCTCCCTAGCGGCGGTTGGTTCGGTCATGATCCGGTCCTTAAGCAGCTGCGAACTGGTTCATCGTATTGGCCGAACCGCCCGCCTTCAAGGCAGCTTCGCCTGCAAAGTACTCCTTGTGGTCGTCGCCGATGTCGCTTCCCGCCATGTTCTGATGCTTTACGCAGGCGATACCCTGGCGGATTTCCTCGCGCTGGACCTGCTTGACGTAGCCGAGCATTCCTTCGTCGCCGAAATAGCGCTTGGCCAGATTATCGGTGCTCAACGCCGCGGTATGATAGGTCGGCAGGGTGATGAGGTGGTGGAAAATTCCTGCTTCTCGCGCCGCGTCACGCTGGAAGGTACGGATCCGCTCATCGGCCTCCTGTGCCAGGTCGGTCGCATCGTAATCCACGCTCATCAGCCTGTCGCGGTCGAAAGCGGACAGATCGCGGCCCTCTTCGGCCCATGCGTCATACACTTGCTGACGGAAGCTGAGGGTCCAGTTGAAGCTGGGAGAGTTGTTGTAGACCAGCTTGGCATTTGGGATGACTTCGCGGATCCGGTCGACCATTCCGCCGATCTGGCGGATGTGCGGCTTTTCGGTCTCGATCCACAACAGGTCGGCCCCGTTTTGGAGCGCGGTGATGCAATCGAGGACGCACCGATCTTCGCCCGTTCCGGCGCGGAACTGGTAAAGATTCGAGGGAAGACGCTTTGGCGCCATCAGCTTGCCGTCGCGGCTTATGAAAACCTGACCGTTGGTCACGTTCGACGGGTCCACCTCCTCGCAGTCAAGGAAGCTGTTGTACTTGTCGCCCAGGTCGCCCGGCTCGGTGCTGAACGCGATTTGCTTGGTCAGGCCCGCACCCAGGCTGTCAGTGCGAGCGACGATGATGCCGTCCGGCACGCCAAGTTCCAGGAAGGCGTAGCGTATGGCACGGATCTTCTGGAGGAAGTCCTCGTGCGGCACGGTGACCTTGCCATCCTGGTGGCCGCACTGCTTTTCGTCGGAAACCTGGTTTTCGATCTGAAGGGCACAGGCGCCCGCTTCGATCATCTTCTTGGCTAGCAGATAGGTCGCCTCGGCGTTGCCGAAGCCGGCGTCGATGTCGGCGATGATCGGCACGACATGCGTTTCGTGATTGTCGATGGCCTGCTGGAGACGCCTCGCCTCAACCTCATCGCCCGATCCGCGTGCAGCGTCGAGGGCGCGAAACATGCCGCCCAGTTCACGGGCATCGGCCTGCTTGAGGAAGGTATAGATTTCTTCGATCAGCGCCGGAACGCTGGTCTTCTCATGCATGGACTGGTCCGGCAGGGGCCCGAAATCGCTGCGCAGCGCGGCGACCATCCATCCGGACAGATAAACATAGCGCCGGCGGGTCTCGCCAAAGTGCTTCTTGACGCTGATGATCTCCTGCTGGGCGATGAAGCCATGCCATGCACCCAGCGACTGCGTATATTGTGCGGGATCGGCATCGTATGCATCCATATCCTCGCGCATAATCTTCGCGGTGTAGCGCGCGATGTCCAGCCCGGTAGGAAAACGATTCTGAACCTGCATCCGAGCAGCCGATTCGCCGTCGATAGCGGCCCAAGGGGCTCCTGCTCCGGAAATGGTGCTGTTGAGTTCGCCGATACGCTGTTGGTAGGTCATAATTCAAATCCCGACTGGCTTCTTGGAGAAGGATGTATCCGCGTGCCGGCTGAAGCGTGAGAAAGATTTACAGTTAACGCTGTAAAGGTTGTTCATCATCGGGTATAACCGCTGTAAATAAGTAGAGATGTTTACAAATGGCTGACGAACCGATGATGGCCGGGCCGGCATTGCGACGGCTGCGCAAGAGGGAAAACCTCACTCAAGCGGCAATGGCCAGCCGCCTCGCCATATCTGCCAGCTATCTCAATCTCATCGAGCGCAATCAGAGACCTGTCACGGCACGGGTACTGGTACAGCTGATTTCGGAATTCGCGTTCGACCCGCAGTCGCTCAAGATCGACGAGAGGATTGGCGGACTTGACGGTCTGGTCCGTCGCGTGGGTGACGAACGGTTTGCCGATCTGGGGATCGACCGGGAGGAGGTTGACACGTTCTTGTCCGAAAGCCCCCAGATTGCCGCGGCTTTCGCACGCCTTTACGATCAGGCTGGACACCCGGCCGCCCTGCCGAACGCCGAACCGACCTATGCGGTTCGGACGGCGATTGAGCACTGGAAGAACCATTTTTCCGATCTCGATCACGCAGCTGAAGCGCTGGCCGACGAAATGCGGTTGTCGCGCGGAAATCTTTCCGCCGCTTTGGTGGATCGCCTGAGGGAAAGGCACCAGCTTGCCGTGCGCATCTTGCCCCGGGAGGTCATGCCGGATCATCGAAGGCGACTGGATTTGCACGCGCGCCAGGTCCAGCTGGCAGAAATGTTGGGCCCCAGGTCCCGGACATTCCAGATGGCTGTCCAACTGGCGGAACTGGAGCAGAGAGACGAAATCGAGAAAATCGTTCAGGGCGCCAAGCTCGAGGACGACAGCTCGCGCGAGTTCCTGAAACGACATCTTTCAGCGTATTTCGCAGCCGCTCTCATCATGCCGTACGGCCGGTTTCTTCGAGCCTGCGATGCAACCGGATATGATCTGTCGATCTTGCTTCGCCGTTTCGAGGTCAGTTTCGAGCAACTGGCGCACAGGCTCACCACGCTTCAGCGTGTTGGCCAGCGCGGCCTTCCGTTCTTTATGTTACGTGTCGACGGGGCGGGTCAGCTTTCGAAACGGTTCGTGGGCGCCAGCGGGGCCACCTTCTTCGATACCGAGCAACTATGCCCACTCTGGATTGCCATGAAGACATTCAGGCAACCCGGCGATCTGCTCACTGAATTGGTCTCTCTCGAGGAGACGGCAGGAGAGGCGAAGGAGTGGTTCTGTATGGCCAGAACGGTTTCGGTTGGTGGCGCGGCAGGAGAGTCGAGCCGCTTTTCGGTCGTGCTTGGCCTCGACGCAAGACTGGGCGGAGCGTTGGTTCAATCGCATGGCAAATCGCTGGATGAAGGCACGCCGACCCGGATCGGCCCGGGATGCAGGCAATGCCACAGGGTGGACTGCCAACAGCGATCGCTGCCACCCGCGAGCGGGCGACTGGTCTTCGATCCGCTGGGCCGGGCGAGCCTGCCCTATGCGATCGCCCGGGATATCGCGACTAGCTGACCGAGCAGTTCGCGGCGCTCAGCACGGCGCGTACGCTGGCGGTGGCGATGTCCTCGTCGATTCCGCAGCCCCAGACGGTGCGACCATCAGGAAGGGCACACTCCAGATAGGCCGCGGCGCGGGCGTCGGAACCGGCCCCCATCGCGTGTTCGGTGTAGTCCTTGACCTCCAGAGCGATCCCGAAGCTGTCCCGCAACGTGGCCATGACGGAGGAGATGAGGCCGTTGCCTCTTCCGGTGACCGAACGAGCCGTCCCATCGACTTCGATGGTACCAGAGAAAACGCGCGTCCCGTCCGTGGCGCGGGTTTCCTGATAATTGACAAGCTGGAAGTGCTTGGGCCGCGTCTGGACATGATAGGCCTGCTGGAAAGCCTGCCAAATGTCGGCAGCATTCAGTTCGCGCCCGAGCTTGTCCGCCATTTTCTGTACATGCGGGGCAAAGTCGGCCTGCATTCGCTTGGGAAGCTTGAGGCCCTGATCCTGTTCGAGGACCCACGCGAAACCGCCCTTTCCGCTTTGCGAATTCACGCGGATGACCGCTTCGTAATTTCTGCCCAGATCGGCAGGATCGATGGGTAGGTAGGGCACCCGCCAGCGCTCGCTGTTCTGGTCCTCGCGCGCGGCGAAGCCTTTCTTGATCGCATCCTGATGGCTGCCGGAAAACGCCGTATACACCAGTTCGCCCCCATAGGGGTGCCGGGGATGAACGGGTAATTGGTTGCAATATTCCACGGTTTCGATGGCCCGATCGATGTCGGAAAAATCGAGGCCGGGATCGATGCCCTGCGTGTACAAATTGAGCGCCATCGTCACCAGGCAACAATTCCCGGTCCGTTCCCCATTGCCAAAAAGGCAGCCTTCGACGCGGTCGGCGCCCGCCAGCAGTCCCAGTTCCGCGGCGGCCACACCGGTGCCCCGATCATTATGCGTGTGCAGGCTGATGACTGCGGATTCGCGATTTGGGAGCATGCGGATGAACTGTTCGATCTGATCCGCATAGACATTGGGGCCTGCAGCTTCGACCGTGGCGGGGAGATTGAGGATGATGGGATGATCGGGCGTAGGCGCCAGCACCTCCATGACGGCTTCGCAGACCTCCACGCTGAAATCGAGCTCCGCGGTCGAGAAAGTCTCGGGGCTGTATTCGAAGTGCCAGTCGGTGCCGGGACTCGCGCCGGCTTCGTCGCGCAGGACCTTCGCTCCGGCGACGGCGATTGCCTTCACCTCGTCCCGCGTCATCCCGAACACGATTTCTCGCCAGGTCGGGCTGACGGCGTTGTAAAGGTGGACGATCGCGGAGTGCGCGCCATCGAGGCTGGCGAAGCTCGTGCGGATCAGATCTTCCCGACTCTGGGTCAAGACCTGAACGGTCACCTCTTCCGGGACCCGCCCGGATCGCACCAGTTGAGAGATGAAATCGAATTCGGTTTGACCGGCACTGGGAAAACCGACTTCGATCTCTTTGAGGCCGAGATTGACCAGCAGGTCGAAAAAACGGTTCTTTTTCGCCGAGTCCATCGGATCGACGATGGCCTGATTGCCGTCCCTGAGGTCGGTGGAGAGCCAGCGGGGGGGAGAGGTGATGGTACGTGACGGCCACTGACGATCCTTTATCGGGATCGATGGGAACGGCGCGTATTTGCTGCTCGGGTCGCGGAGCATGGGCATTGGGCTAAGTCTCGTGCAGTTTCGGCAAGGTCGGGTCAGTCCCCCGTAGCGCGGCGCGCCTACAGGCACGCAAGCTTACGCCCGGGGGCGAGTAAGTCGTAGCATGTATCCGAAACGAGGCATCATTCATGCATTGCGCAAAATTTCGCGCAGGGCAACCGTAACCTTCTCCTAATTGCGCCACCGCAGGCGGTTCGGGGTGAGCTGATCCACGCTAGTGACACCCATCAGCCTCATACCGCGTTCGATCTCGTCCTTCAAAATGCCGAGGGCGCGTTCCACCCCCGCTTGCCCGGCGGCAGCCAGCGCATAGAGGTAGAGGCGGCCGCCCGATGTGGCGTCGGCCCCGGCGCAAAGAGCTTTCAGAACATGGGTGCCGCGGCGGACACCTCCATCACAGATAATCTCGATCTCCCCGCCCACCGCGTCTTCGATTTCCGCCAGTTGGTCGAACGGCGACCTGCCCCCGTCGAGCTGTCGGCCGCCGTGATTGGAAATCCATATGGCATCCGCACCGATATCGACGGCCCTGCGGGCATCGGTGGCGCTCATGATGCCTTTCAGGGCGAAGGTGCCGCCCCAGTCGCTGCGAATGGCCGCGGCGGTATCCCAATCCATGGCAGTATCGAGCATGGTGTTGAAATATTCGGCGATGCTGACCGACTTGCTGCTGCCTTCGGCAACGTGCGTGTCCAAATTCGGAAGGCTGAACTTTTCCCTGAAGAGATAATCGAGCGTCCACCGGGGGCGCGTCGCGTAGCTCCAGACAGCGCTAGGCGTGAAGCGGGGCGGGGTGGTGAAGCCGGAGCGCATGCAACGCTCGCGTTTGCCCGAGACGATCGTGTCCACGGTCAGGGCGAGAGCATCGAAACCGCTTGCCTTGCATCGTTCGATCATTGATGTGTTCAGACCCTGATCCTTGTGGACATAGAGCTGAAACAGTTTCGGTCCGGATGTGAGCGCGGCGATAACCTCGATCGAATGCGTGGCCAGGCTCGATATGCCGAACCACAGGCCGAATTTCTCGGCTGCTCGGGCCACCGCCTTTTCCCCTTCCCAGTGAAACACGCGCTGCAGTGCGGTCGGGCTGAGGACGAGGGGAAGGGCGCTCTTACGGCCCATGATGCGGCACGAGGTGTCGATTTCGGAGACGCCGGCAAGAACGTCGGGAACCAGATCCGCTGTCTTGAAGGCTTGGGTATTGCGGGTCTTCGTGATCTCGTCGTCGGCAGCCCCGTCGATATAGTCGAAAACCGGCCATGGCAGGCGTGCCTTCGCAAGCCGGCGAAAATCTTCGATGTTGTGGCAGTCATTCAGCCGCACCGCGCGCTCCTTCGGATACGAGGCTGTCGAACACCTCCAGATAGGCAAGGGCGGATCGGCTCTGCCGCAAGGGAGCGACTTTGGCCTCGATGACGGCCTCGGGGGCGAAGGCTGTCCGGCTGAGATCCAGCGCTGCGCGGGCGAGATCTTCGGGCGCGCGGCTAGCTACGATCCGGCCGAGCGCCGGGCGATCAATCAGGTCCGACAGGAAATGCGAGCAGGCAGTCGAGACGACCGGCACGCCATGAATCAATGCCTCCGCGGCTACCGCCGGTCCGCCTTCATATCGGGACGTTACGAGCAGAGCATGCGCGGTTGCGAAAGCCTGGGAAATATCATCTGTAAAGCCTGGAAAGAAAACATTGTTTTCCAGCCCTAAGGATCGTGTCAGACCTTCAAGTGCCGATCGCAAAGGCCCCTCGCCATATATTGTCAGTGTCACCTCAACCTCGCGTCGAAGCGCGTAAATTGTCCGCAGCGCGAGCGGCCAGTCCTTTTGCGCCTCAAGCCGTCCGATCCCTACGAGCCTAAGCGCTTCGCGAGCTCGCCGAATCTCGCGTGCCCGAAAAGGCAACGCGCCATCAGGGACGAACGGGTTGTAAAGGACGGTGACGCTTGCATGTGGGAGAAGTCTTACAAGATCATCTGCCAAGCCGGGGGACGTCGCAGCGAAGCAATCGATACCCCGGGTCACTCCCGATAGAGCAGACCGGGCTATCGAGAGCATCGGTGGGCGCTCCATCACTGCCGGCACCAGCGGATTGCTGATTTTTGCCACGATCGGCACCCTGGGCAACCGTTGCTTGAAGGCTCTTGCGACGCCGAAATGAAAGTTACCTGGCACGAAAATGACGTCCGGCGCGAGGGAAGCAGCCGTCGGGGCCATATGTTTTCCCAGATTGATACGCGACAATGCTGTTCGGGGTCGTTCAGGCGAAAGTATTCGTACGTCCGCACCGTCTGGCACGCGATCTCGCATCGGCCCACGGGAAGCGCCGGCGAGCACCGTCACCCGGCGCCCCTCCGAAATCCAGTGTCGCGCCAATCGAAATGCGAAGGCCTCCGTCCCGCCTGCGGAGAAGTCATGCAGGGGGATTAAGATATGCCGCGCGATCACCGTCCCCGCGTATCGCCGGGAGCCGTATGGGTCAATTTACCACTATGCTGAAGAGATGTGGCGCATCGTCTCGCGCAGCTTGGAGCCAGTGCCGAATGCACCGACCGGCTGCGCCGAGCATTACCCAGCAACTCTTAAGCCGCCGGTTTCTCGAATGCTGCGGTCAGCGTGAGTTCCACATCATCGCCGACCATCGGGATGCCGTATCCGATGCCGAACTCCGAGCGGCTGATCGTCGTGCGGCCTTCGAAGCCGATCGTCTCAGCCTTGTTCATCGGCCCGGTCCCTGCACCGGTGAAGCGGATGTACAGCTCCACCGGTTTTGTAACGCCGTTTAACGTCAAATTGCCCTCGACATGCGCGGTGACCTGACCTGGGTTCAGCCTGACAGCCGTGGACACAAAGCGTGCCGGGGCGGGATCGGGTCCGAAGAAGTCCGGCTTGGTGCCTTTCTTGCCTGCGCGAAGCAAGTGCTCACGCAACCCGGAACTGGCCACCAAAACTGAGGTGATCGGCACTGTCACATCGACCTTGGCTTCTTGCGGCTTCGCCGGATCGATTACCAGGGTTCCAGAGACGTCGCCGAATAGGCCGATGTAATCGTTGAAGCCGAGATGGTTCACGCGCCAGGATACGAGACTATGAGCCGCGTCCGCCTGGTAAGTACCACCGGTGACGCGCGCGGGATCGATCATGCCCGGCGCGCGAGGAGACACCTCCTGCGCGCCGGATGTCGTCACCGCCACGCCAGCCAGGGCCAGCACGCATAGGGGTATGCTGAAGCGTTTCACTGTGGTCCTCCCATCCAACGACAACCGCCCGACCGGCGGGCGGAACCGATCAATTCACCGCCTTGTCGACCAGCTTGTTCTTGCCGATCCAGAGCATCATCTCGCGAAGCTTCGTTCCAACCTTCTCGATCGGATGTGCTTCTGCCGCCTTGCGGCTCGCCTTTAGCTCGGGCTGACCTGCCTGGTTGTCGAGCACGAAGTTTTTAACGAAGCGGCCGGATTGAATGTCCGCCAGAACACGCTTCATTTCGGCCTTGGTCTCATCGGTGATGATCCGCGGTCCGGTGGTGATGTCTCCATATTCCGCAGTATTGCTGATGGAATAACGCATATTGGCGATACCGCCTTCGTAGAGCAGGTCCACGATTAGCTTGGTTTCGTGGAGGCACTCAAAATAGGCCATCTCGGGTGCATAGCCAGCTTCCACGAGCGTTTCGAAACCGGCCTGGATAAGATGGGTTATACCGCCGCAAAGCACAGCCTGCTCGCCGAAAAGATCGGTCTCGCATTCTTCGCGGAAGGTTGTCTCGATGATACCCGACCGACCGCCGCCGACCGCGCTGGCGTAGCTGAGTGCCAAAGCCTTGGCATAGCCGTTGCCGCCCGACTGCGTGCTTTCCTGATGAACCGCGATCAGGCAGGGTACGCCGCCGCCACGCTGATATTCGGAACGCACGGTGTGGCCCGGTCCTTTAGGGGCGATCATGATCACGTCGATGTCGGCCGGGGGTTCGATCAGGCCGAAATGCACGTTGAGACCGTGCGCGAAGGCAAGCGTGCTGCCCGCCTTCATTTCGCCGGACATGTCATTCGCCCAGATCGCGGCCTGATGCTCGTCAGGGGCGAGGACCATGACGACATCCGCCCAAGCGGCGGCTTCGCTGTTGCTCATGACCTTGAAGCCAGCCTCTTCCGCCTTCTTGCGCGTCGCCGAACCTTCACGAAGGGCGATCGCCACTTCGCCGACACCACTGTCGCGAAGGTTCTGGGCATGTGCGTGCCCCTGGCTGCCGTATCCAACAATCGCGACTTTCTTCCCCTTGATGAGGTCAGTGTCGCAATCCTTGTCGTAATAAACCTGCATGTCTTTCCCTTTTACTCAGGCGCCCCCGGCGCCACGCAACATTCCGACGATCCCGGATCGGCCCACTTCGACCAGCCCGAGTTCGCGCATCAACACCAGAAAACTGGAAATCTTGTCGGGCGAACCCGTAATTTCAAACACGAAGCTGCTGGTGGTGGTATCCACTACCTTCGCGCGGAAAAGCTCCGCGATCCGCAGCGCTTCCACGCGCTTTTCACCCATGCCCGCAACTTTGACGAGCGCGAGCTCGCGTTCGACATAGGGGCCCTGCTCGGTGAGATCCGTGACCTTGTGCACAGGAACCAGACGCTCGAGCTGAGCCCTGATCTGGTCGATGACGGGCGGGGGGCCGTTGGTGACCACGGTGATCCGGCTTACCGCATGGTCTTCGGAGATATCGGCAACCGTGAGACTGTCGATATTGTAGCCGCGCGCCGTGAACATGCCGGCGATCTTGGCGAGAATGCCCGCCTCGTTATCGACCTGCACGGTCAGCACATGCCTTTCGGCATCCTGGGTTTCGATCTTCATTGGGGGTCGCCTTATACCAGCGCCTTGGCTTCGTCTGCCATTGTTCCGCTCACAAGATCGCCATAAAGCAGCATCTCGGTGTGGGCCGCTCCACTCGGGATCATGGGGAGGCAATTGGCTTCCTTGGCGACGAGGCAGTCGACCATCACCGGGCCGTCATGGGCCAGCATCGCCTCGATCCCGGCATCGAGATTGCTCTCGTCCTCGATGCGGATGCCTTTCCACCCGTATGCTTCCGCCAGCCTGACAAAATCCGGCAGGCTGTCGGAGTAGCTGTTCGAATAGCGGCTTTCGTAGGTCAGTTCTTGCCACTGGCGGACCATGCCCATGAATTCGTTGTTTAGAATGAAGACCTTCACCGGCAGGCGATACTGGCTCGCGGTGGCAAGCTCCTGGATATTCATCTGGATGCTCGCCTCGCCCGCAATGTCGATCACTAGGGCATCGGGATTACCGAGCTGAGCACCGATCGCCGCCGGCAGACCATAGCCCATCGTGCCAAGACCACCGCTGGTGAGCCAGCGGTTGGGCGCGTCGAATCCGAAATACTGCGCTGCCCACATCTGGTGCTGACCGACTTCGGTTGAGATGATGGGGTCGTGCGCCTTGGTCAGTGCAAAGAGGCGTTCGATTGCCTTCTGCGGCATGATTGCATCCTTCCGCTCCGGATAGGCCAAACACTCGCGCGCCTTCCAGCCCATGATCCGCGCAGTCCACTCAGACAGATCGCGCGGCCTGCGGTCTCCCCACGCCTGAATGATCTGTTCGAGGACGGTGGCGCAATCACCGATGATCCCGAGATCGACGGGAACGATCTTGTTTATGCTCGCCCGGTCGATATCGATGTGGATCTTCGTTGCTTCCGGCGCGAAGGAATCGAGGCGTCCCGTCACGCGATCATCGAAGCGCGCACCGATCGCCACGATGAGATCGGCGCGGTTCATGGTCATGTTCGCTTCATAGGTTCCGTGCATGCCCAGCATCCCCAGCCAATCGGGATGCGTCGCCGGGAAGGCGCCGAGGCCCATCAACGTGCTTGTTACCGGCGCACCGGTCTTACGCTGAAGCTGACGCAGGAGTTCGCTGGCGACCGGGCCGGAGTTGATGACGCCGCCACCCGTATAGAAGACCGGTCGTTCCGCCGAGGCGATCATATCGACGGCTTGCGATATTTCTTCCGGATTTGCCGCCACGCGAGGCTGATAGCGGTGGGAGGGGAGGGGAGGAGCTTCGCGCATGGCATCGGCGGCCATGGCGATCTGCACGTCCTTGGGAATGTCCACCAGCACCGGCCCGGGACGGCCGCTGGTGGCGATGCGGAAGGCTTCGGCGATCGTGCCCGCGAGGCTTCCCGGATCCTTTACCAGATAGTTGTGCTTGGTGCAGTGGCGCGTGATGCCGACCGTATCGGCTTCCTGAAAAGCGTCGGTGCCGATGAGCGCCGTTGGAACCTGTCCGGTTATGATGACCATTGGGATGGAATCCATCCAGGCATCGGCGATTCCGGTGACCGCATTAGTGGCGCCGGGTCCGCTGGTTACGAGAACAACGCCGGGCCGGCCTGTCGCGCGGGCATAGCCTTCCGCCGCATGGGCCGCTCCGGCCTCGTGGCGGACCAGAATATGCCGGATCCCGTCGTGGCCGAACAATTCGTCGTAGATGGGGAGAACCGCGCCGCCGGGGTAGCCGAAGACCACCTCCACGCCTTCGCGAATGAGACTGTCGACCAGAATGGCCGCTCCGCTCCGTTCGGTACTCACTTCAACCTCCTGACGACGAAAAATGGCCCGGCGCAGGGTCTGAGCGCCGGGCCGACGGGGAAGTCCACCTGAGCGCGCTCAGTTTCAAAGTCAAGACAAAAAACGAAAGAATAATTCATCGATTTCGGTATTTCCGTAATTTTCAGACTCGATCCGTGGCCAATCGGCGGGAGCTTGATGCCGGAACCAGGTAAACTGGCGTTTCGCATAGCGCCGGGTTGCAAGGCAACCCGCTTCCACCGTCTCCTCAAAAGAGGCCTGGCCCTCCAGCAACCTTGCTACTTCGCGCACGCCGATGGCCCGCATTACGGGCAGATCCTCTGACAGCCGCCGCTCGAGAAGGGCGGCGACTTCCTGGCGAGCGCCATTCTCGAGCATCGCGCCAAAGCGTAGATCGCACCGCGCGTATAGCCATGGGCGCTCTGGCATGAGCACCAGGGGATGCAGGCCGATCTCCCCGGCGATGCCACCGGAGCGGGCCCCCTGCCAATCCGTAATTGGCCGACCGGTCGAACGGATGACTTCCAGCGCCCGGGTGGTGCGCGCCGTATCGCGGGGCGCCAGGCGTGTGGCAGCCAGTGGATCTTCCGCTTCGAGTGCGGCCCTGGCATCCTCTTGGGACAAGGCGCGAACTTCATCGCGAATTGCCGGATCGATAGGGGGGATGGGGGCTATACCGTCCAGCAGAGTCCTGAAGTAAAGCCCCGTTCCACCGACCAGGATCGGGTATGCCCCTTCCGCATGAGCCCGCGCGATTTCGTCCCTTGCGGACTTGGACCAGTCCGCAGCGGAACAGGCAACGGAGCCGTCCCAAGTGCCGAAAATGCGATGCGGAATTCCCTCCATTTCCTCTTCTGTGGGTCGGGCCGAGAGGACGCGCAGGTCGGCATAAACCTGCGCGCTGTCGGCATTGATTACAACGGCAGAGCCGCCGCGCGCCTCGATCGACTTGGCGAGCCGGACTGCAAGGGCGCTCTTGCCGCTGGCCGTCGGCCCTGCAATGAGCGCCAACGGGGGTTTGTCGGAGACTGTGGAAGTGCTCATTGCGCGGCTGATAGCAGAGCCAGAGGGACTGGAGAAACGCCTCGATGCAGCGGCGAAGGCACTTGAAGATATCGGCGCACCGATGGCATCGGCGGCGATGCTGGATGCCTGTTCCGACGTCCTACAGATCCTGTTCGCGGGCGAACAGGATGTTCAGATCAGGGCAGTTCTGGATAAACATATGGCTCCCTGCGACCTACTGATGGCATCAAGCGAGATCGAGATTCCGCGGCTCTTCGTATCCGATATGGACTCTACGATGATCGGGCAGGAGTGCATCGACGAACTGGCGGATTATGCCGGGCTGAAAAGCAGAATTGCCGAAATTACCGAACGCGCGATGCAGGGCGAACTCGACTTTCCCAGCGCCTTGAAGGACCGGGTCGCGTTACTCGAAGGGCTTGAGGAAACGGCGATAGAACTCTGTCTTAAAGAGCAAATTTCTCCCGTAGCGGGGGCCAGGACGCTGGTCCGTACGCTGCAATCCAAGGGTTGCCGGACGGTGCTGGTGACCGGGGGCTTCCATCATTTCGCCGATCCCGTTGCCGAGACGATCGGGTTCGAGCGGGTGGTCGGAAATCGCCTGGCGGTTGCCGATGGGAAGCTCACCGGAGCGCTCGCCGGGCCTGTCAGCGATGCCTCCACCAAGGCGAGGACACTGAGGGAAGAAGCTGAAAAGCTTGGAGAGGGCGCAAGGGTCCTCGCCATGGGGGACGGCGCCAACGATATTCCCATGCTCGAGGCGGCGGACTATGGAATCGCCTATCGCGCCAAGCCCAAGGCCCGCGCTGCTGCCGATGGATGGGTGGAGAATGGCGATTTGACCAATGTTCTCAAGCTATTGGGAATTCCGCGCAGCGAATGGGTCTTGGCCTGAGTACTCGGGGCGGCGATAGGCGGCCAAGTTCCACGAACGCCCGCGCGATCGGGGCAGACCGCCTTTGATCACAGCCAGTTCACAAGCTGCTCGAGCGGCTTTTTTCGCGAAACGTGATCGGGCACGCGTGCGCCAGGCGCCGGGTGGCCAGCGACAACGATCATCACCGGCTTTTCCCATTCGGGCCTCCCGCAGATCTCTCTCAGGAACCCCATCGGCGATGGCGTATGTGTGAGGGTCGCAAGGCCCGCTTCGTTTAGCGCCGCCAGCAGCATGCCGCAGGCGATGCCCACGCTTTCGCTCACATAATAGTTCTGCGTCTCGCCATCTTCGGCGATGCCGCCCTTGCGCTGGGCGAAGACCACGATCAGCCACGGGGCGATTTCAAGGAAAGGCTTTTCGGCGTCGGTGCCCAGCGGCGCCAGCGCCTCAAGCCAAGCCGTTCCGGCCTTGCCCGCGTAGAAGGCGCGCTCCTCGGCTTCGGCCGCCTCGCGGATTGCCCGTTTCGTTTCGGCCGAGCCCACCACCGTGAAGTGCCAAGGCTGGTGATTCGCTCCGCTAGGCGCCGTGCCTGCCGCCGCTATAGCGGTTTCGATGATGGCTCGAGGCACCAGCTCTGCGGAGAAATCGCGGCAACTTCGCCGGAGCCGCAGCCGGTCGCGCAGACCTTCTACCCGAGAAAGCGCCTCAGCGTCGTCCAGGTGGTCCAAACTGAAGGGGATGGTGCCGGTCACGATTCGCACAATCGAGCACTTCAGCGCCGAGGGGAAGGGCCACCCGATATGAAGCCGGGTTTACGGTGGGGGGAAGCGGCAGCGCACACGGGTGCGTTGCGCCGCCTGCTACCCCTCCATCCAGTCCCTGAAGAAGCTATCACTCGCCTCGCGCATATCCGCCAGCTTGACGCCGAGCACGCTGTCTCCGCCGGTCTTGCCGATTCTCGTAAAGCCGATCTGGGCGGTTTCGTCGTTTTTCGTACCCTTGGCGAGCTGCCTGTTGAGCGCCTCCACATCGGGGACGGAGATGATGTAGCGGCCCTGATCCTCGCCGAACCACCATTGCGCGGGGGTATAGGCGGGATTGGCCTCCACTTCGGCGCCCACGCCGCCGGCCAGCGCCATTTCCGCAAGCGCCACGGCAAGGCCGCCGTCCGAGATGTCGTGGACCGCGTTGACCAGTCCGTGGCCGATCATCTCGCGCACGATCTCGCCCGCGTTGCGTTCGATGGTGAGGTCGGTGGGCGGGGTGCGGCCGCCGTCATTACCGTGAATTATATCCAGCCACAGCGATTTGCCGAGATGCGAGCGGGTGGGATCGGGCCGCGCCCAGAATTCGGGCCCGACGAGGTAGAGCGTGTCGCCCGCGCCCTTGAACCCCATGGTCATCATTGCGGCGTAATCATCGATGATGCCAACGCCGCCGATGGCGGGGGTGGGCAGGATCGCGCTGCCGCCGCCGGTCGCCTTGCTTTCGTTG
>NZ_JBELMO010000013.1:0-56172 GCF_042095715.1 Qipengyuania sp. | reverse complement strand
CGCCGACCACGGGACCCGCCTGGACCAGCGACCTGATGCATGGTGATAATTACAGTGGTTCGATCGGGGGCGGTTCGCTCGCCGCGATTGCCGGCTATCCGCATCTCACCGTGCCGATGGGCGCGGTAGAGGGTCTGCCCGTGGGCCTCAGCATCATGGGGCCGAAGTGGTCGGACGCCAGGGTACTGGAGGCAGGCGCCGCTTACGAGCGTGCCCGCACTGCCGAACTGCACCAGCCCACCTTCGCGCGCTGGGCGCCGGCCGAATAATACCGCGAAGCCTCAGGCCGGGACGCGCACTCGAGGCGCGCGCCCGGCCCGATATTATTACTTCTTTTCGGTCGCGGCCTTCTTGGCAGCGGGCTTCTTAGCCGGTTCTTTCTTCGCTGCTTCCTTCTTCGCCGGAGCCTTGTTCGGGGCCGGCTTGGCCTCCGCATCGTCGGTCTTCTTGGCGGCGGCTTTCTTGGCCGGAGCCTTTTTCGCGGCAGGCTTCTTGGCCGGTTCGCCCTCGTCCTGCGCTGCGTCCTTAGCGGCAGCCTTCTTGGCCGGAGCCTTCTTCGCCGCTGGCTTCTTGGCGGCAGGCTTATTGGCCGGCGCGCTTTCGCCTTCCTCGGCCTCGATCGAAGCTTCCAGTTCCTCGCGCGTCACTTCGCGATCGGTGATCTCGGCCTTGTCGAAGAGGAAATCGACGACCTTGTCTTCGTAGAGCGGCGCGCGCAGCTGGGCGGCGGCCATCGGCTCCTGCTGAATGAACTGCATGAACCGCTCACGGTCTTCCTGGCGGTACTGCTGCGCAGCCTGCTGGATGAGCATGTTCATTTCCTGGCCGGTGACCTGGACCTTGTTGGCCTGGCCGATCTCGGACAGCAGCAGGCCCAGGCGCACACGGCGGACGGCGATGCGGCGGTAATCGTCCTTCTCCGCCTCGATTTCCTTGCGCGATTCCTCGGGATCGTCGGACTGCGCCACTTCCTGCTCGAGCTGCGCCCAGATCTGCTCGAACTCGGCCTCCACCATCTGTTCGGGGACGTCGAAATCGTGACCTGCGGCAAGGTGGTCGAGAAGCGAACGCTTCATCTGCGTGCGCGTCAGTCCGGCCGTTTCCTGTTCGAGCTGGCCGCGCACCAGCGCGCGCAGCTTGTCCAGGTCCTCGAAGCCCAGGTTCTTGGCGAAATCCTCATCCAGCTTGGTTTCGGTTTCGGTCTTCACCGCTTCGACCTTCACGTCGAACGTGGCTTCCTTGCCGGCCAGATGATCCGCCTGATAATCCTCGGGGAAGTTGACGGTGATGGTCTTCTCATCGCCCGCCTTCACGCCGATCAGCTGATCCTCGAAGCCGGGGATGAACGTGCCCGAACCCAGCACCAGCGCGGCGCCTTCGGCCTTGCCGCCTTCGAATTCCTCACCGTCGAGCTTGCCGACGAAATCGATGATCAGCTGGTCGCCTTCGGCTGCCTTCTTGGTCTTGGCGGCGTCCTTGTAGCTCTTGTTCTGGCCGGCGATGCGCTCGAGCGCCTCGTCCACCTGCTCGTCCGATACGGGCACGGTCAGGCGTTCGAGCTTGATCCCGTCGGTGCTCGGCACCTCGATCTGGGGGAGCACTTCCAGCTCCACGGTCAGTTCGGCATCCTTGCCCTGCTCGTAACCCTCGGCCATTTCGACCTTGGGCTGCATCGCGGGGCGCAGTTCCTTTTCCTTCATCAGGCTATCGACCGATTCGCGGATCGCATCGTTCACCACCTGCGCGTGCATCTGTTCGCCATGCATCTTGCGCACCAGGTTCGCGGGCACCTTGCCCGGTCGGAAGCCGGGCATGCGTACCTGCGGAGCGATCTTCTTGACCTCCGCATCGACCTTCGCCTCGATCTCCTTGGCGGGAATGGTGATGGCGTAGGCGCGCTTCAGGCCCTGATTGGTGGTTTCTTTGGTTTGCATGGAAGGATGAACTCTCGATCGATCGTGATGGCAACGTGCGTTTCGGGCCGCGTCGCGAACCAAACGGTGATGCCGGACTGGTGCGGGCGAAGGGACTCGAACCCCCACATCTTACGATACTGGTACCTAAAACCAGCGCGTCTACCAATTCCGCCACGCCCGCTTGCCGAAACGACAGCCGCGCCGCGTCCCCCTTACCGATTGGCACGGGGCCGCAGCGCGATGGCGGCGGGGTCTCTACTAATGTCCGATGAAAAGGGCAAGCGGGCGGAACATGCCAATTACACGCGGGTTGAACGATCGAAGGATATATCAGCATGACCGACTATGACCACGCCGATGCCCCACCGGATACGCCGCCCGTTATCGATCCGAGCGTAAAGCCCAAATCCGCCGCCGAAATGGAAGCGGAAGGGGAGCGCGAAGGACCGGTGTTGACCGATTCAGACGACGGCGATGATGGCAAGCAACCCGACATTTCATCGTCCGAAACCGCCCTTCCCCCCGACTGATTGGACTTCCCATGGCCGACAACGACACACCCGATAGAGCCCCCGCAGAGATTCCGCCCAGCCCCGCACCGACCGAAGCGCCGGCGCAGGAGCCCCCCGGTTTTGCCCCGCCCTCCCCTTCGACCGATGTGCCCGACGTGGGCCCCAGCGAAATGCCGCCGCCGGATTAAGGCGGCGGTCGCGATGCTGGCCGATTGCGGAAACGTGCGCCTGTGCGTAGGGGGCGCGTCATGACTGAGACCAACGACGCGCCCGATACGGCACCCAGCACCGATGCGACCGCCCAGACACCGCCTGATCGCCTGTCCGTGAACCCGCGCAGTTCGCATTTCGATGCGGACCTTCTCCGCAGGGGCGTGGGGATCAAGTTCAAGGGCCGTGAACGGTCCGATATCGAGGAATATTCGATTTCCGAAGGCTGGGTTCGCGTCCAGGCTGGCAAGACCATGGATCGTAAGGGTCAGCCCCTGACGCTCAAGCTGTCCGGCCCCGTCGAAGCCTGGTTCCAGGACCTGGGCGACGATGCGCCCGTCGCGCGCAAGGAATGATCGGAGCGCACCCGTGAAGCCGGTCGTCATCATAATCGGTCGGCCAAATGTCGGCAAATCCACACTCTTTAACCGGCTGGTCGGCAAGAAGCTGGCGCTGGTGGATGATCAACCCGGCGTGACACGCGATCGGCGCATGGGCGATGCGATCGTGGCCGGCCTCGAATTCACCGCAGTCGATACCGCCGGTTGGGAGGATGAAGATCCCGACAGTCTGCCGGGCCGGATGCGCAAACAAACGGAAGTGAGCCTGGAAGGCGCGGATGCGGCTCTGTTCGTGTTCGATTCGCGGGCCGGACTGACTCCGCTGGACGAAGAGATCGCTCGCTGGCTCCGCGCCCAGGATGTGCCCGTTGTGCTGGTTGCCAACAAGGCGGAGGGCAAGGCAGGCGACGCCGGTATCTTCGAAAGCTTCGGCTTGGGCTTCGGTGAGCCCGTGGGTCTCAGCGCGGAGCATGGCGAGGGGGTCGCCGATTTGTTCGATGCCCTATGGCCGATCATCGGCGCCAAGGCCGAGGCTGCGGAACTCGCAGACGAATTGGGGGAGGACGAGGAGGCACCGGCGGGCCCCCTCAAGCTCGCGATCGTCGGTCGCCCCAATGCGGGCAAATCCACGCTGATCAACCGGCTGCTGGGGGAGGACCGGCTTCTGACTGGTCCGGAGGCAGGGATCACGCGCGATTCAATCGCGATCGACTGGCAATGGACGGACCCCAGGTCGGGCGAGGCGCGCGACATCCGGCTGATCGATACGGCCGGGATGCGCAAGAAGGCGCAGGTTGTCGAAAAGCTGGAGCGACTGAGTGTCGCCGATGCCCGCAGGGCGGTCGATTTCGCCGAAGTCGTCGTGCTTCTGCTCGATGCGACGCGCGGTCTCGAACATCAGGACCTCAAGATCGCCAGCCATGTGCTGGAAGAAGGCCGCGCTCTGATGATCGCGATCAACAAATGGGATGTCGCCGAAGATGCGAGCCGTTTGTTCAACGGTATCAAGGCGGCGCTCGATGAAGGGCTGAGCCAGGTCCGCGGCCTTCCCGTGTTCGCCGTTTCCGCCAAGACGGGAAAGGGGCTCGACACCATGATCGGCGCGGCGTTCGAAATCCGCGAAGCATGGTCCAAGCGCGTCCCCACCGCAGCGCTCAATCGCTGGTTCGACGATGCGCTGGAGGCCAATCCACCGCCCGCGCCCGGCGGCAAGCGGATCAAGCTGCGCTATATCACGCAGGCCGGTACCCGCCCGCCGCGCTTCGTGGTCTTCGGCACCCGGCTGGATGCCTTGCCGGGAAGCTATGAGCGCTATCTTATCAACGGCATTCGCAAGGAGCTCGGGTTCGATGCGGTGCCTGTTCGGGTTACCTTGAAGAGCCCCAAAAACCCCTACGCGAAGAAATGACTGCCGATCTGATCGCCTCCGCTGTTCCCCAGGCCGCGGCCATCGAATTGCTCCAGCGCACGAGCAGCACGCCGCGCGTGATGGAGATGCTGCAATTCAGCCTGGCCCCGGCGTTCCTGCTGGTCGGCATCGGATCGGTGATGAACGTCATGATGAACCGGCTGATCTGGGTCGCCAATCGCATCGAACGCCTGGAGGCACGGAGCGAGGAACGGGGAGACGACCCATGTAGCGACGAATTGAACTGGCTGAACCGCCGTCGCCGCCTGGCGCAGCGCGCGGTGATGTTTTCGACAGCGGCGGCGTCGCTGATCAGTGTATTGATCGCGGCCCTGTTCGTATCGGCCTACATACACCTCAAGATCGGGACGTTGATCGCCGGGCTGTGGGTTGCGACCATGGGGTTGCTGATAGTGGGCCTTGCGTTTTTCTTCGGCGAAACCCGCATTGCTGCCAAGGGGCCTCGCACGCGACAGCGATAACGACGTCCTCGACAGCGGAGGGAAGCGGGTCGGCCACAAACAGTCACGCGGCGCGGGTGGCGGTGTCTCCGAGCATTTCGATCCGGTCGCGGCCATTGCGCTTGGCTTTGTAGAGGGCTTCGTCAGCGCGTCTGATGGCGCTGGAGGTCGATCCGTTGAGGCGGGCGATGCCGGCCGAAAAGGTCGGTGCTTCCGCGACCCGGTCGCCGCGAAGCACGTTCGGGGCCGTCTCGCGCAATTCATCGCGCGCGAGTTCGAGGGCGCGATGCATGGCCCCGCTGTCGATCTCCGGTGCGACGATCAGGAATTCCTCCCCGCCCCACCGCGCCACGGTATGGGGGGCAAGGTGGGTTCTGAGGACATCCGCGACCAGTCGTATGATCTGATCGCCGGTGTCATGGCCGTAGCGATCGTTGAAAGCCTTGAAATGGTCGATATCGACCATTGCCACGCTGCCGTTCGCCCGCGCATCGTCCAGAGCGCCCAGTACCGCGTCGATACCTCTGCGGTTGGGGAGATTCGACAATTCGTCGGTCCCGGCCTCGCTCTTTGCTTCCTCGACCTGCTTGCTCAATTCCTCGATGCGCGATGTGGCGGCGCTCAGTTCCGCCTCCGCGCGTTCGGCGCGTAGCGTCAACCGGCCGACCAGACCGATGATGTCGGCGCTCGTCGGATCGCCGATATCCTTCATCTCACCCGCGAGATAATCTCTGAATTCGCCGGTCGTCCGTGTGGTCCGCCTGGTCTGCTCGAGCGTCTCGTCGAGAATGCGGTCCATCGCCGCGACGGGGGATGCGGAACGGGAAGCCGTTTGCTCCTCCAAACCTGCCATGCGCATCAACGCGGCGATATCGTCGGTCCCGATCCGCATGCCGGATGCCTGGATATCCCGGACCAGGCTCGACAGCACGGGCTCGGTGCCCGTCGCGTACAGCCACGCAAAGCGATAGCATACCGGATCCGCCGGGAGCTTGTTGGCCTTCAGAAAAGCCAAGGCGCGTTTGCCGCTGTCCTTGTTCCACATGTACGCTCTTCTTTCCCCAAACCGCATGCCCGTTCCACCGAACGGGGTCACTCCTGCTCGCGCACCTCACGCTCGCAGCCCCTTCGGTAGGCACAGAAGGTTCACATCTGGATAACGTTAATGCGGAATTCGTCGCTTTTCAGGCACCGCCTCCTTCATGCTCTACCGTGGAAGTAAGCGATTGCATATTCAGACTTCTTAACCGGTAGCCTTCAGGCGCCCTGGTCCTGCTCCCCGGCCGGGCGGCTGTTGAGCTGGACGTAGTTCTCCAGCCCCATGCGCGAAATCATGTCCATCTGGGTCTCGAGGAAATCGACATGCTCTTCTTCGTTATGCAGGATTTCCTCGAAGATCCGCCCCGATGTGAAGTCGCGCACCTCCTGGCAATAGTCGGCGGCCTCACGCAACAGAGGGATGGCTTCCATCTCGAGCGCGAGATCGGCCTTGAGGATCTCCTCGACCGTTTCGCCCACCTTCAGCTTGTGGATGGCCTGAAAATTGGGAAGCGCGTTGAGAAACAGGATACGCTCAGCCAGGCGATCGGCATGCTCCATCTCCTCGATGGATTCCTTGCGCTCGTAATCCGCCAGACGACCCACACCCCAGTCGGCCAGCACGCGGTAGTGCAGCCAGTACTGGTTTATGGCGGTCAGTTCATTGGTAAGCGCCTTGTTCAGGAACTCGACGACCTTGGCGTCACCCTTCATGATCTGTCTCCTTGCTCACCGTCCGTGTTGCCCGCCGAAGCGCAAAACGACAAGGCCCAAGAACAAAAAAACCGCAGAAATCTGCGGTTTTGCAAATGCCAATCAATGTCGCGCAATCAGGCGGCTGCGCGATTGCTGTACCCCATTTCGCGTTCTTCGAAGATCATGTCTTCCGCCTCGTCCAGGCAGCTGCCGCAGTTGGGCCGCTTTCCCAGAAGTGCATAACAAGCCTCGGCATCACCGCCACAGCGGCGCGCCGCGTTCCTCAGTTCGCTCTCGCGGATGGCATTGCAAATGCAGACGTACACGGTGCGACTTCTCCCGTTGACGCGAATCACGTTACTGCGAGTCGTTTTCATTAGCAAGCCCATCGCGTCGGAGCGGGAAGATTCTGCCGTAGGTCAGGCACCGCCACAGCCATTCGAAGGGACCGAACCGGTACCGGTCGAGCCAGGGTTTCGACCATAGCAGCATGACGATCCATGCGATGACGGTGACCACGTAGAGTTCGGCTCGGGTCAGATAGCCGAAGAGGCCGCCCGCCCAGCCGTGGAAAAGAAGCATCATCGCGATGGAGGTGCCGAGATAATTGGTGAAGGCAGCCCGACCGGCGGCACAAATCCGCTGACCCAGCCAGTTCCGGGACCCGGTCGCCGCAACCGTCAGGAGCGCCGCCAGGCCCACGATTGCGAAGAGACGCGGGAGCTGCCCGATCCCAAGAAAGGCGGCCAGCGTGCTGTAATAGCTCAAATCTTGCGCCTTCGCCCAAAGCGCCACCGGAACGCTCAACACAGTGCCGATGATCACACCGGCCCATCCCCAACGCATCAGCGTGGCCCGGTTGATGCCGCCGTCGAAGAGCCCCAAGCGGTAGAGCCCCATGCCGATAAGCATCAGCGGCAGGGTTTCGAACAGATACAAGGAGACGAACGAAAAGGGTTCGGCCGCGTGGCGCGCAAAACCATGAGCGACTATCGCCCCGTAAGCGCCCTCGCGGACCAGCACGACCTCCTGCTCGCCATCGGCCAGCGCATCTTCCCGCCCGGCGATCATCTGCTCGCGCTGTTCGGCCATCACCGGCCTGTCGCCAAAGGAGGTTTCCAACGTTAGATACGGAACGCTCATCATCGCCGCGAGCGCGATGGCGCCAAGGATGAAGCCGGCAACTCCCACGCCTAGTTGTCTTTTCGCCGGCCAACGCAGCAGGGGCAGTGCGACCAGACCGGTGATCGCATAGCCGAACAGGATATCGCCCCGCCAAATCAGGTAGAAGTGCGCAAGGCCGAAAACCGCCAGCCAGAAGAGCCGCCGCACCTGGAGCCGCAGTGTCGCACCCCGCGCCCATGCCCGCTCCATGAACAGATAGAGGCCCGCGCCGAACAGGAGAGAGAAGAGTCCGCGAAACTTGCCGTCGACGAGAAGGAATTGCGCCACCCACATCCACTGGTCGGCCTCGCCATGCGGTGAAGCGAAGGCGTCGGGGTACATGTAAGCGGTCATCGGCTGGCCGAAAGCGACGATATTTGCGGCGAGGATGCCCGTCACCGCCACGCCGCGAATGAAATCGAGGCTCGCGACCCGCGTGCCGGATGCGCCGACCGGTCCGGGCTGGTCCGGCGGCACGCGATCTCCTGGTTCCACAGACATATTGCGCTCCCCGGAGGCAGCATAACAGCGCGATCGGACGGCGAAAGCCCGGATCGGTGCGGTTCGGTATTAACTTAAAATTAGGTCTGGTCTGCGAGATGCCAATCAGACGTCCAACGCGGACGATGGATCGCAAACTTCGGATCGTTTCTCTCAGGGGGACAAGCGTGCGGGTACTCGCATTGGCATCGCAAAAAGGCGGATCGGGCAAGACCACCCTGTCCGGCCACCTCGCCGTACAGGCACAGCGCGCGGGCGCAGGCCCGGTCGTCCTCATCGATATCGACCCACAGGGTTCGCTGGCCGACTGGTGGAACGAGCGTGAAGCGGACTTGCCCGCCTTCGCGCAAACGACCGTCGCGCGCCTCGCCACCGATCTCCAATCCCTGCGCCAGCAGGGCTTCAAGCTCGCCGTCATCGATACGCCGCCCGCGATCACGATGGCGATCCAGTCGGTCATCAGCGTCGCCGAACTGATCGTCGTCCCGACCCGGCCAAGCCCGCACGATCTGCGCGCCGTGGGTGCCACGGTCGATCTGTGCGAACGGGCAGGCAAGCCGCTGGTTTTCGTCGTCAACGCGGCGACGCCCAAGGCCAAGATAACCTCGGAAGCGGCGGTCGCGCTCAGCCAGCACGGCACCGTGGCCCCGATCACCCTGCATCACCGCACGGATTTCGCCGCCTCGATGATCGATGGGCGCACGGTGATGGAAGTCGATCCCGAAGGCCGCAGCGCCGCCGAGGTGACCGCTCTGTGGAGGTACATCAGCGACCGCCTCGAGAGAAACTTCCGCCGCACGGTCTTTGCCGCGCCGAACATCCAGTCCGCCATGCCTGGCGCTTATCGGCCCGCGGGTGGCTTCGGCCGCCGGGTCGCACAGTAAGCCTGGCGGATCGCCGCGATGAGCGACAACGGTTTCGCCTCGCTTTCTTCCAGCCTCCTCGCCCGCAAGGGTGGGGCGAAGCCCGCCATGCGCCCGCAGAACACCGCAGGCATCACGGACGGCAAGGCAGCCGCAGCCAATCTCGAAGATCTCGGCTGGGATGATATGGGCGACGAGGAACCGCGCACTAATGCCCGGGTCCTGCAAATGACCCCCGCCGCGCCGGACAACACCTCCGTGCCATCGAGCCCCGTCAGGGCCACGATTGCGCACATTGCGGCCAAGCTCGAAGCGCCAGCGCTCGCCAGAACGCAAGCGGCGTCGCAGCGCAAGCGCGACAACCGGCGCGCCGCCTTCACCCTGCGCCTCGACCAGGAACGTCATCTCAAGCTGCGCCTCGCCTGCACGGTCCGCGGTTGCAGTGCGCAACAACTCGTCACCGATGCGCTGGACCAGCTGCTGGCTCAGATGCCCGAAATCGAAACGCTCGCCGCGCATGTCCTGCGCGACTGATCTTGAAGAAACACCAGGCCCTAGGAGGGGGACCATGACGATTGCTACCAACAACAAAGGCCGCGTCATCGCTCTCGCGCTGACCACGGCGCTGGCAACCACCACGCTTGCTGGCTGCATCGGCAAGGTCGCTCCGAGCTCCGCGAGCTCCCTGGCCAAGGCCGAAAACGCCATATCGAAGGGCAAGGGCAACAAGGCGGTTGCCTATGCCGAGGCGGCCGTTCTTGCCGATCCACGCAATGCCGAAACGCGCTCCCTGCTCGCGAAAGCCTACATCGAGGCTGGCAGGTTCGGTTCGGCGGCGACTGCGTTCGACGAAGCCATGCAGCTCGGCGATGTTTCGGGCCGCACCATCCTGATGCAAGCGCTGACCCTGTCGGCCGGCGAGCGTTTCAGCGAAGCTCAGACCCTGTTGGACCGTTACGAGCGCAATCTGGACCCAGCCGATTTTGGCCTCGCCATCACGGTGGCGGGCAGGCCGCAGCAGGGCATCCAGGTGCTTTCGAACGTCCTGCGCAGCGGCGTGAACACCATGCAGGTTCGCCAAAACCTGGCCTATGCCTTCGCTCTCAACGGCGACTGGCGTTCGGCCCGGCTGGTGGCACAGCAGGATCTGGCGGCCGATGCGCTGGCCAAGCGGATGGGCCAGTGGGCCGTGCTCGCCCAGCCGCAGATGAACGCTCAGCGGGTCGCCGCGCTGCTTGAGACCACTGTGTCGGCGGATGTCGGCCAGCCGGCCCAATTGGCGCTTGAAAACTTTCCCACCCCTACACAGCTCGCGCTGGCCGCCGTGGACACGGTCGAGAAAGCCCCTGTGCCTCTGGTGGAGGACGATGGCGTGGAGCTTGCCGCCATAGCACCATCCGAACCGGTCGCCGCCATCACGACCTTCGATGTCGAGAAGCCGGCGCCCGTCGCTGTCTCTCGCGTGGCTGCGGCTCCGCGCATCGTCCTTCCCAAGCCGACGCCCGTCAGGGTTTCGGCTGAAGTTCCGGCCAAGCCCGTGGTCGCCCCGCAACCCAAGGCGGCCACGCCAAGCAAGGCGTTCGCCGCCGCGTTCATAGCGAAACCGGGTGACTATATGATTCAGCTCGGCTCCTTCGCGTCGGCAGCGATTGCCGATGATGCGTGGGCGAGGTTGCAGAAGCGCCACCCCGAACTGAAGAGCGCGGACAAATCCGTCACCAAGGCCAAGGTCGATGGGAAGATCTATTACCGCGTTGCCGCTTCCGGCTTCGCCAGGTCTTCGGCGGTCGAAGTTTGCGGCATCGTCAAGAAGCGTGGTGGCGGCTGCTTCGCCTACGCCGGCACGCGAACGCTTCCCGGCGCCATCGCCGATGCGACGCGCGTCGCAACCCGTTGAACGAACGGCACGGATTCCTTCCTCGTGTCGTTCGTAACTGAGCCCCTCCTGCCGATGCAGGGGGGGCTTCCTTTAGCTATCGACCCGTACCCCGCCCTTCCACAACGCCGTCACCCGCCCCTGCATGGGTTGGCCGTCGAATGGGGTATTCCCTGCCGCCGCTTCCATCTTGCGCGAATCCACGATCCATGGACGGTCGGGATCGACGATGGCGATATCCGCCTCCCATCCTTCCTCGAGGGCACCGGCCTTCACCTTTAAAAGCCTCGCCGGGTTCGCCGCCAGTAGCTCGAACACGCGCGGCATCGCGATCACGCTATCGCGGACAAGGCTCAGCGTCGTCGCCAAAAGCACCTCGGCGCCGGCCATTCCCGGCTCGGCATCGGCGAACGGCAAACGCTTGTCCTCGGGTCCGCGCGGATCGTGACCTGAAGAGATCATGTCGATGGTCCCGTCCGCGATCGCTTCCAGCACGGCGCGGCGATCGTCCTCACACCGCAATGGGGGCGAGAGGCGCGCGAAGCTGCGAAAATCCCCGATCGCAAGATCAGACAGGTGGATATGCGCCGGAGTAATTCCTGCCGTGACGCGTTCCCCCTGAGCCTTGACGGCACGCACCAAATCAAGGCCCGCGCGTGTGCTCACTTGGCGAAAATGGATATGCGCCCCTGCCATCCGCGCTATGGCCAGATCGCGCATAATGGCGAGCGATTCCGCCTGCGCAGGTGCGGCCTGCAGCCCCATTCGCGTGGCCATTTCGCCTGCCGTTGCCACGCTTGTCCCGGCAATTCCCGAATCCTCGGCGTGAGCCACCAGCGGAAGGTCCAGCATCGCAGCATATTGCGCCAGCCGGAGCATCACCCCGGAATTGCCAATCCAGCGCCTGCCGGTCGCAACACCCAGGGCTCCCGCCTCTCTCATGAGGGCCAGTTCCGCAAGGTTCTCCCCGTCGAGATTGCGCGTGGCCGCGGCCAGGGGATGGACCCAGAAATCCGGCTTGCCACTCTTAGCGATGTAAGAGACGCGACTCGGCAAATCGAGCAGGGGGCGCTGATCGGGCATCAGCGCCGCCCGCGTGATTCCGCCGAAATGGAAGGCCGGTTTGTCGACAGCGAAGACGCCGTAATCGACGAGGCCCGGTGCGATCAGCTTGCCGCGGGCATCCACGATCTCATCACCATCTTCGGGTTCTAATTCGCCGATTGCCACGATCACTGCATCGGCAAATCGAACGGCGGCTTCACGCACTTCTCCTGCGAGCACCGCCTTGCCGCCGACGATGGTTGTGGGCCGCATCTGCTTCATGACCAGCCTTTCACGCCCCGCCGCGCCCGCGTCAGCACTTCGAGACATGCCATGCGGATGGCGACCCCCATCTCCACCTGCCGCGTGATGATGGATCGGTCGATCATATCGGCGACATCGCTGTCGATCTCCACGCCCCGGTTCATCGGGCCGGGATGCATCACCAGCGCATCGCCCGATGCGTAGCCGAGCCGCCTTTTCGTTAAGCCGTAAAGATGATGATACTCACGCGGAGAGGGGATGAACTGCCCGCTCATCCGCTCGGTCTGCAAGCGCAGCATCATAACGACGTCGGCGCCCTTGAGAGCAGCATCGAAATCGTGATGAACCTCTGCACCCATCGCCTCGATACCTGTGGGCATGAGAGCCGGCGGGGCACACAGGCGAACAGTCGCCCCCAACGCCTGCAGGCACAAGAGATTGGACCGTGCGACCCGGCTGTGCAGGATATCGCCGCAAATCGTAATGGTGAGGCCGGTGAAGTCGTCTGCCGATTGCCCGCGCGCGACCAGAGCCTCGCGCAACGCCAGAGCGTCAAGCAGGGCTTGCGTCGGATGCTCGTGCTGCCCGTCGCCTGCATTCAGAACGGGGCAATCGACCTGATCCGCGATCAATTGGGTGGCACCGCTCGATCCGTGACGGATCACGATGGCGTCGGCGCGCATGGCGTTGAGCGTGATGGCGGTATCGATCAGCGTCTCGCCCTTCTTAACGCTCGATTGGGCGGCATGCATGTTCACGACATCGGCGCCGAGCCGCTTGCCGGCAATCTCGAAGCTCAGCAGGGTGCGGGTGGAATTTTCGAAAAAGGCGTTGATGACCGTCAGGCCCGTAAGGAGATCGCCGTGCTTGGCGGACTGCCGATTGAATTCGACCCACTGCTGCGCCTCGGCCAACAAAAACAGGATCTCATGGCGTTGCAGCCGCCCGATTCCGGTCAGATCGCGATGGGGGAAGGCCTGCCGCCCCACCGGGAAACGGGACGAGGCCGGATTGTCGGACCGGGTTGTCATTGAGGCCATGCCCCTATCGGACGCGGGGGTGGCGCTCAAGCTTTATCGGTTTGCAGCGACCGCGCCGTCCTCTAGGCAGAAAGGCGCAAGACGCGTCGGGAAGTAAAGAATGAAATTCGCAGGTCGGATTTGGCGGCTTTTGGTTGGCATCAAGGACGGGTTGGTTCTCGTCTTCATGCTTGGTTTTTTTGGGCTTCTGTTCGCCGTCCTCACCGCCCGGCCCAGCCCCGCCCAGGTGCGCGGCGGTGCGCTGGTTCTCAATCTCGATGGTTACGTGGTCGAGGAACGCCAGCGGATCGATCCCTTCCAGGCCTTCCTAACCCAACAGGCGCCCATCGCCGAATATCAGGCGCGCGACTTGATCCGCGCGATCGACGCTGCTGCATCGGACGATCGGATCACGGCGGTGGTCCTCGATCTCGATAGCTTCCTTGGCGGGGGGCAGGTGCATCTTACCGCCATCGGCGACGCGCTGGACCGGGTGCGCGCGGCGAAAAAACCCGTGCTGGCCTTCGCGACGGCATATGCCAACGACAGCGTGTTGCTGGCGTCCCATGCCAGCGAAATATGGCTCGATCCGATGGGCGGCGCCATGGTCGCCGGTCCGGGGGGCACGCGGCTTTATTACAAATCGCTGCTCGATCGCCTGAACGTCGACGCCAAGGTTTACCGGGTCGGAACCTATAAGAGCGCGGTGGAGCCGTATCTGGCCGATCAAATGTCCGATGCGGCCAGGGAGAATTACGAGGCACTTTATGGCGCCCTATGGGGGGAGTGGCAGGCCGATGTCGAGAAAGCGCGGCCGCAAGCGCGCATCACAGCCATCGCCAACAGACCGGCCGAATGGGTGGCTAGCGCAGGCGGGGACATTGCCCGCGCGGCGCTTGCGGGCGGCCTCGTCGATAAGCTGGGGAGCAGGGACGATTTCGACGCCAGGGTCGCGAAGATTGTCGGTGCCGATGAATGGAGCAATCGACCGGACACCCCGGTGACGACCGATCTCGACTCCTGGCTCGAGCATATCGGTGAGCCTTCCGGTGGCGCCGAAATCGGCGTCATCACCATTGCCGGTGAAATCGTCGATGGAGATGCCGGGCCAGGCACGGCCGGAGGCCAGCGCATCGCTGACCTTCTGGACGATGCTTTGGGCCAAAACCTTCACGGCTTGGTCGTGCGCGTCGATTCGCCTGGCGGTTCGGTATTGGCCAGCGAGCAGATCCGCCGCGCGATCCTTCGTCATAAGGCTGCCGGCACACCCGTGGCTGTTTCCATGGCGAACGTCGCAGCAAGTGGTGGCTATTGGGTTTCAACGCCCGCGGATCGCATCTTCGCCGAACCGGACACCGTCACCGGTTCGATCGGTATCTTTGCTGTCATCCCGGTTTTCGATCGCGCAGCAAAATCGATAGGCATCAACACAGATGGTGTGCGCACCACCCCCCTTTCCGGGCAGCCGGACATTTTGGGAGGCTTCACGCCGGAAACGGACCAGGTGATTCAGGCTGGAGTGGAAAACGGCTATCGCAAGTTTCTGAGCAGGGTGGCCAGTTCTCGGAACATGACCGTTGCGCAGGTCGACCGGATTGCACAGGGTCGCGTCTGGGACGGCGGTGCCGCGAGGCAGATCGGCCTGGTCGATCAGTACGGCGATATTGACGAGGCGTTGGCCTGGACGGCCCAGAAGGCGGGTCTTGAGCAAGGTTCATGGCACCCGCTCTACCTCGGCTCGTCGGAAACGACATACGAGACAATCCTGCGCCAATTGCTGGTGGACGACAGCCAGGTCGAAGCACGGCGAGATGTCGCTGGGCTGGTATCAGCCCGCCAACGAGCACTTGGCGCGCAACTGGGCGCTGACCTAGAGCGGCTGATGGGCTCCGCCGGCATGCAGGCCTATTGTCTCGAATGCCCCGCGACCGGCGCGAAAACGGCGACGATTCAACAAACTTGGTGGAAAGGCCTGGCGATCCTACTGGGGGCTGCAAACTGATCAGCCCCTTGCGTCGGATTAAATCCGCTCGTAAAGGCGCGCCCCTGTCCGGTTCCCACTAGAGTCGGTGCGGGCGCGTAGCTCAGCGGTAGAGCACACCCTTCACACGGGTGGGGTCACAGGTTCAATCCCTGTCGCGCCCACCAGCTTTTGCTGGTCAGGCACAACAATCATTTCAGCGTTTATCGGTTTGCTTTGCCCAAGGACTGTGGAGCCGCAGGTCGGCACCCTCAGCCTGTTGCCGAGGGCTTATCGGCGTCTTCGGACAACTTCTTTGCCAGGAAACCGCCTGCACCGATCGCGAGCATTGCGGGTAGGCTTATGCGCCGGAGAACAAGCGGCGCCAGCACGCCAAGCGCGGCACCCGTGCCGCCGCCGATGTTGCGCGAACGCTCCGCCACCTTGCCGCCGACGAATGCACCGATAATCTTGCCAAGCATGAATAATCTCCTTTCCGTTTCAATTCACGGGAAGGCGCCCCGGTTCCATCCTATCGCGACAGCCCCCTGCGCAAAAGATCGTTTGCCCTTTGCGATACCTCCGCCGTACCGGGATCGCTGGCGCTCCCCCAGATCGCATAACGCAGCCCGAGAAACACGTTCATCCCCATGATGGCCCAGGCCTCGGCCTCCCCAAGCCCTTCCCGGTATGAGCCCTCCCCGATGCCAGCCTCGAGTCTTTCGCGAATGCGTTTAGCCGTCGTCTGATAGTGCTCGCGATAGCTGTCAGGATCGACGAATTCCGCCTCATCGATGATGCGGTAAATCTCCTTGTGTTTACCCGCGAAGGTCAGGAATGCCTCCAGCGCGGCGTATTCCACGTTCAGGGGCGCCATTTCGGGCTTAATCGCTTCGCCGGCGGCAATTCGCACTGCCTCGCTCATATCCGCGACGAGCGCCCGGAAGATCGCGTCCTTGCTATCGAAATATGTGTAGAAGGTTCCCAGGGCCACGCCGGCGCGCCGCGTGATCGCGCTGATCGATCCTTCGTAAAAGCCGTTGTCGGCAAATTCCGCCGCCGCCGCGTCGAGCAGCTTGCGGCGCGTCCGCTCCCCCCGAGCGGTGCGTGGATGTTTCGCGTTAGCTTGCGCGCGGTGCGCCATGCCTGCCTCCCTTTCCCACAGTCGTAAATAGCTCGTCCGTTTCGCACAACCTTAAACTTGAAAGCTGGTTCAACTTTCACTAAACGGGTTCTCGAGAGGATTACTGGGAGGAGATTACCGATGCTTCTGCGTCATAAAACGTTCGCCGCCGTGCTGTCCGCAGGCGGTGCATGGCTTGCCTACGCTGCGCCCGTCGCTGCACAGGAGCAGGAGCCTGCCGCAACCTCGGCCCCGGGCGTGGCTGATGGCGCCATCGTCGTGACCGCGCGGCGGCGCGAAGAAACGCTTACGGACGTTCCTATCGCCGTGACAGCCTTCACGGGTGAGCAACTCGAGAGATCGGGAGCGCTCGACATTACCGACATCGCGCAAACCACGCCGAACGTGACGCTGGAAGTTTCGCGCGGGACGAACAACACCTTGTCCGCCTTTATTCGCGGGGTGGGTCAACAGGACCCCGTGGCGGGATTTGAAGCGGGTGTGGGCATCTATCTCGACGACGTCTATCTCAACCGACCGCAGGCGGCGGTCCTGGATATCTACGATGTCGAGCGGATCGAGGTTCTACGCGGCCCGCAAGGCACGCTGTATGGCCGCAATACCATCGGTGGCGCCATCAAATACGTGACGCGCCGGCTCGGCGACGTGCCCATGCTGAAGGCGCGCGCCACCTATGGAACCTACAATCAGGCTGAAGGCGTCCTTTCGGCGAGCACTCCGCTCGGCGATTCGGGATTTCGTCTCGGCGGTGCAGTGGCCCGGCTTTCTCGAGGAGGGTTTGGAACCAACCTGACCACCGGTGAAGACAATTACAACAAGGACGTCTGGGCCGGTCGCGGCACCATCGAATTCGAACCCTCGCCCGACGCTTTCTTCCGCCTGAGTGCTGACTACACGCGGGACAAGAGCAACAGCCGAGGGGGCCACCGCCTGATTCCAGGCCTGGTCAATCCGAACCTCTATCCTGTCCTTGACGACGTTTACGACAGCCGCGGTGGCCTGGTATCTCCCACCCAGGATGTCGAAGCATACGGCGGGTCCCTCCTTGCGGAGGTCCACCCTTCCGATTGGCTGACGTTCCGTTCGATTACCGGCTATCGCAAGGACGATAGCGCGACACCGATCGATTTCGACGCCTTGCCTGTCGTCGACCTCGATGTGCCGGCATTCTACAACAACGAACAATTCAGCCAGGAAATTCAGGCGCTGGTCGATACCGGCTCACTCAACGGCCTGATCGGAATCTATTATCTCGACGCATCGGCGCGGACGGTATTCGACGTGCGCCTTCCCGGCACGGTCACGGCACTGACCTTCGGTGACGTCAACACCGATACGGTCGCCATCTTCGGCGATTTTACCTACGACATCACCACCCAGCTCAGCCTTTCGGTTGGCGGTCGCTACACCTGGGACACCCGCGATTCGACGGTTCAGCGCAACATCTTCCTTGGCGCTTCTCCCTTCTTCGGCGGCACCACACCCCCGCTTGTGCGCCAGACCGATTTCCGAGGCAGCGCGGACTTCGAAAAGTTCACGCCGCGCGTTTCCCTGGCCTTCAAGCCGACGCCGGACCACACACTTTACGCCAGCTACTCGCAAGGCTTCAAAGGCGGCGGTTTCGATCCCCGCGGTGTCGGCACCGCGGCCCCGGATTTCAACGGAAACGGTATTGGCGGAGCCGGCGGAGACTACGACGACATTTATCGGTTTCTCTCCTTCGATCCCGAGACCGTCGACAGCTACGAGATCGGCTACAAGGCGTCTCTTCTGGATCGCAGCCTCAATCTGGCACTCGCGGCCTTCCGCGCCGATTATTCCGACATCCAGATTCCCGGTTCGGTCGGCGCTACTGTCGGAGGTATCCAGACTTTCATCGGGATCACGACCAACGCCGCCAAGGCGCGCTTCAACGGCGTGGAGGGCGAATTCAACTGGACCGTCGCGCGCGATCTGACGGGTGCCAACGATCGTCTGACGTTGGCCGGAACAGTCGGCTACATCGATGCCAAGTTCCTCAATTACATCGATGCGCGCGGTATCGACGTGGCGGATAACCGCGAAATCCAGAATACTCCCGAATGGACGGCAAGCGGAACTATCGGTTATTCGATACCTGTCGGCGACGGCGCGATCGATATCAGCGGCACGGCGGCTTATCGCAGCTCCAGCCAGCAATTCGAATTGCCGACACCGCTCCTCGATCAGCCCGGCTTCACACTGTTCGATGCGAACGTCGTGTGGACCATCAACGACATGTTCTCGCTCGGGGTGCACGGTCGCAATCTGTTCGACAAACAATACATCGTTGCAGGCTACAACTTCCTGAACCAGGATCCCGACAGCGGCGCATTTGAAGGACGGTGTGGACCAGGAGGTACATCGCCCGGCCGTGTTCCCTGCAATCAGCCGGGATTCGACCCGACCCTGGGCGCGGAGGGGACGCTGACCGCATATTACGGCAACCCGCGCCAAGTCTTCGTCACGGCGACGTTCAAGTATTGATTACTCGCAGGGGCGGCGCTTCGGACCGCCCCTTCCCTCTGGCCATCGCGCGCCCCTGCAGGCATAGGCGGCGCCATGCACGATATTGCCTTCATCCGCTCGCACCCGGCCGAATTCGACGTCGGCCTGGCGCGTCGCGGGGCAGAACCCGCTGCCGACCGCATCCTGGCCCTCGACGCCCGCCGCCGCGAGGCACAAACCGCACTCCAGACCGCGCAGAACCGCCGCAACGAAGCATCCAAGCTGATTGGCCAGGCCATGGGCAAGGGCGATCGGGAGACCGCGGAGGCGCTCAAGGCCGAGGTCGCCCAGATCAAGCAGGACATGCCGCAGCACGAGGAGGCCGACCGCGCCGCCGGTGCCGAGCTCGAAGACCTGCTCGCGCGCCTGCCGAACATCCCCGCCGACGACGTGCCCGACGGCGAAAACGAGGATGACAATGTCGAGGTCTCACGCTGGGGCACCCCGCGCGATTTCGATTTCGGCCCCAAAGAGCACGCGGACCTCGGCCCGGCCCTGGGCATGGATTTTGAGACCGGCGCCGCATTGTCAGGCGCACGCTTTACCTTCCTGCGCGGCGGCATGGCCCGCCTGCATCGCGCACTCGGCCAGTTCATGCTCGATCAGCAGACGGGAGAGAACGGCTACACCGAATGCAACCCGCCGGTGCTGGTCAATGATGGCGCCATGTACGGCACTGACAAGCTACCCAAGTTCGCGGAAGATAGCTTTCGGACGACCGATGGGCGCTGGCTGATCCCGACGTCGGAAGTCAGCCTCACCGCTTCGGTGGCTGGCCAGATCCTCGGCGATCTGGCGGAGCCCCTCCGCCTTACCGCACATACGCTCTGCTTCCGTTCGGAAGCTGGGGCGGCCGGCCGGGACACGCGAGGTTTCATTCGCCAGCATCAGTTCGAGAAGGTCGAACTCGTCAGCATCTGCGCGCCCGAGGACAGCGATCCCGAGCATCAGCGGATGGTCGGCTGCGCCGAGGGCATCCTGAAAGCGCTGGAATTGCCTTATCGCAAGCTGCTTCTCTGCACTGGCGACATGGGTTTCGGGGCGCGCAAGACCTATGACCTGGAGGTCTGGTTGCCCGGACAGGGCGCCTATCGCGAGATATCCAGCTGTTCCAACACGGGCGACTTCCAGGCGCGCCGGATGAATACGCGCTATCGCCCAGAGGGCGAAAAGAAAACCCGCTTCGTCCATACTCTCAACGGTTCCGGCCTCGCGGTTGGGCGCACGCTGGTGGCCGTGATCGAAAACTATCAGATGGCCGATGGCAGCGTGGCGATACCGCCTGCGCTTTCCCCGTACATGGGCGGCATCGACAAACTGGAACCAGCATGAAAATCCTTTTGACGAACGACGATGGCATCCACGCTCCGGGGCTCGCGGTGCTCGAGGCGATCGCGCGCGAATTTTCCGACGACATCTGGATCTGCGCCCCCGACGAGGAACAGTCTGGAATGGGCCACGCGCTCACGCTAACCCGCCCGGTCCGGCTGCGCCGCCATGGCGATCGGCGCTTCAGCGTGACCGGGACGCCGACCGATTCGGTGACGATGGGCATGCGCAAGGTTATGGATGGCAAACCGGACCTGATCCTATCCGGCGTAAACCGGGGCGCCAATCTGGGGGACGACGTGACGTACTCCGGCACGGTTTCTGCGGCCATAGAAGGGGCGCTGGCGGGTGTACGTTCGATAGCCCTCAGTCAGGTCACGAGCCGCGAAGGAGAGGCGGGCGCTGACACCTTCGATGCGGCGCGCAGTTGGGGGGCAGAAGTCCTTGCGCCCCTGCTCGAAGCGCCGCTGCCGACGCGCACACTCATCAACGTCAATTTCCCTGCCGGATCCGCGGGCGAAGTGCGTGGGATCCGCGCCGTCCGCCAGGGTTTCCATGATTACGCCAGAGGCACCGTGGTCGAAGGGCGCGATCCGCGCGGGTTCAAATATTACTGGTTCGGGCTGGAAGCGATCGAGCATACCCTCGATCATGGGACAGATCTGGAGGCGATTTCCGAAAACTTCATCTCGGTGACACCCCTTCAGCTCGACCTTACCCACCATGCCTCGCTCGGCGACCTTGCCGAACGTTACGAAGGCTGAGTAGAACCTGCGAAGATGGCGAGCGACGGCGAAACCTTTGCCACAGGGCGCGCGGATCGCGGGCCCCGCGTGCGCGAATTTCAGCCGCTGCGCCGAGCGGTAAAACTGCCGGTCTGGGGCGATTTGGGCATTCGCCTGGCGCTTGTCTTCGCGCTCATCATGGTGGTGGTGCTGATCCACTGGTTCGACAAGGCCGGGCTTGTCGACCATCACGATGGCGATATCAGCTTTCTCGATGTCGTCTATTTCACGATGATCTCGGTGACGACGACCGGCTTCGGGGACATCGCGCCGGTGACCGACCGCTCCCGGCTGGTCGAGGCCCTGATCGTCACCCCGATCCGGTTCGCCGTGGTGTTCATTTTCGTGGGCACCGCATACCAGTTCATCATTCGCAGAAGCTGGGAGAAATGGCGCATGGCGCGCATCCAGGAAAAGCTGAAAGACCATATCGTTGTGTTGGGCTACGGGGTCTCCGGGTCGCAGGCCGTCGCCGAACTCATCGAGCGCGGGACCGAGCCCCATTGCATCGTGGTCATCGATCCCATGGAGGAACGGCTCGAGCTTGCGGAGAAGATGGGGTGCAATGTCCTCGCTGGGGACGCCACCCGCGACGATACGCTGGAAGCGGTAAAAATATCCAAGGCTTCCAATGTGTTGGTGTCGGCCGGACGGGATGACACCTCGATCCTGCTGGTGCTGACCGTACGGCACCTCGCGCCCCATGTTCCAATAAGCGTGGTGGTTCGTGCGGCGGACAACGAGTTCCTGGCGACGCAGGCGGGGGCAAACAACGTTATCAATCCGGTTCGGTTTACCGGACTATTGCTGGCTGGATCGGCACGCGGCGCGCATATTTCGGACTATCTTGCCGATCTTGCCTCGGTTTCCGGCCGCGTTCAGCTGGTCGAGCGCCTTGTTACCCGCGAGGAGTACGGTCGCACGCTGGACGATCTCGCTACCGGCGGACGCGGGTTACGCGTTTACAGGGACGGCAAGGAACTGGGCTTCTGGGAGCAGGCCTGCAAAAAGCTGGAGCCGGGCGACATCGTGGTGGAGATCATCCCCACCAATGGGGACAGGTCCGGAAAAACTGTCCAGAAATGAGGTGATCGCCCGCTTGCTCGTCACCACGAATGCAGGGGCCACATCACGCCATCAACCAGAATACGGCACCGATCGACAAGAAGGCGGCACAAAAATAGCCCCAGTCAAAAAGCGCTGCCCGTAGCGGCGTGTCGCGCCGCGCCGCGGTGACCACGAGGGCCGGGCCTATAAAGGTCAGCGCCAGCCCCCCGCTCATCATGAAGTACAGCCACGGCTTCGCGGAGAGCGTGGCCGACCCCACCCGCGCGAACATATGCCCCACCATCGCCACGCTCGCGAACAGCAACACAGCGGCGAGAAAATGGACGGCGAGCGGCGGCCGCGGAGTCGCGCGGCGGCCATAGAAGGCAACGCCGAGCGACGCAGCCACAAGCCAGCCGATGACGACGGCGCTCCAGTTTACAGGTCCCACGCGCGGCTTCTAGCGCTGCGGCGCGTTCAGGTGTAGGGGGCGCGCCGAAATGTCCCACACCACCACCTCGATCCCCGACCAGAAGAAAGTCGGCATGGTCTCGCTCGGCTGCCCCAAGGCGCTGGTCGATTCAGAACGTATCCTCACCCGCCTGCGCGCCGACGGCTATGCGATGAGCCCCGACTACGCCGGCGCCGACGTGGTGCTGGTCAACACCTGCGGCTTTCTCGACAGCGCCAAGGAGGAAAGCCTGGAAGCGATCGGCGAGGCGATGGCCGAGAATGGCCGTGTCATCGTGACCGGCTGCATGGGCGAAGAAGCGGAGACGATCCGCGCGCGCTTCCCGCAGGTTCTGGCCGTGACGGGTGCGCATCAGTACGAAGCCGTGGTGGAGGCGGTTCACGAGGCCGCCCCACCGGCGCAGGGGCCGTTTGTCGACCTGATCCCTCAGCCCGGTGCGCTCAAGCACCGAAGCGGTAGCGCGGGCGAATACGTCAAACTGACGCCGCGCCATTACAGCTATCTGAAGATTTCCGAAGGCTGCAATCATTCCTGCGCCTTCTGCATCATCCCTCAGCTGCGCGGAAAGCTGGCCAGCCGCAGGATCGACGCGGTCCTGCGAGAGGCGGAAAAGCTGGTGGCCGCGGGCACGAAAGAATTGTTGGTCATCAGCCAGGATACCAGTGCCTATGGCGTGGACACCCGGCACGAGCCGCGTATGTGGCAAGGCCACGAGGTCCGCGCCCACATGACCGATCTGGCGCGCGAGCTGGGCCAGCTCGACATCGGTGGAGGCGTGCCGCCCTGGGTCCGCCTGCATTATGTCTACCCCTATCCGCATGTCGATCAGGTCATCCCGCTGATGGCGGAAGGTTTGCTGACCCCCTATCTCGACATACCGTTCCAGCACGCCAGCCGATCGGTGCTGCGCGCGATGAAGCGTCCGGCCAACGAGGCCAAGGTGCTCGAACGGCTGAAGCGCTGGCGCGACATCTGTCCCGACATCGCCATCCGCTCCAGCTTCGTGGTAGGCTTCCCGGGCGAGACCGAGGACGACTTCCGCTATCTGCTCGATTGGCTGGAAGAAGCCCGGCTGGACCGGGTCGGGGGGTTTCGTTTCGAGCCGGTGGAGGGCGCGCAGGCCAACGATCTGCCCGATCCGGTGCCCGAGGCGGTCAAGGAAGAGCGCTACGCCCGGCTGATGGAAGTCACGGAACGTATCTCCGCCGAAAAGCTGGCGGCCAAGGTTGGCAGCACAATCCCCGTGATCATCGACGAGGTGGGCGAGCCGGATGCCGATGGTGACAGGGGCGCGACCGGCAGGAGCCAGGCCGATGCGCCAGAGATCGATGGCCAGGTGTTGCTCAGAAACATCACTTCGTCGCTCCAGCCGGGCGACATCGTAACCGTTTTCATCGAGGACGCCGACGCGCACGATCTTTTCGGAGTCCAGCCCGAGCACCGCTGAATCGGCCCGGTGCCGCCCGCAGATTGCGAGCAGGCATTTGTCCACAATGGATATTTCTTTTCCACTGCTATCTGGGTGGAAGCATTAGGCGCAATTACGAAGGCCGTGTTAACCGGGGGATCTGGCGGAAATCTGCCGAATCTTGCTTCGCTAACAAGCAGCATTAGGAAAAAATTAATCCTCCCCCTATAGTTCGCCTGTTGATGAACAGGGCGGGCACCTTGACACTCGATGGACCGATTACCCGGGCGGTAACCGGAACCGTCGGTTCGAACGCGGCACGCCTGCGTCATGTCGGCTGGGCGACTCTTATTGCACTCGTACTAGCAGCTTCCCAATTCCTGCATCCAATCGACATGGCGATATGGACCCTGCAGTCGCGGACTGCGCAGAAGGCGGTTAGCGGCGATATTGTATTCTTGGAGGTCGATCCCAGCGTTACGGATGCTGATCTGCCGTCCAAACGACGCGAACTCACCAATGTGTTGGAGAGTCTCCGCCAGAACGGTGCGGAGAAAACCTACATCGACCTAATCTTTGATGGTCAACCTACGTCCCCAGCCGATTGGGAACTCGTACGAGCGGCTGCACAGCTGGGCAGAAATCTCGCGTTCGTTAACCGAATTGATGTGGCACTGGGTGGCAGTCACAAAGAAGTTCGAACTTCTTCGTGGCTGACTGGCCAAAATGATATCGTGTTGGCACCCAACAGTTCGAAATGGCCGAATACCATTTTTGATATGCCGACTGCGTTTAAAACGGCAACCGGCACTACTTCGACATTGGCCGCCGATTTGGCAGGAACGCCCACAACGGCACAATTTGTTCCGATCGACTACGCATTCTTGCGGTCCACCGTTCCAGCGGTTCAAACGGATGATTTTCTCGCTTTGGACCCCGAAGATCAACGCCTGATGGTAGAGGGGAAACGCGTAATAATTTCTGCGCTTCGGGGCGCGACTACCGATGACCTTTCCGTGCCCACACAGCATGCCGCACCCCCGAGCTATGTTTCGATCTATGCGGCGGAAACAATCAAAAGGGGCGGCCTTTTTCTTGCCCCCGCCCTCCCGATCACGGCGCTCGTGGCCCTCACGCTGGGTCTGGTTGGCTTGCTTCCGTCTGCTCGCGGTCGCTTGGCGGGATATGGAATTGTCACGGGATCGCTACTTGCGGCAATGTTCGCATCGAGCGCTTTGGAATTGCGGGTCGAGGCGTCCTATCCGATCCTCCTCATCGCCGTCTTCGTGATCGTGCGGTCTCGTGCGAGGTGGGCGGCTCGCGCTGCGGAACTCGACCCTGATACGGGATTGCCGACTCTGCGCGCATTATCGAGACAACTGCGGAGCAAATCGGGCCTTCGGGGCCATGTCGTCGTTGCTAAGCTGCATAGCTACGAAAACATTCTCAAGACTTTAAACACTGCGCAGCGCGCGACCTATATCCAGAAGCTGTGTGAGCGACTCAGGATCGGTGACAGCAAGCTGACTGTCTATGTCGATGGGCAACATCTTGCTTGGCTTATCAAGGAAGACGAAGAAGCGAAGCTCGTCGATCATCTGGAGGGTCTGCGGGCGATCTTCGCCGCGCCGGTGCCGGTCGACCAAAACAGTATCGACGTAGGGATTACGTTCGGCGCCGCCAGGATCAAGCCCGGCAGCCCGGAACGTTGCCTTGCTGCTGCACTGGCGGCTTCGGAAGAAACCACCGAGGCGTTCGATCCGGTCAAGGTCGCAAGTGACGCCGCGTCCGACGATTCGCTTTGGGATCTCTCGCTTCGCGCACGCATCGACGCGGCCATGGAAGCTGGTGAAGTCTTCTGCGTCTATCAGCCAAAAATGAACCTCGGCACGCGAACCCCCATCGGGGTGGAGGCGCTGGTCCGCTGGGACGACCCCGAACGTGGATCGATTCCCCCGCTCCATTTCGTGATGCAGTGCGAAAAGGCGGGCCGCATCGAATATCTTACCAGGTACGTACTCCAGTCTGCTTGTTCGGCAGCCAATCTGCTGCATTTCCGTGGACATCGCATCACCATGTCGGTGAATATTTCTGCGACCCTGCTTTCGGACATGCGCATCGTTGGGATCGTCCGGAACGTGTTGCAGGCAACGGGACTGGATCCCAACTTCCTGATGCTGGAAATCACTGAGACCTCAAGAATTCGCGATTTGCAGGTGGCGCGCAAGGTGATGAAAGCGTTGAAGTCGCTGGGGACCAGCCTTTCCATGGACGATTTCGGCGTGGGGGCCGCGAATTTCGAAGCGTTGCAGGCGCTTCCCTTCGACGAGATCAAGATCGACCGGCAATTCGTCTCCCGCGCTTTGACCAGCCCGAAGTCGCGCGCGATCACCGCCAGCATTGTGAGCCTGGGTGCAGATGCTCGAATCAGTGTGGTTGCCGAGGGCGCAGAAACCGAAGCGGACTTGCAGATGCTGCGCGAAATTGGCTGCCGCCATGTCCAAGGCTATGCTTTTGCACGGCCCATGCCGCTGACCAACCTTCTGACATTCATGGAAAAGGCCGAATCGGGCACCTCTTCCGCGATAATTTAGGCTTGACTACCGCAAATGGTTAAGGAAGTATTACTCCTGGCATTAGACAGGAGGGTCGGCCATGGCTTTTTGGGTTTGGTTGTTCAACGGCTGAAAAATCAGCAATTTTGACAACATATCAAAACAAGCGGGGGCTGTGGGAAACTGCAGCCCTCTTTGTTTTTCGCGTTCGTTAGAAAAAGCAGTGGTTTGCACCGTATTGGGGTCTCGTCGGCTACGTTTTGCGCTTCCGGAAACAATGCGCGCGTGCGCCCGTTTGCCGGGCATGACCATCGACATCGAAACACGTTTCCGCTTCCGCGCGGACAATCCCACCGACGTCCTGCTTCAATTCGAAGCCGCAAGGGTTCCCGAACAGACGCTCGATAACCTCTCCACCACGATGTCCGACAGTCCGCATATCGCCCGCGTGGCTGCGCAGGACACTATCGGGGAGCGGTTGTGGGTGCGAGTCGAGGGCGAATTCGACGTACATCACACCGCTTCGGCAACAATCAACCGGATGCTTACCGAACTCGAACCGCTAGACCGGCTGGACCTGCACGATCTGCCGGGCGAAGCGGTCCCTTATCTCTTCGACAGCCGCTATTGTGCGGGGGACCGGTTTCAGAGCTTCGTCTCAAGCGAATTCGGGAATGCTTCGGGCGGGGCCAAGGTCATCGCCATGCGCGACTGGATCGCCGACCATTTCGCCTACACCCCCGGATCGAGCACACCCACTACCACGGCGCTAGACAGCTTCGTCGAACGGCAGGGCATATGCCGCGATTACGCGCATGTCATGATTACCTTCGCGCGAGCGGCCGGCATCCCCGCCCGCTTCGTGAGCTGCTATGCGCCCGACGTGACTCCGCAGGACTTCCACGCCGTGGCGGAAGTCTTCCTCGCCGACCCCTCCACTCCGGGGGGCGGCGCCTGGTATCTGGTCGATGCCACCGAAATGGCCGACCCCGCCGAGGTGGTAAAGATCGGCGTCGGGCGCGATGCGGCAGACGTCAGCTTCCTCACCAGTTTTGGGCCGACCGAATTCCTCGACAAGACCGTGAGCGTGACACGCAGCGGCTGATGTATAGCTATGCGTCGACAAACAGGGACTGGAACCTGCGCTATAGCGCTGTTACGCGACATTTCCTTGTTTGACCGGAGTGCTGTGCGTCCATGAATTTTACCGCCGATCGCCTGATCCTGTTCGGTGCCACCGGGGATCTGGCGCAGCGCATGCTCCTGCCCTCGCTCTGCGCGCTGGATAATGATGGCCTGCTGCCGCAGGACCTGCGGATCGTCGGGACCGCACGCTCCGAGCTCGACGACAACGGTTATCGGCAATTCGCGCGCAAGGCGCTGGAAACCTATATGCCCACGGACCGGCGCGGGAAGATGGCCGAATTCCTGAACCGGCTGACCTACCAGCCCCTCGATGCGACGACGCTGGAGGGTTATCGCGAACTTGCCGCCAAGGCGGACGGCGGGAAGACGGGTACGGCGATTTTCCTTTCGACCGCGCCAAGCCTGTTCGAACCCACCATAACCGGGCTGCGGCACGCGGGGCTTACCGAAGGCAATGCGCGCATCGGGCTTGAAAAGCCCCTCGGCACCAATCTGGCGACAAGCTGCGAGATCAACGATGCCGTGGCCAGCGCCTTTCCCGAAAGCCGCATATTCCGGATCGATCACTATCTGGGCAAGGAAACGGTCCAGAATTTGCTCGCGCTCCGTTTCGCAAACATTCTCTTCGAACCGATCTGGAACGCGAACTACATCGAACACGTGCAGATCACGGTCGCCGAAACGGTCGGGTTGGAATCGCGGGTAGGCTATTACGACGGGTCCGGCGCGCTGCGGGACATGGTGCAAAACCACATGCTTCAGCTGTTGGCGCTCGTCTGCATGGAGCCGCCCACCAGCTTCGACGCGACCGCGGTGCGCGACGAAAAGGTCAAGGTCCTGCGCGCTCTCCGCAAGACGGAGGTAACCGAAACGGTTACCGGCCAGTACCGCGCCGGTGCGATCGACGGCAAGGCCGTGCCCGGTTACGACGAGGAACTGGGCAAGGATAGCGACACCGAAACTTTCGTGGCCCTGCGCGCGCATGTCGACAACTGGCGCTGGAAAAGCGTGCCCTTCTACCTGCGCACCGGCAAGCGCCTGCCCAAGCGGATAACCGAGATCGTGGTGCAATTCCGCGACGTGCCTTATTCCATCTTCGCTAACCGCGGCGCGCATACCAAGCCCAACCGGCTGGTGATCGGCATCCAGCCCCGTGAGAATATCCAGCTTTCGCTGATGGCCAAGATGCCGGGGCTCGACCGGGAGGGCATTCGCCTGCGCCGCGTGCCGCTCGACATCGCGATGCCCGACGCCTTTACAGGCACGCATCGCCGCATCGCCTACGAGCGGCTGCTGCTGGATCTGATCGAAGGGGACCAGACTTTGTTCGTGCGGCGTGACGAGGTGGAGGCGCAGTGGGAATGGATCGATGCGATCCGTGCCGGCTGGGCCGAAGCAAGCCGCGCGCCGCGCACCTACACCGCGGGCAGCTGGGGCCCGACGGCCGCCATCGCGCTCGCCGAACGAGATGGGGTAAGCTGGCATGACGATTAAGCCGCTCAACGATGTTATCCACCGCGTCACCCGAAGGGTGATCGAAAACTCGCGCGATGGGCGCGCGCGCTATCTGGAGCTGATGGAGCGAGAGTTGGAACGCACGCCCGCGCGCCGCGATGTCGCCTGTTCCAATCTCGCCCATGCCTATGCGGGTGCGGAGGAGGACCAGCAGGCGCTTAAGACCTATGTCGGGCCCAATCTAGCCATCGTGACTGCATACAACGATATGCTGTCCGCGCATCAGCCCTATGGCCGATACCCCGAACGCATGAAGATCTGGGCGCGCGAGGTTGGCGCCACCGCACAGGTCGCCGGCGGCACCCCGGCAATGTGCGACGGCGTTACGCAGGGACAGGACGGCATGGAGCTGTCGCTGTTCAGCCGCGACACCATCGCGCTCGCCACCGCGGTCGCGCTCAGCCACCAGATGTATGACGGGATGGCGCTCCTGGGCATATGCGACAAGATCGTGCCGGGCCTCGTCATCGGTGCCCTGCGCTTCGGCCATCTGCCCGCGATCTTCGTGCCCTCCGGTCCGATGCCCAGCGGGATTCCCAACAAGCAGAAGCAGGCCGTCCGCCAACTTTACGCCGAAGGAAAGGCGGACCGCGCGCAGCTGCTCGAAAGCGAGATCGCCAGCTATCATTCGCCCGGCACCTGCACATTCTACGGCACCGCCAACTCAAACCAGATGATGATGGAGATGATGGGGCTGCACGTGCCCGGCGCGGCCTTCGTCCCACCCGGCGTTTCGCTTCGGCAGGAGGTGACGCGCGCCGCCGTTCATCGCCTTGCCGCGATGCGCCCCGGTGGCGACGATTATCGCCCCATGGCGCGCGTGGTGGATGAAAAGGCCATCGTGAACGCGGCCATCGGCCTTCTCGCCACGGGTGGATCCACCAATCACGCGATCCACATTCCGGCGATGGCGCGCGCGGCGGGCATCGCATTTGACTGGAACGATCTGGCCGAACTGTCCTCCGCCGTCCCGCTGGTCGCGCGCGTCTACCCCAACGGATCGGGCGACGTGAACCAGTTCCACGCGGCGGGCGGCATGGGCTATGTCATCGGCACGCTTCTGGACGAGGGGCTGGCGCATGGCGACATCCTCACCGTGTGGGCCGAGGGGTTCGAAACCTATTCCCGCGAACCCAAGATGACCGGAGACGAACTGACCTGGCATGATCCGGGGGAAAGTGGGGATGCGGAGATGCTGCGCCCCGCCGCCAAACCGTTTCAGGCCGATGGCGGCATGCGTCTCCTCACCGGCAATCTCGGCCGCGCCTGCTTCAAGAGTTCGGCGGTGAATCCGGAACGCTATACGGTCGAAGCGCCGGCGCGCGTGTTCCAGACCCAGCACGATGTCGCGCAGGCCTTTGCCAAGGGCGAACTGGATCGCGACGTGGTGGTGGTGGTCCGCTTCCAAGGGCCCCGCGCCAACGGCATGCCGGAATTGCACAAGCTTACCCCGCCGCTGGGCGTATTGCAGGATCGCGGATATCGCGTGGCGCTGGTAACTGACGGGCGCATGTCCGGAGCCAGCGGCAAGGTACCCGCCGCCATTCACTGCACGCCTGAGGCGCTGGGGGGCGGGCCGCTGGCCCGACTGCGCGATGGCGACATGGTGAAGGTGTGCGCGGTGACGGGAGAGCTTTCGACAACCGCCGATCTGGCAAGCCGCGACGTGACGCCCGATCCCAGAGCGGACATGGGCGTCGGCCGCGAGTTGTTTGCCATGTTCCGCCATCTGGCCGACAGCGCGGAACGCGGCGGATCGGCGATGCTGAGCGAGGCCGGACTGTGATTGACATCGTATCTGTCGATATCGGCGGCACCCATGCCCGCTTTGCCATCGCCTCCGTATCCGAGGACGGGTCCATCACGCTGGGCGATCCGGAGACTCTTCACACCAAGGACCACGCCAGCTTCCAGACAGCGTGGGAGGACTTCCGTGAGCGCCAGGGTGGCAGCCTGCCACCGCGCGCGAGCCTGTCGGTGGCCGGGCCTGTCGGAGGAGAGGTGATCCGTTTCACCAACAATCCCTGGATCATCCGGCCCGCCTTGATGGAATCGAAGCTGGGCGTCGGAAACTGGACCATCGTCAACGATTTCGCCGCCGTGGCCCATGCGGTTGCGCGCGCGCCAGACGATCAGTTCGTCCATATTGCCGGCCCCGATCAGCCGCTGGCGGAGGAAGGAACCATCAGCGTGCTGGGCCCCGGTACCGGACTCGGCGTCGCGCATTTGTGGCGCAAGGGCGCCGAATACCGCGTGACCGCCACCGAAGGCGGGCACATCGATTTCGCCCCGCTCGACAGCATAGAGGATGCGATCCTCGCGCGGCTGCGCAAGCTGCACAATCGCGTATCGATAGAGCGCGTGGTATCCGGCCCCGCGATCGGCCCGATCCGCCAGACGCTGGCGGCAATGGAAGGGCGCGCGGTAGCGGAAGAAGACGATGTCACTTTGTGGACGCGCGCGATGGAAGATGGCGATAGTCTGGCCGCCGCCGCGCTAGACCGGTTCTGCCTGTCATTGGGTAGCGTGGCGGGCGACATCGCGCTGGCGCAGGGCGGATTCGGCGGCGTCGTGATCGCGGGCGGCCTGGGTTACCGGCTGCGCGATCACCTGCCCCGGTCCGGCTTTGCCGAACGGTTCCGCGCCAAGGGGCGCTTCGGGGCGCTGATGGCCGGGATTCCGGTGAAGCTTATCGTCCACCCCCAGCCCGGCCTGTTCGGCGCGGCCGCAGCCTTTGTGGCGGAACACGGAGTAACCGAATGACCACTATCGCCGACATCATGACCAGCGCCCCGGTGATCCCGGTGATCGTCGTCGACGATTTGTCACAGGCGGAACCGCTGGCCAGGGCGCTGGTGGCGGGCGGGCTGCGGGTGCTTGAAGTGACGCTACGTACACCGGTGGCGCTCGACGCCATCCGCGCGATGAAGGCCGTGGACGGCGCAATCGTGGGCGCCGGCACCGTCGCCAACGAAGCGGATCTGGATGCGGCGCTGAATGCGGGTAGCGAATTCATTGTCTCGCCAGGCCTCACCGAACCGCTGGGTAAGGCCGCGCTGCGCGAAGGCGTTCCCTTCCTTCCCGGCATCGCCAATGCGGGCGACATCATGCGCGGGATGGATCTGGGCCTCACGCATTTCAAGTTCTTCCCGGCGATGGCGGCGGGCGGTCTGCCTGCGCTCAAGGCGCTGGCGGCACCCTTCGGGCAATGCCGCTTCTGCCCCACGGGCGGGATAAGCCCCGACAACGCAGCGGAATGGCTCGCTTTCGATCCCGTCCTCTGCGTGGGCGGAAGCTGGGTCGCGCCCAAAGGACCTGTCGATGCGGCGAAGGTAGAGGCGCTGGCGCGCGACGCTGCGAAGCTCAGGGTCTAGCCGGAGCGAGGCGGCTCCGGCGCGAACAGCCATTCGTCGCCGTCCGGGCGGGCAAGGATACCGCCCAGAGAGGCGTTGGACCCGGCGCGCAGGCGGGCCACCAGATTGGCGGCTTCGCTGCGGCTGGCCTTGCCACCTAGCTTCTCGACGATGCGAAGCGTGATTTCGACCGCCTCGAAATCCGACAAGCCCAGGCGGTATCGGGCGCCCCCGCCCTCATGCGTGACCCGCTCGCGATACGCACGGGCGATCTGCTCGCCGATATAGTGCTCCGCCTCGCCGAGATGCGCGGCGCTGCGCGCCAGCCCCTCGGGATCGATCCAGTCGGCCCCGGCTAGGGCATGGCGGATCCGCACCCGATCGAATCGGGCATCGTGGTTCGATGGATCACGGACGGGCACGATGCCCACCCCGGCGACGACCGACTCCAATTCCCCTCGGCGCCAACCCAGCAGGGGGCGCAGCAGGGGGTGAGGGGTTTGCGGCACCTCGCCTCGCGCCCTCACCCCTGCGAGACCCGCGATCCCGCTACCCCGGTTCATCCGCATCAGCAGCGTTTCGGCCTGATCGTCGAGATGATGCGCGGTGGCGAGCGCCGCCAGCCCGCGCTCCTCCAGCCAGAATGCCAGTGCCGCATAGCGCGCGCGACGGGCCTCGCTCTGGAGGTTACCGGGCGCGACCTCAACAGCCAAGATGCGGTGCGGCACCCCGATCCGGGCGCAGATGTCGGAGACGAATGCAGCCTCGTCTGCGCTTTCCGGACGCAGGCCGTGATCGACGCTGGCCGCTTCCACCCGGCCTGGCAGCGCCTCTGTGGCCAGCACCAGCAGGGCAAGGCTATCGGGCCCGCCCGAAACCGCGATGCCGAGCCGCGCTCCGCCGCCGTCTCCCTCGGGCCACAGGCCGGAGAGGTCGGCGGCGAAGCGCGCGATCAGTTCAGGCGGGGGCGCCGTATCAATCGGCAGTCTCTCAGCCGCATTTCGCCTTGCCACGATCGGCATCGAACTGGCTCTTCAGTCGCCCGGTAGCGAGCGCGGGGTATGTCTCGGCAAACTCGGCCAGCGCGATACAGGCGCGTTTTGTATCCTTCAGCGCCACCATGCTTTCGGCCAGGAACAGTAGGCTGTCGCCCGCGCGTGCACCGTTCTTGTCTTCCTGGTAATTCTTGAGGAACCAGGCCGCGGCCTCGCGCGCCTTGCCATCGTCGAGATAGGCACGGCCGAGCAAGTTTCGGCCATAGCTGATCATCGAATGGCTCGGATATTTCTCGACATAGCTGGTGAGCTGCTGCGCCGCTTCTGGGTAGAGCTTGGCCTCCCACAGGCGGAAGCCGTAGGTATATTCGTCCTCGCCAGCATTGCCGGTGTCGGGCTTGGTCACCGCCTGGACGGCAGCCAGACGTTCGGGGCTGGGCCCCGCTGTAGCCTTCGCCGGGGTGGGTTTGGCTGGAGATGAGGACGCAGACGCGGCGGGGAGTTCGCCGCGGGGGGGCGCCGTCGCGCTGCCCGAGGGTGTCGTGCTCGCCGGTGCCGCGGTGCGAGCGGCTTCAAGTCCTTCCACCCGGTCCTGAAGCAGGCGCAGCGTGTTGGCATTTTCCTCATTCGCGGCGGTGAGACGCTGCAATTGCCCTTCCAGCGCATCAAGCCGGGCGAGAACGTCGGTCAGGGCGGTGGTGCTGGGCACGCCGATGGCGGGAGAGGTGGACTGGGCTGGGCTGCTGATTTCGGGTTCGAAATACTTGCCGTCCGCACCGGGGAATACCCTGCGCTGAAGCGCGCGCACTTCTGCCTCCACCTTCCTGAGCCGCACTTCCGCATCGCTTTGCGCAGCGGCCGGAAGCGGCGCCAGCAGGCCGGCGGCGATGGCCCCCGTCAGCGCCATCCGGCGTATTGTCAGCCCTTGGGTCAGCACTCGATTACTCCTCAGCGAATTCATTGCCGGCGAGTGACCTAGCCACGCCAAGCTGTCGAGAGCGTGAAGGCGGTTTTCCTACGCGGCGGGTGTGGCGGACGTGATTGGTGCCGTGCCCCGCGACAGCAGAGCCTCGGGCGTAATCGACACGTCCTTGATGATCGTGTCTTCTTCAGAAAGCTTGGGAACTTGCCGTCCGCCCACCGTGATCGCCAATGCATAGGGGCGCCCGGTCCAGACCTGCGGGTTTTGGGCGTCGGATGGCACAGTGTAGCTTTCCCCCTTCGCCATCTGCGCTTCGTAAAGCCGTTCGCCCGCGCCGTCGTAGAACTTGACCCAGGTGCCATCCATCAGGCTGGTGAAGACGACCGGCCCGCTGGGAGCGTCGGTGGCGGCGTGCGCGGGGCCGCGCGGCTGAGTGTTCGCTGCCACGGCCTGCGGCGTCTCTTCGGTAAGTGGCGGCGGGCCCAGGCCGGGCGAGAAATAGGTGCGATAGAAGGTGAAAGCCCCTGCCACGAGCAGGATTACCGCTACCACCGAGAACCAGGCAAGCCCGCGCGAAGGCACGCGGGCGGGATCGCCGGGTTCGAAACGGTCGGGCCGGGCCGGTCGGCCCGGTTCTTCCTCGGCCAGATCGGCGCGTACCTGATCAAGCACCGCGCGTTCGTCCAGCCCGACCTCCCGGGCATAGGTTCGGCTGAATCCGATCGCATAGGTGCGGCTGGGCAATTCCCCGAATTGGCCCGCCTCGATCGCTTCCAGATGACGCAGCGGAATGCGCGTCTTGGCGGCGATCGCCTCCAGCTCCAGCCCCCTCTCTTCGCGCGCGCTACGCAGCATCGCCCCGGCGCGGCGCCCCGCGTCGGGATGCGTTTCGGTTTCCGAACCCTCGTTCATTGGACCCCTTGGTTATTCGTGTACTGCGCCAGTCAGTCGAAAGCCGACCGCCAAGTCAACATATCATATAGTAAAAATCGGGCATACGCGAGACCGGGCGCACCGGCCATGCGACGAGAGTTCACTCGATCTCGATGCCGCGCTCGTCCGCCCAGTCGCCAAGCGCCGTGCGGAAGTTAGGGGGCGGGTTCGCAAGCCAGCCCTGCATCGCGCCTGTGATCTCGGCCAGATCGACCTTGCGGATCAATTCCTTGATCGGCCCGACCGCGGCGGGCGTGATCGACAGACGGCGATAGCCGATGCCCAGCAGAGCCAGCGCCTCAAGCCGGCGACCGCCCATCTCCCCGCAGACGTTGAGATCGATCGACTGACCCACCAGCGCTTTCGCCACGCGGTCGAGGAAGCGGAGAACCGGCGTGCTCAACCAGTCGTAGCGCTCGGCCAGCTTGGGATTTGCCCTGTCGGCAGCGAACAGGAACTGGGTAAGATCATTGGTGCCGACCGAAAGGAAAGACACGCGCGGAACCATCTGTTCCAGCACCTCCGCCAGAGCGGGCACTTCCAGCATGGCGCCGTAACGGATCGCCTCGGGAAGCAGTTTCTTGCGCGATTTGAGGAAGGCGATCTGATCGTCGAACACCTGCCGTGCGGCATCGAATTCCCATGGCTCGCTGACCATCGGAAACATCACGTTGAGCGTGCGCCCGGCGCTCGCTTCCAGCAAGGCGCGCGCCTGAGCCTTGAGCAGCGCCTCACGCTCCAGCGCCAGCCGCAACGCGCGCCAGCCCATGGCGGGGTTCTCCTCGCGGTCCAGCGCATCACTCTGGAGATAAGGCACTGCCTTGTCGCCGCCGATGTCCACCGTGCGGAAGATCACCGGCTTGCCCTCGGCCGCGTCCAGCACATCGCGATAGAGACGCATCTGGCGCTCGCGCTGGGGCAGCGTGGCCGAAACCAGAAACTGGAACTCGGTCCGGAACAGGCCGACACCGTCCGCGCCAGTCATGGCCAGCATGCTCATGTCGTCGCGCAGTCCGGCGTTGATGTTGACCGTGATGCGCGTACCGCAACGCGTGAAAGGTTCGACCTCGCGCATCTGCGCATAGGCTTGCTGGCGCTCGCGGCTCTTGGCGAAGCGCGCGTCGAACACCTCGCCCATCGACTGGCTCGGCCGCAGCGTGACCGAACCCTTGTCCCCATCGAGCAGGATTTCGTCACCCTCCGAGACTTGCGCCATCACATTGGGCACCCGGCCCACCACCGGAATGCCCATCGCGCGCGCGACGATCACGACATGGGCCGTCAGCGACCCTTCCTGCATGACGACGCCCTTCAGCCGACGGCGGTCGTATTCCAGCAGTTCCGCTGGGCCCAGATTGCGCGCGATCAGGATGCTATCGCCTCTCAGCCCCTGCGTGGCGGCAGTACCAAGCTGCCCGGATACGATCCGCAGCAATCTGTTCGACAAGTCTTCCAGATCGTGCATGCGATCGGCCAGAAGGGGATCGTCGATCTCCCGCATTCGCATGCGCGTGCGCTGCTGAACACGCTCGATCGCGGCCTCGGCGGTGAGGCCGCTGTCGATGGCCTCGTTGATACGGCGCCCCCAACCCTCGTCGTAAGCGAACATCTTGTAGGTTTCGAGAACCTCTGCATGTTCGCCGCCGTTGCGGAACTCGGGCTGGCTACCCAATGCGTCGATCTGGTCGCGCATCTTGTCGAAGGCGCGGTACACCCGCTGCCTCTCCGCCTCGATGTCGTCGGCGACGACGTGATCGATCGTGATCCGCGGCTGGTGGAATACGGCGGTCCCAGTGGCGAGGCCCTTCACCAGAGTGAGGCCCTCCAGCATGCGGGGGCCGGTCTCCGCCTCCCGCCCGTATTCCTCGTCCACGAGCCCGTTGTGGGCAATGAGTTCCGACAGCACCATTGCCGTGGTCTGCAGCGCCTCTATCTCCACGTCCTCGTAACGGCGCGGGTCGGCATGCTGTACGGCCAACGCACCGATCGCGCGTTCGCGATAGATGATCGGAACGCCCGCAAAGGAGTGGAACTTGTCTTCGCCGGTTTCCGGGCGATAGGCGAAATCGGGATGCGCCGCGGCTTCCGCCAGATTGAGGGTTTCGATATGTGCGGCGATAGTGCCCACAAGCCCTTCGCCCACGGCCAGGCGAGTGACGTGAACGGCATCTGGGTTCAGGCCGCGCGTGGCGAACAGTTCCAGCGCGCCCTCACGCAGGAGATAGATCGAGCACACCTCGCTATCGAGCGTCTCGCCAATGATCTCCACCACCTGGTCGAGCTTGCGTTGCGCATTCGCCCGCGAAGCCATGGCCTCGTGAAGACGATTCAGGATCATTCGGGCGCTGGAGGCGGCAGTCATGCTCCGTGCGCTAGAACAACCGGCCCCCTCGCGAAAGGGGGCCAGTATCGGCCCGTCACAGGCGGGCTATTTCTTCCTTGAGACGAAGCTTCTGTTTCTTGATGTCGCGAATCATCGCAGCGTCGGGCGCGGGGCGGGCCATTTCCCGCTGAAGGCGGTGGTCCAATCCGGCGTGTTTGGACTGCAGCGCGTCGACATGGGATGAAAGCATAAGCGCATTCTCCTTTCCAACAAGGGGTGCGACCCTCGGGATGGGCGACTCGCCGGGGCGGTCGAGCCGCTTGGGGCAACATACAACCATACCCTAAACGCTTTGCGAACCCCGGATGGACCACTATGGCGCGGCGCGCGGCGAAAACGCGACGAACGGATTCGGGACAACAAGGATCGGGGCGAGGCCGGTGAACGAACAGGAACTGATCAGGCGCCTGGAAAACCTGCGTATCGAGCATCGCGACCTGGATGCCGCAATCGCCGCGCTGACGGCGTCCGGCACGGGCGACCAGTTGCAGCTCATGCGGCTGAAAAAACGCAAGCTCGCAATCCGCGACCAGATCTTCATGATCGAGGACAATCTGCTGCCCGATATCATCGCGTAAGGGGCCATGCCCCCGGAACCGTAAGAGGATGTCCACTGTTGGCACGCTAAGGAATGCGATCTGGCTAGATCGAGCCCGGCGGAATAGGCAAGCGGCGACATGAATACGCACAGAATTCGGCGCCAGGTCGTCGAAGAACTCTACGAGGAAACCCTGCTGCTCGCCGACGAGGCGCGCGCGACATTCGACATGCGTAGCCGCGAAACCGTGGAGCCGGGAACGGAACCGGCGCGGATCGCCCTTTCGATCGAAGGGCTGCGCACGACCACGCGGCTGATGAACCTGCTGGCATGGCTGCTCAACCAGCGCGCTTTTTTCGCTGGGGAGCTAACCCCCGCACAAGTCCGCATGAGCGGCAAGCTATCGCAGGACCGCCCCAGCGACCCGGTGCAAATGGATCGGCTGCAACCCGTGGTCCGCGCGCTCGTGCGCGAAAGCGAGCGGCTGTACGCGCGGGCCGAACGCCTCGATACGCAATTGCAGCGCGAGGGTGACGAAGGGCCGGCCAAGACGCTGCAAAGCCGCCTCGCCAGCACTTTCGAACAGCAATAGCTCGCGAGCGGCACACCGCCCCCACGATCAGGCGGCGGCCAGCGCCTTGCGCCAGCGGGCCAGGCGTTCGTCCCGGTCGCTGCGGTCCACACGTGGTTCGAACTGGCGGGTTTCGCCGCGCATGGACTGCGCCGCATCCTCCAGCGTCGAATGAATTCCGGCACCCACCGCAGCGCAAAGTGCAGCGCCCAAAGCCGTGGTCTCCACGAAGGCCGGTCGTTCCACCGTCACCCCGAGACAATCGGCGAGATCCTGTGCCATCCAGTCGTTGGCGCTCATGCCGCCGTCGATCCGAAGCGTCTGCCAGGGGGTGCCATCGGCTGAGAACGCCTCGGCGAGATCGTGTGTCTGATGCGCCATCGCCTCGAGCGCGGCGCGCGCGATCTGCGCGCGACCGGTGGAAAAGCTCAGTCCACTGATTACGCCGCGCGCGTCCGGCCGCCAGTGCGGGGCACCCAGCCCCGCCAGCGCGGGTACGATGATGACCCCGCCGCTGTTGGGAATGGAGCGGGCCAGCGCCTCGGTTTCGGATGCGCTGGAAATGATGCCCAGGCTGTCACGCAGCCATTGCACCAGGCTTCCGGCCACAAAGACGGATCCTTCGAGCGCATAGCGGCGCTCCCCGTCGCGCTGCGTCAACACCGTGCCGAGCAGACGGTGGTCCGACGTGGGCACCGCCCCGCCCTGATTGGTCAGTACGAAGGCGCCGGTTCCGTAGGTGGCCTTGGTTTCCCCCGGGGAGAGGCACGCCTGCCCCACCGTCGCCGACTGCTGATCGCCGATCATGCCGCAGATCGGAATTGCGCGACCCAGCCAGTCCGGATCGCTCTGGGACAGCGGCCCGTGGGTATCGACGACCTGCGGCAGCGCGGCGCGCGGAATCCCGAACAGATCGCACAGTCCTTCGTCGAACTGCGCCCCTTTTAATGGCAGCAGGAGCGTGCGGCTGGCGTTGCTGGCATCGCTGACATGCACGCCGCCCGAAAGCTTGAAGGTCAGCCAGCTTTCGACCGTACCCAGAGCCAGCCGACCGCCCTGTGCGGCCGCGCGAACCTGCCCGTCATTGTCCAGCAGCCAGCGCATCTTGGTAGCGGAGAAATAGGGATCAAGCAGAAGTCCGGTCGCGGAGCGCACCGCGTCTTCGTGCCCCGCATCCTTCAGCGCGGCGCACATGGCGGCCGTCCGGCGATCCTGCCACACTATGGCGCGGGCGAGAGGCTGCCCGTTGGCGCGGTCCCATGCGACCACCGTCTCTCGCTGGTTGGTGATGCCTATGGCGGCGATGCCGGGCGCGGCGTGGCCTGCGACCTCGCGCGCGCAGGCCAGCGTGCGCTCCCAGATCTCGGCCACGTCGTGCTCCACCCAACCGGGGCGCGGATAATGCTGCGTCAGTTCGCGCTGCGCCACCTTGTGAAGCTTGCCGTCCGCACCGAACAGCATGGCGCGGGTGGAGGTGGTTCCCGCATCGATGACAAGGATGGTGTCGGCCAAGTGCTCTCCCCTTTCGTTGGCCCTTCGCGGGCGGCGGGGTGACATGGCGCAGCGGCGTGGCCATATGCAAGCCATGGTAGCCGCCCCCCCCAAGCCCTGGCCGACCGGAACGGCCGAGCAGATCGAGCCGCTGGTCCGCCGGGTGCTGGCGCCCAATCCGTCGCCTTTCACCTATACGGGCACGCAAACCTATATCGTTAGCGCGGGCGAAGGCTGCGCCGTAATCGATCCGGGCCCGGCAGAGCCCGAACATCTGGAAGCGCTGAAGGCCGCGATCGGCGACGAAGACGTCGTCGCCATCATGTGCACGCATACCCACCGCGACCATTCGCCCGCATCCCGCCCACTCGCCGAAAGCACGGGTGCGCCAATCGTGGGCTGCGCGCCGCTCGCTTTCGACACGGCCGGACCGCGCGCGGACGAGGGGTTCGATCCCGACTATGCTCCGGACCGCGTCCTTGCCGATGGGGAGGCGATGACGGGGCCGGGATGGACCCTCACCGCGGTCGCAACGCCGGGTCACGTATCCAATCATCTCTGCTTCGCGCTGGAGGAAAGCGGCGCGCTGTTCACCGGCGATCACGTGATGGGCTGGTCCACCAGCGTGGTCGTTCCACCCGATGGCAGCATGAGCGATTACTTGCGCAGCCTGGAGCGGCTCCACACGCGCGAAGACGACCGCATATATTATCCGGCACATGGGCCAGCGGTCGAAAAGCCGCGCCAGCTGGTGCGCGGCATGATCGGGCACCGCAAGCAGCGCGAGAACCAGATCCGCCGCCTGCTGGCAGAATCACCGGCCTCTGTCGAAGAACTGGTGGCGAAGATGTACGTGAAGCTGGACCCAAGGCTGATCAAGGCAGCGGGGCTTTCCGTCCTTGCGCATCTGATCGATCTGGAGGACCGCGGGGAGGTAACTCAGGAGAATAACCGATGGCGGACAAGCTGACCCGCACCGAGGAAGCCGAACTGCAGGAACGCCCGAAGCGTGACACGCCGCTGGCACGCATCCAGGCGGTTCCGTGGCTGATCGTCATCGTCCTGCTCGCCGCCACGGCCTGGCTGGCTTGGCGCGCGTTCATTTACAAGGAAGAAGGCGATCCGGTGGGCAGCGCCATGCTGGCCTTCGAGAAGCAGAATTCCCTCACGGTGTTTTCCAGCAGGTTCGAGGTGGTTGCTGAAAGCACCAACACCCAAGGCGTACTGGGAATCGATATCCTCAAGAGCAGGCAGGCCGCGATCATCCCGGCCACTGTCGAATACCGGCTCGACCTTTCTACCATGGACCGCGACCGCTTCGCCTGGGATGCGGGTACCGAGACACTCTCGGTAACGCTGCCCAGCCTGCGCATCTCACGTCCCAATCTTGATGAGGCAGATGCTCGCACCTTCACCGAAGGCAATTTCGTGACCGGGAACGCGGCTGAAGCGCTCGCGCGCAACAATTCCCGCCAGGCGGAGCAGAAGGCCAACGCCTTCGCCAAGAACCCCGAAGTGCTGGCGCTGGCGCGGCAGGCAGCCAAGGAAGCCGTACGACAGAACCTCGCCATCCCGATGCAGGTCGCAGGCTATGGCGATGTCACCGTGAACGTCGCATTCGACGGAGAGACGACAGGGCCCGCCTAATCGCACTCCCAGCCGATTTGGCGCGATGATACAAGACCGCGTGTCGACACTCGAGTAACACTCGACCCGTCGATGGAGTTGGGGAGTAAAATCGATGGCTACTTTGCCGGCGGGGGCACCTCCGCGCAGCGCGGAACAATCGGAACGGCGCTTCTATTTCGTCATGACGCTGGCGATGTCGCTTATCATCGTTGCGGGCTTCACGCTGAACCTGGCCATGGGGCGGTCCACCTTCGCGGCGCCCGCAGCCTATCACGCGCACGCCCTCGTCTTCATGGGCTGGCTCGCCCTGTCCCTCGTACAGGGTTGGACCATCGTAACAGGACGCCGGGAGCTGCACATTCGGCTTGGCAAGCTGGGCTATCTGTGGGTTCCCGCCATGGTGGCGATGGGGATCACGATCATGATCCTGGTCGCCCGCAGAACGGGTGGGCCGTTCTTCTTCGCTCAAAACGAATTCCTGGTCAGCAACATCGCATTGCTGCTGTGTTTCGGCGCGCTGGCGATGTGGAGCCTTGCGACGCGCCGCCACATGGGCTGGCACCGCCGCCTGATGCTCGTGGGTTTCAGCATCCTGACCGGCCCCGGCGTCGGGCGGCTTCTGCCGATGCCTTTGCTGATCCCGAACGCCTGGACAATCTCGTTCCTGACGACGCTGATTTTTCCCGCCATCCTGATGGCGGCGGATATGAAGCGTCTCGGCCGCGTGCACCCTGCCCTGCTGTGGGGGACGGGCGCCTATATCGCCACCTTCGTCATCTCGATGATGCTGGCCTACACCCCCGTGGGCTATACGTTAACGGAGTGGGTCCTCGCCGGAACGCCCGGCGCGGAGCGGCCGATGACAGCGTTCATCCCGCCGGGCTTCACGATGTAGCTCGGCTCCGGATAGTGCGGCGAGCAGGAGACCATCAGCTGTCGAGCCGGCGCGAATTGCGGAAATGGGTGTAGCGATCGACGATATCGTGGATGATCTGTTCTTTTGAAAGGCCGGTAATGTCGATTGTGCGCCCTCCTTCCGAACTGCGCACCATGGCGCGGAAATGCTGCTGGTCTTTCTCGCTTGCACGCTTGGATTCGGCCCAGGCGAAGCTGGGATTGCGGAACCCGCGCGCTTCGATTTCATAGCTGAAGGTCCCGTATTCGCCGCGCGGCAGAATGAGGCGAAGGCAATCGTCGGTGCGTTCGATTTCCGGCGACAGGCTGTGCCGCCGCATTTCGCCCGCCGCCTCGTCAATGGCGGGCCACGCCCGCTCGTCCAAGAAGCGTGCGATTGCTTTGCGGTCGAAGGAGTTGGTCGCCAGCTTCAACCGCGTCTTCCAGCTCACATCGGGATCGGGATGCGCCGATGGCATCGTTCCGAAATCGGCGGGCGTCCCCAGCTTTTCCATCTGGAGGCCCCGCAGTAGCGCATAGCAGATGAAGATCATTACCACCGCGAAGGGTAGCGCGCTGGTGATTGCCGCGGTCTGAAGCGCCTGAAGCCCCCCCGCCAGCAGCAGTACGGAAGCGACCACGCCCGCGCAGATCGCCCAGAAAATCCGCTGGAAGACCGGCGGGTTTTCGGCCGCGCCGGACGTTATCATGTCTATGACCAGCGCCCCCGAATCGGCCGACGTGACGAAGAAAGTCACGATCAGCAGGGTGGCCAGCGCGGAGGTGATGGTGGACCACGGGAGCTGTGCCAGCATCGCGAACAGCGCCACCGGCATATCGTCGGCCACGATCTGCACGATGGGGGCAGTACCCGACTGATCGAGCGAAATGGCGGTATTGCCGAACACCGTCATCCAAAGGAAGGTGAAAAGGACGGGAACGGTCAGCACGCCGACCACGAACTGCCGGATCGTGCGCCCGCGCGAAATGCGCGCGATAAACATGCCTACGAAGGGGGACCAGGCGATCCACCAGCCCCAGTAGAACAGCGTCCAGTCCGCAATCCACGGATTGGGCTCATAAGCATAGAGCCGGAACGTTCGCGGCACGACCGCCCCCAGATACGCACCGACATTCTGCACGAAGGCCTGGAGCAGGAACAGCGTGGGCCCCGCGGCAAGCACGAAGCCGAGCAACAGCAGGGCGAAGATGATATTGAGTTCCGACAATCGCTTCACACCGCGATCGAGGCCCAGGAACACCGAGAGCGTCGCAAGCGCGGTGATCCCGGCGATCAGCATGACCTGGATGCCCGCACCCGTCGGCAGCCCGATCAGATAGGCCAGCCCCGCATTGACCTGGAGCACGCCGAGGCCGAGCGAGGTCGCGACGCCGAACATGGTCCCGAGCACCGCGAAGATGTCGATTGCGTTGCCGATCGGTCCATAGATCCGGCGCCCGAGCAATGGGAACAGCGCCGAACGGATGGTGAGCGGAAGACCCCGGCGAAACGAAAAATAGGCCAGCGCCAGTCCCAACACCGCGTAGATCGCCCAGGCATGCACGCCCCAGTGGAAGAAGGTGAGGACCATGGCCTGGCGGGCAGCCTCCACCGTGCCCCCTTCCCCCATGGGCGGATCGGCGAAATGCTGGATCGGTTCGGCCACTCCGAAGAAGACCAGGCCGATCCCCATCCCTGCGCTGAACAGCATCGCGAACCAAGATAGATGGCTATATTCGGGCTCGCTGGCATCGGGACCAAGCTTCACATCGCCATAGCGACTGAACATGAGAAACAGAACGAAACCCAGGAAAATGGCCACGGCGGCGATGTAGAACCAGCCGAAATCGGCCACGATCAGCGCTTGCACCTGCTGGAACAGGCGGTCCGCCGCCTTGGGAAACACGGCGCCCAGCAGGGAAAACAGGATGATCAGGCCAGCCGAACCGAAGAAGACGGGGCGATTGGCAACCAGTCCGCGCGCGCTTGCGTAATCGGCTTCCTTTAGTACGGGATCATCCATGGTCCGCGCCAGTCGCATGAACCGGCGCAGGGAACAACCGGCACTGTTCGTGGACCGCATTGGCGCTATAGGCGTTGACAGGCCGAGGAGCGACAATGACCGACCAGTTCACAATACCCGCCGGCGAAGACCTGCTCGCCGAGATCGACCGCCTTCGCAAGGAGCGCAACGCGGTGATCCTGGCGCATTATTACCAGAAGCCCCAAATTCAGGACCTGGCCGATTTCGTCGGCGACAGCCTCGAACTGAGCCGCAAGGCAGCGGAGACCGAAGCGGAAGTAATCGCATTCTGCGGGGTCAAGTTCATGGCCGATACCGCCAAGATCCTGAGCCCCGAAAAGATCGTGGTCCTGCCCGACATGGACGCGGGCTGCTCCCTCGAGGACAGCTGCCCGCCCGAGAAGTTCAAGGCATTTCGCGAAAAGCATCCCGATCACATCGCGCTGACCTACATCAACTGTTCGACCGAGGTGAAGGCGCTGTCCGATTTCATCGTCACCAGTTCGAGCGCCGAAACCATCATCAGCCAGATTCCGGAGGATCAGCCGATCATTTTCGGGCCGGATCGCCATCTGGGCGGTTATCTGTCGCGCAAGTTCAACCGCGACATGCTTTTGTGGCCGGGCGTGTGCATCGTGCATGAAGCCTTTAGCGAAACAGAGCTCTTGAAGCTGAAAGCGCAGCATCCGGGCGCCCCCGTCGTGGCGCATCCCGAATGCCCGCCGACGATTATCGACCATGCGGACTACGTCGGATCGACCAGCGGCATCCTGCAATATTCCAAGACCTTCGAAGGCGATACGCTGATCATCGCCACCGAACCGCATATCATTCACCAGATGGAGAAGGCGGTACCGGAGAAAAACTTCATCGGTGCGCCGGGCGCGGACGGGAACTGCGCCTGCAACATCTGCCCCTACATGGCGCTAAACACGCTACCCAAGCTCTACCTCGCCCTTCGCGATCTGGAACCACGGATCGAGATTGAGGAAGGCCTGCGCATCAAGGCCAAGCAAAGCCTCGACAGGATGCTGGAAATGGCCAGCGGAACGATCGGCAAGGGCGATCTGGGCAAAGTCTGAAATAAATATGGGAGGAAAACATATGGTCGCGCGTTTTGCGCTCGCCTTCGCAACGCTCAGCCTGGCCGCTCCGATCGCGGCACAGGATACCGATGCGGACGATCCGTACATCTGGCTGGAAGAGATCAAGGGCGAGAAGGCTCTCGCCAAGGTTGATGCCTGGAACGCCGAGACCGAGGCCGTGCTCACAAAGGCACCCGAATATCCGCTAGCCAAGGCGTGGGCCCGGCAAATTCTGGACGATGATCGGCAGATCGCGATGCCGACTGCCATCTACGGCGACCAGGTTACCAATCTCTGGCGCGATGCCAAGAACCCGCGCGGGATCTGGCGGATCGCCAGCCTCGACAGTTACATGAAGGGCGCGCCCGAATGGCGCACCCTGATCGACGTCGATGCGCTTGGCCGGAAGGAAAATCAGAGCTGGGTTTGGCACGGCGCGAACTGCCTCGCGCCTGAATACACGCGCTGCCTCGTATCGGTCAGCCCGGGCGGCACCGACGCGGACGTGGTTCGGGAATTCGATATCGGAACCGGGGCGTTCGTCGAGGGCGGCTTCACCCTGCCCGCGGCCAAGTCCAACGTCGCCTGGTACGACAAGGACACCCTGTTCGTCGGCACCGAGGAGGGCGAAGGATCGCTGACCGATTCGGGCTACCCAAGGCTGGTGAAGCTGTGGAAGCGCGGCACGCCCTTCAGCGCTGCCAGGCAGATCGCCGAGGGACAGAAGGCAGACGTCAGCATCAGCGGCTTCTCGACGCTGGACGGCGACACGCGCTGGCGCTTCGTCAACCGTAGCCCCAGTTTCTGGACCAACAACCTGTCCTTGGTCCGAAGCGACGGCTCCACCGTTGCCCTGCCCATGCCTGAAGATGCCGAGTTTCAAGGCGTTCTGGACGGCTTCGCCATCGCCAAGCTGAACTCCCCGCTCAAGGTTCGATCGGGCACCGCTCAGCCCGGAACGCTCGTCGCCTTCGCATTGCAGGATGTGATGGACGGCAAGGCCGTGACGTCTTTCACGCTGTTCGTGCCCAGCGCCTCGCAGGCGGTGGAAGAGGTCGCGAGTTCGGAAAGCAAGCTGTGGGTAAAGGTGCTCGACGATGTTTCGGGCAAGCTGATCGAACTCACCCCGGGCCCATCTGGATGGTCGAAGAGGGAGATGGCCCTTCCCCCCAACAGCACGATCCAGATTGCGCAAACCAGCACCAAGGGTGACACCGCCTTCGTGACGGTGGAAAGCATGCTTACCCCGCCCACGCTCTACGCTGTCCCCAGCATGGGAGAGCCCGTGGCGATCGCCAGCGAGCCGGCTCAGTTCGATGCATCGAAGTTCACGGTCGAACAGAAATTCGCCACGTCCAGGGACGGCACAAAGGTCCCATATTACCTCGCCCGCCCCAAGGGTGCGGAAGGACCGCTGCCCACACTCATCCATGCCTATGGCGGGTTCCGCAACGCGCAGACGCCCAAGTATCTGACGGCCGAACCCTATCGCAGCGGGCCGCTGGGCCTGTTCTGGCTGGAAGAAGGAAACGCCTATGTCCTTGCCAACATTCGTGGCGGCGGGGAATACGGTCCACGCTGGCACGAGGATGCGCTGAGGGAAAAGCGCCAGAAAAGCTTTGACGATTTTCACGCCGTGGCCGATGATCTGGTCGCAGCCAACATGGCCCAGCCCGGCCGCATAGCTGCCTCCGGCCGCTCCAATGGCGGCGTGCTCGTCGGCGCGGTGGCGAACCAGCGGCCCGACCTTTATGGCGCGATCATTTCGGGCAGCCCGCTAATCGACATGCGCCGCTATAACAAGCTGCTGGCAGGCGCGTCCTGGATGGCCGAATACGGCAATCCCGATATGCCGGCCGACTGGGCGTTCATGAAGGCATGGTCGCCCTATCAGAACATGCGCAACGTCCCGAACTATCCAGCGACCTTCTATTATCTATCGACGCTGGATGATCGGGTTCATCCGGGCCACGCGCGCAAGGCGGCGGCCAAATTGGAAGACTTCGGACAAACCTTCTACTATCACGAATATCGCGAGGGCGGACATTCGGTGGGTTCCGATCATGCGGAAGATGCCAAGCGGGCGGCCTTGCTGCTGGCTTTCCTCAACCGCGAGATTGGCCAAGGCGCCGACGAACAGTGACAACGCGCTGACGGAGGGCGACCATGAATGCCGATATCCGCTGGCTATGGTCGCGGCTGAATTCCAATTACTGGTTCTATCCCGCGCTGTTTGCTCTGATTGGCGTGTCGTTGGCGGTCACGCTGGTCTGGCTAGACCGTAACGGATTCGCAGAATCCTTGAATAGCATCGGGTGGCTGCAGCCTGCCCGTCCACAGTCGGCATCGAACATGCTGCAGGTGATCGCGGGTTCCACCATCGGCGTCGCTTCAACCGTTTTCTCGATCACTATTGCAGCAGTTGCCTATGCCAGCGGCAATTACGGCCCCCGTCTCCTGACCAACTTCATGGAAGACAAGGGCAATCAGCTGAGCCTTGCGACTTTCATCGGTACCTTCGTCTACGCCATAACGGTCTTGCGCACCGTCCGCGCAGAGGACGAGGTTGCATTCGCCGCATTCAACGCCGGATCGACAAGTCAGCCTGGCTTCGTGCCACAGCTGTCGCTTCTCGTCGCCTATCTGCTGATGGCCCTTTCGGTGGCAGTGCTGGTGTATTTCCTCAACCATGTCCCTTCCTCGATCCGCATCAATTCGGTGCTGCAGGGCATCGGAGGGCGCCTGTTGCGTGATATTCGCGACAACTATCCGGAAGACGGATCGGGTCGCGAACTGGAACCTGGTCCGGATGGCGAGGCCATCACCATAGACCGAACCGGCTATGTCCAGATCATCGATTTCGAAGAACTGGCGCAGCTGTCCGAGAAGAATGATTGCAACATAGCACTCGAGGTGCGGACCGGCGATTTCGTGCATCCGGGCATGCCGGTGGCGCGTGTGTGCGGTGGTGACGCGGACGAGCACGTCAGGCAGGCGGCTGCGGAAGCCTTCGCCATCGGCGCCACCCGCACGCCCACGCAGGATCCCCAGTTCCTGATCGACGAACTGGTGGAGATCGGCCTGCGGGCGCTCAGCCCCGGCATCAACGACCCCTTCACTGCGATTACCACGTTACATTGGCTAGGGGCCGCAACTTCGGAACTGGGTCGCCGGGACTTGCGCCGGCGGATCGAGGATCATCCGGAAAATTCGCAGGTCTATCCCCTGCCGGATACGTTTCAGCATTTTCTGGAACGCGGCTTCGGCGCTATGCGCAGTGCCGCCGCCACCAATCCGCAGGCCGCGCTGGTGATGTTCGACACCTTGCGCGCCGCCGCCACGCTGATCCAGGCGAAACAGCGGATCGCCCTTTTGCGCGATCAAGGCCAGAAACTTCGGGAACAGGCCCGACTGGCGCTGTCCGGCCCGGATCTTGCCGCCGTGGAAGAGCGCTACCTCACGTTCCTCAAGGCTTTTCGCGCCTGACCCGTGCAATCACCAATGCCATGCCGATCAGAGCCATGCCGAGGATGTCGAGCGGGGACAGCAATTCACCAAAGGCCAGCCATCCGGTAAAAGCGGCCAGCGCCGGCTGAGTGAGCAGGGCCATCCCGATAACGAGCGGCGGAAAGTGCTTCAAAGCGAAAACCAGCAGGCCCTGCCCCACCACCTGGCTGCTGATGGCCAGCGCCACCACCGGGGCAAACCCGGCAGCACTTGGCCATACCGGCTCCCCGGCCCCAAGCGCGATTGCGAGGAGGACAGGTGCGCCCGCGCAACACACCAGCAACAGGACACTCCATTGCCCTACGCTTGCCCGCGCCCTTTGCGCCGGCAGCAAATACCCAACGTAGAATACCCCCGCGAGCAGGCAGAACAGATCGCCCCTTAGCGTCCTGACCGAGATATCCAGGCTCTGGCCGAACAGGATCGCCGCGCCTGCCAGTGCCGCCAATATCGCCGATGCCTCCGCCACAGTGGGTCGGCGGCGCAGGGCAACGATTCCCACCACCATAAGGATCAGGCTGCCCGAATTCCCGAACAGCGTGGCGTTGCCGAGCCGGGTCCGCTCTATACCGATGTGCCAGCTCGCCAGATCCAGTGCGAACGCGATCCCGGCTGCAAGTACCAGCAAAACGATGGGTCGGCTCAGCCTTGCGCCCACCCGTTCGCGCCATGCCAGCACCGCGAAAAGCGGAAGCGGGAGAAGCAGGCGCCAGAATCCCGCCGCCACGGGCCCCGTGTCGGTAAGGCGCACCAGCCAGGGGCCCAATGCCAGCGCCGCATTCCCGCCGATCAATGCCAAGAGCGGCAGAAGCCCGCCATCGGCTTGTTCTTTGCTCTCACCGGTTGCGATTGCCATGCAGCGCACCTAGCTGGGTTTCGAAACGAAACCAGCCGAAAGGATGCGCCGATCATGCATGATTCCCTGTTTGAGCCGATCACCATGGGAGCGATCGAGGCAAGAAATCGCATCTTCATGGCGCCGCTCACCCGCGGTCGAGCAACCCAGCCGGGCGTCGTACCGAACGACATGATGACCACCTATTATCGTCAGCGCGCGAGCGCGGGGCTGATCATCAGCGAAGCGACCGGCATCAGTGTGGAAGGATCTGGCTGGCCATCCGCCCCAGGTATCTGGACCGAAGAGCAGGTCGCGGGCTGGCAGAAAGTCACCCAGGCGGTACACGAGGAAGGTGGACAGATCGTGCTTCAGCTATGGCACATGGGGCGCATCGTGCATCCGGTCTTCCTCGGTGGCGAAAAGCCCGTGTCGGCTAGCGCGACCAAGGCGCCGGGGCAGGCCCACACCCCCCAGGGCAAGCTGGATTATGTCGAGGCGCGCGCTCTCGAAACCGATGAGGTAGCCCGGGTCGTGGAGGATTACCGGCACGCCGCGGCCAATGCTCTGGCCGCCGGCTTCGACGGCGTGCAACTCCATGGTGCGAATGGCTACCTCATCGACCAGTTTTTGCGCGACAGCACCAATCTGCGCGAAGATCGTTACGGCGGCAGCGCGGAAAACCGCAGCCGCATCCTGCGCGAGGTCCTCGAAGCGTTGATCGATGTGTGGACCGCAGACCGGGTCGGCGTAAGGCTCAGCCCCAATGGCGAGACCCAGGGTGCCGATGATAGTGATCCGGCGACCACTTTCGGGGCAGCCGCTAAAGTGGTCGAGGATCTGGGCCTCGCCTTCCTCGAACTTCGCCAGCCCGGGCCCGAGGGAACTTTCGGCCGGACTGACGTACCCAAGCAGGACAAGCTTATTCGCTCGATCTACTCCGGATCGCTTATCCTCAATTCGGACTATTCCGCCGAGGAAGCCGCCGCCGATGTCGAGAGTGGACGATGCGATGCGGTCAGCTTCGGCAGACCGTTCATCTCCAATCCAGACCTCCCCGCCCGCATCGCCAAGGGCGCGGAGTTTGCTCCGAACGTGGACGTACCGGCCACCTGGTACTTCCCCGGCGAGCATGGCTATATCGATTATCCGACACTCGAAGAGGCGGAGGCCGAAGCGGCAGAATAAATCTGCTGGCTTATAAAAAGGGCCTCCGAACTGCTGATTCGGAGGCCCCTTTTGTCATTTTTCGTCGAGGCTTACGCAGCCATAGCTTTTCCTAGACGACGCTTTGCCGCGCCCTTGGCACGCAGACTGCCACCGATGGCGCCGAAGCCGACGATCAGCATGGCCCAGGTCCCGGGTTCAGGAACGGCACCCATTCCGGCGGCCATGATCTCGCCGGATGCGACCGGGAGCGTAGCCAGATAGCCGTTGGTGCCGTCTACCTCTCCATCCGTCCCCGCGCCCGGACCCTGCGGCACCGTCAGCCCATGGATGACGACTTCGCGAAGCTCGAACGGAGTGAGATCGTCTTCATCGTAATCGGCGTTAAAGATCGAGCTGTCCGAAAGATCGTAGGTCATGGAGTAAGTCGACACCCCGGCTGCGTTCGAACCGATGTCGCCAAGGGGCAGCAGGACATCGCCATAGATCTGCGCGCCCTCTCCCAACTCGATAAATCCATCGCCGTCGGTATCCTGAGCGGAAGTCGGCGTCGTCGAGTCCGCAGGCTGACCATTGGCAAACAACCCATGAATGTGAGCTACATGTCCGCCATTGGGATCGAGCCCGAATACATTGAAGGACACAGACAATGCGCGCGCATCGGGATCGTAATCCAGGTTAGCAGTGCCAGTAACTCCGCTTCCGTTCAGAGAAGTGAAGTCGACGATATATGTCGCTGCCATCGCAGGCGCGCCAGCTCCCGCTAAGAGCAGCGCCATGGCCGGGGCGCGTAGCCCCCGGATCATTGTTGATGAAGTCTGCATTCTTTAGTCCTTCCTCTTTTCCTCACTCCGAGACGACGGCGTGCGGCCCATTCCCAACCTGTTAACCAAGAGATAGAAATCATTGTTCTTCCGAGATTTTTCAGTTTCGCTCCGATCACTGTAGCTAATCAGGCAGGGCGTGGCTCAGCAGGGGCAGTACGCAAGGGGCCGGACTGGACGCGCGTCGATTGCGACTTTGTGGTCGCCCCGCTATCGGCAGATCAAATTTTTCCAGGAGAGTAAGATGCGGGCAACTCCCGACTTCGACTTCCAGCTTGGCGAGAGCGCCGAGATGATCCGAGACAGCGTCGCGCGTTTCGCCGACGAGCAGATTGCGCCGCTTGCCGAGAAGATCGACCGCGAAGACTGGTTTCCGAAGGCCGAGCTGTGGCCGGCAATGGGCGCGCTGGGCCTGCACGGCATTACCGTGCCCGAGGCTGACGGCGGCTTGGGCCTCGGCTATCTCGAGCATGTCGTGGCGGTCGAGGAAATCAGCCGCGCGAGTGCCAGCGTCGGCCTAAGCTACGGCGCGCATTCTAACCTCTGCGTCAACCAGATCGCGCGCTGGGGCAACGAGGCGCAGAAGGCGAAGTACCTGCCCAGGCTTATAAGCGGCGAGCATGTCGGCAGCCTGGCAATGAGCGAGGCGAGCGCGGGATCCGACGTCGTCTCGATGAAGGCCAAGGCCGAGAAGGTCGACGGGGGATACGTCCTCAACGGCACCAAGTTCTGGATTACCAACGCACCCTATGCGGACACGCTTGTGGTATATGCCAAGACCGATCCGCAGGCGGCGAGCCGCGGCATCACAACCTTCCTGATCGAGAAGGATTTCGAAGGTTTTTCGATCGGTCAGAAGATCGAGAAGGTCGGTATGCGCGGCTCGCCCACCGCGGAACTGGTTTTCGACGACTGCTTCGTGCCGGACGATAATGTTATGGGCCCTGAAAACGGCGGCGTAGGCGTGCTGATGAGCGGACTCGACTACGAGCGCGTGGTGCTGTCCGGATTGCAACTGGGCGTGATGCAGGCCTGCCTCGACACCGTGATCCCCTATCTCCGAGAACGAACCCAGTTCGGTAAGCCCATCGGCAGCTTCCAGTTGATGCAGGCAAAGGTCGCCGACATGTATGTCGCGCTGCAATCCGCACGTGCCTACACCTACGCAGTGGCCAAGAACTGCGACGCGGAAAATACCACCCGCTTCGATGCCGCCGGGGCCATCCTGCTGGCTTCCGAAAATGCGTTTCGCGTGGCTGCCGAGAGCGTCCAGGCCCTGGGCGGCGCAGGCTACACGCTGGATTGGCCCGTCGAACGCTACATGCGCGATGCCAAGCTGCTCGATATCGGCGCGGGCACCAACGAAATCCGCCGGATGCTTATCGGGCGTGAGCTGATCGGGGCGGCGGGATGAGCGCAGACGAAGACTACGTCTACGACGAGGACAGCGGCGAGTGGATAACTGCGCCCGAACTGGCCGCGAAGCAGGCTGCGGCCGACGCGGTCGAAGTTCGCGATGCGGTAGGAAACCTGTTGCAGGACGGCGATCAGGTAACGCTGATCAAGGACCTCGATGTGAAGGGCGCGGGCCAGACGCTAAAGCAGGGCACACTGATAAAGTCGATCCGCCTGACCGGCGACGCCCAGGAAATCGACTGCAAATATTCCGGCATCAAGGGGCTCGTCCTGCGCGCCGAGTTCGTGAAAAGACGCTAACGCGCTAGAACACCAAGCAGCCGCCGTCGCGCACTCCGCTCACGCTGCCCACGCCCAGAACTATCTTTGCCCGGCGAGAAAAGGTGAGCGCCTGCCATCGGCCCGCATTGCCGGTTGCGGTGCGGCTGCGCAGGAAGGTTATGTTCAGAAGTTCATACTGCTCCGGATCGATCTGGCCGGTGTACATAAGGCAACGCCATTGCGCGACGTTCCATGCATAGTCGCGGCCGATTCCATCCTGATCTATCGTTTGTGAAATGGCATCGTACCAGCTGAAGATCGCATCGAGGCGCTGCCAGTATTCCTCGCGCGGCATCGCTTCGAGCTTTCGGCGAAGGCGAGCGATATCTTCGCTCGACGGCAGGCCGCCCTGCTGAACGCGTGTGTCGATGGCCCAGCGAATCTTGCGCGTAGTGATCGGGCCTTGCGGAAAGACCCGGACAAGGTCGCCGCGCACATCTTCGAGCAAGGCAAGATAATGGTCGAGCTGCACCTGCAGCATCCGGTTGCTTTCGAACAGGGAGGTCAGCTCGCCCATGATGACAGGGTTGAGCTTTCCATCCTCTCCGTGCGCGACGAGAATGCCCGCGCGGCAGGACTGGCGGACCGGCACGGCCAGGCAGTCTTTCGAGAAGAGGAGCTTGCCATAGACCGGCGCCAGTTTCGCGATCTCCCGCTTCGCCTCGCGTTTCGATCCGAACGACCTGCGCCATTCTTCCAGCACCGGCTGCAGGCTCCCGGTTCCATAGTTCCACTGGGCCATTCCCACCGAGATCAGCTGGCTGTCGAAATTGCCCACCGGCATCGCCCAGCAGCCCATGGTTTCGGGGATCGATGTCTCCCGCATCCGCTCGAAGATCGCAGCCCGGTCGAGGCCAATCTCCGCAAGATCCGCGGCGATGGCCGGGTCGATCGTCAGTGATGGATCGTCACCGACCCGTCGGCACGGCGGCGGCACCGGCGGTGCGTAAGCCCCATCCTGGGCAAAAACCGGTTGCGAAACGGGGAGAAGCAGCAGGAGGGCTGCGATAAGGCGTAACAGCATCGTTTCCCTTGTGGCTGCTTGGCGTTGCGATGCAAGACCGTTAGGGCGGCCGCCAAGGAGAGACGATGACTGCACCTGTTCTCAAATCCCAGCTCGACCGGGACGCACCCGACGCCAAAGCGCGGTTCGAGCACAACAAGGCGCTCGCCACCGAGTTGCGCGAAAAAGTCGCCGAAGCGAGCCTGGGAGGATCGGAGCGCCACCGCGAGCGACACGTCTCTCGAGGCAAGCTGCTTCCCCGTGAGCGGGTCGAGCGGTTGCTCGATCCCGGCTCGCCTTTTCTCGAGATCGGGCAGCTCGCAGCGAACGGCATGTATGAAGGCGACGTCAACGGCGCCTCGATGATCTGCGGGATCGGGCGGGTCTCGGGAAGGCAGGTGATGATCGTATGCAACGATCCGACCGTGAAGGGTGGCTCCTACTACCCCATGACGGTGAAGAAGCATTTGCGCGCACAGGAGATAGCGCAGGACAACCGCCTGCCCTGCATCTACCTGGTCGATAGCGGCGGTGCCAACCTGCCCTACCAGGCAGAGGTTTTTCCGGACAAGGAGCACTTCGGACGCATCTTCTTCAACCAGGCCAATATGAGCGCACTGGGCATCCCGCAGATCGCCTGCGTCATGGGAAGCTGCACCGCCGGCGGCGCCTATGTGCCCGCCATGTCGGACGAAACCGTCATCGTGCGCAACCAGGGCACGATCTTCCTCGCCGGGCCGCCCCTGGTGAAGGCCGCTACGGGGGAGGAAATCAGTGCCGAGGACCTTGGCGGCGGCGACCTGCATGTGAAGAAATCCGGCGTCGTCGATCATCTCGCCGAAAATGACGAGCATGCGCTGACCATCGTTCGCGATATCGTGAGCCATTTGGGCGAAAATTATGCCGCCGCGAAGGATGTCGCGCTCAAGAGTCCGCGCGCGCCGAAGTTCGATGCCGAGGATCTTTATGCCCTGATCCCCGAAGATGACCGCGCACCCTACGACGTGCATGAGGTGAACGCTCGCATCGTGGACGGCAGCGAATTCCACGAGGTCAAGCAGCAGTATGGCAGATCGGAAGA
>NZ_JBELMO010000012.1:0-56788 GCF_042095715.1 Qipengyuania sp. | reverse complement strand
GGACGGGCGCCGTGTCGCCCTGGCCGAGGGGGCCGACGAGGCGATCTTCGTGCGGGACGATGGACTGGTGACGGAAGGAAGCACATCCAACGTGTTCGTCGCGCGGGACGGGATGCTGGTGACGCCGCCTGTCAGGCTCGGGCTTCTACCGGGCATCCTCCGGGGGCGGCTGATCGGCGAGGGCAAAGCCCGGGAAGAAGAGGTGACGGTGGCGGATCTGGAAGGCGGCTTCCTGCTCGGCAATGCCCTTCGCGGGCTGCATGAGGCGCGGCTGCTGTCGTGAGCCATCCGCCCATTCTCTTCGAAGATGCCGAGGCCCTGGTGATCGACAAGCCGGGCGGCCTGCCGATCGAGACGCCGCGCAAGGGCGGGGCCGCGCTGTCCGATCACATGGATGCGCTCAAGCTGGGCTTCCATCATGCGCCGCTGCCCGTCCATCGGCTCGACACGGATACCAGCGGCTGCCTGCTTCTCGCCCGCAATTCCAAGGCGCTGAAGCGCTTTGCAAGAGCTTTCGAGGAGAAGCTGGTGGGGAAGCGCTATCTGGGGGTGCTGGCGGCCGTTCCGCCGCGCAGCGAAGGCACGGTCGAACTGGCGCTCGCCAAGATCAGCAGCGCGCAGAAGGGCTGGCGGATGATCCCCGCGCGCAAGGGCAAGCCATCGGTCACCCATTGGCGGGTCCTTGGCGAGCAGGGCGGACTGGCGCTGGTCGAATTCCGGCCCGAGACCGGACGCACGCACCAGATCCGCGTCCATGCCGCGAGCGGGATCGGCATGCCCCTTCTGGGCGATCCGGTCTACGGGAGCGCCAAGGGCGCCCGCAGGACCATGCTCCACGCTGCGGGCCTGGACGTGCCGAGAACGGGCAAGCCCGCGATCGCCGCCACCGCGCCTCTGCCCGCCGATTTCGCGGCGCTGGGGTTTGCGGATGCGTAATGCGACACAGCGCGCGCTGGAGATCGCCGAAGAAAAATTCATCGCCGGCTCGGGGCCCGGCGGGCAGAACGTCAACAAGGTCGCATCCAGTGTGCAACTGCGGGTCGATGTCTTCGCAATCGGTTTGACCCCGGGCGCATACCACCGGTTGCAGGATCTGGCAGGAAGCAAGCTCACCAAGTCGGGCGAACTCATCCTGACCGCCAGCGAATATCGCACGCAGGCCGAAAACCGTGATGCAGCGCGCAAGCGCCTGGCAAATTTGATCGATGATGCGCTTACCCCGCCCAAGGCGCGCAAGAAAAGCCGCCTCAACCGCGTGGGCAAAACCCAGCGGCTCAAGGCCAAGAAAGTGCGCGGAACCGTGAAGGCCAATCGGGGCAAGGTGGACTGGTAGGCCGCAGTTGACTTTTCCCATGGAATCGCGCATTGGCCGCGCGCAAGCGGCGGGGCTTTCCGCCGCCTTTTGTTTTTTTGGGGGCGCAAGGCCCCGGTAAACCGACATTTTCAGGATAAGACCATGGCGAAGCCCACCACCGTCAAGATCAAGCTCGTCTCGACTGCCGACACGGGCTTCTACTATGTGACCAAGAAAAATCCGCGCAACCACACGGAAAAGTTCGTCTTCAAGAAGTACGATCCCGTCGCGCGCAAGCATGTCGAGTTCAAGGAAGCGAAGATCAAGTAAGCGCTGGCTGAATAACGGGAACACCCTGCATTCAGTGGCAGTTCAACGCTCCGAACCCATATACCGGAGCATGACGATCTTGCACAAAATTCCGAAAAAGCCGCTTGGCGCCGCATTTGCCGTGGCGCTGGGCGTTGCCGTTCCAGCCAGTTTTGCCGCCGCGCCGACACCGGTAAGCGCCGCTGCGGGCGACCTCGACCGCGCTGTCGAGGCTTTGCGCGGCATTTCGACCCTGACGGCGGACTTTACCCAGACCGACCGCAATGGCGCGACCATTCCGGGCAAGCTCTATCTCAAGAGACCGGGCAAGATCCGCTTCGAATACGACAAGAGCGCGAACATGCTCGTCGTGTCGAATGGCAAGTCGCTTTATCTGGTCGATTACGAGGTCAAGCAGGTCCAGCGCTGGCCCATCGGCAATTCGCCGCTGGGTGCGCTGCTGGATCCCAGTCGCGACGTGAAGACCTACGGCAAGCTGGTCCCCAGCGATCATCCTGACGTCGTAAGCGTCGAGGTGCGCGACAAGAAGCATCCCGAATACGGCGTCATCACGCTGATCTTCGTGCGCGATGCGAAGGCGCCGGGTGGGCTGGAACTCACCAACTGGGTCGCGCTGGATGCGCAGAACAACCGCACCACAGTGCGGCTGAAGAACCAGAACTACGGCGCGCAGGTTTCTGACAGCAAATTCAGGTTCACCGATCCGCGCCGAACGGGCGGTCGCCGCTAGGTAACGGTTTACCTCCGGTTTGCGCGAAACCCGCGACAATCCGATACGTCGCGTTCATCGGATCGAAAGCCGCGGAGCCCTAAATATGGTCTCACAGAGCGGTTGAAGGCGGGTTTTCCCCCCTGTTACCTCGACCTTCGGTACCCCGTTCTGTCCAAGCGTGACGAACGCATGAAGGACCCTCGTGCCAATGCCCCCGGCACGAGGGTTTTTTCATGCCCTCACTCCAGCCCCAGCGCTCCGGCGATGACTTGCTGGATCACGTTCTGCTCCATCACGCCATGCACCGCCTGGGAACCCGGACCGGTTGCATAGAGGGCCACATCCTCGCCCCCATGGGTCTCCGATCCCAGTGGGACCAGTGCCTGCTGATGGGCATGCAGACCGGTCTCCGGCACGCCGCGTTCGCCTTTCACGGCACCGGGTCCGTTGGCATAGCCGAGCGTAGTGTACGGCTTGCCATCCGCCGCCAGTGCTGGCTGGTCGGGTGATCCTTCGCCTTCGCCGCCACCGGTGACCAGACCCAGGATCGGATTGCCGCGCCTGGGGTAGCCGGCGATGGTGAACACATGGCTGTGATCCGCGGTGACCAGGATCAGCGTTTCGGCGGGATCGGTATGCTCCAGCGCGTATTGCACGGCACGGGCGAACTCGACCGTCTCCTCCAGCGCGTACCCCGCCTGGCCCGCGTGATGGGCGTGATCGATGCGTCCCCCTTCCACCATCAGGTAATAGCCGGCCTGCTTGCCGCCCAGGCGCGAAAGCGCGGCTGCGGTCATGTCGGTAAGGGTGGGCTCCCCGCTGTCTGCCGTGCGATCCGCCATGTAGGTCATGTGGCTGGGGCTGAAGAGGCCGAGGACGGGCTTGTTGGCAGGCGCCGCAGCCAGCGCCGATGCGGTCTGGACGAAGCTGCCCCCCGTGCGAGCGGCCCAGCCCTTGGCGATGTCGTCGGGCGCGAGCCGGCCCGCACCTGCGAACTTGCCCATTCCTCCGCCCAGCGCCACATCGAAGGGGAAGTTCAGGAGCTGGCTGGCTATGTCTTGGCATCCCTTGGCCCGCTCGGCTGCCGGAATGTCCTTGTCCGACTCCCAGTCCCTGTCCGGGCTGTGCGCGTAGACGGCGGCCGGGGTCGCATGGGTCAACCGCGCCGTGGTGACGATGCCGATGTTGAGGCCGGCCTGGCGGGCGGCTTCCGCCGTGATCGGCAGCGGATTGGCCATACCGGCCGCGCAATCGCCCTTGGGCACGCTGTGGTCCACATTGATCACGCCGATGCTGGTCTTCACGCCCGCGTTCAACGCGCTTGCCGTGCCGGCGCTGTCGGGGACCTGCGCATTGGTGTTGTAGGTCTTCACCAGTGCGGTCTGCGGAAAGCGTTCGAAGCTGAGCAGATTCTCCTCGCCGGTTTCGCCGCGCTTCTGCCCCTCGTAGATCCGCGCCGCGGTGATGGTGGAAATGCCCATGCCGTCGCCGATGAACAGGATGACGTTCTTGGCCCTCGCGGGCGGCGAAAGCTGCGTAACGGGGCGGTTCTGATCCGTCGCGCAGGCCGCCAGTGGCAGCGCGAGAAGAAGGGCGGCGACAAGGCGTATGGTCATGATGGGTTCCCGTTCGGTGGCTGGGCTCGCTCGTATCGTCTCCACATCACGGAGCAAGGTGACATTTGCGTGAAGGCCACCTAACTGACCGGCCATGCCCACGCTTTCGGTTGCCACCTGGAACATCAACTCCGTTCGCCTGCGCATCGATCAGGTCGAACGGTTCCTCACCGAACAGGCCCCCGATGTTCTGTGCCTGCAGGAGATCAAGTGCCAGGAGCACCAGTTCCCCTTCGAAGCCTTCCGCGCCGCCGGGTACGAACATATCGCCGTGCATGGGCAGAAAGGCTATCACGGGGTGGCCACTGTCAGCCGCGTGCCGATCCGCGATTTCTCCAGGCATGATTGGCAGGACAACGGCGAAGCGCGGCACATCGGCGTGGAACTGACCGATCCCGCCATGCAGGGCATGGTGATCGAGAATGTCTATATCCCGGCCGGCGGTGACGAGCCGGATCGCACCGTGAACCCCAAGTTCGGCCAGAAGCTCGATTTTCTGGAGCGGATGGCGCGCTGGGCGGACACGATCGAACGGCCCACGCTGATCGTGGGCGATTTCAACGTCGCGCCGCTCGAAAGCGATGTGTGGAATCACAAGGCGCTGCTGAAGGTGGTCAGCCACACGCCGATCGAGGTCGAGAGCCTGCAGCGCTTCATGGATGCGCATGGCTGGGCCGACATCGGGCGCCGGCATATTCCCGATCCGCAGCGCTATTATTCCTGGTGGAGCTATCGCGCCAAGGACTGGCGGGTGGGCGACCGGGGCCGCAGGCTCGACCATATGTGGGCCAGCCCCGCGCTGGCGGCGCAGACGACCGGCCATGCGGTGATCGAGGACACGCGCGGCTGGGAAAAGCCGAGCGACCATGTGCCGCTGGTCACGGAGTTCACGTTCTGAGCGACGGCTTGCCTCCGGCCTCACCTGCACGGCGCGCGGCGCAGGCGGTGGATGCCCTGCGGCATGGCTGGCCGCTCGCACTTCCGGGCGCGCCGGTGCTGCAACCGGTGGAAACCGCTTTCGGGGAAGGGCTGGCTGCCGGTTCGATGCTGGTATCCGCAAGCCGCGCCGCGACCCTGAAACTGGCCAATCAGCGGGAAGCGGCGGTGCCGGGCACGCCGGTATTGCTGCGCGGAGCCGACCCTTTCGACCTTTCGGCAGCGCAGACCGTGGCCGACCCGTCCCGCGATCTCGCCAGCCCTCTAAAGGGCCCGTTCAAGGCGATGCCTCTCCACTGGCGCGCTCAGGCGACGGCGGCGCTGGAACTGGCGCGTATCGCGGGCATTCTGCCAGCCTTCCTCGTCGACCCATCAGGGGCTGGGGAGGCGCAGGCAGTATTCGCGCAAGACATCGGCGCGCTGATGAACCCCTCCCGCCTCCAGATCGCGACGCGGGCCCGCCTGCCGGTAGAGGCACTTGAGGATGCGGAAATCATCGCCTTTCGCAGCACCGACGACATCCGCGAACATGCCGCGCTCGTGATCGGGCAGCGGACGGAAGGCCGTGTACCCCTCGTCCGGTTGCATTCCGAGTGCCTGACGGGCGACGTGTTCGGCAGTCTCAAGTGCGATTGCGGTCCCCAGCTCGACGCTGCGCTTGCCGCTATCGCGGAGGAAGCGCAGCGGGGCGGCTGGGGTGCGGTGCTCTACATGCGTCAGGAAGGGCGCGGTATCGGGCTGGTCAACAAGCTGCGCGCCTATCGTCTGCAGGACCAGGGTTTCGACACGCTCGACGCCAACACGCGGCTTGGCCTTCCCGCCGAGGCGCGCGATTTTCCGGTCGCCGCCCGAATGCTGGAACTGATGGGAGTGGGGCGGGTGCGTCTGCTTACGAACAACCCGGAAAAGGTCGCCGCCTTCGAAGCGGCAGGCATTACCGTGACCGAAAGGGTGTCCCTCGCGTTGGCCCCTGGCGTTCACAATCATCACTATCTGGCGACCAAGCGTGACCGGGCAGGGCATCTCATTCCCTGATTTTTTTGCTTGGTATCAGTTGCCTCGGGAACCGAACACGGTTGCGGCGCTTGGTTAAGCAAAGGTAAAGCCCTTTGGGTCGCAACATACTGGAAATTCGATGAGCAGTCCGCTCGGCGTCTCCGCCGCGACGGCACTTGCCCTCGCGGCAAGCGCGCCGCTCGCCGCTCAGCCCATCCATAACCCGCTGCCAACTGCCGCCGGCGTTCAACTGAATGCCCAGACCGGTGATCCGGTCGCAATTGCGACGTTGGGCTGGCTGTACGAAAGCGGCCATGGCGTAACCGCGGATGCCGCCAGGGCGGCCGGGTACTATCGGGCTGCGGCCGGCGAGGGCGATGCGTTTGCCAAGTGGCGTCTTGGCGTCATGATCGATCGGAATTTGACCGAAGGGACCGCGAGCGAAGCGATCCAACTGTTTCGCGAAGCCGCCGCGGACCGCACCTCCGGGGCCGCCGCAAGCTTGGGCGTGATGTACGCCGCCGGGCGAGGCGTCGATCAGGACTTCGAAGCGGCAATGCGCTATTACCAGGCGGCGGCGCACATGGGCAATGCACATGGTCTGGAAGGGATCGGAATCCTCTACGCGAACGGCCAAGGGGTCAAACGCGATATGAGAGAGGCGCTGGCGCACTGGCTGGTCGCGGCCGCTGCGGGCAACGGGGATGCGAAGTCCCTGCTTGGTCAGTATATGCCTTCCGCTTCGTCGCCAGAGGCGGCGCCGGTGTTCGCGCGCGCGAACCAGATCGCGGACGCCTACGACCGCATCGTCATGGCCGGTGTCCGGACCGCATCGATGGGGCGCTGATCAGCGTTTTCCTTCGCCGTTTTTCGCCTTTTGCCGATCGTACAATGCGTCGGCATCGATGATTTCGCTTCGCGCCTTCATCCATAAAACGCCGCCGACCAGCCAGATCATGCTGAGCAGCGAGCAGCCGATTACCGCGCCTGCGCGATAGATCGGATCCTGCAAGCCGCGCAGGCTCACGCTGATACCCCAGATCATCAGGACGAGCGCGACCGCCCACACCGTCAGCGCGATCCATCCGGCAAGATTGACCGGTGTTATCTGCCTGCTCATGCCCGCCTTGTAATAGCGGAAGCGCGGGCCTCCACTCACCGGTGACCCTCCAGAAAATCGGTTATGGCATCCACCAGACCCGCAGCCAGCGGGCGGTCGGGGTCGCCATAGGTCGCCAGATTGGCCGCACGGTCACCTTCGGGTACATCCTTCAGGACGTGGTTCATGGTCGCGAGCCTGACGAAACCGGCGTCCGGTCGCGCGGCTTGCAGCGCCGCGCCGTCTTCGGCGCCGACCTGAAGATCCTCTCCGCCCTGCACGATCAGCAGGGGAACCGGGGCGGACGATGCCTTGTCCGCCGGATCGAAGGCCATCATGTCGATGAGAAAATCCTGCACGGCTTCATTGAACAAGGATTTCAGTGCCGGATGCATGGCGGTGGTGTCGTAACGCTCGCCTTTTTCCAAAGCGGCGATGGCTTCGTCCGCTTGCGACAACAGCGGCGCATTTGCGGGGTTGGCCCGCAGCTGTTCGCGCAGGAGAACGCCAAGGGGCCTGCCCGGCGTGGCCAGCAGCACAAGGCCGCAAACCCCGTCGAGATCGGCGGACGCCAGCGCCACCAGCCCCCCTTCGCTGTGCCCCGCAAGCCAAAGGCACTCAGCGCCAGTCGCAGTGCGGGCCGACGCGATCCACGCGGCGACATCCTGCCTGTAGTCGCTCAGCCTCACGGCATTGGCGTCCGCCACCGCGTCTTTGCTGGCGAACATGCCGCGCTTGTCGATCCTGATCGATCCTATCCCCTCGTCTGCAAGTCCTTCGGCCAGCAGGCGATAGGAACCGGCGGAAATACCCAAGGGACTGTTGCCATCGCGATCCGTGGGACCGGAGCCGGGGATGATGAGGATCACGGGTTTGTCAGCGGCGGGCCGCACCAGCGTTCCGGACAGATCGCCTGCCGGGCCCGGTGCCGTGATCGGTTCGCCCGCTTGCGCCACGGTCCCGGCGGCAAGTGCGATCGCCGCCATGCCCGTCTTCGTCACTGTCCTGATCTTCGTCATGGGATGCCATCCTTCCTTGATCATTCGTTTCTGGGCGGTCGCCCACGCCTGGGCGGGGCGGTCTTGCTGACTTCGACCCCGCGCTTCTTGAGCGCTTCGCGGAGCAACATCTCAATCTGCGCGTTGGCGCTTCGCAACTCGGCTCCCGCCAGTCGCTCGATCGCGGCGAAGACCGCCGGATCGAGGCGAAGGGCGAAGGCTTTCTTCTGCATCGGTCAGGAAATCCGCAGAGCGTGCTTATTGATAAAGCGTACCGGCATTGACGACCGGCTGCGCCTCACGCTCGCCGCAGAGCACCACCATCAGATTGGAGACCATGGTCGCGCGCCGCTCGTCGTCGAGCTCGACGATGTTGTCCTGGCTCAGCTTGGTCAGCGCGTCCTCGACCATGCCCACCGCGCCCATCACCAGCTTGGCCCGCGCGGCGATGACCGCTTCGGCCTGCTGCCGGCGCAGCATGGCGCCTGCGATTTCCGAAGCATAGGCGAGATGAGTCAGGCCCGCCTCGTCCACCACAATTCCCGCCACCTTGACCCGGTCGTTCAGCTCTTCCAGCAACTCGCGGTTCACGGTGTCGCCACTGCTGCGCAGTGTGGTTTCCTCGCCTTCGAAATCGTCATAGGGGTGGCGCGATCCGACCGTCCGCAGCCCGGCCTCGATCTGGATGTTCACGAAAGCCTTGTAATCGTCCACGTCGAACACAGCCTGTGCCGTATCGCGCACGCGCCACACCACGTTGCAGGCGATGTCGATCGGATTTCCCCGCAAATCGTTGATCTTCACGCGTTCCGAATGGATATTGTGGGCGCGCACGCTGATCTTGTTGCGCATGATCCACGGCCACACCCAGCGCAGCCCCTCGCGCCGCTCCGTCCCGCGGTATTCACCGAACAATGTCAGGACGGCGGCCTGGTTGGGCTGGATCATGAAAAATCCGATTCCGATGAAGACAGCGGCAAGGATCGGTCCCAGAAGCAGGCCGACGAACATCAGCTTGTCAGCCTTGGAGGCGCCCGCGGGGGGCAGGCCGGTGATCAGATCCCAGGCCACTACGGCGGCGAGCGCGAGCAGGATGAACAGGACCGGATAACCGCTGTAGCTGGCGCCCTTGCGCTCGATGCTGGTATTCATCCCTATGAGTTCGATGGACATCGAAAAGCCCTCCTTCGATATAATTATGATATCATATTTATATCGCGGTTGGCGCGAGTCAAGCTTTGGGAAAGGCCGGTACTTAACCCCTTGTAACCGCGTCCAGAAACGGCCGTCCGTAAGCATCGAGCTTCTTCGCCCCGACACCCGGGAGCGCGCCCAGCTCGGATAGCGACGACGGGCGCGCTTCGGCGATGGCGCGCAGGGTCGAATCGTGGAAGACAACATAGGGCGGCACACCCGCCTCCTTCGCCAGATCGCGCCGCAGGTCGCGCAGTGCCTCGAACAGCGGATCGTCCACCGGGTTGGCCGCGCCGCGATCGCGGCGGCGGCCGGACCGTTTCGGTGGGATCACGATCGCCACCTGCTCGCCCCCTTTCAGGATCGCGCGGGCATCGCCGCCCAGTTCCAGCCCGCCGTGCACGTTGGCGACCAGCACGCCGCGCGCCTGAAGCGCCCGGGCGAGCGGCTGGAGCAGTGCCGCCTCTTCGGCCCCGACGATCCCGTAGACGCTGAGCGCATCGTGGCCGCGCTGGCGCACGCGCTCGTCCGTGCTTCCGGTCAGCACCTTGGCGAGGTGGCCGATGCCGAAGCTCTGGCCGGTGCGATAAGCTGCACTGAGCAGCTTCTGCGCCAGTTCGGTGACGTCGACCGTGCCGGGCTTGTCCAGACAGTTGTCGCAATTGCCGCATTCGGCAGGCGGATCCTCACCGAAATGCCGCAACAACACCGCGCGGCGGCAATCCGGCGTCTCGATCAGGGCGGCGAGCGAATCGAGGCGTGCGCGCTCGGCCATGCGGCGATCCTCGGGCACTTCGGACAGGCGCTGGCGCGCGGTGGCGAAATCGGTCGCGCCCCAGAACATCACCGCGCGGGCGGGATCGCCGTCGCGCCCGGCGCGCCCCGTTTCCTGATAATAGCCCTCGATCGACTTGGGAATCCCGGCATGCGCCACGAAGCGGACGTCGGGCTTGTCGATCCCCATGCCGAAGGCGACCGTCGCCACCACCACCATATCCTCGCTGGCGACGAAGGCGGCCTGGTTGTCGGCGCGGACACCTGGGTCGAGCCCTGCATGATAGGGCCGCACCTCCCGCCCGGTGGCCTTTGAAAGCTGTTCGGCCAGCCGCTCGGTCTTGGCGCGAGTGGGGACGTAGACGATGCCCGGCCCCGGCTGCTGCGCCATCAGCTGTGCGATCTGGCGCGCGGGATTGTCGCGCGGGCGCATCGCATAGCGGATGTTGGGCCGGTCGAACCCGGCAAGCACCAGCCCCTCCTCCGCAATGCCCAGCTGACCCAGGATATCGGCGCGGGTCTGCCTGTCCGCGGTCGCCGTAAGCGCGAGGCGCGGCACCTCGAGGAAGGCATCCATAAGAGGGCGAAGCTGGCGGTAATCGGGGCGGAAATCATGCCCCCATTCGGACACGCAATGCGCCTCGTCGATCGCGAACAGGGCGAGCGGTGCCTCCGACAGCAGCGCGCGAAAGCCCGGCTGGCTTGCCCGCTCGGGCGCGACATAGAGCAGATCGAGCTCGCCCGCGCGAAACGCGTCGATCGTTTCGCGCCAGTCCGCGTCTACGCTGGTCAACGTCGCGGCGCGGATCCCGTTGGCCCGCGCGCTGCGCAGCTGATCGTGCATCAGCGCGATCAGAGGGCTCACGACCACGCAGGTTCCCTCCAGCAGCACCGCGGGCAGCTGATAGGTCAGCGACTTGCCCGCGCCCGTCGGCATCACCGCCAGCGTGCGTTCGCCCCCGAGGACGCGCTCGATCACCGCGCCCTGTCGCCCGCGAAAGTCGTCGAACCCGAAAACCCGCTTGAGCGCGCTTCGGGCGGTGTCGAGGTTTGGGCGATCCATGCGCGGCTGTTGGCAGACGCATTGGTTCGTGGGAACGGCGAAAGGGCGTTTTTCCCCTTGGCCAGCGACCGGCCCTATGGTTACTGGCGCCGAACCTGTTTTTCAGGCCCGCCTTTCAGGAGAGAACCGATGACCCTTCGCCATGCAATCGCCTTTGCCGCCCCGCTCGCCCTGGCCCTGTCGGCCTGCGGCAGTTCCGATAACGCCTCGACCGAGGCCGAGGCCGACACCGTCGAAATCCCGGCTAACGAGGCGCTGGAGGGTGTCGAAGCGATGCCCGTCGAAGATCCCGACGCCAATACGCAATTCGTCGATCCTGCCGATGACACCACCCCGGCCGAAACCGAGGAGGATCGCATCCAGGCAGCCGGCGACAGCGCCGCCGACACCGCAGCCGCGGCTGCCGATGCAATGGGCGACATGGAGACCGAGGAACAGTAAGCCCAATGCCCCTGCGGCTTCGCATCGTGCTGGCCGCCCTGGCGCTGGCGGCGACCGGATGCTCGGACGATTCCGAAGCACCCGCGCCGCCCACGCCCAGCGAGGCACGCGCCGTGGCGGAGGCCAAGGCCATGATCCCTGCCGACGAAACACCCACCCCGACACCGGTTCCCGAGGAGAACGCCACGCCATGACGCAGACCGGAATGGATGCCGATACCTTCGAACAGTTCATCGACCAGCTCGACCGTTACGTGCGCGAGCGGCTGATCCCTGCCGAGAAGGAGACGATCGAGAACGATGCGATCCCGGCGGACGTGCTGGCGGAGATGAAGGATATGGGCCTGTTCGGTCTGACCGTTCCCGAGGAATTCGGCGGGGCGGGGCTCAGCACCAGCCAGTATGCACGCGTGGTCAAGACCATGGCCTATGCCGCGCCTGCCTTCCGTTCGATCTTCTCGATCAATGTCGGCATGTTCAATTCCGCCATCAAGAACGGGGGCACCGATGCGCAGAAAGCCGAGTGGTGGCCGCGCATCGCCGCGGGCGAGATTGCCTGTTTCGGCCTGACCGAGCCTGGCAGCGGCAGCGACAGCGCCGCCATGCAGACCACCGCGCGCCCCGACCCCGACGGCAACGGCTGGATCCTGAACGGCACCAAGCGCTATATCACCAATTCGCCGCAGGCCGATGTCGCGTTGATCATGGCGCGCACCGAAAAGGACGCGCTGCCCAAGAACGCCCATGTTTCCGCCTTCATCGTGCCGATGGATACCCCCGGCATGTCCACGGGCAGCCCGGACAAGAAAATGGGCCAGTCCGGTGCCCAGGTCGCGGACGTCATCATGGATGATGTCCATGTGCCCGGCGACGCGCTGCTGGGCGGGGAGACGGGCCGGGGCTTCGTGTTCGCCATGAAGAGCCTGGACAACGGGCGGATTTCCGTGGGCGCGGCCAGCACCGGCTATGCCCGCCGCGCGCTCGACAGCGCGGTCCGCTATGCCAGCGAGCGCAAGGCCTTCGGCGAACCCATCGCCAATTTCCAGCTCATCCAGCAGATGCTGGCCGAGAGCGAGACCGAGATCTACGCCGCCGAATGCATGATGGAAGACGTCGCGGCCCGCGTGGACCGGGGCGAGAACACCATCACCAAGGCCGCGGCGTTCAAGGTCTTCGCATCCGAGATGTGCGGGCGCGTGGTCGACCGCGTGGTGCAGATCTATGGCGGCGCCGGTTATCTGGCGGAATACGACGCCGAACGGTTCTTCCGCGATGCGCGCATTTATCGCATCTACGAAGGGACGACCCAGATCCTGCAACTCCAGATCGCCAAGCATATGCTCCGCGAATTCGCGGCGCATAGCTGAGCGATGTATGATCTTCTCGGCGATCTGAGCATAATCGAAGCGTCCAGCTTCGTCGCTTCCCCCACCGCCGGGCTATATTGCGCCCAGTTCGGAGCAGAGGTGATCCGCGTGGATCACAAGGCCGGCGGGCTCGATTACGATCGCTATATGCTCACGCGCGAGGGCCGCAGCCTGTCGTGGGAAAATCTCAACCGGGGCAAGAAGTCCGTCGCGCTCGATCTGCGCAGCGACGAAGGGCGCGAATTGCTGGTGGAAATGACCCGCAAGACGGGCAATGTCATCACCAATCTGCCCGAAAAGAGCTTCCTCAGCCACGCCGCGATGAGCCGGGGGCGCGCCGACCTCGTATCGCTGCGGGTGATGGGCTGGCACGATGGCCGGCAGGCGATGGATTTCACCGTCAATGCGGCCAGCGGCTATCCGCTGATGTGCGGGCCGGAAGAATGGGAGGCGGCCGATCCGCCGCCGGTCAATCAGGTCTTGCCGGCCTGGGATTTCATCACCGGCGCCTATTCCGCGTTTGCGCTGCTGTCGGGCATCCGCCACCGCGATCGAACCGGGGAGGGCAGCGAACTGCGCGTGCCCCTGGGCGATGTCGCCATCGGAACCATGGCCAATAGCGGGGCGATGGCCGAGATGCTCTATCGCGGCGGCGACCGCGAGCGGCTGGGCAATGCGATCTGGGGCGCCTTCGGGCGCGACTTCCGCAGCCGCGACGGGGTGCGCTTCATGGTCGCGGCGCTCACCGCCAAGCAGTGGCAGGGGCTGGTCGGTGCCTTCGATCTGGGCAACGAGATCGTCGCGCTCGAAGACGAACTTGGCGTGTGTTTCGCCGATGGCGACACGCCGCGCTTCGCACACCGCCATCGCCTGTTCGCGCTGTTCGAGACGAAGGCGGGGGCGCTTCCTTGGGCCGATCTGGAGGCGCGCCTCAGCGCCGCGGGGGCAACCTATGAACGCTATCGCACCATGCACGAGGCCGCGCAGGACCCGCTGCTGGTGGAAGGCAATCCTCTGTTCGGGCCATCGCCCGCCAATCCCAGCGGCTTCGCCTATCCCGCGACGCGCAGCTTCGCCAATATTCCGGGGCGCGAGCCCGCCGATCCGCGCCCCGCGCCGTTCCTTGGCGAGCATACCGAAGCGGTACTGGCCGAAAGGCTGGGGCTGCCGAGCGGCGCGATCGGCGATCTGGTCGATCGCGGCATCGCGCGCCTGTCCGACCGCAAATGAGCCTGTCCTACAAGGCCCTGTTTGTGCCATGGTCGGCTTATGAACGCAGCAAACTCCATTTTCGAAACGCGATTGGCGCCTGCCTCGTAGCCCTGGATTTTAATCCCAGGACTGCGTCACCTGCGTCAACCAAGTGTCAACTTCATTAAGCCTTGGACTTTGATCGATGAACGAATCACCCCTCCGCCGAGTTGCCATCTGCTCGCCCCTGCGCACCCCGGTCGGGAGCTTTCTGGGCACGCTTGCCCCCATCGAAGCGGGCGAACTGGGCGCGATCATCATCAAGGCGCTGGTGGAGCGCACGGGTGTGGACCCGGCGCGCGTCGATGACGTGGTTTTCAGCCAGGGCTACGGTAGCGGTGAGGCCCCGGCGATTGGTCGGTGGAGCTGGCTTGCCGCCGGAATGCCCATCGAAGTGCCCGGTTTCCAGCTCGACCGGCGCTGCGGATCGGGACTGCAGGCCGTCGCCACCGCGGCGATGATGGTCCAGACCGGCGTCGCCGACTGTGTGCTGGCGGGCGGCGTGGAAAGCATGTCGAACGTCGAACATTATACCACCAAGGCGCGGCACGGCGCGCGCATGGGGGACATGGTCCTGTGGGACCGGCTGACGCGCGGACGCCTGATGAGCCAGCCCATCGAACGTTTCGGCGTGATCAGCGGCATGATCGAGACGGCGGAAAATCTCGCCAGCGACTACGATATCAGCCGCGAGCAGTCGGACGCCTTCGCGGTGCGCAGCCACCAGAACGCGGCGAGGGCGTGGGACGAGGGCAAGTTCGACGCCCAGCTCGTGCCGGTGGAGGTCCCGCAGCGGCGCGGCGACCCCAAGGTCTTCGACCGGGACGAAGGGTTCCGCCCCGATGCGAGCATGGAATCGCTGGGTGCCTTGAGAGCCATCGAAGGCAAGTCCAATCCCTCCGCGGTCGTGACGGCGGGCAACGCCAGCCAGCAGAACGATGCCGCCGCCGCCTGTCTGATTGTGGCGGAAGACAAGCTGGAGGAGCTGGGCCTGGAGCCCATGCTGTGGCTCACATCATGGAGCGCGGCGGGCTGCGACCCCAGCCGCATGGGCATCGGCCCCGTCCCGGCGGTGGAACGGCTGTTCGCGCGCACCGGAATGGGCTGGGACGATATCGGACTGGTCGAGCTCAACGAAGCCTTCGCCCCGCAGGCACTGGCGGTTCTCAAGGGCTGGGGCTGGAGCGAGGATGACAGCCGCAGCGACATTCTCAATGTGAACGGCTCCGGCATCAGCCTCGGCCATCCCATTGGTGCCACCGGGATCCGCATCCTGGTCGACATGGCGCACGAGATGCACCGCCGCGAAGTGCGCTATGGGCTTGAAACCATGTGCATCGGCGGCGGGCAGGGAATGGCCGCGATCTTCGAGCGCGCGGCCTAACCGTCGCCAGCGTCGAAATCGGGCAGCGGCTGCAACACGCCGTAGCTTTCCTTTTCGGGTGCGTGCCCAAGCGGCGCCAGCTCGATTGCGGGCGGGGCCACGGCGGTATCGGGCAACCGGTCCAGCAGGTCGCGGATCAGCGTCAACCGCCCCCGTTTCTGGTCGTTGAAATCGACCAGCGTCCAGGGCGCCCACTCGGTATGGGTCGCGGTCAGCATGGCCTCCCGCGCATCCGTATAGTCGGTGTATTTCGCGCGCGCCGCCAGGTCGATGGGCGATAGCTTCCAGCGCTTGAGCGGGTCCTCGTACCGCTCCTGCAACCGCTCTTCCTGCTGCTCCTGATCGGTGGTGAGCCAGTATTTGAACAGGCGGATGCCATCTTCGACGAGCAAGCGCTCGAACACCGGTGTCTGGGCGAGAAAGGCGGACACCTGCGCCGCGCTGGCAAAGCCCATCACCGCCTCCACCCCGGCGCGATTGTACCAGCTGCGATCGAACAGCACGATTTCGCCAGCGCTCGGCAGATGCTGGACATAGCGCTGGAAGTACCATTGCGTACTCTCGGCCTCGCTTGGCTTGGGCAGCGCCACGACGCGGCACTGGCGGGGATTGAGCGGGTGCCGCATCGCGGAGATCGCTCCACCCTTTCCAGCGGTGTCGCGCCCTTCGAACAGCACCACGATCCGCTGGCCCGTCGCGGCCGCCCAGCGGGCCATCCCGACAAGCTCCTCATGCAGCGCTTCCAGTGTCTTTTCATAGTGCTTGGACTTCATGCGCGCTCCTTGCGATTTGTATGCCGCCGGGGGGGATGCTATTTGAACCTCATGACTACCGCCACGCTCATCGAACCGGAAACCGATTTCACCCGGCTGCCCGAAATGCCGGACGACGTTTTCACCGCCCCTCTCAAGCGGCCTGGGCATGTCGGCGAAGACTGGCTGGAGCCCAGCCAGACCGAGTATACAAGCGAAGACGACAAGATCTGGAACGATCTTTTTGCGCGCCAGATGGATGTTTTGCCGGGCCGCGCCGCCAGCGCTTTCCTGCGCGGGACGGAAAAGCTGGACCTGGGCCGGGGCGGCGTCCCCGATTTCTCCGAACTGTCCGCCGAACTGGGGAGGCTGACCGGGTGGAGCGTGGTGCCCGTACCCATGCTCATCCCCGACCATGTGTTCTTCTGGCATCTTGCCAATCGGCGCTTCCCGGCAGGCAATTTCATCCGCACCCGGGAAACCTTCGACTACATCCAGGAGCCGGACGTTTTTCACGATGTCTTCGGCCATGTGCCGATGCTGACCGATCCGGTCTACGCCGACTACATGCAGGAATACGGGCGCGCCGGATGGAAGGCGATGCGGTTCAACCGTCTCAAATCCCTAGGCGCATTGTACTGGTACACCGTCGAATTCGGGCTGATTCAGGAGCCGTCGGGCATAAAGGCCTATGGCGCGGGCATTCTCTCGGGCCCGACCGAGGTGGTCTATGCGGTGGAGGCCGAAAGCCCGAACCGCATCATGTTGAACGTCGATCGGGTCATGCGCACCGACTACGTCATCAGCGATCTTCAGCCGACATATTTCGTGATCCCATCATTCGAGGATCTTTATCATCAGACCGTGGAGCGGGATTTCGAGCGACTTTATCGCAGCCTGTCCCCCGGTTTCACCTATGCCAACAGCGCGATCATCGATGTCGACCACGTCCTGCATCGCGGTACGCAGGAATATCTGCTGCGGGGCGGGCGCGGCAGCGGGGCAAGACCCGTCTGAAGCCTCACCCACGAGTCGATCAAGGCATTTGGGACGCTTTTACGAAAACGGCCCCGGATCGCTCCGGGGCCGTTCGCATATTCGCTGAGCGCGAAGATTACATGGTTTCGGTGGTGGTGGCGCCTTCGTCCATGGCTTCGCCCTGCTCTTCCATGGCGTCGGCCTTGTCTTCGGCGTTCTCGGTCATGGCTTCGGCCTGATCGTCGGAGATCGCGCCGGCATCTTCCATGGCTTCGGCCTGGTCGTTTACCATTTCGGCGTTCTGCTCGCCGGCGTCTTCCATCGCGTTCTCGTTCGGTCCTTCGCAAGCGGCGAGACCGAAGGTCAGTGCGGCGGCGATCATGGTGGTCTTAAATACGGTCTTCATTTCCATTTCCCCTTGTTGATATGGAAAGCATTGGTCTGGAAAGCGGGCGGACCCTACGGGCCAACCTTGCGAAGTCAAATGTTTCTAACGCGGGATCGTGCCCGGCCCTGCCAGATGTTGATGACGGCGATCGCAACCAGGCTGCCCAGCACTCCAAAGAGCAACTGTGCAGGGCTGACGCCGGAAAGCAACGGAACCTCGCCCGCCAGAACGGCGGCGACCAATGCACCCAGCGCACCGGCGATCACGCAGCTGGCCGTGCCAGTCCGATCCTCACGATCGATGACGATAGAAGATAACCATCCCAGCGTCGCGCCGACGACGAGAACGATAAGCAGTCCCATAGAAATTCTGGCCCATTATCACGTGTTACCAAGCTAAAATCGCATGGCACGGAATGGTTCCGGGGCACCTGGGCGGGCGTGCGCCCTTAGTATGTCAGCGCAGGGCGAGCCACGCCACGGCTGCGCCGCCCAGCACGATGCGATACCAGGCGAACGGGGCAAATCCGTGCCGGCTGACGTAAGCAACAAAGGCTCTGATGACGAACAACGCGACGACGAAGGACACTGCGAAGCCGATCGCGATCTCTCCCCAGCCTACCGTGCCGCTGCCGGAGAGTTCGTCCGACTTGGTGAGGAGTTCCAGCGTGGTGGCGCCGATCATGGTCGGCACGGCCAGAAAGAATGAGAACTCGGCGGCGGTCTTGCGGTTCACCCCCATGGCGAGAGCTCCCATGATCGTCGCGCCTGAACGGCTGACGCCGGGCACCATGGCAAGGCACTGCGCGAACCCCACTCCGAGCACTTTCTTGAGCGGCAGGTCCGCAACGCCTTCCTCGCCCCTGGGATCGGCGACCTTCTCGATCGCAAGAATGGCGATACCGCCGGCAATCAGCGCCCAGGCCACGACCGACGGGCTGCCGAGCATGATGTCGATATAGTCCTTGAGAGCGAGCCCAAGCACAGCGCTGGGGAGAAAGGCGACCAGAATGTTGCGGGCAAAACGAACGCCGTGGCTCTTCCATTGGAGCAGATCCATCAGCGCGGTCCAGAACGTGCCCCAATATTGATAGACGACCGCCAGGATCGCACCGAGCTGGATCACCACGTTGAACATCGCCCACTGCGCAGCGTCGTAGCCGAACAGCTCGGTGGCGAGGATCAAGTGACCCGTCGAAGATACCGGTACGAATTCGGTAAGCCCCTCGACGATGCCGAGAAGGATTGCAGTGATGGTCTCGTTCATACGGGCGCACAAGACGCAGAAGGGTGCCAAGTCAAGCGACCTGACACCCTTCGGTCAATTCAGCCTGGCAGCCGTTACCAGATATGCACGCGCTCCTCGGGCGGCAGGTAAAGGGCATCGTCCTGAGTGACGTTGAAGGCCTTGTACCAGGGTTCCATCTGCCGGACGACACCGTTGACGCGGAATTGCTCCGGGCTGTGCGGATCGGTGCGCAGGCGTTGGCGAGCCGCCTCGTCGCGTTGCTGGCTGCGCCATACCTGCGCCCAGGCGAGGAAGAAGCGCTGGTCGCCCGTCAGCCCATCGATGACCGGAGCCTCCTTGCCGCCCAGCGAAAGCTTGTAAGCCCTGTAGGCCAGGCTGAGACCACCCACGTCGCCGATGTTCTCGCCGAGCGTCAGGCGCCCGTTCACGCAGGTCTGCCCCTCGTCGAGCGGACAGAATTCTTCGTACTGGCTGACCAATGCATCGCCCAGCTTGTCGAAGGCCGCGCGGTCTGCATCGGTCCACCAGTTGCGCAGCATGCCCGTGCCGTCGGACTTGGAGCCCTGGTCGTCGAAACCATGGCCCATCTCGTGTCCGATCACGGCGCCGATCCCGCCATAGTTTACCGCCGGATCCGCGCTTAGCCCATAGAAGGGCTGTTGCAGGATGCCCGCCGGAAAAACGATCTCGTTCTTGGTGGAGTTGTAATAAGCGTTCACCGTCTGCGGCAGCATGCCCCATTCGGTGCGGTCGATCGGCTGACCAAGCTTTGACACCATGTCGTTCCAGGCCCAGCGCCCGGCTGCCATTCGGTTTTCCAGCGGCTGCCCCGGCTCGATATCGAGGCCGGGATAGGTTTCCAGTTCGTCGCGATAGCCTATCTTGGGGTCGAAGGCTTCCAGCTTGGCGAGCGCTTCCTTCTTCGTGTCCGCGCTCATCCAGTCGTTCTCGCGGATACTTTGCCCCAGCGCGACGCGCAGGTTGCCGACCAGCTTTTCCATCGCGGCCTTGCTTTCGGGCGGGAAGTATCGCGCCGCATACGCTGCGCCCACGCGCTCGCCGATCAGGCTTTCCGTTTCCGCGATTGAACGCTTCCACCTTGCGCGCTGTTCGGGCGTGCCGTTCAGCAGCGTGCCGTAAAAGGCGAAGTCCGCATCGTCGATCGCACTCGGCAACACGGAGGCATTCGCCGAGAGGAAACCCTTGGCGGTCCATGCCTTCAGCACGTCGACGGGCGTGTTTTCGAGAAGCGCCATCATGGCGGGCAGGCCGCCACCGATCTTGGCGATCGTATCGGCATCCAGGCCCAGCTCTTCGGCGCGCCCGGCGCTGGGCGGCAGATCGGAGACGATGTAGCGGTCCGTTTCCGCCAGGCCGCTGGCCTCGAGCAGCGTCGCAAGCGGGAAATCGGGCGTAAGCGCAGAGAGTTCGGCTGGCGTCACGGCATTATAGGTCAGATCGCGATTTCGCCGTGTTGCGCGATCCCACGACACCGTGCGCGCGACCGTATCCTCGAACGCATAGACCTTCGCCGCCATGGCCGCAGGATCGGCATATCCGGCCTGAGAAAGCAGGAAGGCGAGGTAATCGCGATATTTCGCCTGGATGTCCCGGCCCTTGGCGCTTTCGTCCAGATAATAATCGCGGTCGGGCAGACCGAGGCCGCGTGCACCAAGATACACAGAATATCGCGTCGGCTCCTTCGCGTCGACAGAGACATAGCCGCCGAGCGGGGCCGAATAGCCGGGTTCGCCCCACAGCTTCGCCAGTTCGGTCAGCGTGTCCGCGGAAGAGATGGTATCGAGGTAGGGTTTCGCCGGCGCAAGGCCCGCGGCATCGATGGCACTGGTGTCGAGAAAGGCATTGTACGCATCGACGATCCGCTTCTCGTCTGCGGAAAGGCTCGCCGGATCCTTTGCGACCAGTTCATCCACGAGCGCCTTCACGTCGCTGGTCGATTTCTCGCGCAGCAGATTGAACGAGCCGAACCGGCTGAATTCGGGCGGAAGTGGGTTCGAATCGAGCCACTTCTGGTTCGCATAGGCAAAGAAATCGTCGCCCGGATCTATCGAAGGGGAGATCGATTCCGGGTCGAAGCCCCAAGTGCCGAAATTCATCGATGGGAGGGGGACGGTCTCTTGCGCTGTCGCGCTGGCGCCGTCCTGCGCGGCGGCGGGCGATGCGATTGCCACGGGGCTGAGGGCGAGTGCCAGAGCGCTGCACGATCTGAGAATTGCGCTAAATTTCATGTTATTTTGTGCTCCCGAAATGTTCTGAAGGGTCTGAGGCGAAGCCCGCAGGCGTTGCCGCGCACCCTAGTGGGCTAGGGCTTCCCGCCAAAGTCGTTGGTCGAGCGGTTGGGGCGTCTGGTAGAAAACCCGCCTCTCAGGCGACTTCCGATCCGAATTGCAGGCTGGCAAGGCGGGAATATAGCCCCCCGGCGCCCGCAAGCTCCGCGTGGGTGCCCTGCTCGACGATCCGGCCTTCATCCATCACCACGATCCGATCCACCGCGCGCACGGTGGACAGGCGGTGGGCGATGACCAGCGTCGTGCGATCCTTCATCAGGCGATCCAGCGCATCCTGGACCAGACGTTCGCTCTCCGCGTCGAGCGCGCTGGTGGCCTCGTCCAGCAGCAGGATGGGCGCATCGCGCAGGATTGCACGCGCGATGGCGAGGCGTTGTTGCTGGCCCCCCGATAACCGCGTTCCATTCTCGCCCAGGAAGGTATCGAGGCCCTGCGGCATCGCCTCGATGAATTGCGCGGCGTTGGCGGCGCGCGCTGCCTCCCAGATCTCGTCGTCGCTCGCGTCCCATCGGCCATAGCGCAGGTTGTCGCGAGCATTCGCGCTGAACAGCACCCCGTCCTGGGGGACCAGGGCAATGCGCTCGCGCAGATCGGCGGGATCGGCGCTGGCGATCGGTACGCCATCCAGCCGGATCGTACCGGCCTGGGGGTCGTAGAATCGTTCCACGAGCTGGAAGATCGTCGATTTTCCCGCACCCGAGGGCCCAACGATGGCTACTGTCTCACCGGGTTCGACCTCGAGGCTGAGATCGCGCAGCGCGGCGATTTCCGGTCTCGTGGGATAACGGAACGTCACATTGCGGAAGGACAGGCCGCCGCGGGGCGGGCTGGGCAGAGCCAGCGGCCGTTCCGGCGCCGCGATGGTCGGGCGTTCCTCGAGCAATTCGCCCAGACGGCTCGCCGCACCCGCACCCCTCAGCAAATCGCCATAGACCTCGGTCAGCGCGCCGAAAGCGCCTGCCACCAGCCCGCCGGTAAGGACGAAGGCGGCGATGGTCCCGCCGGTGAGGCGTCCTTCGCTGACATCGATCGCGCCGCGCCACATCAGCAGCGTAATCGCGCCGAAGATGAGCAGGATCACGATTGCCGTCATGAACGAGCGAATGACGATACGCCGCCGCGCAGTCTCGAAGCTGCGCTCGACGGCGGCGCCGAAGCGGGACGCTTCGCGGTTTTCCTGATTGAAGCCCTGGACGATCTTCATCGCGGAGAGAACCTCCGACACCATGGCGCCGATGTCGGCGACCCGGTCCTGGCTGGTCCGCGATATGGCGCTCAGCCGGCGACCGAACAGCGTGATCGGAACGATTACCAGCGGAATGACCAGCAGCAGCCCCAGGGTGAGCTTCGGAGCCAGGACGAAGAGATAGATTACCCCGCCGATGCCCATCAGCGTGTTGCGCAGCGCCACCGAAACCGAGGTGCCGACCACCTGCTCGATAAGCGCGGTATCGCTCGTCATACGGCTGGAAATTTCCTTGGGGCTGGTTTCCTCGTAATAGGCCGGGGCCAGGCGCAGCAGGTTGCATTGCACGCGCAGGCGAATGTCCGCCACCACGCGCTCGCCCAGCCAGCTGACGAAATAGAACCGCAGGGCTGTGAAGATCGCAAGGACGACTACGATCAGGAGCAGATAGCGGAACCACCGTCCGATATCCCCCGCATCGCCCCCGGCGGCGAAGCCCCGGTCGATGACCAGGCGAAACCCGGCGGGAATTGCCAGGGTGGCTGCCGCGGTCACCAGCAAGGCAGCCATCGCCGCCATGAGTTGCTTCGGATAGGCAAGCGCAGCGCGCCAGACGATACCCAGAGGCCGCAGCGACCGAGCCTTGGGAGCTTCCTGGACCGGGGACGTATCGGAATTTTCGGATAGTGCCATTGCGCGCGCGTTAAGCCCCGATGTGGCATAAATCCACACTTGGCATAACCCGATCAGGTGATTGTGCGTTGCACAACACTGCACCAATCGCCACATACCGTAGACACCGATCCGAAAAACCGGGCGCAGCAGGGGACATTGATTTGCTTTATCACGCGCATGAATTGCAGCGCAGTTGGCTGAACTCGGCCAGCGCCTGGGCCTCCATCGGGGCCGAAATGCTCTCCAATCCGGTGCTGCCGATGGGCTACATGGGTCTGGGGCCGATCGCCGCCAATGCTCTGGAGGTTTTCGCGCATGCAACCGCCGCGCGCGGCAAGCCCGCTTTCGGGATCGAATCGGTAACCGTCGACGGCGAAAGCTATCCCGTCACCGAGGCCATCGTCCTGAACAAGCCGTTTGGCGACCTGCGTCGTTTTACGCATGACGGGCTGCCGAAGGATGCGCCGCGCGTGCTGATCGTGGCGCCAATGAGCGGTCACTTCGCAACCCTGCTGAGGGGCACGGTGGAGCGCATGGCGGAGCGCGCCGAGGTTTATATCACCGACTGGGCGGACGCAAAGATGGTGCCCATGGACGAGGGGGCTTTCGACCTCGATGACTACATCGATTATCTGATCGAATTCTTCGAATTCATCGCGCGGCAGGAACCGGCCCGGGGCGTGCATGCCGTGGCGGTATGTCAGCCTTCGGTTCCCGCACTTGCAGCGACCGCCGTGCTGAACATGCACAAGAGCGATGCTGCGCCAAAGACGCTGACGATGATGGGTGGGCCCATCGACACGCGCGAATCGCCCACGACGGTCAACGACCTGGCGATGGAGCGTCCGATCGAATGGTTTCGCCACACCGTCATCGCCACAGTGCCGATGCAATATCGCGGTGCCGGACGCAGGGTCTATCCCGGCTTCCTGCAACTGGCCGGCTTCATGAGCATGAACCTTGGCAATCACCTGATGAGCCATTGGGAGATGTTCAAGCACCTGACCGTCGGCGATGATGAAAGCGCGCAGGCAACCAAGGATTTCTACGACGAGTACCGCAGCGTGTGCGACATGACTGCGGAATTCTATCTACAAACGGTCGAGGAGGTGTTTCAGAAGCACTCCCTGCCGAATGGCACCTTCACGCATCGCGGCGAAACGATCGATCTGGGTGAGATCAAGACCACCGCTCTGCTCGCCGTGGAAGGTGAGAGGGATGACATTTCGGGGATCGGCCAGACCAAGGCGGCTCTCACGCTGGCGAAAGGGCTTTCCAAGAGCAGAAAGCGTTACTTGCTCGCCGAAGGAGCGGGGCATTACGGGATCTTCAACGGCAGCCGTTGGCGGGACAAGATCGCTCCGGTGGTCGAGGACTGGATCGCAACCCACGCGTAAAATCCGGGATGCGTTTGACGACCGATGCTGCAATCAATTGGCGAGTTGCGCCGAGACCTTGATGTTAAGCGGCTGGACCGCTTGACCGATCGAGGCTGGCCCCTCCGCCAACCTCAGCGGTACGACCACACCGGCTGGTGACGGCACCGCACGCTGCGTTTGTCGTGCAGATTTGGCGCCGGCTTCCTGGCTCAGATCACGCGCGACATAGCGCGGTTCCTGGCGCGGGGGAGCATAATCGTCGATGTGGTAATCGGCAGGCACCGTCTCGTCGTAAGGATCGTATTCGCCATAGGAAAAATGGCTTTGATAGCGCGCCTGGCTGTATAGCCCCCGGTCGGAAAGCTGTTCTACGGGAACGGTCCCGCGGGCGGTAACGAGAGGATAATGGTCGGGAAGCTGTTCTCCTGCCGAATCCGTTACCATCGGCGGCGAGGTATCTTGTTCCTGCGCATAGAATGCGCCCATCGAAGCGCGATCGATAACCGGGGTGCTGCCGAGAGCTGCGCCAGCGATGGCGCCGCCTATCAGGCACGCCGCTCCAGCTCCCCAAGTGAGGGGAGACGATATCATGCGAATTCTCCAACGGGTGTTTGCCCAATCAATGCTTGATGGTGGCTGCGCGTTCCCAAGCCGTCCCAGTGGTCGCCGGCGCTCCGGACACATTTCGTTGACACAAGGGATGGCGCGCTCGAAAGACACGCCCATGATCCGTGCGGCCCAGACTGGTCTTTTGATTATCGCGTTGTCCGCCGCGAGCGGCTGTGGCCACGATCGCAATCTCGATGCGCGGACGGAGGCCTTCAATGAGATCGGCCCCGACGATGCCATCAATCTCACCGGCACCGAACCGTTCTGGCGAGGCGAGGTTGTGGCTGGCAAGTTCACCTATATCCCGATGAACAATCCAGATGGGACGGTCATTTCCGTGGAGCGTTTTGCCGGCAACAATGGGGTGGCCTATAGTGGAACCGACGCGGGGCAATCCGTTGACCTGATTGTTACCAAGGCCGAATGCTCGGACGGCATGAGCGACCGCCGCTACCCCTTCACCGCCACATTGGCCATCGGCGAGGATCGGCGCCTGGGGTGTGCGTGGACGCGCGATCACGGCTTTTCGGGGCCACGACAGCCTTGACGGCCTTTTCGCGTTCCGATTTATCCCGGCGTCAGCAGCGTTTGGCGGGAACGTTACCCGCGGACGCGAATTGCTCGGGCTGGGTGGCGATCGACCCTTCGCGAGATAGCTTGGGGCGCGGATGAACCGTATGCACGATACAGAAGACCCGAAAAGCCAATCAAACCTCGCCTTCGACGACAGTCCCCGCCGTTTTCTAGAAGGCCATCCGGAGGATCATTTCTCTGGGTCCTCGGGCATGCTGTTCGAACAGGCGATGGCCCAGACGCGTATGGCGATTTGCCTCACCGATCCGCACCTGCCGGACAATCCGATCATCTTCGCCAATCGCGCTTTCCGCTCTTTGACCGGTTATGGCGAAGACGAGATCCTGGGCCGCAACTGCCGCTTCCTGCAGGGGGATAAGACCGATCAGGAGCCGGTAAGGCAGCTTCGCAAGGCGATCGAAACCGAAGACGTGATGATCGTCGAACTGCTGAACTACCGGAAGGATGGAAGCACCTTCTGGAACGCCCTCCACATCGGCCCGATCTACGACGATACGGGAAAGCTCGCGTATTTCTTCGGTAGTCAGTGGGACGTGTCGGATCTCCATGTAGCCCGAGCGCGCGAACAGAACGCCCGGCTCATGGCGCGTGAACTTTCACATCGCATGAAGAACATGTTTTCGGTCATATCGGCTATCGTCAACGTGACCGGGCGGGTGCGCGGCATCCAAAGCGATACCAATGAGATCACGGCACGGATCCAGGCGCTTGGGCGGGCCTATGAAGCCACGCTCGATGATGCCGTGACCGGACAGACGCCGCTTAAACAGGCTATCGAGGCCGCGCTGGAACCCTACGGCGCGCAAGTGACGCTGGATGGGGAAGAGGTGCCGGTGGCTTTCGGCGTGGTCTCCTCCATCGGTATGATTTTGCACGAACTGGCGGCGAATGCCGGAAAATACGGAGCCTGGTCGCAGCCAGGCGGACATGTGACGGTGAGCTGGCACTCGACGGAGGAGGGCGATCTGCTTTTGACATGGCGCGAGGAAGGGGGGCCGGAAATCCTCGAAACCGATCCCCAACGGGGCACCGGGACGATGATAATCGACCGGCTGCTGCGCGCTTCCGAGGGTAGCGTGGAGCGGCATTGGGACCGCGAGGGACTGCGAGTTGAGCTTCGTTTGCCACTGCGGGGGGCCGGTTGATGCCCACGCCACGCTGCATCCTGCTGGTCGAGGACGAACCCTTGATCTTGCTCGATCTCGAGTTCGCGGTCGAAGATGCCGGAAGCACTTTCGCGAGCGCCGGCTGCGTCGCCCAGGCGCTGGATCACCTGGACAATGTGAGCGAGATCGACGTGGCGATACTGGACGTCAGCCTGTCCCGCGGGGAAACCTGCGCCCCCATTGCCGAAGAGCTCAACAAGCGCGGAATTCCGTTCATCCTGCACTCCGGCGACCTTGACCGACGCGATGAGACGATTCGCAGTCTCGGCGCGCGGCTGATTGCCAAGCCGGCAATTTCGGAGCGCGTGGTGGCCGCCGCCATCGACGAATTCGGACAGGCGCACGCGCTTTCGAACGCCACCGGAAAATAGCCCGCATGGTGCCGATCACCCACTTGGTCGGCGCCCCGAATATGCCGCACGCGGTCTAGAACAGTCCCGGATTCTCCCGCTGAACGACATTGGGCTGGGCCGGCTGAATCGGTCGTGCCCGCGCCGTGACACCCTGGCCCGAAATTCCCGCGCTCGACTGCGAAATCGCAGTGCAGGACCGTCCGGCCAGAAAATCGAGCGCGACTGCGATGGAGGTTTCCTCCGGATCGCCGAGCTGGTGGGTGAAATCGTCACCCGCCGCGCAGGTCGCCGGCACCACGGAAGCCAGGCCGCCGTAATATTCGCCATTGCCGGCTGCGTTCACCGTCTTGAAGGCGATGGCGCGCAGCCGGTCGTCACACGCTGTGCGGTCGAAGGCGAACTGGCCCACGGGCTTGCCAAAGGTGTTTTCGCCCACCAGCGCCAGCCCACCGCCAAGATAGGGGATAAGATTGTTGGCGACGAGCTCGCTGGCCGAGGCCGTCCCTTCCCGCCCGATCACTGCCACGCGGGTGGCGGCAACGGCTTCTGAGCGCGCGGTGATGCGCGTGGTCTGGTTCTCGCTCGCCTTGCTGGGGCGCAGCACCGTCTGGGACGAGACTTGCCCGACATTGGCGGCCAACAGCAGATCGGTTAGCAAATCCGCATTGGAGACCAGGCCGCCGCCGTTGTAACGGAAATCGAGGATTATGCGCGTGATCCCGGCGGCCTTGAACTGCGCGAACCCGGCGCGCAGCTGGTTGGCGGCATCGGCAACGATGAAGGTGCGCAGGTTGACATAACCCACCTGCCCGCCGGCCCCATCGCTAAGGATCCGGATACCATAGCGGTCCGACACGGGGTCGAGGGCATAGTCCTGCTTGGTGATGTCGCGGGTCAGCTCCCGGCCGTCCGCGGTGCGGAAGGTGATCGTCCGGGTAACACCCGGTTCCGAGGGGCCGAGCGCAGCGGAGACCGCCGCCGCCCCGCCCGAGGACATCAGCGCAGCCACGCTCTGCCCGCCGATGGAGATGAGCTGCGTGCCGCGATCCATCCCGGCGACAAAGCCGGGCGCATTCTCGAACGCCTCGGCCACGAACACGCGGTTGGTCGCGGTGTCGTAGGACAGGCGGATGCCGATCCCTGCGTTGGAGCCACTGTTGATCAGCGCGTTCTCCTCCTTGATGGAGGTGATGTAGGTGAGGCCGGCCTTTTCGAGCGGACCGCCCGTGCCGCCCGCCGCGGGCGTGACCGAGGGGCGCACCAGCGCGTCGATGTAATCCTGAAGGTTGGTATAGCTGGCCGGATTGGCGGCGGTGTTGAGGCCGTTTGGAAACAGATACCATTCCTGGATCACGCCGCGCGCCCAGTCGGCCCGGCTGGCATAGCTGCACGTGCCGATGTTGCCGCCACCGGTCGGGGTTCCGCCGCCGTCGCTAGCGGGAGTGGTTCCGCCGCCCCCACCACCGCCGCAGGCGGTGAGCGATAGCGCGGCGAGCGATGACATGATGGCGCGACCCAAATGCATGTTAATGCGATTCTCTCCGGAACGGGCCGTGGGGGTCACGGCGGGCCGCAATATGTTTCAGATCGGCTTAACACGGGCTTATGAAGCGGCAAGCAAGCAATTTACTTCGCCATTGAGTGCGTTCCGCCGTGTTTTTCATGCAATTCTGCGGATAAACCATGTTCGCAACGAAAATCGAGATGGCGCTGCTCCCCCCGGCGCGCCAAGGTGGATTGATGGACGCCCGCGCGTTAAGCCGCGCCGTTCAGAGAAAAGACGAACAGGCCTGACAGGAAAGGAACGATCATGGCTGGCAAGAACAACGCGCTGCAGAAGCCGGTAAATCTCTCGCCCGAGCTGGAGGCGGTGGTGGGCAAGGGTCCTATGACCCGTGCGCAGGTCACCTCCAAGGTGTGGGACCACATCAAGGCGAACGACCTTCAGGATTCGAAGGACAGGCGCATGATCAATCCCGACGACAAGCTGGGCGCGGTGATCGGCAAGGAGCAGATCTCCATGTTCAAGATGACGGGCGCCGTCTCCAAGCACATGAGCTGATCGACACGGCCCTCGCGGTTCTAGCGCGAAGGGCCCGATCGCAGCGACGGGCAGGGCGCGCTTGCCGCCCCCGTTACTCAGGCCCCTTCCCCGATGGGGAGGGGGCTTTGCTGTGCGCGGGCTGATCCTCCGACTTTTCGGGGAATCCGCAATTGGCCCGCTCGAACCGGGCCTTCTGTGGCAGGAAATGGGGCTTTAGCGGTTAGTCCTGATCTGGGCCACAACAAGGCGGATCGGACGATCCGCTCATGGCAAGCTTCGCGAACGACCGATATTGAGGTGGGAATCGGTCATTTGGCTTTGGCCAAAGATAGTCTTAGATCAAGCAGATGACGGCGCGCACCCTCCTTTTCGGCTCTGCTCTTCTGCTAACGGCGTGCGCGTCCCAACGGCCTTATGATGAGTTCGGGGTCTGTCTTACCAACACTGAAGACTTGGCGGTTTTGAAAGCGGTCGCAACTCGAGTGGCCACGCACTATGGGTCCACGGTTGACGATTACTCCAATTTGGCCCGCAGGGATTTGCAGGCGCTCGATAGCCCCATTGCGACAGAACACTTATTTGCGCTCTTGATGGAAGACACCAGATGGCGGTCGGAAGCCGGGCTTGTCATGATCAACAACATCGGGGCGGCGTCAGCGAAGTCTGTCGGAGTATCGATGTTCCGAAACGACGATCTACTCGGGTCCGACAGCAACACGCAAAATCTACGCCGTGACCTGATCTCAGTCGTATCGAGCCGCTGGAAAATTATTGACGCGCCAAGCTCCGACGGCTCCTACCATGAATGCGGAAATTAGCCGCAAGTCATGTCTCAACGGGGTCGTTACTTTCCCTTCAGCTTTTGGCAGATCACCAGCTTCGCAACTCACTCACACTGTGGGGGGTGAAAGGTGCAAGCTCAAGAGCCGCGAAGGCGGAGTGCGAATCTCTTGAGGAAGGCGACGGCGAGCCATATCGGCAGAGCAAGCAGGATTATCCAGCAAACTAATGAGATTGCAATCAACGGTAACGGGTTGGCACCGCTCGCTGCGGCCGAGAAATCAAGCACCTTTCCTTCGCTAAAGCCAACCATCAACAGAACGAAGGCAAGAGCCGCGGAATATATTAGGATACCAACGAATCTGAGGATGCCAGTGAGGATTGAGCGGCTCATCGCACCGAACTTACCGCTCTCAGAAACGTCCGCAATTGGGTCGCAAGCGGAAAGTCCGCTATCCGAGCGGATCGCTGTAAGGTCGGCGGTTGGCCAACGCGCATGTTGGCGTCACGGCGGAGGCTCGCGTTAACCAAATCTAGAAACTCTGCAGCGCATAGCGGGGCTTAAGAAAGGCCCCGTTATGAGCGTTAGACAGCGTATGAGATTGGCCGTTATCGGTCTGATGTCCGGTTCCGCCATGATTCTCGTCAATTTGATCAACCAGTTCTCGAATATATATCCCTCGTAAGCTTTTCCGCCGGTCGACCTTCCCCCGGGTCCGGCACCTGTGAACCCGCTGTTCAGCTCGTAGAGCGGCAGCTCTGTCGTCGGCTCGAGCGTGCGATGGCCTGGCCCGCCTGAGGTTTTCTCACTGCAGGTTTACGAAAGCACCGCCATCGACGAGCAGCGCCGCTCCGGTCACGTATTCGGCCATGTCCGATGCGAGGAAGACAACCGGTCCCACCATGTCGTCCGGCTGGCCGAGCCGGCCCAGGGGGATACGAGCAGTCATCCGGTCGCGCTTATCCTGGTCGGCCAGGTCTTCCTTGTTGATGTCCGTCAGAATCGTGCCCGGGAGCAGGGAATTGCAGCGAATGCCGTGCTTGCCCAGAGCGATGGCAGCAGATTGCATCAGCGAGTGAACCCCGGCCTTGGTAGGGGTATAATGGGTCTGAAATTCGCCGCCGACGAGCGCCGAAATCGAAGACACCGCGATGATCGCCCCGCCATGGCCCTGTTCCACCATCTGCCGCGCCGCCGCCTGCACCATGTAATAGGCGCCATGGAGATTGACTCGCATCGTGCGATCGACGGTCTCAACCGGCATGTCGAGCAGCGAATGGAACGGGCAGATGCCGGCATTGTTCACGAACACGTCGACCTTGCCGAATTCCTCGGTGCACCTCGCGATGAAGTCGGTCGCCGTGGCAGGGTCGGATACATCGCCCTTTACCGCGATCGCGCGCCCCCCCGCCGCCTCGATTTCGGCGACAGCAGCCCGTGCTCCGTCATCGTCCCTCGAATAATTGATGCCGATGTCGGCCCCATGCCGTGCCGCACCGATGGCTACTGCGCGGCCTATCCCCGCCGATGCCCCGGTGACCAGCAAAGTCTTGCCCTGTAGAAGCTTCGTCATCCCGTTTTCTCCCACCTGCGGCCCACTCGTGCCACAGCGAAACTGATTGCGACCGTCTATTGACGCCTGCAATCCCATTTTATAATACTCGGTGCCACATAATGGCAATGGTGAAAGGTTGGGACAGGATGGCATTGCCACGCATCAGGCACGTACGGGCGTTCACCGTGCGCGGAGGCGGCGCCGACTATCACGACCAGGGCGAGGGGCACTGGATCGACAATCACATCGCCACGCCGATGTCGCGCTACCCCGAATATCGCCAATCCCGCCAGAGCTTCGGCATCAACGTGCTCGGCACGCTGGTGGTCGAGCTGGAGGCGGAAGACGGCACCGTCGGATTTGCGGTGACAACCGGCGGGGAGCCTGCCTGTTATATCGTGGAAAAGCACCTCGCGCGCTTTCTCGTGGGACGCAGCCCGGCCGAGTACGAGAAAATCTGGGACCAGATGTATTTCTCGACCCAGTATTACGGACGCAAGGGCCTGGTGGTCAACGCGCTTTCGGGTGTCGATCTGGCAATCTGGGACCTGCTCGGCAAGCTGCGCGGCGAGCCGGTATATCATATGCTCGGCGGCGCGGTGCGCGATGAACTGCAATTCTACGCGACCGGCGCGCGCCCCGATGTGGCCAAAGAACTGGGCTTCATCGGCGGAAAACTGCCCTTGCATCACGGCCCTGCGGAAGGGCTGGAGGGCCTTGAAAAGAACATCGCCCTGCTTGCCGACATGCGCTCCAAATGCGGCGACGACTTCTGGCTCATGTACGATTGCTGGATGGCGCTGGACATCGATTACGCCACACGTCTTGCGCACCGTGCGTGGGATGAGTGCGGACTCAAGTGGATCGAGGAAGCACTCTCGCCGGACGATTACTGGAGCTATGCGCAGCTCAAGAAGAATGCACCCAAGGGACTGCTGGTGACGACCGGCGAGCACGAGGCGACCCGCTGGGGCTTCCGGATGTTGATGGACATGGACTGTTGCGACATCATCCAGCCCGACGTGGGCTGGTGCGGCGGCGTCACCGAATTGATCAAGATCGCCAATTATGCCGACACCCGGGGGGTGATGATGGTTCCGCACGGATCCTCGGTCTACAGCTATCACTTCGTCGTCACGCGGCACAATTCGCCGTTCGCCGAATTCCTGATGATGCATCCTGGCCCGACCGAGGTCGTGCCGATGTTCGCCCCGCAGCTCCTGGGCGAACCGGTTCCCGTCAACGGCCGCATCCGCGCGAGCGAGCTCGACAAGCCCGGCTTCGGGGTCGAACTCAACCGCGACATCCCCTTGCATCGCCCCTATCCGAACTGAGGAAGAACTCATGAAGCTGTGTCGTTACGGTCCTGCAGGTGCAGAGAAGCCCGGCGTGATCGACGCCGAGGGCCGCATCCGCGATCTCTCCGAGCATGTCGCCGATATCGGGCCCGATGCGCTGGCACCGGGCGAACTCGCCCGGCTGTCGGCGATCGATCCCGCCTCGCTCCCGCTGGTGGATGAGGGGGTGCGCTACGGCGCCTGCGTCGGGGGCACGCGCCAGTTCGTCGCGATCGGCCTGAACTTCGTCGATCACGCGCATGAATCCAACCTCCCGATTCCGGAGGAGCCGGTGGTGTTCCAGAAATGGGTGAGCTGCATCCAGGGACCGAACGATCCCGTGACCATTCCCAAGGACAGCGAGAAGACCGACTGGGAGGTGGAACTGGGCGTCGTCATCGGCAGCCGTGCGAGCATGGTATCGGAAGCCGATGCGCTCGATCACGTGGCGGGCTATTGCGTCGTCAACGACGTGTCCGAACGGCATTGGCAGATCGAACGCGGCCTGACCTGGGACAAGGGGAAAGGGTTTCCGACGTTCGGACCCATCGGCCCCTGGATGGTTACCAAGGACGAGGTCGGCGAGGTGCAGGATCTTGCGATGTGGCTTTCGGTCAATGGCCAAAGAATGCAGGACGGTAGCAGCCGCACGATGATCTTCGATGTGGCTCAGATCGTTTCCTATCTCTCGCGCATCATGATCCTGTTGCCGGGGGACGTCATCACCACCGGCACGCCTCCGGGGGTCGGAATGGGGCAGAAGCCTGAACCCCGTTATCTCAAGGCGGGGGACGTGGTAGAACTGGGTATCGAAAAGCTTGGCCAGCAGCGCCAGGAATTTGTCGCATGGCGCGCGGCATGACCGTTTATTCGGGACGCTTCGCGGGCCGCACGGCGGTCGTCACCGGCGGGGCCTCGGGTCTCGGCAGGGAAAGCGCCGCCCGCATCGTGGCGGAAGGCGGCAAGGTCGTGCTGTGGGACCTTAACGAAGACGCGCTTTCCGGCACCGGGGACGAGATGGGGGCGGAAGGTGTCTGCGCCCTCGACGTGTCCGACCAATCCGCTGTCGAAGAGGCCGCCGGGCGCAGCGCGGCGATGCTGGGCGGCCGCATCGATGTGCTCGTCTGTTCGGCAGGAATCACCGGTGCCACTGCGCCCGTTCACGAATTCCCTGTCGACAGCTGGCTCAAGGTCTTCGACATCAATGTGAACGGGCTGTTCTACTGCAACCGCGCGGTCGTCCCGCTGATGCTCGGCCATGGCTACGGACGTATCGTCAACGTGGCATCGGTCGCGGGCAAGGAAGGCAATCCGAACGCGAGTGCCTATTCCGCCTCGAAGGCAGCTGTTATTGGCTTGACCAAGTCGCTTGGCAAGGAACTCGCAGGCAAGGGCGTGATCGCCAACGCGCTTACCCCGGCAACCTTCGAAAGTCCGATCCTGCAGCAATTGCCGCAGAGCCAAGTCGATTACATGCGGTCGAAAATCCCGATGGGTCGCCTGGGCGAAGTCGCGGAGAGCGCCGCCATGGTTTGTTTCATGGCGTCCGAGGAATGCAGCTTCACGACCGCGTCGACTTTCGACACCTCTGGCGGCCGGACCACCTTCTGAGCTGGCATTAGGGCAGGGCTTCCGATGGAGACCGACGTCCCCTTTGTCGACGCCCACGTCCATCTGTGGGAACTGGATCGCATACGCTATGCGTGGTTGACGCCTCCGTTCGATGACGCGGGGCCTAATGGCGATGTCTCGGCGATCGCGTCGGATTATACGCTCGACGATTACCTATCAGATGCCGGCAAATGGCAGGTGAAGGGCTGCGTCCATATCGATGCAGGGGCTGATCCTGCGCAGGCTCTGGACGAGACACAATGGCTCGAAGCCGTCGCCGACGATCGTGGGCTGCCGAGCGGCATCGTCGCCTATGCACCGCTCGAAGACCTGGACGTCGAACGTCTTCTCGCAGCTCAGGCGGTGCACCCTCGCGTTCGCGGGATCCGTCAGATCGTCAACTGGCATGGCGATCCCAAGCGCACCTACACCGCGCGGGACATCACGCAGGACGATCGCTGGCGAGAAGGGTTCGGCCTGCTCGGCAAGTATGGGCTATCTTTCGACCTCCAGTGTTACCCCGGACAGATGGCCGGTCTCACGCCGCTGATCGCGCGCCATCCGGAAATCCCAGTGATCGTCAATCACATGGGCATGCCGATCACCGACGAGCCTGAAGGGCTGATGCGTTGGCGTTCGGGAATGCGCCGGCTTGCGGCGATCCCGCACGTATCGGTGAAACTGTCCGGTCTGGGTTTCGTCTACCGCGACTGGACACTGCGCCAGATTGCACCCCTGATCGAGGAGGTGATCGACCTGTTCGGCAGCGAGCGCTGCATGTTCGCGAGTGACACCCCCACCGACAAGCTCTTTGCGCCCTTCGACGCTTCAATGGCGGCCTATCACGAGATCGCCCGCCAGTATTCGCTCGACGAGCGACGCAACCTGTTCGGTCGGAATGCGGATCGGATCTACCGCCTCCACCTCGGCATCTGACGGCCGGGGCAGAAAGGGAAAGTTATGCAAGCGGCCTCGGTCGGTGATTTCCGGGAACTGGCGCGTCGTCGGCTGCCGCGGTTCCTGTTCGAATACATCGACGGCGGGTCCTATGGAGAGGTTACGCTCAAGCGCAATGAGAGCGATCTTGCGGACATCGCCCTGCGTCAACGCGTGCTTCGAGACGTATCTCAGATCGACCTTTCGACCCGGATCTTCGGGCAGGAATTCGCGATGCCGGTCGGACTCGCGCCGATCGGCCTTGCAGGGATGAACGCGCGCAGGGGTGAATGCCAGGCTGTACGTGCCGCCGAAAAGGCGGGAATTCCGTTCACCCTGTCGACCGTATCGGCGTGCCCACTCGACGAAGTTGCTGCGGCTGCCAGGAAACCCTTCTGGTTCCAGCTCTACATGATCCGCGACCGGGGCTTCATGCGCGATCTCCTGGCCCAGGCAGCGCAGGTCGGCTGCCCGACGCTTGTTTTTACGGTGGATATGCCGGTCCCGGGGTCCCGTTATCGCGATTATCGCTCGGGACTTGCGGGGGCGCCGGGCCTTACGGGCAATTTGCGCCGGTTCGGTCAAGCGTTGATGCATCCGCGCTGGGCCTGGGATGTAGGCCTGTGGGGCCGCCCGCATGCGCTCGGCAACGTGGCACCGGTTCTTGGCCCAAATACCGGCCTTGAAGATTTCTTCGCGTGGATGCGCAGCAATTTCGAGCCCAAGGTTGGCTGGGAAGATATCGCCTGGATCAGGTCACAGTGGAAGGGGGCGATCGTAATCAAAGGGATCCTAGACCCCGACGATGCGGTTCTGGCCATGGAAGCCGGAGCCGATGGCCTCGTTGTTTCGAACCACGGCGGCCGCCAGCTTGACGGCGCACTGTCCACTGCTCGGGCATTGCCGGCCATCGCCGAGGCTGTGGCCGGCAACATAACGATCCTCGCGGACGGGGGCGTGCGATCGGGGCTCGACGTGGTGCGAATGTTGGCACTTGGAGCTGACGGCGTATTTTTGGGACGAGCATGGGCATACGCCCTGGCCGCCGGCGGGGAGGCCGCGATTTCCCGCATGCTTTCGCTGGTCGAGGCGGAAATGCGCGTCGCAATGGCGCTTACCGGCAACACGCGCATTGCCGACATCGGGGAAGATGCGATTGAGCGACTGACCTGATCGAGAACCGAATCCATCGCGTTTGCGTTCCTTGCATGCAGACCCTATGTTCACATTATGAAATTCGGCGGCAATCGGGCCGACCGACAGGTGGGGTTCCGAACCGAGATGCCAAAAGTCGCCGACAGCAAGACGGGTAGCGGCGAGGTGAAGGGCGCTCAGACCCTGATGCGCGCGCTCGACATTCTCGACGAGGTTATCGACGGACCTGTCCGGGCGGTCGATCTCGCGCGCAAACTCGACATGAGCAAGACGACCGCGCACCGCCTCGCGCATGCGCTGAAATCGCGCGACTACCTGTCCAACACCTCCGACGGCTTTGCCCTTGGTCCCAAGCTCATGCAGTTGGGTGTTTTGGCCGGGGAGCAGGTGGATCTGGTGCGCTATGCTCGCCCGATCATGACCCGCCTTTCCGAAGAGACGGGATTCTGCGTCTTCGCGGGTATGCGCGAAGGCGACTGGTCGCGTCACCTGGAGCGGGTGACTGGAACCCAGCGTCTGCGAGTCGCGACGGCACCTGGAGACCGAAGGCCTGTCGCCGAAACCGGACTGGGCAAGGCGCTGATCCTCGACGAAACCGAAGAGGAATGGAAGCGCCTCTACCGCCTATCGCAGGGCGGCCGTGTCCCCGCCGACAGGATGGAAAGCTGGCTGGATCGAATGCGTCGGTTTCGCGACGCCGATCAGGTTCGGCACGAAAGCGAACTGGGAGACGGTGTTCGCTCCATCGCCAGCCCCGTGCGCAATGCGAAGGGCAACATCTGCCTTGCCCTTAGCATTGCGAGCGCCGCGCAGTATCTGACCGATGAAAACGGGGAAGAACTCGCGGCCAAATTGCGCGCGACCGCGGATGAGGTGAGCGAACTGGCGGGCTACCGCCCCAAATAATCAGCCCGGCGTCAAATCAACGCGTGCCGACGCGCGAACTCCAGAAACAGGTCCGACCAGTGCGCTGCCGGGCCTTCCAAGCCGAAGCCGTGGCCGCCCGCTTCGAAAAAATGCGCCTGCTGAGCGATCGATGCATCCGCAAGCTTGTCCATCAACAAGGCCGAATTGCGCCAGTTAACGACCCGGTCGTCCATCGCATGGGCAAGGAACGTTGGAGGCGTACCGGGCGCCACCAAGGCGTTGGCTGCGTAAGGCGCGGCGGCAACCTCCGTGGTGCCGCCGGGAAACATCTGCTCCACAGAGCCGCGATGAGCATACGGTCCGGTTGTCGCAACGACCGGGAACAGCAAAGCTGCGACCTTGGGCGCCAGAGGCAGCCTGTCGACTGCATCGAGCGGGCTGTATGACGCGATATCCTGACGCAATGCGAGCCTGGCGGCGGGGTGGCCGCCAGCACTTCCGCCGAGAATACCGACACGCTCCGCGTCGAACCCATCCGATACGGCGAGCGAGCGGACCAGCCTTAGCGCGCGCTGCGCATCCTGGAGGGGCGCGTCAGGCCCTGCCGCCCACCCGTCGGCGGGAAGCCGATAGACGAGGGTGTAGACCGCGAAGCCGAGCCGAGCGAAGTAGTCGGCCATCGCCCTGCCGCCGCGTCCGACGGCGACGCGAACATAGCCGCCACCTGGTATCATCAGCAGCGCCGCACCGTTGGGCACGACCGGTGGCATATGGATCAGAAAGGGGTTGCGGACATGAACGAAGGCCGTGTCGTCCGCCGGCCCCTCCGCAGACCGCGGGATTTCCGCTGCTTCAGCCGTGACCCCGGAGCCGCCGGGTGCGTCGCCGGGCCACAGCGGCAGATGCATCGAAGGCCTCGGGATTGAGGCAGCCGCGCGTGCCACAGAACCCCCGCCGTTGAGCGCCAGTGTCGAGAACAGCGAACCCCCGATCCAATTCCTGCGCGAGATCAGTGGCATCGGCTATCCCCCAAAGGCGCAGCGATGTTCAGGTCCTTTCGGTCCGGAGAAACATTCGCCGCAAGCGACGTCGAAGTTTCGGCCAGACCATCCGCGACCAGATTTGCGACATGCCGCGCCCCGATTTCACTGAAATGCGTATCGTCGTCGATGCCATCCGGAAATGCAGGATAGGCGCCCTTTTGATAATGAAGGTAGTAGGCCTTCGATCCCTCAGGCCCAAGCCCGTCTAGCATTCGACGCGACCGGGTTTCGAGATCGATCAGCGCGACATCGCGCGATTCCGCCAGTTCACGGACCACAGTGGAATATTCGGGAAAATCGGCTTTCGCCTCGCCATCCTCGAAACTTCGCCGTGCGACCGGGGTGATCAGAACCGGGGTCGCCCCCGCTGCGCGGACATCAGCGATGAAACTCACCAGATTCTGTCTGTAGGCGGTCTCGGGCGCGGCGAACCGTTCCGGCTTTGCCTTGTATGCGTCGTTGTGCCCGAACTGGATCAGCACGGTGTCTCCCGGTTTCAGGCTGGTGCGCAACGCATTCCAGCGACCCTCTTCGATGAATGTGCGCGTGCTGCGACCGCCGATCGCGCGGTTGTCCACGCGCACCCCTTCCAGGACGCAACCGATAAAGGTGCCCCACCCGGACTGCGGATAGCGACTGGCGGCGTAGTCCGATGCGGTGGAATCGGAGGCGATGAAAACCGTGGGCGTCGGGGGAGCAGGCGCCGTGTCTGCGGTCTCGTTGAGCGTGGAGCACGCAGACAGCGTAATAGATCCGAACCCCAGAAAAAATGCGAATCCACGTGCCATCGAACCTCTCCACTATGGCATTTACCGCCATTATTGTGTCACAAGGTAGAACACTATACCACAAAGTGGGAATGTAAAGCGAGGGTGGAGGAAGGGTAAGCAATGATGGCAAAGACCCTGAAATGGGCGCTCATTGGAGTGATGGCAGCTTCAGCCTTGTCTTCATGTGCGACGTATCCTGCAAGTTTGCGGGATGTACCGGCCGTTGAAAAACAAGTGGCCAGCCTCCTGCTTCCGCAGATGCAGTTGCACGATCCCTTCGTTGTCGCCGACACGGCGAGCGGCGTGTATCACCTGTTCACTCGCAACGAAGCGGCCATGACAGGCGATGATCGTCTCGGCACAATGGTTTACACCAGCCGCGACCTGAAAAGCTGGATCCCCCCTAAGGTCGTATTCACGCTACCCCAAAGGAATTGGGCGAACGGAGGGAGCTGGGCGCCGGAGGTTCACCGCTGGAACGGGCGCTGGTATCTCTTCACGACGTTTCACAACGAGGGGGAAGCGATCGAGGCCGATGAGGGGAGTTCGCGCCGCCCTTATCGACGCGGGACCCTGGTTGCCGTGTCGGATTCGCTGACCGGTCCATTCGAACTGGTCAACGACGGTCAGCCGGTTGCGCCGGTGAATCTGATGTCACTCGATGGCACCTTGCACGTAGAGCCGGATGGGACGCCGTGGTTCGTCTTCGCACACGAATGGCTCCAGACCACGGTCGGCACAATCGAAGCGTTTCCACTCGATCCGCAGCTCCGCCAGGCCGGAGAGCCCATCGAGCTTTTCCGTGCCGATGCCGCCAGGTGGGCGAGGGGCCAGGCCCAGCCCCAGGGCGATCGTGTCTGGGTGACAGACGGACCGCAGCTATTTCGAACGCGCACGGGCACGCTGCTAATGCTGTGGTCGAGCTACGGCGAGCGCGGCTACGTCCAGGCTCTTGCGCGCTCGACATCCGGCACGATTGCGGGCCCTTGGGAACAATTGGGGCCTCTGGTCCGACGCGACAGCGGACATGGAATGCTGTTCCGGGCGTTCGATGGACGCCTCATGATGATCCTCCATCGGCCTTTCACGCGCGCGCTCGGGAAGATTTATGAGATGCGCGATGCCGATGACCGCGTGGAAGTCGTGCGCGAGGCGACAGAGCTCGATCTGGAGGCCTACCCCACGCATCCGTGCCTTTCACCAGACTCGCCAACGGGAAACCGCCTTCCAGATTGTTGAGACCTACCGGAACAGCTTGAGGTCGACCGCCTCTGCCATGGCCGCATAGCCGGTGTCGTTCGGGTGGAGAAAGTCTCCGCTGTCGAAGTCCCTCCGAAGGCGTGCCGGCTCGGCTGCGTCCCTCATCGCTGCATCGAAATCGACGATCCCGTCGGCCATGGTTTGCGTGCGTATCCAGGCATTGACCTCCTGGCGGAGGCCTTCGCCCCAGTCGCTGAAATAGGGCGCTCCCTTGAAAGGCAGGATCGTGCCGAGGACGACCTTGATACCTTTTCCGTGCGCCCGCTCGATCATCTGGCGGTATGCGCCGATCAGCCGGGCGGCGGTCATTGTCTCGGTACGGTTCTCACGCCAGGCATTGCCGATGTCGTTTATCCCCTCGAGCATCACGACGTGGCTGACCCCCGGCACGGAAAGGACATCGCGATCGAACCGCGACAGCGCATTTGGGCCATATCCGTCGGTGAGCAAACGGTTGCCGCCGATCCCGGCGTTGGCCACCGCAGTCGATCGAACACCTTTTGCTATGAGACGCTCGGCAAGATCGTCGGGCCATCGATTGTCAGCGTCGAGGGTCGCGCGAAACCCGTCGGTGATGGAATCGCCGAACGCCACCACTGTATGCGCCTTGCGCTCGGCGGCGACCTTGAGCGCCGTCAAGACTACCCGCATCGTGAAGGGTTTCGCCTCGTCCAGACGGGTTCGTTCCGACTGGTCGCCTGGTGCGAGCCATCCCGTCGCGACGGCTTGCCGGTGTGTCGCAAGGTCGGTGCCGCCGCTCGGCAGGTAGATCGAAACCGCGACCTTCCCGAGCGGCTGTATGGGGAAGTCTATCGTATCGCTGATGAAGGGCGAATGCGCAGGGACGACTGCGCGCCTTTCGCCCCCGGAAAACGTCACGGTTCGGCTGGACCCGGGAACGATCGAGCCATCCGGTGCAGCGAGCGCGATTTCGACGTGGCCGATGTCGAGCGGGGCTGCGTTTTCTAGGTTGGAAAGGACAATGCGCATTCGCTCTCCGCCGCTGGATACGCGAACGATCTGGCGAATGGTATGATCGGTGACGTCGGGTAGGGCGGCACGAGGGTCGCTGACCGGCTCGTGCATCGCGACCGCCCAACTGCGGACGAATGTTTCATTCTTCGCGGAAGCAGGCGATATCGTAAGGATCGCTGCGAGCAATGAGAGCATGACGCGGTTTATGTCGAAAGGCATCGGTCAGTCCTCGGCGGGCAGAAGAATGCGGGACGGCTCGTCGCGAGATACCGAAAGCTGGCCATCACACTCATGAAGTTCGGTGACCTGGATCACACTTCGACGGCCCCACCCGGGTTTGCCGGCGGCTTCCGGTTCGCCGCTCTGCTGGACGAAATAGAACAGCCAGGCTCGGTCGCCGACCACGACTACGTCGGGATGCTGGCCCTTGGCTCTGTCAGTCAGGCGAACGCCGGGTTCGTCTAGGAGATAGTTCTCTTGCTTGGTCCAGTTCGCCCCGTTCTGGGAGCGCATGACCAACAAGCCTTTCCAGGCATCGCTGATCAACCAGACACTGCCCTTCCACTGGAACGCTACCGGACCTTCGCCGGGCGTCTGGATCACGGTATCGCGGATGCTCCAGTTTATGAGGTCATCGCTGTCGGCGAAGCGGACGGATTTGCCCTTGCGCTCGTCATTGAAATACATGCGGAAGCCACCGGTCGGAAGCGGCATTACTTCTGCGTCGATAACCCGGTCCGATCCGAGTTCGGGGGCATCACTGCACGTCCAGGTTCGAAGGTCGTCGCTGGCAAGGTGGACGATTCGACGGGGCGCATTCCAGTCGCGATAGATGCCCGGCACCACCGTCACCCACATGTGCCAGGTTTTGCCGACACGCAGGACATCCGGCGCCCAGAGCGTTTCGCCGGTACAGGCCGAGGGAAGCTTCGCCGTTCCGGCATAGCGCCAGTCGGCGCCGTCCTTCGAGCGAGCGATACCGATTGCCGTGCCATGGACCCAGCGCACGTCCTTGGAATCGTCCAGCTCCATGTCGGCGCGGCGATTGGTGTAAAACATCACCCACTTGCCTGCTCGGGGATCGTACACGACGCTCGGGTCGGCGGCGCCATCATGGACGGGATCACGATAGAGCGGCGCCGGGGCGAGCGTGCCAGCGTCCGCCGATACTGTGCCCGCTGCCAGAAGCGCAAGCGCCGCGGTCAGTATCATTACGCCTGAACCGCCACCGTGTTGCGGCCCCAAAGCCGCTCATAAGGCCACCCGGTCAGGTTCTCTACCACGCGACCGTTCTCGACACTGGTAGGCTCGGTTGCACCGGTACGGAGGTGTTCGATTTCATGCATGAGTATGGCATGGGTGCGCGGGTCGAGGCGAAAGCGCAGCGAGACGAACACACCAAATGCCAGGACGGACAGGACACCCACGCCGAGAATGAGGGCGAGGGTCTGAATCGCCTGGGCGCTCTGCTGTTCCTGGCCGGAGATGAACCCGCCCTTTTCCATCAGCACGCCGACGCCCGCGACGGCGGCGGCCTGCGTGGCCTTGCGCACGAAGGTCATGACGCCTGCGAAGCTGCCTTCCCGGCGCAGGCCCGTCACCGCCTCGTCGACATCAGCCATGTAGTTGTAGGTCGCCCAGGGAATATAGTTAAGCGCGCCACGGCCCAGGCCGGCAAGGCCGATGACGATGTAGATCAGTGCACTCGTGGCGGTTACCCCCTGCGACCAGTAGTAGAGCAGCATGATAACGCCGATCGCAAAGCAGGCCGCGGCGATCTGATAGGCCAGCGAAGGCGATTTTCGCAGCGCGAGATTGATAGCGATGATCACCGCGACGAACTGAACCATGTACATGGTGCCGAGCAGCGCGCCGGCAATCGCGGTCGATCCCGCCAGCGCGAAAACGACGAAGAAGGTGAACGCTGCGTTGAATATGTCCTGGCTGATATAGCCGCCAAGATACATGCCGAGGTGCAGGCGGAATGCCCGTATGCGCATCGTGGAGGCCAGATTGCGAAAAAGCCCCTTAAGCACGCTCCCCAGGCCTCCTCCCGGCCCTTCCCTTTTCGCCATTTCAGGATGCCTGCGTTCCCAGCTGAAAAAATAGAGGAACGCAACCGCCAGCATGAACAGCACCGAGAAAACGATACCCATGTAAAAGAACGTATCGGCGCTATCGCGGCCAAGGTAATCGATCAGCCACAGCGGCAGGAAACCCGCAAGGATCGCGGAGGCCTGCGCAAAGAGGATGCGAAACCCGGCAAATTTGGCCTTCGTCTTGTAATCGCTCGCCATTTCCGCCGCGAGCGTTTCGTACGGAATGATCTCCATGGCATAGATCAGTTCGAACAGAACGTAGCTGATGAGATAATACCAGAACGTCTGCCCGGGCAGCCACATCAGCGCGAAGCTGGGCATGAGCGGGATCGCGGCGAGAATGAAGAAACGCCGACGGCCGAACCGCCGGCCAAGCCACGTCGAGCCGAAATGGTCGGTGATGTGTCCGATCAAAGGGGATGCGATGGAATCGATCAGTCGCGCGATCGCAAAGATCAGCGCCGCTTGGGTCGCCGAAAGGCCGCAGAACTGGGTGTAGAAGATCAGGACCCACGACGAGATGACCGCCATCGAACCCGCCCCAAGGATGTCGTTCGATCCATAAGCGAGAAAGTTGATGAGACGCACGGGACGGGCCGTTGCGCCCGCCGTAGACCCCTTCGCGACGGGTGTGCCCGTGGCCATCCCTGCTATCCTCCGTCCCGGCAAGCATTCGGCTTGCCTAGTCACGCCTTTAGCGCCATATTGTGGAAACGTATCATACTATATGAAATCCGCAAGGTCCTAATTCCTAGGCGGATCGTAGGGAAGGGAACCCGCTGGTGAAGTCTTTCAAGACAGCGATTGCCGCCGCCGTACTGCTTGCCGGCATGGGCGCCCCGTCAACCGTTCTGGCCACTCCTGCGGCGTCCTGGGTCGACGCGACAACCGGGCACCGGGTCGTGCGTATCAGTACGGTCCCGGGAACGACGAGCCTTTATTTTCACCAGAACAGCTTCACCCCCCAAGGCGACAAGATGGTCGTGCAGCTGCCCGATGGCATCGGCGTCGTCACGGTCGGCACGTGGGGCCTGGCGCCGCTCGTCAAGGGTGAGGGGGTCACGCTGTTGTTCACCGGTCGCAAAACCCGAAGCGCATACTACACCACCCGCGCCCGTGACGATGCGGGCGGTGCGACCGAGATCCGCGCCGTCGATATCGACAGCGGGAAGACGCGCCTGGTCGCGCGGGTGCCGGGCGGAACGATCGGCTCGATCAATGCGGATGAAACACTGCTGCTCGGGCAGGTCACCCTGACGGACTACGACCTCAATCCCGATGGGACGAGACGTCAGCCGGGGCAGGTCGCGCCCGCACAACGGCCCGGTGAAACGGATTATCGCGCGACGCGTCCCGACGGCACACCCTATACCTACGCCGAAGCGAAAGAGCGGAGGCTGCATGAACGTCTGAAGGCAGGCTTGCCGATGGAGATCTTCACGATCGACATCCGGACCGGCGAACGCAAGGTGGTCGTCGCGTCTAAGGACTGGCTCAACCACATCCAGTTCTCGCCGACGGATCCGCACCAGATCATGTACTGTCACGAAGGCCCTTGGCACGAGGTCGATCGGATCTGGACGATCCGCACCGATGGAACAGGCAAGACCAAGGTGCACGAGCGGATGATGAACATGGAGATCGCGGGTCACGAGTTCTTCTCGCCCGACGGCAAGACCATCTGGTACGACCTGCAGACCCCTCGCGGGGAGGTTTTCTGGCTCGCCGGACATGAAATCGAGACAGGAAAACGGCATTGGTACAAGATCGACCGCAACCAATGGTCGGTGCATTACAACCAAGCACCCGACATGCAGCATTTTTCCGGCGACGGGGGCGATAGCGAGATGGTCGCCCACGCGCCCGACGGAAAGTACCTCTACCTGTTTACGCCCCGCGCCATCCCCGATGTCGCCGACATCCATGCCGACAATGCCGACGAGTTGATCGAACCGGGCGTGCTCGACTCGCAGAAGCTCGTCGACATGCGCAAGCAGGACTATCGGCTGGAGCCGAATATGGTGTTCACGCCAGACGGAAAATGGATCGTCTTCAGAGGCAATTTCGAAGGGGCGAGCCACGTCTACGCGGTCGAGGTGAAGAGCGCTTCTTGATGTCCGCCGCTGCCGCCGCAGCGGTCAGATATACGTCCTCAGGTATTCGCCGAGCGCACAGATTGCCAGGCTTTGTCCGTACGGCATCGAGGTGAGTTCGATATCCTTGTAGAATTGCAGGGTGTCCCCCATCGCCGTGCCGAAGCTGACCTGCTCGAGTTCGCCGTCATCGCTGATATTGTCCATCACGCCCTTGATCGCGCGCAGACCGGTTTCTTCGTACTCGCGCGGAAGGTAACCTTTGCGCACGGCCTTCAGGATACCATAGGCGAAGCCAGCGGTGGCCGAGGCTTCGAGATAGCTGGACGGATCCATCACCAAGGTGTGCCACAACCCGCTGTCGTCCTGAGTTTCACGCAGCGTGCGGACTTGCGCCTCAAGCGTATCGATCAGGAATGTGCGGAAGGCGTCACCCGGTTGGAGGTCGAGGATTTCGATGATTTCGGGGATCGCGATAGTTACCCAGCAATTGCCGCGAGCCCAAAGCGCCTCGGCAAAGTTATGGCGACCGTTGAAGTTCCACCCATGAAACCACAGCCCGGTTTTCTTGTCGAAAAGATACTTGATGTGGACCAGGAACTGCCGCTTCGCTTCCTCGATGTAATGCGGGCGCCCCAACAACACGCCAATCTTGGCGAGCGGCAGGACGCTCATCATCAACGTGTCGTCCCACATCTCGCCCGGGTTCACATCGTTATAGACGATATGCTGGAAACCGCCGTCCTCGGTCTTGGGTAGTCCGTCGGCGGCCAACAGCCAGTCGCACCAGGTTTCGAGATAGGGGATGTTCGCCGGGTTGGGCTCGTACTCGTGAAGGTAAGCGAGCGTGATGAAGGGCGCGACCGTATTGATGTTTTTAGTCGGCGTTCCTTCGCAAAGACGATCGGCGAACCAGCCTTTGATGATATCGAGGGCCATGCGATCGCCGGTCTGTTCGAAGTAGCGCCACATGCCGAAAAGACCGACGCCATGGGTCCACTCCCACCCGTTCCAGCCCTTGGTGTCTATCACCCGTCCGTCGGGTAGATGCAGCAGGAACTCACCCGTCTCGTCCTTGATATTGACGAGGTTGTCCATCAGCCGGCGGATGGTGGCTATCACATCGTTCCGACTGACGGCTCGGGTGGGCGCACGTAGAATGCTGTCGTCCTCGTCGTGCGAGCCTGTTTCCGATGCCATTGAGCGCTTCCCCTGTTCTTCGCCGAGGCTCTGCGGATCACCCCCGTCGTGGACTGCGGCGTTTTGAACCGTCATCTTAGCAATTCCTCGGGTTTGCCGGGGGCTGGGACGTTCCGTACGTCGAGGCCGCCACGGCGATTATGGAGAGTGACCAGGCGGACTGCTTCCAGCGCGTGGCCGGGCGCGCCATCCGAGATAACGGCGAGTGCAATGGTGTTTCGGCCGTTATGATCGAGGATGCCGCGCGGGATCGGAAAGACCCGCTGCGGCCCGACGTGAGCGATGAACTGCCCCATGTTCCAACCATTTACGAATAGCGTAGCGCGGTAAGCGACAGGGGAGCGCGGCTGGTCTACGTCGCCGAACGCGACGCCGATGGTTGCGTCCTGTCCCTCCGGCACGTCCAAGGCAAAGTGTGTGCGATACCAGGTGACGCCCGGTTCGACCTTGCTGTCGGGCAGAATGGTGCGCTGCCACTTCGCATCTTCGAATCCAGGCAAATGCCAGCCGTCGAATTCACCGTTCAGCCCGCCATTGTTGGCGACGCCGCGAACCAAGTCGGGAAGGTCCTCGCCCCGCCCGTGGATTTTCCACTCGATCGGCACGGCGAAGCTGCGTCCGCCCGGTCGGTCAAGCGATACGGATACGAGGCCGCGTGCCTCCTTGTGAAAGTCGTCCGCTTCCAGGTTCCAGTTGTGACCGTTGTTGCGAAGGAGGACCGCGAGAACGTGCCGTCCCGGCTTGCGGGCCGCGTCCGGCAGATCGAAGCTTGCCACCCCGGTCGTTATCGGGCGGGGCAAGCCGCCGGGCAGTTCGTCCTGCCCGACGAATTCGCCATCCATATAGACCTGAATCATTCCGCTGCCTCCGGCTCCATAGTGGAGCCGAATGCGTTCGGCATCCGGGGAGCCGTCGAACCTTCCACGATACCAGACATCGCCGTCATGGATGCCATAAGGATCCATCAACAAGTTGGGCTGACCGTCCGGGCGTGCCGTGGTGCTGGAATAGCGCTGGCCCTCGGTCTTCTGCCACGAATTGTCGTCGAAATCGCCGGCGCTTTCGGGCGACCCTTTCATCCGTTTCCACTCGGTGAGTGCGGGCAGATCAAGGGGGTCCGGGCCGGGCAGATCGCGGATTGCGACCAGGCTACCCGAGGGTGACGGCCGCATTGCGATCCGCTCCCCGTTCCAGCTCACCTCTCGGAGGGCGCGCGGAGCCCACACTTCGAGTGGAGATGCAATGTCGGTGTCGCCCAAGAGATCGAGAGAGCCACGCGCTGCGCTTGCCTCACGGAGAAGTTCCGGACCGCGAACGAGGATATCGCCGGAGGTCGTTTCCTGCTTCCAGAACTGCCAGCCGGTTTCTTCGTCGGCAATGAGCAGCGTCGACGCCGGGCGCCCGCCGCCTTCGATCGCAACGCGGGCGAGGCCGGAATGCGAGTAAGTCAAAATCAGGTCACCGCGGGAGGCATCCCAGCTGTGAGCTACGTCGCCTTCGATCACCCGAACCTGTGGCTCGCTGGAATATCGCAGGGCGGTTTCGCCGGCTTCGCCTTCCCGTCCGTAAAAGAGGACGGTCTCTTTTCCGTCAACCGTAAGCGCGGTTTGCAGTTCGGATGTCGAATAGACCAGTTTTTGTCCGCCTAGCGTGACATTGGCGATCAACCATTTCGCGTCAAATCCGTTGAGCTCCATGTCGCCGCTCGAAGGGATGCGATACGAACCGCCAGGCAAGTCTATTGTGAAGTTGAAGCGTATGTCCGCCCTGCCGTTTGACGGGTTCTGTGTGACCATCAGGAACCGCGCATCGGTTTCAGGCCGCCGGTTGTGATAGATCCGAACCTTATCGGTCGAAATCGTTGGCTTTCCTGCGGGCACCATTCCGGCAAGGTCCGGCACAGCCTCGATCAGACCGCCCAGTTGCTTGAGTTCCTTGGCCTTGTCGCGAACCGTGCGGACTTCGGAAATAGCCGCGCCATAATCGTAACTGGTGAACACCACCGGTGCGGGCAGCCAGCCCCAGCTTGTCCCGCCATAGCCCATGTAGAAGCTCTGGATTCCGATCCCGTTGGCCAGATTGGTGCCATAGAACACCCGCTGGTACCGCCGTCCACGCTGGACGGCGTTGCACTCGTAACCGCCGTTGGACCCCCAGTAGTCGAACCAGCCGCCGCCGAATTCGGCCGCGAAACCCGGCGTCTTCGGGGAGGCCGATGAACCGCCCCGGGCGCCGCCGGGTCCATAGTAGCCGAAGTCGGGGGCAGGCGATCCGCGAGTCACTTCGCCGCCGACGGTGCAGGTCCCGCCGGGATAGCTGTCCCAGGCATACATGTCGGTCGGCCCGGCAACGGTCTCCGGGACATCGCTGCTTTCGGGTACCCAGTAGCCATTGCGGCCCTGGTCGTTGTGAAAGATTGGCACCGTTATCCCGTCTTCGCGGGCCTTAGCGTAGAGGTGATCCATGTACCGACGCTGTTTGGGCGTGGTGACCGCGAGCTCGTTCTCGATCTGATGCAGGATGACCGAGCCGCTGTTCCCTTTGCCATCGCCATTGATCTGATGCCGCGCGATGATTGCGTTGATCCGCGTCAGCCACTCGTCACCCGCGGCTTCGTATTCGGGATCATCCGTCCGTGCGCGAGCCCGCTGGTTGACCATCCAGCCCGGATATCCGCCGCGACTGAGTTCAGCATTCACATACGGCCCCGCGCGGGTGATGACGTAGAGACCTTCCTCCTGCGCAATCGTCAGCAGGCGATCGACATCTCGAATGCCGCTAAAATCGTACACCCCCTGCTTGGGGCTGTGGTATCCCCAGTCGAAGTAAAGCGCGACGGTGTTGAACCCGTTCGCCTTCATCTTCTGAAGAATGTCACGCCACAGGTCGGGGCTGGGCAGGCGGAAATAATGCATTTCGCTGCCCCAGATGATCTTGCGTTCGCCGTCGATGAGGAGCGAGCGACCGTCGAACGCCACCCGCCCGAACTGCTGGATCGGCGCGTCGACGTCGGCCGGAGCGGTCGCTTCCTGGGCCGAAGCTGTCGGCCCGGGGAGCGCCAGCGAGATCGCGGCAGCAAGCACGAATGACGAGGTCGGTATCATCCTCATGCGAGGTGGAACACCCGCTCGAGAGGCCATTCGCACGGTCGATTGTCGGGATGGGTTTCCATGAACGGAGCCATCTCGTCCCACCATCGCTTCATAACCGGATGAGAGGGAAGGTCCGCGCGACGATCTTCGCCTTCGATGGTCAGGATGGCAAACAGGGCGTTGCTGTCTTCATCGTGATAGATCGAATAGTCGCGCACCCCTCTTGCACGCAGGAGATCCACCAATTCGGGCCAGATGTGGTCGTGGGCAGCCCGGTACGCGTCGCGCATACCCGGCTTCAACTGCATACGAAATGCATGGCGCATCACGATGTCCCTCTCGCCCATATTATGAAATTTCGTTCCATATTATATTCCGATTATGATTGAGTCAATTGGTAACGATGGACAATCAATTGCCCTCGGGGCGCACTGTGCTGCTCGCTGAACTGGCGACGATGCCGAGCGCGCGCCGGTAGTTCTCTTCGGGCGATCCAGCAGCGACAGGCTCAATCGCCGAGCGGAGACCCGGGACCCCGGTCCGCGCCTCTGCCGCAACGAACCGCGCAAGCAGCCAGGCGCCTGCGTTGTCATGGTGCGTCCGATCTTTTCCGCCGTCGTTGAACAGTAGAGCTGCCTGCTCCTCGCCGAGTTCGGAATACAGCGTCCGTGAGAAGGCATTCAGGTCGATCAACGGAACATTGTCACGTTCTGCGACCGAACGCATCGCGTCGGCATATTCGGTCAAGGTTTCTCGGACGGAGCCATCGGCCTCGAAATTTCTTCGCTCCGGCGGTGTAACAAGAACCGGGATGGCTTTTCGTGCCCTTGCTTCGGCAATGTAGGTGCGGAGATAGGCGGGGTAAGCATATCGAGGGTCGACATACGTCTGGGGCCACTGGCTTTTCTGGTCGTTGTGGCCGAACTGGATGAAGAGGTAGTCGCCCTCCCGGACAGTCGATAGCACTTTCGCCAGGCGCAATTCCGCCAGAAACGACTTCAGGGTTTCGCCGGATTCCGCGTGGTTTGCGACAGCGACACCGCTGCCCGCGAAGGCTGGGAGCATCTGGCCCCAACTCGCCGCTGGCTCGTAGCGCTGGTCGGTTACTGTCGAATCGCCGACGAGATAGATCGTCGGTACATCCGCTTGCTCGAGTGTTATCCGCCTGACGTCCGCCGGGTCCGAGAAGTCGAGTGTCAACCGGTCGTCCCATGTCCGGCTGCCTTCTTCGCTGCTCTTCAGTGCCACCTTTGCGCCGCCGGGCGCGTTTGCCGGCGGCGCTGTGAGGGAGCGCATACGGACATTGACGACGAAGTTGCGTTCGACGAACTCCCCCTTGCGAGTTTTCAGGCGGTCGATCATCAGGCGACGCGCTTCGGCTTTGACCGTCGTCGTCGCAGCATGGGCCGCATTGCCGATCGTCAGCGATACCCGCCAGTTCCCTTCCGGAACGGCTATTGAAAAACTGCGCGGATCGTCCGGCTCGAAACCCGACGATCCATCATAAACCCGCGCGGGCGCGAGAACGTAGGAGGCGATTGTTCGCTCCTGTGCCATCACTGGGCCGATCCACAGCAGAGCACCCGACACAGAGATCGGGAGGGCAAAGCCCATCACTTCGCCGGGCCTATCCCGCTCACGCGCGAGGCAAGGTCGAACGAAAGATGCGGCGGCTGGTTATAGGCCGAATTCTGCCAGGCGATGGCCACCCGGTATTGCGGGTCCGTCATCAGGGGCGGCAGCCCGATGGTCGTCGGGTAGGGTGTCGTATATATGCGCAGTTCCGTGCTGTCTTCGTTCCGAAAAATCACCTCTTCGCGCCAATCCCCCACCAAATCGGCGCTGAGCGCAGGCGTAGCCTTGGTGCCGTTGTTCGACGCAGCACCATCGGCAAGGAAGATCCGGTCGTCCCGAACGTCATTCCAGTTCCACTTGTAGATGCTCGTCCCATCGAGCAATTCGCGCTGAGCATCACCGTCCCACCAGATACCGAAGTTGATCGAGCGGGGATGTTTCTCACCTATGGGATTGCCCCGCGCGTCGAACAGCCGTGGATCGTTCGATGCCCATGCCTCGGCGCCTGGGAAGCGGGGATCGATGTCGAACGCGACGCCGCGCCCGGTATCCTTGTCGGCGTGAGTGGTCCACAGAACCTTGCCGGTCGCCGCATCGAGCATCGCGGAGCCGATATTTCCGTTGCGCATCTCCTCGTGGACGCCGAACCGTTCGAGGCCCGGACGCGTTGGATCAAGGTCGCCTACATGCAGTGCATCGCCGTGGTAAAGTTCGGCTGACCACAATCCAGACCCATCGTCATCCAGTGCCATGGACCCATAGATGATCTCCTGACGGCCATCTCCATCGACGTCCGCAACCGACATCTGGTGATTGCCCTGTCCGGCAAAGCGATCGTCGCCTGGGCTGGAACTGTCGAAAAGCCAGCGCTGGGTCAATTCACCGCCCCGCCAGTCCCAGGCCGCTATCACGCTGCGCGCGTAATAGCCGCGACCGAATATCCCGCTCGGCAACTTGCCATCGAGATAGGCAACGGACGCGAGATAGCGTTCGGACCTGTTGCCGTATCCATCGCCCCACAAACGAGCAAGTTCGTCTCGGGTTGCAGTTTCCGAGACCATGCCACGGGGCGGTGAGTAGGGTGCGCTCGCGAGCTCTGCTCCCGTCGCACCGTCGAAAACGGTGAGAAATTCCGGACCGGAAAGGATACGACCCGTTAACTCGGCCCTCATCGCACCGGCGGAGTCTCGGGTGGAGCCGGTCCGGTCCTTGGTCGCCGAGGTGCCGTTCCTTTCGCGCCAGTCGGCATTGGCGTCGCCGAGCACCTTGCCGGTTCCGTCAACAGTGCCGTCGGCCGTCTTGACCATGACCTCAGCATTGCCGTCGCCATCGAAGTCGGCCACCATGAATTGCGTGTAGTGCGCGCCCGAGCGAATGTTCGGACCCAAGTCGATGCGCCAGAGCCTTTGACCATCCATGCTGTAGGCATCGAGGATCGTCTCGCCGGTGTATCCGCCGAAAGCATTGTCCTTGGATATTCCGGGATCCCATTTCACGACAAGTTCAAATTGCCCGTCGCCGTCCAGATCCCCCGCCGAGACATCGTTGGCGCGGTATTCATATGCTTCACCCGCAGGGGACTTTCGCATGGCGGGCTTATCGAGCGGTATCGACAAGTAGCCCTTGCTCCAAGTCGATATAGGAGCGGGAGGGGCCTCCTCCACAATCAGCGTGTAACGCGACTGCGGCGTGCCTTCAGGGTCATGAAACGTCGAGTGACCCGTCACCGTGGCGATCTGCTCGCCGTCACGCAAAAGCGACACCGCTTCCCCCGGGGCGAATTGCCAATCGACCAGCATTCCTTCGCCTATCGCCGGCACCGCGACAGCTGCTCGACCGACGACGTCAATACGACTTCCCATCGGCATCGTCGCGCAGCCCGTCGCGAATATTGTCGCGAGGATTGCTCCAACGCCGCGCTTTCCCATCCGCGCCATCAATCTCTCCCATATTATGGTATCAAAGTCCTATAGCTGAAAATTATTGTTGGCAAGAGCATGGGTTGCCGATATGCCAAAGATCACAAGAGGCGCGCAAAAAGCGTGAAAACGAGCGCGAAAACACAAGCCTTATTGGGAGAGGGAAGTGATGAGAATCAGTGTTTTGTCGAGAGCTTTTGCAACCACCTCGGTGGTGGTACTGGCCCTGTCGACGACGACCGCGATGGCTCAGGCAAGCGATTCGCAGCAAAATAGGGACGAAACGTCGCAGTCCGACGCGCCGGCCAATTCTTCTACCTCATCGAGCACTTCTGAACCCGGCGACGTAATTGTGGTCAGCGGCATCCGTGAGTCGCTGGCATCGGCTATCGATCGGAAGAAGAATGCCGGCACCACGGTCGATTCCATCGTTGCCGAAGATGTGGCGAAATTCCCCGATAAGAATATCGGCGAGGCACTGTCACGCGTGACTGGTGTTCAGTTGACCCGAGACTTCGGCGAAGGCGTACAGGTCTCGATCCGTGGCGTCGAACCGGACCTCAACCGGGTGGAAGTGAACGGAGCTACAACACTTGGTCAAGGCGGACGCGGCAACGACTTTCGCGAACTCGCAGCAGAGCTGATCAAGTCCGTAGACGTCTTCAAGGGTTATTCGGTGGACCTTACCGAAGGCGGCGTCGGCGGAACGGTCGCCATTACGACCCGCAAACCTCTCGAGCTTCGCGAGCCGCTGTTGGTAGCGTCGTTGGCAGGCCAGACCGTCGATACGATTGGAAGCTGGAAGCCGCGCGCGACACTGGTAGCGGGTTCGAAATTCCTCGACAATCGCATCGGCTTTCTTGTCAACGCGACCTATGATCGGAACGATACCCGCGGCGATTTCATTCGTAACACCGAATGGGTCCGGCTCGGCGATCTCAACGGCGATGGCCGACGCAACACGGTAAATCCTAATTTCGCCAACATCGAGAGTCTGGCTGGCTGCGGTGCCGTACCGACGACCGGTAGCACCGGTGCTACGCGCGCGGATTGCCAGGCGCAGTTCTATGACTTTTCGCCCCGCATTCCGCGCTATGGGATCTGGGTGCGGAACGACGAGCGTCTGTCTCTGGATGCGACCCTCCAGGGGGAGATCGCAGACAATTTTCGCGCGTATGTCGGCATCCAGTATAACGAGCGCAACAACCACCTCACCGACTACAACCGCGTGTTCGATCTTACAGCGACGTCTCGTTATACGCTGGGGTCATCAGTAACGGTCGATGACAATGGCAATGTGATCGGGCTGACGACAGCTCCAACGGTCACGAACAACGCGTCGACGGCTAACGCGGGCGCAGGTTCAATCTTTAATGTCGAAAAGCGCGACTTCGGCTACGTTCAGAAGTCGACCTATTATAATGCCGGGTTCGATTGGAACATAGGCAACCTTTCGGTGACCGGACTGGCGGTGAACTCCAAATCGACCACTTTTGGCGACACCAATCGGATTTCGATCCAGGCTTCTCCGCGTAGCGTGCGTATCGAACTTGATCCGGAAACCGGGACCCCTAGCTTCCAGTTCCCGGCTGGCTTCGATGCCGACGACATCTCGGCATTCGACTACGATGCTTCCGCGCGGGCGCTTGGGCCCCGCCTCGATTATCGTCCGACCGAAACCGACAATACCGAAGATCAGTACAAGGTCGACTTCGACCTCTTGGTGGAAAAGAGCTTTCTCAAAAGCCTGGAGTGGGGTTTCCAGTACCGCGAGGCCGGCGCCGTCAGCTATGGCGGCGGCGGATATCTTACGCCCGACGGAACTTGCATACCTTCCGCCAATGTCACGATCCAGTCGATTGTAAATGGTTCGCCCGACAACCTGACCTACGCGCTGCCCTGCACTGGTACGTCGCCCAACCCGGCACCGACGTTCAGCCCGGTCTGGTCTCCGGATCGCCTCGCGGCTTTTCTTGGTGGTTCTGTCGAGCAGACTCCGGGGACCTTTTACGACCAGCCCGGCTTCAATCGTTCGGGTCTGCAAAATTCCTGGCTCACGCCGAATTTCGACCTGGTATCGGACTATTTCGATCAGTCCGGCTTCAATCACGATTGTGTGCGCGTCTGCAATGGCCAGCCGCAGGCACCGGCTTTCGCAATCACGGAGAAGATCGCAGCGGGATATTTCAAGGTCAATTACGACCAGCCGATCGGAAATATGCAGTTGTTCGGCAACTTCGGCCTGCGCGTAGTCCGCACGCATGACGTATCGTCTGGCACGAACATCATTCGGGAGCGTCGACCCTCAAACAACGCTGCCGGCTTCACCGACGTGACCGTCGGCACGCAACTCATCTCGCTTGAAAACGAATACTGGGACTGGCTGCCAGCGTTCAACGCCGCCTTCGTGATCACGCCGGAGATCATTGCGCGTGCCGACTGGTCGCAAGTGATGGCGCGTCCGCGTTTCACCGATCTCGCGCCGAATTCGAATTGTCTCTACGACCTGACAGCGGAAGGGATGGCGGACGATACGCTCGATGGCTGCTCGGCTGGCAATCCCTATCTCAAGCCTTACCGGGCGTCGCAGTGGAATCTCAATGTCGGCTGGTATCCCAACCGCGATACATCGTTCAGCGTGGGATATTATCAGAAGGACATCTCGTCGTTCATCCTGTCCCGAACTCTGGTCCGTAACGTCAACTTCTTTGGCGACGGCCGCCTGTTTGATGTGAACCAGCCGATCAACGGTACGGGTGCAGTCCAGAAGGGGGTCGAGGTCTCGGCGCAGACCGCGTTCACCTTCTTGCCTTCCCCGCTCGACGGTTTCGGCGCGATCGCGAACTACACCTATTCGGACAGCTCGAATGTCGGACTGGTCGATCAGTTGACCGGCGGAAGCCTGCCTTACCCCTACCTTTCACGTCATAGCTACAACCTGATCGGCTATTACGAGAAGTACGGGATCGCGGCCCGGCTCGCTTACAACTGGCGTAGCCGATATCTGATCGCTGCAGCCGATCGGTCCGGAAATCCGGTGTTCCGTGACGGTTCGGGCTATCTCGACGCACGGCTCGGCTACACCTTCAAGCTCGGACCTGTCGAAAAGCTGGAAATTTTCGGTGAGGCAAAGAACCTCACCGGGACTGCTGAGCGCTCGACGGCTGGCGATATCCGCATGACGGAACTCGCCTACTCCGGTCGTCGCTATTTCTTCGGCTTCCGGGCCGCGTTCTGACGCGGTGAGTGGAGCCAGAAAATTGGATGGCAGCCGGCAGGCATGAACCGGTGTTGCCAAATCTTCCTGTCGTGGCTGGGTGCGGGGATTATCTCCTCCGGCGCCACCACCCCCGCGGGATCCCCCAAATTGCTCGCGCAACCCGAT
>NZ_JBELMO010000011.1:28494-57012 GCF_042095715.1 Qipengyuania sp. | reverse complement strand
TACAACCTATCTGGCGCAGCTTACTGCCGACGGTCAGGGGCTGCTCGCGACACGCGAACTCGCCCAGCAGATCTACGACCTCGCGCTGCTGCGGCAGCTCGTGGGCGTGGGGCGCGGCCTGGTGGAGACGGCGCTCGACACCTCGACAGACGTCGAGCCGCTCGAGAAAATCGCTCAGGCTGAGGCCGAACTCTATAAGGTCGCCGAAGGGGAGAGTGGAGGCAGCCAAGCAACCGATTTCCGCAGCGCCTCTCTGGTTGCGCTCAAGCTTGCAGAAGCGGCGATGGCGTCGGGCGGCGGCCTGTCGGGCAAGACCACCGGGCTCGCGACGGTGGACGAGAAGATCGCGGGCCTGCACGATTCGGACCTAGTCATCCTCGCCGGACGACCGGGCATGGGCAAGACTTCACTTGCTACGAATATCGCGTTCAACTGTGCGGAGGCGCATCTCGATCATCAGCGCGACGGCGGTCCGTTCAATTATGGCGCGCCGGTCGCCTTTTTCAGCCTGGAAATGAGCGCCGACCAGCTGGCCACGCGTATTCTTGCCGAACAGGCGGAGATTTCATCGGAGAACCTGCGTTCGGGCAAGATCACCCGCGACGAGTTCCAGAAGCTGAGCTTTGCCAGCCAGCGCCTCGCCGAATTGCCGCTCTACATTGACGATACCCCCGCCCTCACCATCGCCGCGCTGCGCAGCCGGGCGCGGCGGCTCAAGCGGCGGCATGGGATCGGGCTGGTCGTGGTCGACTATCTCCAGCTGTTGCAGGGTTCCGGACGTGCCAACGACAACCGCGTCAACGAAATTTCCGAAATCAGTCGCGGCCTGAAGACACTTGCCAAGGAACTGGAATTGCCGGTGATCGCGCTGTCCCAGCTCAGTCGTGCCGTCGAGCAGCGCGAGGACAAGCGCCCTCAGCTTTCGGATTTGCGCGAATCGGGATCGATCGAGCAGGACGCCGACATGGTGTGGTTCATCTACCGCGCCGATTATTATCACGAGGCAAGTCGGCCGGACTTCCCGACCCCGGAGTCATCCGTGGAGTCGCAGGAAAAATATTCAATCTGGGAAAGCAAATATCTCGAGCTCAAGAACAAGGCGACGCTGATCGTGGCGAAGCAGCGTCACGGTTCGACCGGGCCGGTGCCGCTCATCTTTCAAAGCGAGATCACCAAGTTCTCCAGCCCCAGCAAAAGGGATTACAGCGACTGGGGCATGGAATGATCCGTCAGGCCTAAGGCCCGCATTCCCAGATGCCGTCGATCGAGAGCTGCTGACCGGCACGGCTCAGCACGAGCCTTCCGGAATAGCGCGGCGACTCCATGGCGATCTGCGGCGTTTCGGTCATGGGCTTGGATTCGGTCCGCACGACATCGGCGGCAAGGCCGTTGGCACCTGTGAATTGCGCCCCCTTGATGAGGGCGTCGAATCCACCAGTGGTTTTGGTCTCGAGTCGCTCGACAGTTCCACCCAGTTTCACGGCAGCCTGCGAAGCAGCCTTGTGGTCGACGGAGCTGCTTGCGAACAGCAATGGTTTTTCACCGTCGCCCGGCGCGAAGGTGCATCCCAGTTCGCCTTTCAAATCGACGGCGTTCATGTCGCCCGTTTCGATAGCCTGGGGTACCAATGTGCCACCTTGCGGCCCGGTGGCGCCTCCGCCGGGCGATGGCGGTGGCGTGGTCGCCACGAGTGGGCCAGTCACCGGCTCCGCCCCCTCGACATCAGCGTCTGCGGGGCTGCTGTCCGCGCAGGCAGTGGCTAGGGCAAGCGATGCGGCGGCGAGAATAAGACGTTGCATGCGCCCCCAACGGATCGACCCTGTGCCTCGTTCCAATTCCATTTAGAGCCCCAGATTGAGTCTGCGACTGATCGTGTAATCGAGCACCGCAACCAGAACCCAAGCAGCTTTCCAGCGGATGCGGTTCCACAGCGTGGCCCGCTTTTTCTGCACCTCGGGCGTGATGGCTTCGGAGGCTTCGATGTGATGCGTCACGAATTGGCGCATCCTGTCGGCTAGCGCGGCGTCGCGCACTGCCAGCATCAGTTCCAGATTGATGTAGAGGCTCCGCATGTCGAAATTCGCGCTGCCCAGATACACCACATCGTCCAGGACGATCAGCTTGGTGTGCAGCTTGCAGGGCGTGAATTCCCAGATCTTCGCTCCGCCTTTTAACAGGCCGCTATAAAGCGACCGACTGGCGGCCAGCGTGGCGTTGTTATCGCTCTTCCCCGCCATCAGAAGCCGGGTGCTGCCCTTCTTCGCGATCTTGCAGATATCGCGCAGCAACTTCTTGGGCGGCGAGAAATAGGCCATGAAAATATCGAGCCGCTCCCCATGCCGCATGTCCTCGGTCACGCATCCAGCCCAGGTCGACAGGCCCCGGGTCGGCCCGCCCACCAGCCAACGCGCGTCTCCCGCCTTCCAATCCCAGCTTCGCACGGCGCGAGTAATCGCGCGAAATCCGGGGCGATCGGGGCCTGTCCATGCCTCCAGCTTGGAATACCATTCCACTAGGCCGCCCACGGCTGGCCCCTCGATGCCGATGGCCAGATCGTTCCAGCCGTTCTCGCTGGGCGGCGCGAAGTAATCGTCTTCGATATTGAAACCGCCGAACATCGCGCGCGTGTCGTCGGCAATAATCATCTTCTGATGGTTGCGAACCAGATAGCGCTGAGACCAGCGCTGGCCGAAGCAACGGTGATCGCCGCCAGCGTCCCTTAGCGGGCGCAGGAATTCGTCGCTTGCCGAAGCTCCGAACCGGTCGATGATCAGCGTCACCTCGACCCCGCGCCGTGCCGCGAACACCAGTTCGTCGCGAACCTCCGTGCTGACACCATCTTCCGCGAAGATATAGAATGCGAGCTTGAGGGAGGTCGTGGCGGATCGAAGAAGTGCGATCATCGCCGCGCGCCGGTCTGCACCGGCAGGATAGAAGCTCAGCTTCTGTCCAGCCGCCTCCGCCTCAAAGGGTTCGGGGTCGCGAAATTCAATTTCGCCTTCGTGTGGGGGTTCGGCCATGGCCATCGCCATATCTGGCCCGCACGCCGGTGCAAATCTTGACTTGTGCCCCCGCACTCCCTAACTGACCAGCCTTTCCGACACCCACGTTTTATCCGGAGTGCTGCATGGCGCGCGTCACCGTCGAAGATTGCGTCGACAAGGTTCCCAACCGTTTCGATCTCGTTCTGCTTGCCGCCCAGCGTGCGCGGGAGATTTCGGGAGGTGCGGAGATCACGCTGGAGCGTGACCGGGACAAGAATCCGGTCGTCGCCCTGCGCGAGATTGCAGAGCAGACGGTAAAGCCCAAGGAACTGCACGAATCGGCAGTCCTCAACCTGCAGAAGATCCTGCCGGACGACGAGGACGATGCGGACGAGGTCGGCTCGCTGAGCCAGTCGGCAGAGGCGCTGCGGATTACTGCCGCCGCGCCCGCGCGTTCGACGTCGATCGGCGGCGATTACGAGGGCTGATCGCCCGATCGGAATTCTAGATACAAGGCCGCCTCTGGGCGGCCTTTTTCTTATCTGCGCTTGAGACGGCTGCAAGGCATGGCATAACCTGGGCATTGGCGGCTGTGCTGCCAGTCTCACGGAGGTGTCTCGCCCGGTGGCCGTTATCGCAATCTACAGCGTAAAGGGCGGGGTCGGCAAAACCACGCTTGCGACCAATCTTGCCTGGGAATCCAGCCAGGCCAGTGGCTGGAAGACCCTGCTCTGGGACCTCGATGCCGCCAGCGGAGCCGCCTTCCTTCTTGGAGTGGATCCCAAGACCACCAAGACTGCGGATAGGGTAATCTCGCGCGATCGCGCTCCCGCCAAGCAGATTGTCAAAACGCGGTTCCCCGGCCTCGATATCCTGCCCGCCGATCGGAGCCTGTGGACGCTCGATTCGCAGCTTGTCGCCATCGGCAAGAAGCGCCGCCTGGCCAAGCTCACCGGCGCGTTGAGCAAGGATTATGCGCGAATCATGCTGGATTGCCCGCCGGTGCTGAGCGAGGTCAGCGCGCAGGCGATGCGGGCCGCCGATGTGGTGATCGTGCCCCTGCCTCCTTCGCCCCTATCCTCTCGTGCTTTCGCACTGGTGGCTGAAGAGGTGAAGGGCTCGGGCAAGTCGCATCCGCCGATGCTGCCCGTTCTTTCGATGGTCGACCGACGCCGCACGCTCCACCGAGAAGCGATCGAAGCCAACCCTGATTGGCCGGTAATCCCCCAGGCCAGCCTGCTTGAGCAATGTGCCGTTCAACGCGGACCGATCGGCTCGTTCGCTCCAGGCAGCCCTCCTGCGCGCGACATCGCGACGTTATGGCGGGCCATCGAACGCAAGCTTTCGCAGCGCAGGCAGAAGTAGCCGGTTTCCCGCGATTGCGTGGGAAGGCCTCACCGTTTATTCCCACCACATAGGGCACGGGGGCACGTGATTGATGACCGGTATTGGCGAGGCATTGGGCACGGCCGCGGAGGGCGGCTTGTTCGCGCGTGCCATTTCCAAGCAAGGCAAACCAGGGCGCGAAGGCGAAGGCCACTTTCACGAAACCGTCTGCCTTAACTGCAATACGCAGCTCCTTGGACCGCATTGCCACGAGTGCGGACAGCCCGCGCATCTGCACCGCACGCTAGGGGCGCTGTGGCACGATATCGCGCACGGTGTCCTGCACATGGAGGGAAAGACCTGGCGCACCCTGCCCATGCTGGCTTGGAAGCCGGGAGAGCTGACGCGCCGCTACGTTCATGGAGAGCGCGCGAAATTCGTCTCGCCCATGGCGCTATTCCTGTTCTCGGTCTTCCTGATGTTCGGTGTGTTTCAGGCCGTTGGCATTGGGCCGCCGACGGACATCACGACGGGCGAAGGCGTCCAGCACAGCATGGAAGAATTGCGTCTCGAAGCCCTGGAACGGCGCGACAGTGTGCGCGACGAGCTCCGCACGATGCCCAAAGACGATCCCGACCGGCAAGAAACGGAAAAGGAACTGCGCGAAATCGACGAGGCTCTCGAAGGCTTCGCGATTGCCAAAGATTCAATCGCAAATGCCAGCCCCTACGCCCCGAACAACTTCAAGACGGGGGTCCCATTCCTCGATCACGGGATCGAGAAATGGAACCGCAACCCCGGACTGATGCTCTACAAGCTCCAATCCAACAGCTACAAGTTCAGCTGGCTGTTGATTCCGCTGTCGTTGCCCTTCGTATGGCTGCTGTTCGTCTGGAAGCGGGGCGTGAAGGTCTATGATCACGCGATTTTCATCACCTATTCGCTGGCGTTCATGTCGTTGCTGTTCGTGGTGCTTTCGCTTTTGGGCGCGGCGGGTGTATCTGCGACCATTCTGGCCACTGCCGGGACCATGATCCCGCTGTATCACATCTATAGGCATCTCAGGGGCGCCTATGGATTACGGCGATTGTCTACGGTCTGGCGATTGCTGGTGCTGCTGGTGTTCATCACCGTGATCCTGACGCTATTCCTCAACATCCTGCTCCTGCTGGGCGCGGTATGATGGAGCTTTTAGCGAACTGTGCGATTGCGGACCGACCGGACTCTCACCCGGTCGGTCGATATGCCGGCGGACATCGGTTTAGCTCTCCCCTCTACCGGTGGCATCCTGCAGAGCGTCGATCCGCTTTGACGCTTCGGCCTTGCTGAGGTTTTCTTCGTAAGCATCGGGCTGACCCGCCTCTTCGCTCAATGTCTTGAGGTAGCTTGCCTGAGCGCCCGTCATTGCCTCATCGCCGGTCGTCCAGTTCTCCGGATCCTTGACGGCATTTCCCACGGGCTCGGACTTTGGGTGGTCGGTCGGTTTCGCAACAGTCGTCATGGCGTTCTCCTTTGCCAATTCAACGCGCGCGTTCTCTATTTGTTTCCGCAAAAGACACCCTTAGCACGGATACTCACGTATCAGTGCCGATCGCCAGGCGGCTTTGACGGTCATGGCGCGCCGTTGTTCTGCTGGAATACGGCCGATCATGTCTATGATGCGCTGCACGTCCAAGCCTTTCTTCCGTTGCGCCTCAGGGACGCAATAGAGGGGCTTGCCCCGAGCTGTAGCCGCCTGGTTCTCGGTCTTCGCCGCGAGTCCGGCTGCTTTCATTTCAGCCATCATCGGCTTGGTGCGCTTGTCGAACATCGCACCCACGCCCTTGGCCATGAGAGCCTGCGCATCCCGGTAGAAGACATCTGCATTCGCATCGCCCGGAGCCCCAAATGCAGGCATGGCTGCAAGCGCGCCAAGCGTAATCAAACTTGTCTTGAACCACATCCCGCTCACTCCCGCCGTTGCAAACCCCGATTGCGGACCGGGGGATGAACAACGGCTTACGAGATGCCGGTTGCGATTACGCCCCTTGCGGAGCCCCTTCGCCGCCGAAGCGCTTGCCCGCCTTGGGAATGGCCGATCCGCGGACCGGCTGAACCACCAGACCGGAGCCGGCATCCGAATCGCGATTGATCTTGCCGTTCTCCATCAGCGCCTTGATCTCTTCGCCGGTCAGGGTTTCGTATTCGAGCATGGCCTGCGCCAACAGGTGCAGCTTATCCTCCTGCTCGGTCAGCACTTCCCGCGCGCGCGCAAGACCGCCTTCGACCAATTCCTTGATTTCGGCATCGATCAGCTTGTTCGTCTCGCTGCCGCCCATTGTCCGCGCCGTCTGCCCCATACCCAGATAGCCTTCCTGGCTTTCCTCGTACTGGAGCGGTCCGAGCTTGTCGCTCATGCCCCACTTGGTCACCATGTTGCGCGCCAGATCGGTGGCATACTGGATATCGCCGGAAGCGCCGCTGGACACCTTGCTGTGACCGAAGATGATTTCCTCCGCCACGCGGCCACCCATGGCCACGGCAAGGTTCGCGTGCATCTTGTCGCGATGATAGGAATAGCTGTCGCGTTCGGGCAGGCGCATCACCATACCCAATGCACGACCGCGCGGGATGATCGTGGCCTTGTGAATCGGGTCCGACGCGGGCTCGTTCAGGCTGACGAGCGCGTGGCCGGCTTCGTGATAGGCGGTCATCTTCTTCTCGTCGTCGGTCATGACCATGCTGCGGCGTTCCGCGCCCATCATGACCTTGTCCTTGGCGTCCTCAAACTCTTGCATGGCCACCAGGCGCTTGTTGCGCCGCGCCGCCAGCAGCGCCGCCTCGTTCACGAGGTTGGCGAGATCCGCGCCCGAAAAGCCCGGCGTGCCACGCGCGATCGTGCGAGGGTTGACGTCCGGGGCCAGCGGCACTTTCTTCATGTGCACGGCCAGGATTTTCTCACGCCCTTCGATATCGGGTACCGGCACCACGACCTGACGGTCGAAGCGGCCCGGACGCAGCAGCGCGGGGTCGAGCACATCGGGCCGGTTGGTGGCCGCGATGATGATGATTCCTTCGTTGGCTTCGAATCCGTCCATCTCGACCAGAAGCTGATTCAGCGTCTGCTCGCGCTCGTCGTTCGAATTGCCCAGTCCGTGGCCACGATGGCGGCCCACAGCGTCGATTTCGTCGATAAAAACGATGCAGGGCGCGTTCTTTTTGGCCTGTTCGAACATGTCGCGCACGCGGCTGGCGCCGACGCCAACGAACATCTCGACGAAGTCGGAGCCCGAAATGGTGAAGAACGGCACGCCCGCCTCGCCCGCGATTGCGCGGGCCAGCAGCGTCTTACCGGTACCGGGGCTGCCGACCAGCAGCGCACCCTTGGGGATCTGGCCGCCAAGCTTGGCGAAGCGATTCGGGTCCTTGAGGAACTCGACGATCTCTTCCAGTTCCTCGCGCGCCTCATCGATGCCGGCGACATCGGCAAAGGTGACTTTGCCCTGCTTTTCGGTCAGCATCTTGGCCTTCGACTTGCCGAAGCCCATCGCGCCGCCAGCTCCGCCGCCTTTCTGCACCTGGCGCAGCGCGAAGAACGCGATGCCCAGGATCAACACGAACGGCAGCGACTGGATGAGGATATAGGTAAATACGCTCATCTCCTCCTTGGCGGCGCCGGAGTAGGAGACATTGTTCTGGTCAAGCAGACCGGTCAGTTCCGTGTCGTTGGCGACGGGAACGGTCGAGAACTGCTGACCGCTGGTCAGGGTTCCGGTAATCTGGTCTGGCGAAATCTGAACGTCGCGCACCTGGCCTTCGGCAACCTGCTTGCGGAAATCCGAATAGCCGATCGCCTCGCCCGGGGCGCGATTGCCGCCCCCGAACACGGACACCACGACGAGAAGGGCGAGAAAAATCCCGCCCCAAATCATCAGGCTCTTAATCCACGGGTTCTGGTTCCCGCCTTCAGGATCACCGGGCTGGTTATCGCTCATTTACGCGCAGTCCTTATCATGCCCCTGTAATGTAGGCGCCAGGGGATGAATGACAAGTTTAGGAGCATTAAGGAAAGCCCCAATATGTCGCACAGTGTAACCGAACCAGCCGGTCAGCCGGCGCCGCCGGTCAGCAGGAGGTAGGCGCCGATCGCAACTGCGGCCAGCGCGACGCCGATGGCGATGGCCATGAACAGACCGTCTCGCACTGTCAGTGCCAGACCGAAAATCGCAATGGCGAACATCGGCGCTGCACTGGCAAAGGGGAGGAATTCGAGCGGAGGGACCGTGCAGCAAAGCGCGATCACGGCCAGCGCCGCCCCCTTCAGCCACCAGCCATCGACCAGATTTTCCAGGCGACCGTGGCTATGCTCGTCCAGCCAATGAGCAATCCCGCGAAGCTTTCCCACCGCCTTGTGCAACTTCTTTCCCGAGACCGCGCGTTTTTGAATGATCTGCGGCATCCAGACATGGTCGCGCCCCGCGAACAGCTGCGCCGCGGTCAGCGCGATCACCACGGCGAGAAAGGTCGGGACGCCCGGAATGGCCCCGACGGGCGATTCTTCGATCAAGGCGGGGATCAGGATGAACGGGCCGAAGCTGCGTTCGCCGAAGTCGTCGAGCACGTCGCCGATACAGACCTGCTCATGATGCGCGGCAAGCTCGTCAAGGTCGCCCAGGACCTCCTCGACGCTCGCGGGCTCATCATGCCCAGATTTGTTATCGCCATCCTGCATCCTCGCACTTCAACGTGCTTAGATCCACAGGGGTCCCATCACGGGTCGCGGCGCTTCAGCAGAGCCGCTCGCTCGCAACGACACACGATCTCGTCACGCTGGTTCAGGCATTCGTGGCGGAAGGTAACGATTCCGGCGTCGGGCCGCGATCTGCTGTCTTTCAGCGCAATCACCTCACTGGTGGCCCTTAAGGTATCTCCCAGAAAAACGGGACTTGGCATGACCAGCTTCTCGTAGCCCAGGTTGGCGACCAAGGTGCCGAGCGTGGTTTCACCCACGCTCAGGCCTACCATCAGCGCGAAGGTGAAGGTGCCGTTGACCAGGATCTGCCCGAATTCGCTGTCCCGCGCCGCCTCCACATCGAGGTGGAGCGGCTGCGGGTTGTGCGTCATCGTGGTGAAGAGGAGATTGTCCGTCTCGGTAACGGTGCGGCGGATCTCGTGATCGATTCGGTCGCCAATCTCCCATTCGTCGTAGAAGCGCCCTGCCACTAAGCGGGCGCCCCCATCACCGCCTTGACCTCGAGAAACTCGTCGAAGCCGAACTTGCCCCACTCGCGGCCATTGCCCGATTTCTTGTAGCCACCGAAGGCTGCCATCATATCGTAGCCGCCGTTGATGGCCACTCGGCCAGCCCGGATCCGGCGGGCGATTGCCTTGGCCTGATCCATGTCCTCGCCCGAAACGGCGGAGGCGAGACCGTATTCGGTGTCGTTGGCGATACGCACGGCATCGTCGAGGTCTTCATAGCCCAGGATGCAGAGCACGGGCCCAAAGATTTCTTCGCGCGCGATAGTCATGTCGTTCGTGACGTCCGCGAAGACGGTGGGTTTCACATAATGCCCGGTTTCCAGCCCCTCGGGCTTGCCCGGACCGCCTGCGACCAGTGTCGCGCCTTCCTCGATACCCTTCTCGATCAGGCCCTGGATCTTGTCCCACTGCGTTTTGGAAACGACGGGGCCGATGGCGGCATTGCCCTTGGGGTCGCCCGGGATCACCCCCTCGGCAGCTTCCTTCGCAACGGCCTTGGCCTCTTCCATGCGGGCGTGGGGCACGAACATGCGGCTGGGCGCGGTACAGGTCTGGCCCGAATTGCCCATCATGCCGACCGTGCCCTTGGCCACCGACTTGGCGAAGGCGCTGTCGTCGAGGACGATATTGGGGCTCTTGCCGCCCAGCTCCTGCGCCACACGCTTGACCGTGGGGGCAGCATTGGAGGCGATGGCGATCCCGGCGCGGGTGGAGCCGGTGAAGCTCACCATGTCGATATCCTCGTGCCCGCTGATCGCGGTGCCGACGCCCGGTCCATCACCGTTGATGAGGTTGAATACGCCTTTGGGCACGCCAGCCTCATGCATGATCTCCGCAAAGATGGCCGCATTGAAGGGTGCGATCTCCGACGGCTTGAGAATCATGGTGTTGCCGGTGGCAAGGGCGGGGAAGACCTTGCAGGCGATCTGGTTCAGCGGCCAGTTCCATGGCGTGATCATCCCGACGAGGCCAACCGGTTCGAAAAGGTGGAGCGTATTTCCGTCTTGCCGTTCGAACTGGAAATCTTCCAGGATCTTGATCGCGGTCTGAAGATGGCCGCCGAGCAGGCCAACATGCGGTCCGCTGGCCAGCGACATCGGTGCGCCCATCTCTTCGCTGACGGCCTTGGCAAGATCCTCGCGGCGCTTCTCGATCCCGGCACCGATCGCCTTCAACAGGTCGAGCCGCTCTGCGCGCGAAGAAAACTGCCAGCTTTCGAAAGCGCGGCGGGCGGCGGCAACCGCCTTGTCGACGTCGGCTGCGCTGCCAAGCGAGATATGGCCGATAGTCTCCTCTGTAGCGGGATTTTCGACCGGCATTGTGTTTGCCTTCGCCGGGTCGATCCATTCGCCGTCGATGTAGAACTTGGTGTACTCGTACATGGCCGTCTCTCCTTTGCGGCTCAATTGGGCACTTGGGGCGCGGTGGTCAACCGGCGGCCATGTTGTCGATGAGGCGGGTGCCGCCGATGCGCGCCGCAACGAAGAGCCGGGCCCCCGGTGCGAGGCGATCCAGCGGGACGAGGCTGTCTCCATCGCGAAGCTCCGCGTAATCCACCGTGTCGAACCCCGCTGTGCGCAAGGCATCGCGCAGATTACCCAAGGCCCGGTCTGCCCCGCCCCCGTCCTGAAGCAAGTCGACCGCATCCCTCATGGCCGTGGGGAGAGCGGCGGCGGCGGCGCGCTGCTCGGGCGAAAGATAGGCGTTGCGGCTACTCATCGCGACGCCGTCCGCCTCACGCACGATCGGTACGCCGTGGATCGCGTCGACATGCGGCATCGTGAGGTCGAGATCGCGCGCCATGCGGCGGATAACCGCAAGCTGCTGCCAGTCCTTCTCGCCGAAGAACGCCATGTCGGGCCGCACCTGGTTGAACAGCTTGCATACCACCGTGGCCACCCCGTCGAAATGCCTGGGGCGATCGCCGCCACACAAACCCTCGCTCACCCCGGCCACACTGACATTGGTGGCGTAGCCTTCGGGATAAACCTCGTCAGGTTGCGGCGCCCATAACAAAGCCACCCCTTCCGCCGCCAGCAGACCGCTGTCGCGTTCCAATTGGCGCGGATAGGCATCAAGATCTTCACTGGGTCCGAACTGGCGGGGATTCACGAAGATCGAGGCGACGACATGGTCGGCACGATCGCGCGCGGTGCGGATCAGCGTCAGATGCCCCTCGTGCAGGGCGCCCATGGTCGGTACAAGCGCCACCGTGCCGCCATCTTCGCGCAGAGCGCCAACGCTATTTCTCAACACGCCCAGCGTCGTGACTGTTTGCACGCCTCATTCACCTCCGATAGGGGACGGCTCGCCCCTAGCGCCTTGCGAAGGGCAGTCCAACCACCAGCGAGACCAGCCACCACCGTGACCGACGCCGCCCGCCCCCACCGCATCACCTTCGCGAATGAGAAAGGCGGCACCGGCAAGTCGACGACCGCAGTGCATGTCGCTGTCGCGCTCGGCTACAGTGGCAAGCGCGTGGTCGCCTTCGATCTCGACCCGCGCCAGCGCACGATGGACCGCTATTTTGAAAACCGGCGCGCAACGGCGGAAAAGCGCAGCATCGATCTCCCCACCGCTGCGAGCCACGTCGCCGACGGGCTGACGCCCGAGGCATTCGAGGAACTTGTCGCGCGCGAGGCCCAAGGCGCCGATTTCATCGTCATCGACACTCCCGGGCGCGACGACCCGCTTGCCCGTCACGCCGCGTCCGAAGCCGATACGCTCATCACTCCAATGAACGACAGCTTCGTGGACTTCGACCTGATCGGGCAGGTGGAAGGGGAAAGCTTCAAGGTAAAGAAACTCAGCTTCTACGCGGAGTTGATCTGGGAGGCGCGGCTCAAGCGCTCTCGATCCACGCTGGAACAGCAGCGGCCTCAGATGGATTGGGTCGTGGTGAGAAACCGCACCGGCTATACCGAGGCGCGAAACATGGCGCGTATCGAAAAGGCTTTGGGCGAAATGTCCAAGCGCGTGGGCTTTCGCGTCGCCAAGGGCCTGTCCGAACGCGTGATCTACCGCGAGCTCTTCCCGAGCGGGCTGACCTTGCTCGACAAGGGGCACCTTGGCGATCTCGGCACCAGCCATCTTGTCGCGCGGCAGGAACTGCGCGGATTGGTCGCGAGTCTGAACTTGCCCGGCCTTTCCTCTCGCGCCGAACCGGCCGAGGGCGCCGCGGCGTGATCAAGCTGCTGGTCCTGGCCGCCGTGATAGCCATGGCGGTTCGCTGGCTGACAGGGGCGTGGCCATGGGACTGGCTGTCGACAAAGCCGAACAGGGCGCGGGAAATCGCGAAAGCGCGCCGACTTTTGCGCCTTTCGCCCGGTGCAAGCCGCGAGGACGTGCGCACCGCCTATCGTCGTCTTGCCGCCGACGCCCATCCCGATCGCGGCGGCAGTGCCCCGCGGCTTGCCGCGCTCACGCAGGCGCGCGATCTTCTTCTCGACCACATGCCGGAGAACACCCGATGAGCCATCAATTCGATTCCACCGTCCTGCGCGAATACGACATTCGCGGAATTATCGGCGAAACCCTGGGACCAGACGACGCGCGAGCGATCGGGCGCGGTTTCGCGACCCTGCTCGGCCGCGCGGGCGGCAGCAAGGTGGCCGTCGGCTACGACGGGCGTGTCAGCTCGCCTATGCTGGAACACGCGCTGATCGAGGGACTTAACGCGAGCGGATGCGATGTGGTGAGAGTGGGCATGGGCCCCACCCCCATGCTCTATTTCGCCGAGGCGTCGATGGAGGACGTCGACGGGGGCATTCAGATCACCGGCAGCCACAATCCCGCCAATTACAATGGCTTCAAGATGGTCTTCCAGGGCCGCCCGTTCTTCGGTGCAGACATACTGAAGATCGGTGAAATGGCCGCCGCGGGCGACTGGACCGATGGATCGGGCAGTGTGGAAACCCGCGAGATTCTCAATCAGTATATAGATCGCATGTTGAATGCGCTCGAACACGTCGACGAAGCGAAACTTTCTCAACTGAAAGTCGGTTGGGACGCGGGCAATGGCGCGGCCGGCCCGGCGCTCGAGAAGCTCGCCGCGAAGCTGCCCGGTGAGCATCATCTGCTCTACACCGAGGTGGACGGCAACTTCCCCAATCACCATCCCGATCCGACGGTCGAGGACAATCTCGCCGACCTCAAGAAACTGGTCGCCGACAAGAACCTCGATTTCGGCATCGCCTTCGATGGCGATGGCGACCGGATCGGGGCCATCGACGGGCAGGGCCGGGTCATCTGGGGCGACCAGTTGCTCATGATCTATGCCGAAGATGTGCTGAAGACCCACCCGGGCGCTACCGTGATTGCCGACGTGAAGGCGAGCCGGGCCCTTTTCGACACAGTTTCGAGATTCGGCGGGCAGCCGCTGATGTGGAAGACCGGCCATTCGCTCATCAAGTCGAAAATGAAGGAAACCGGATCGCCCCTGGCGGGTGAGATGAGCGGGCACGTGTTTTTCGCCGATACCTATTATGGATACGACGATGCGCTCTACGCGGGCATCCGCCTTATCGCCGCCAGCGCGCGGCTCGGCCGGACGGTTACCGAATTGCGCGGCGCCATGCCCGCCATGGTCAACACGCCCGAAATGCGGTTCCAGGTCGACGAGAGCCGCAAGTTCGCCGCCATCGAGGAGGTCAAGCAGCGGCTCGCCAACAGCCCCGACGATGTCGATGGGACCGACGGCGTGCGCGTGACCAACGCGGATGGTTGGTGGCTACTGCGCGCGTCCAACACTCAGGACGTTCTTGTCGCGCGCGCCGAAAGCGAAAGCCAGGAAGGACTGGACCGTCTCGTCGCCCAGATCGACGAACAACTCGAGCTTTCGGGGCTCGAACGCGGCGAAAGCGTGGGCCACTGATCCTGCCTCGCCAAAAATTAGGCATCGCCAACAGAAAGGGGCCCGAATTACGGGCCCCTTTTTATTCGGAATTTGCTTTTGATCAGCTCTCGACAGTGCGGTCTTCGTCCGACGAGTAATAGTTGCTGTCGTTGTTCTTGATGCGCAGATTGTTCTGCACATGCTTCACGCCGGTGATGTCGTGGACCACGTCTTCGGCGCGGCGCTTTGCCGACCGGCTGGTTACCGTCCCATCGAGCGTTACCTCGTTATCGGCACAGGTCACATTGATGTTGGTCGCATCGACCCGGCTGTCGTGAGTAAGCCGCTCGCATGCGTCTTCCAGAAGGCGTTCGTTCGAGCGTTCGTAGTTTGCGGGGCCGCGTCCACGATGGTCCATGCGGCGCCTGCGTTCGGCATCCTCATCGCCAAACCAGCTCATCACTTCGTCGCCAGCTTTGTCGAAGAAGCCGCGCTCATCACGGTCGTAACCGCGCGAACCCATCGAACCACTTCCACTATACATGCCGTAGCTTCCCGCGCCGTAATTTCGGCTTCTATAGCCGCTGCCCCGGTTGGAGCCATAGCGTCCATCCGAATAGTCTTCACCGCCGAAATCGTCCGGGCGGAAGTAGCTATGGCGCGTTTCCTCGCGCGAATAACGAGACGATGGCATCGGCCGGTCGTAGTCATCGAACGATGACGTATCGGATGCATAACCCGAGCCACCGCGAGAGTAATTTTGGCGTTGGTTGCCGCTCTCGCGGCTTGAGGTATCGTAGCTGCCACCCCGCCAACGGTCGTCGCCCTGCTGGCGATTGTCACTGTCGTAGAACTGTTCGGCCTGCTGATCGTTGCGATCGAAGCGGTCGCGCTCGTTTCCGCCAGACTGATTATTGCGATTGCGGTCTCTGTTGTCCATGAGTTGCTCTCCATTGCCGCCTGACTGGGCTTTGTCCGGAGCGCCAGGCGGCTGAGGGGGCGATCAGGCAAACTGTTCGGCCTCTGAGAGACCGTATACTTATTTAACGGACGGGGGGACTAATTGGTCCACGGCACGGCGCACCGAAAGAGCGGTTCGGCGCACATGCAGCTGATTTGCTGCGACATTTGTTTATTCCGTGGAGGGTATGGCATGGTGATCGCTCTCTCGGCGATTGATTCCGCGCTGTAATCTTCCCACTGACGAGATCGATGACCTTGTTGGTGCCCCCGGAGATTGAAACCTGGTTCGCTGGCCGGGACTGGAAGATACGGCGTCATCAGCGCGACATGATGGCGGCGGGCGATGCCGGCCGGCACGCCCTGCTGGTCGCTGATACGGGCGCCGGCAAGACGCTGGCGGGGTTTCTCCCGACGCTGACCGACTTTACGCCCTCCCGCCTGGCGGGAGAGCCTCCCCCCGAGGGGCTTCACACACTCTACGTGTCGCCGCTCAAGGCCCTGGCGCATGATGTGCAGCGTAATCTCATCGCCCCGGTGGAAGAAATGGGGCTGACGGTCCGGATCGAAACGCGCAGCGGCGATACACCGTCGGATCGCAAGAAGCGGCAACGGACCCGCCCGCCGCATATTCTGCTGACCACGCCGGAAAGCCTGTCGTTGCTCTTGAGCTATCCGGACAGCTTCGAACTGTTTGTCGGCCTGAAACGGATCGTCATCGACGAAATTCATGCCTTTGCGACCGGCAAGCGCGGAGATCTGCTGGCGCTCGCGCTCAGCAGGTTGCAGTCGATCTCTCCCGGCATGCAACGCGCGGCCCTGTCCGCAACGCTCGCCGATCCGGAGAGCTTTCGCGAATGGCTGGCCCCCTGGGGAGACATCGACAGCGTTGATCTGGTCCAAGGAGAAGCCGGCGCCCCGGCGGAGGTGGAGATACTCTTGCCCGATGAAGAGCGGGTGCCATGGGGCGGACACGCCGCCACCTGGGCAATTCCGCAGCTTTACGAGCAGATCCGGAAGAACCGCACCACGCTGATCTTTACCAACACGCGCTTTCTGGCAGAATACATCTTCCAGAACCTGTGGACCGTGAACGAGGACAATCTCCCCATCGGCGTCCACCACGGATCGCTGAGCAAGGAGGCGCGGCGGAAGGTCGAAGGGGCGATGGCCCGCGGCGAACTCCGTGCGCTGGTGGCCACGGCGAGCCTCGATCTGGGCGTCGACTGGGGTGATATCGATCTGGTGGTCCAGATGGGCGCGCCCAAGGGATCGAGCAGGCTGCTTCAGCGGATCGGACGAGCGAACCATAGGCTCGACCAGCCCAGTCGTGCCCTGCTGGTGCCTGGCAATCGCTTCGAGTTCCTGGAGGCGACGGCGGCCAAGGAGGCCGTCGACGAGGGGCAGCGGGATGGCGAAGATTTTCGTCCGGGCGGGCTCGATGTGCTCGCACAGCATGTCATGGCCTGCGCCTGCGCTGCGCCATTCCACGAAGACGCGCTTTTGACCGAAATCCGTTCCAGCCTTAGCTATGCGTGGGTCGATGCGGAGGTGCTGGCCCGGGTGCTCTCCTTCGTGGAGAGCGGTGGCTATGCGCTCAAGGCCTATGACAAGTTCAAGCGGATCGTGCGCGCACCCGATGGCGTCTGGCGCCTGGCGCACCCAGAGCAGGCCGCACGCCATCGTTTGAACGCGGGCATCATCGTCGACAGCGAAATGCTGGAGGTTCGGATCAGCGGGGGGGGCAGGCGCGGCGGGCGATCCCTTGGAAAAGTGGAGGAACGCTTCGCCGCGTCGCTGAGCCCGGGCGATACCTTCGCATTCGCCGGCATGAGCCTGGAGGTCGTCAAGCTTCAGGACATGGAGGTTCTCGTCCGCGCGGCAAAGACCAGCGCGATGATCCCCAGCTACGGCGGACAACGGCTGCCGTTGACGACGCATCTGGCATCGCGGGTGCGCCAGATGCTGGTCGATCGGGCCGGTTGGGCGCGCTTTCCCGACGACGTACGCGAATGGCTGGAAGTGCAGGACTGGCGCAGCCGGATGCCAGGACCGGACAGCCTGCTGGTCGAAAGCTTCCCCCATGCCAAGCGCGAATATACCGTCTATTACACCTTCATCGGCTGGAACGCGAACCAGTCGCTCGGCATGCTTATCACTAAGCGGATGGAGGATCGCGGGCTGATGCCCGGTGGATTTGTCGCAAACGACTACAGCCTCGCGGTCTGGGGCCTTCGCCCGGTGACCGACCCCCGCCCGCTGCTGTCTCCCGATATCCTCCAGGACGAGTTTATCGACTGGGTACAGACCAGCCATCTTCTCCGGCGCGCCTTTCGCGAGGTGGCGGTGATTGGTGGGCTGGTGGAGCGACAGCAGCCCGGCAAGCGCAAGACGGGCAAGCAGGTTACCTTCTCGACCGACCTCATCTACGATGTGCTGCGCAAATACGAACCCGATCATGTCCTGCTGGAGGCCGCCTGGGCCGATGCGCGAACGCGGATGACGGATGTGGGGCGCCTGGGTGATCTGCTGGATGGCGCTGCGAGCGAGCTGGTTCATGTGGAACTGGAGCGGGTCAGCCCGCTTGCCGTTCCCGTCATGGTGATGATCGGGCGAGAGGCGACGCCGCAAGGCAGCGCGGATGACGAATTGCTACTGGAAGCGGAGAGCCTCGCTGCAGCGGCGATGCGTGTCGACCGATCCGATGCTCTGGAAGACTAAGTGAGAGCGTTGAAGCAAAGATGGACCTGATTGCCGAAGATGCCCATGTCGGTGAACCCGCTTCGTTTCATACGGGCAAAGCATTCCTGCCGGTCGTTAACGCCCCGATCATGCGGGAGCTTCGAATCAAGGCTCCGGCTCGGGTCTCTCGCTTATTGCCGCAACCAGCAATTTGATTAATTTATCTTCGATCGCAGGATCACGACTGCAAAAGTCTATGGTCACGAGAATGGGGTAATAAAAAAGGGCGGCTTGCGCCGCCCCTCTAATCGTTGGTGCACCTGACGATAAAGAATCAGGCAGGCTTTCCGAAGGAGCGATACTGCTCGTTCCCGACGAAGCCGAACTTGGTTACGCCGCTGGCCTTGATGATGTTCAAGACCTTGGCCGACAAGTCATAGCTGGCGCGGGCCTCGGGCTCGAACTGAAGCTCGGGTTCCACGGCCATGCTGCGTGACGCTTCGAGAAGGGTAACGAGCTGACCCTGGTCGATATTGTTGCCGTTCCACAGGATCTGATCCTGACCGGTCAGAACCAGCTTGTTCTTGGTCGGCTCGACCATGTTGGTATCCGCAGGGTTCGGCTGCGGCAAATCAACATCGACCGAGTGGGTCGCGACCGGGATGGACATGATGAAGATGATGAGGAGGCAGAGCAGGACGTCGATCAACGGCGTCATGTTCATCTCGATCATCGGCGCGCCATCGTCCTTGCCGCCTGACATTGCCATGGGAACTTACTCCTGTTTCTCTGCCCTGCTTCCGGCTTAGACGCCGGGTTCGACAGGGTTAGAGATAAAGCCGACGGTGGGATACCCTGCCGCCTGCACGTTATAGATGGCGCCCGCCACGCACTGCCAGGGCGCATTGATATCGCCGCGGATATGAACCTGCGGAATCTTCTCCGGATCTGCCTTGATCGCGTCCGGCCCACCGGCCCGCTGAACGATGGTGTCGAGACGCTGGAACGCCTGATCGTAAAGCTCTTCCGAGCTCACTGGCGTCACGTTGTTGAAGTAGATCCGGCACTCTCCGTTCCGCGAAGCGCCGTTAAAGCCCGGCTGCCCTGCGCTCAATCCAGCTTCGTCCGTGGAGCTCACGGTCAGAAGCAGGTTTTCAACCTTGTCCTTCGATTCAAGGGATTCGAAAACCGGAATCTTCAGCTTCTCGATCGTCTGGATCGCAACCGGAACCGCCACCAGGAAGATGATCAGGAGCACCAGCATCACGTCGACGAGCGGCGTCGTGTTGATGTCCGACATCGGCCTCTCGACGCCACCGCCTCCCGCAGAAATCGCCATGGGTTATCCTATCCGTAAATACATTTGGGAGCGACCGTCGGGGCGGAGCGACAAAGCCACCCGCCCCGATATGGCTTAACGCTTCGTGGGGGTGGTGGGAGTGGTCGTTGTCGTCGTCGTGCTGGTGGTCTTCGACGCTGCGGGAGCGGTGGCCGCAGCCTTGGCTGCCTGCTGGGTCGAGGTACCGGTCACGACGGCAGGACGAACTGCGCCGCGAGAGTTGATGTTGGCGAGCAGGTCGGTCGAAAAGCCCGAGAGCATTTCCGCGATCTTCTTATTGCGCGCCTGCAGCCAGTTGTAGGCGAGCACCGCGGGAACAGCGACGAGCAGACCAATGGCGGTCATGATCAGCGCTTCACCGACCGGGCCGGCGACCTTGTCAATCGAGGCCGAACCGGCAAGGCCGATGTTGATCAGGGCGCGGTAGATACCGATAACCGTTCCCAGCAGGCCGACGAACGGGGCCGTCGCGCCGACCGTGGCGAGGAAGGGCAGGCCACCGGCGAGCTTGGAATTGATGGCAGCTTCCGAGCGTGCGAGCGAGCCGTGCAGCCAGTCGTGCGCTTCAAGGCTGTCGCCCATCTTCTCGTGCTGCGCTTCGGCAGCGTTCGCGTCGTCCACGAGCTGGCGCCATGCGCTGTTCTTGTCTAGCTTGGTCGCGCCTTCCTTGATGGTCGGTGCGCGCCAGAACGAGGTGCGGACACCCTTGTACTGGTTCATGATCTTGTTCTGCTCGAAGAGCTTGGTGAACAGAATGTAGAACGAGCCGACCGACATGATCACCAGCACGCCGAAAATCGACCAGGCGATGATGCCGCCTTGTTCCATCGCCTCCATGAAGCCGAAGGAGGTCTGCGGAGCCGCCGATCCTGCGGCAGCGAGAAGTTCGAAGGTCATTGCGGGAAGTCCTTTACTGTAATTGCTGTCCAGCTCTCTGCGAGAGCCTCAAACTCATCAATCCAAACGGTAGACAATTGCGGTGCTGTAAGGCGCCGAAATCGGGTTGCCCGCGGCATTCAGCGCCGGCTTGAACCGGGCATAGCGCCGCATCCCGTCACAGGCCGCCTCGTCAAGCGAGCTGTTGCCGCTCGACCGGGATACGGAGCACGCTTCCACGCGGCCGTTCGACCCCACGGTCACATTGACGCCGACGGTCCCCTGCGCTTCCTCGCGGATGGCGCGGGCCGGATAGTTGTCCTGAATCTGACGAGCCCAGCGGCCCTGGTTCTCCGTCTGCACGCCGCGTGCTTGCGACGGCGGCGGTGGAGGTGCCGGTGGAGGTGCCGGAGCGGCCACGGGAGCCGGCGGCGGAATGCGAATCGCAGGCGGAGCCGGCGGCGGTATCGTCGTCGTCGTGCGGATCGGCGGCGGCGTGCGCGCGATGCTGATCGGCGGCGGCGGCGCGACCGGCGGCGGCGGAGCCACTTCCTGCTCCGGCGGCGGTGGCGGCGGTTCTTCCGGCGGCGGCGGCGGCGGCTCGCTTACGTCCACCGTCGTCACACGCTCCACCACCTTCTTGACCGCATCGTAAGCAAGCCCGGTAACAAGCGCGTATCCCAATGCGATGTGAATGATGGCAACAATGGCAATCGCAATAATGCGACTGGAACTCATTTGTTGGTCAGCATAGGCCATTCGGTCGCGTCACTCCATCGTCCCGCACCAGAATCAAGGTGCGTTATAACACCTTGTCCTGAGGACTGCGGTGCTGTCAATTCGTTCCCCGGAGATCGCCCCCGCAAGAATCGCAGCGAGCCCAGCCCACCAGATTTCTCGCGATACCCGTCCCCGGACCAAAAGGGCAATATTATGTCTTAGGCCCTGATACCGGTTCCTTAGCCATCGATATCGTATCGGGCAAACCCTTTTGCGGCTCTGTCCCAAATCTTGCGGTTCAGTCCCAATTAACGACAAAAGTGGCGTCGACCGTAGGGTTCAAGCGTTATGGTGCAGCCCGCCAGATCGAACAGGAGAATGACGAGATGTTTCCTACCCGACACCGCCCATTCACGCTTTTAGGCGCCATTGCCGGATTGGCATGCCTGGGTGTGGCCGCGCTTCCCGTTGCGGCTGCCGAGACGCAGGTCGCGGAGGAGCCGGCGCTGACCTATGCCGATCTCGTCACCCTGGCGGATGTCGCACCGCTTGTCGTGCGTGCGCGTGTTACGCAGCAGGCTACCCTCAAGGCGGAGCGCGCGCCCGGGCTCGCACCGGGACACGCCCGCCTTTATGTCGAAGCCGATACCATTTCGCTGCTGGCCGGAACCGCTCCCCTCGGTGGCGCCTTGAAATATCTCGTCGACGTGCCCCTCGATTCGAAGGGTCGCCCGCCCAAGCTCAAGAAGAAGGAAGTCGTCCTGTTTGCCCGCGCGGTGCCCTCGCGCCCAGGCGAGCTCCAGCTGGTGGCGCCCGATGCGCAGCTTGTCTGGTCGCAAGCTCTGGAGGCACGCCTGCGGCCCATACTTTCCGCGCTTGCCAGTCCCGATGCGCCGCCGCGGATCACCAAGGTGCGCGATGCCCTTTCGAGTGAGGGCAATCTGGCAGGCGAGTCCGAAACGCAGGTGTTTCTTCAGACTGCCAACGATGCACCCGCCGCGCTAACGGTCATCCGGCGTCCCGGGATGGAACCGCGATGGGGCGTCTCTTTCGAAGAGTTGGTCGACCAGTCTGCCGCGCCGGCTGCGCGCGAAAGCCTGGCCTGGTACCGGCTGGCATGTGCCCTGCCCGCGCAGCTTCCGCAGGAGGCCAACATTTCCGAAAGCCCGATGGATCAGCGCAGGGCCGCCCAGGATTATGCCTTTGTGATGACGCAGCTCGGCCCCTGCACGCGCACTAGAAGCTGATCCCTGTTGCACCCCTGCCGTAGTTCGGTAGTCGGGGTGCATGAACGAGATACGCACCAAAGCCCACCCCCTGTCTATCGCTCTGGCCGGTCTCGGCACCGTCGGCGTCGGCGTGATCGAGCTTCTGGAGGCGAACCGGGAAATGGTGGAAGCCCGGGCCGGGCGGCCCTTGCGGGTGGTGGCGGCCAGCGCGCGCGATCTCGGCCGGGATCGCGGCGTCGATCTTTCCGCTTTGGCCCTCGAAAGCGATATGGCCGCGCTTGCCGATCGCCACGATGTCGATGTGGTGGTGGAGGCGGTGGGCGGCGCGCAAGGCCCCGCGCTGGAGCTGGCCCGCAAGACGCTTGCCGCCGGGAAGGGCCTGGTAACTGCCAACAAGGCGATGATCGCGCATCACGGACTGGAACTCGCGCAACTGGCCGCGGCCAATTCCGCTTCCCTCGCGTTCGAGGCGGCGGTTGCCGGCGGCATCCCCGTCGTGAAGGCCCTGCGCGAGGGGGCGGCGGCGAATGCCATAGAACGCATCTATGGCATCCTAAACGGCACCAGCAATTACATCCTCTCCACGATGGAAACGACGGGCGCCGATTTCGCCGATGTCCTGGCGGAAGCCCAGGCCAAGGGTTACGCGGAGGCGGACCCGGCCTTCGATGTTGACGGCATCGACGCGGCGCACAAGCTGGCGATCCTTGCCGCCATCGGCTTCGGCGCGCGGATAGACTTTCCCGCCGTCGCAACCACAGGCATCCGCGAAGTGCGCGCCGCCGACATTGCGCAGGCCCGCGCGCTGGGATTTGTGATCCGCCTCGTCGGCGTGGCCGACTGCGCGGCGGGCCAGCTGCTCCAGCGCGTACGGCCCTGTCTGGTGCCCACGAGCCATCCGCTGGCGCATGTTACCGGCGCGACCAATGCGGTGGTGGCGGAGGGGAATTTCGTCGGCCGTCTGCTGTTGCAGGGCGCGGGCGCGGGCGCAGGACCTACTGCCAGCGCCATCGTGGCCGACCTCATCGACATCGCGCGCGGCACGGTCCCACCCCCGTTTTCCCTTCCCGCGCAAGATCTGGCGGCGATGGCGCCAGCCGATCCGGGCGATCGGCAGGGGCGCGACTACATCCGTTTTACCGTCACCGACCGACCGGGCGTGCTTGCGGAGATCACCGCCGCCATGCGCGATGCGGGGGTTTCGATAGAGAGCCTGATCCAGCATGGCCGCGCGAACGAGAACGGAAGCGAAGTGCTGGTCGCCATGGTTACGCACGAGGGCCTGGAACGCTCGGTAAGCAAGGCGCTGGAACTGCTGGGAGGATCGGAAAGCCTTACTGCGGCGCCGCTGGTTCTGCCGATCCTGCGGGACTGAGGCGCTCGCCATCCAGAGGGGTCGCCACCGGCTCCGCGGGAGAGGCTTGGGGTTCCGGCGCGGCCCTTTCCGTTTCGGCCCCCAAGGGAGCGAGACCGCGCCCGATCCGGTCCGCATCCGATCCAGGCGGTGCTTCCGGCAACGCCGTGACATCGATGATCAGCGCCGGGACCGGTGCCGGCAGCGCGAAGGTGGGCTTGCCCCGGAAGATTCCTGCGCCCGCGACGTCCGGCGTCGCAATGGTCCCTGCATTTCGCGTCCTTTCAGCATAGCGAGACCTGGCCGCATCCCTGTCATAGAGCGCCGGGCCCGCCGCCTCGCGCTCTGCGCAGACCACGATCTCGCCCGAGATCTCCGCAGACTCCTGCCTGCGCAGACAGGCCCGGTCGGGAACGGGGGCCGGCTGGGGAGGAGGTGCGAGAATGTCGACACGTTCGGCGGGAGGCCCGATGATCTGCTCCTGTGCCAGGGCCGGGCGACACACACAGACCGCAACGAACATCGTGAGGGCGGCCTTCGTCACTCGCGAGTAGGAATGCCTCATTGCGACAGCGTCTCTGGGGAATTCGCTGCATCACCCGGCGTCCGCAGGGCGTCGGGATCGGGTAGCCCCAGCGAATCCCGCTGCTCGGCCGGAGTAGGCGGCGGCCCCTTCGCGTCCTCCTCTGCACCCAGCGGCGCCAGGCCTCGCGCGATCCGGTCCGCGTCCGATCCCGGCGGCGCCTCTGGCAGAGCAGTCACGTCGATCATCAACGCGGGTGGCTTGGGGCACGGCGGGATGAAGCATCCACGGGCGACCACGATTCCGTGGTTCGGGATGCCGAACACGTCCGGCGTGCTCTGTCCCTGGGTTTTTGCGGCATAACGATCCTGGGCTTTCTCCCGGTCGTAGTCGCCCGGTCCCGCGGCCTTCCGTTCCGCACAGACGATAATTTCGCCCGAGATGATCGCGGCCTCCTGCCTGCGCTCGCAAGCCTTGTCGACGACAGGTTCCGTCTCGGGCGGTGCGGCGGTGAGATCGATCCGCTGCGGCGGTGTGCCGCTTTGGGCCTCGAGCGCCTGTGCGGCAAGCGGCCCCGTCGCCGGCAGCACCACGAGCGCAATGAACCAATGTCTCGACATGGCGCCCTCCCTCCGGCTATCGGCCCTGCCCGATCCGGGCGTTCCTTTCGCCCGCCGGGGAGTGAACCATCGATGAACTCGCAAGATAATGCCCTCGACCGCGTGCTCGTGCTCGAAATGGTCCGCGTGACCGAAGCCGCCGCGATCGCCGCCAGCAAGCTTGTGGGCCGCGGCGACGAGAAAGCCGCCGATGCTGCTGCCGTGGAAGCCATGCGCGAAGCGTTCGATACGCTTTACATGGATGGCACGGTGGTGATCGGCGAAGGCGAACGGGACGAAGCACCGATGCTCTACATCGGCGAGAAAGTCGGCGGAGCGCCGGGCCGGGGCCCCAAGATCGACATCGCGCTCGACCCACTGGAAGGGACCACCATTACCGCCAAGGCCGGGCCGAATGCGCTGGCGGTGCTGGCTGCGGCGGAAGAAGGCAATCTTCTCAACGCTCCCGACGTCTATATGGACAAGCTGGCCGTCGGCCCAGGCTACAGCGACGGGATCATCGATCTTGCCAAGAGCCCCACCGAAAACGTGAAGGCGGTTGCGAAGGAGAAGGGCGTCAAGCCTGCGGACATCATCGTCTGCGTGCTAGACCGTCCGCGCCACGCGGATCTCATCGCCGAACTGCGGGGTCTCGGTTGCGGTGTGGTCCTGATCGGCGACGGCGACGTTGCGGGCGTGATCGCGGTGACCGATCCCGACACCACCATCGACCTCTACATGGGCCAGGGCGGCGCGCCCGAAGGCGTGCTGGCCGCCGCAGCGCTCAGTTGTGTGGGCGGGCAGTTCAACGGCCGCCTCGTATTCCGCAACGAAGACGAAAAGGCTCGGGCCCGCAAATGGGGCATCGAGGATCTCGACCGCATCTATACCCGCGACGATCTGGTGATGGGCGATTGCATCTTCGCCGCCACCGGCGTGACCGACGGTTCGCTGCTCGACGGCGTGAAGGTTACCCGCGATGGGAAGATGACCACCGAAAGCGTAGTGATGCGCGCCAGCTCGGGCACAGTGCGCTGGGTGAAGGGCGAGCATCGCGCGCGCTAGCCCGGACGAGGCCCCGTCTGGCGAAACAGTCGACGGGGCCGAGCAACTCGGCCATCGGTATTCTCGCCGGGGAAAGGCGAAAGTCGTGCCTGCCTTCGCCGCGAGCATCCTGTGAGAGCGGGGCACGCCAGTATCTTCAGGCGCGCCCACAGACTCCATTCGTCGCACACCCGCACTCGGTCCCCCGCAGCTTGGCGGCGCCTGAGCCAGATGTTCATTTGCGGGAAAGGCGCCGGTCCGCAGCCGCCTCGCCTGAACGCGGAGCATCGCACCGCTAGCGGCTGGACGGGAGCCGCGACCAATCCGCACCGGGGGGTGTGAAAAAAGGAGTTTCACCACATGAACAATCGCCTCAAAACCGCCGGGCACCTGGCGCTGATCGTCATGGCTACTGCGCCGCTGGCGTCGCTCTCGGCCCAGCAGGCCTACGAGCAGACCGGCGAGGTGCTCACCACCGTAGAGGGCGAATTGCCAACAAACCTGGCAGAACTTCCGGACGGCCCGCAGGTCGAGGGCGTCATCGCCGCCCGCAGCGGCAACCGGCTGCTGATCAAGGGCGAAGACGGGACGCGCACCGAAGTCAGTGTCGGCACCCCCACCACGATCAAGTCGAGCGGTGGTTTTCTCGGCCTGAGCAAGGAAGAACTGACCGCCTCCGACCTGCTCAACGGCCTGCCGGTAAGCGTGGATACCAAGGAATGGGGCGGTGGCCTGCTGGCCAGCCGCATCGATCTCAAGTCGAAGGACCTCAAGGTCGCGAACATGATCCACAGCGGGACCGAACAGGGCTTCGCCGAACAGACCGCCGCCACCGAAGCGCTGCGCGGCCGCGTAGGCGACATCGACAAGTACAATGTCAAGGCGACCACCAACGTCAATTTCGACACCGGCAAGTATAATCTGTCCGAACAGGCCAAGGCCGATTTGTGCCAGGCCGCAAACCAGGCCGAAGCCACCGACAACGCCCTCCTTCTGGTGGTCGGATATACCGATTCGACCGGAAGCTATGAAGTAAATCAGGATCTTAGCGAAAAGCGCGCGGCGCGTGTCGTGAACTATCTGCAGCAGCAGTGCGGCTGGGCCCCCTATCGCATGCTGACACCCACCGGCATGGCCGAGGCCGATCCGCTGGCCGATAATTACACGGATGCCGGCAAGGCTCAGAACCGCCGCGTCGCCGTGAACATACTGGTCAGCAAAAGCGTCGACGGTTTCTAGTCACCGGGATCGAACGGGAGGGTCGGGCCCGGCCGGGTTCGCCCCCTTCCCGCCTTGAACCGCCCCGCTAACCGGGAAGGTGCGTATAATCGATCCGAATGCGCACCCATTCCCCCACCATCGCGCGCCCGCCCACCCGGGGCGGACGGACCTTGAACTGCCAGGCCGCGTTCAACACGGCGCTCCCCATGTTCGATCCCTGCGGATATTCATCCACCAGGACGCAATGATCGACCCTGTATTCAGGCTGGGTCTGGCAGTTGATCAGCGCCCAGGCCGGCGCGGGCGTTGTGGACAGATAGCCGCGCAACTCGTCGGGATAAGGTTCGCGATACCACCTCGCCCGGTAAAGCGGCTCTCCGTTCGGGCCGCTCCCCGCAATCCGCTCCGAATCTCCGGGGATGCCCGTGTTCGCAGGCGTGGGCGGTCCCGCTCGATCCGATCGGATGACGGCGGTGATCTTCGGCTTACCCGGTGCCGCCGGAGTTGGGGGAGCGGCTACCGGGGCGGGTCTGGGTGTCTGAAGAATGACGGGGGGCGGCGGCACGAGCGGCGGGGTGGCTCTATCTGGGCTGGCATCGACCGGGATGGGAGGCCGCGAGGGAGAGGCGGTCGGCGCTTGCGCAGTTTCGGAGGCAGGCTGGGGGTCCGGTTCGGAAGACGGTGTTTCCGTTTCGCGTGCATCGAAGGTCGTCACGACACTGCGGGTGATCTGTTCGCCGCCGCCCCCCGCGCCCAGCGTCAGCAATGCAAGCAGGATCGCGATCTCGATCGCCACAACCAGGGCGAGAGACCCGACCCGCCGCCGCGCACCAGGCCAGCGATCGTCGAGCGTGTCGCGCCAGCCAGCGAGGCTTACAAGAATTTGGGGTGCGGGGCCTGGCATGGGACCTTGGTGTCGAAGGAGCGCGATCCCATAGTGGACCAGCGCCTTGCCGGCCAGTGAACGGAGCGGTGATTGGGCAAAGATGACGATATCGTCCCGCCACCACCCCGCCTCTGTTGCAATATGGTGACCCTCGGCTAAGCCCCGGGCCAGCCGAATCCCACTGCCTTCAGGATTGCCAGCACCCATGAAGATCGTCGCCGCCAACTCGAACCTTCCGCTCGCACGCGCGATCGCGGGCTATCTCGAGATGCCGCTCACCGATGCCTCCGTACGCCGCTTTGCGGACGAGGAGATCTTCGTCGAAATCCACGAGAACGTGCGCGGCGAAGACCTGTTCATCCTGCAATCCACCAGCTTCCCGGCGAACGACAATCTGATGGAACTGCTGATTACCATCGATGCGTGCCGGAGAGCGAGCGCCAAGCGGATCACCGCGGTCATTCCCTATTTCGGTTATGCCCGGCAGGACCGGAAGCCGGGACCGCGCACGCCGATCTCGGCCAAGCTGGTGGCCAATCTCATCACCGAGGCGGGCGCCGACCGCGTCCTTTCGGTCGATCTGCACGCGGGGCAGATCCAGGGTTTCTTCGATATCCCGACCGACAACCTCTATGCCGCGCCCGTTATGGCCGCCGACATCCAGGCGCGATATGGCGGAAACGATCTGATGGTCGTCTCT
>NZ_JBELMO010000011.1:0-28484 GCF_042095715.1 Qipengyuania sp. | reverse complement strand
GGGCGGTGTGGTGCGCGCCCGCGCGCTGGCCAAGCGGCTGGACAATGCCCCGCTCGCCATCGTCGACAAGCGCCGCGACCGTCCCGGCGAATCGGAAGTCATGAACATCATCGGCGATGTTTCGGGGCGGGACTGCATCCTGATCGACGATATCATCGATTCGGGAGGTACGCTTTGCAACGCCGCGCAGGCCCTTCTCGATGCCGGCGCCAGTTCGGTGGCCGCCTATATCACCCACGGGGTTCTTTCGGGCGGAGCGGTGGCGCGGGTGGATGCCAGTGCGCTGAAGGAACTGGTCATCACCGATTCGATCCGCCCCACCGACGCGGCACTCGATTCGAAGCGCATCCGCATCCTGACGATTGCGCCGCTGATCGGAGAGGCGGTGCGCCGCATCGCCGATGAAAGCAGCGTCAGCTCGCTTTTCGACTAAGCCCGCCCGGCGCGGCGGGATCGGGGCCGCCTGGTTCCGCGCCGGGATCGCGCCAGGGGGCCAATTGGCCGGCGGCAATACGCTCCAGCAGTTCGACCCGCCGGGATTGGCGGATCTCCATCGTGATGCGGAGCAAGGGGTGTGATCCATTGCGCAACTGGCCCGGCGTCATGGCGAAAAAGTGCCGCATCTCGCGGATCATGTGCGGCTCGTCGAAATAGCGCAGGCGAAGGTCCTGCTCCTCTTCCTCCAGCGCCACGCCCAGCAGCAGCGCGGCAAGGTCCAGACCGCGTGCGCGGCGCAGGGCCTCGGCCGGGCTCAGGCCCCATTCCCGACGAATTATCCGTTCCAGCGTACGGCGGGAGACGCCACGCGCCCGGGCGAAATCGTCGAGCCTGAGCGAAGGGTCGGTAAGGCTGGCGGTCTCAAACGCGGCCATCAGATCGTGCGGCGGCGCGGGGTCGGCAGCGGCAAGGGCTTCACAAAGCTGATTATCCACCGCATCCAGCCAGTCGCGCACGTCCGCCTTTGGTTCATAGCCGGGCAGCGGCGCCGGACTCCCCGAAATGGGGTCCATGCGATAGATTCTATCGACCGTCTCGGGCTGAGGCGGCACATCGAATGCGCTGGACGCGCCCGGCACGAAGTTGACCGTCACCACCCGGAAAGACCCATGTACGCTCAGCGGCATGGCGTGCGCGTTGGGTCCGAAATACAGGGGCAGACCCGCGTCGCCCGGATGGTACTCGAAAAGACCATCGGCGGTCCTGGCGGTCCAGTGCGCACCGTAGATGATGCGCAGCACCGGATGGGCGTTGAAGGTGCAATCCTCGATCGTTCCGCCCGGGGCCAAAGTCACATCGGTCACACCGATATTGCTGATCCACGGCTGCGCAAGGGTGTTGGGCCGGCGGGTAAGCGCCAGCGGCATTCCTTGCGGCGTGGATCCGGTGTTGGTCCCGAATCGCAAAGGGCGCGCGACGGCATTCTGGCGCCCACCGGCGCGCGTGCCGTCGTTGGAGCCGGACTTCATGCAAATCCCCCGGAAGCGACCCGAAGGGCTGACCGCGGCGCTTGACCATGATCATCGAGGAGGCAAATGCACAAATATGCCTAACAGTTCCGATCTGACGCTCGCCAATCGTCTCGCCGATGCCGCGGGCGCGGCAATCCGCCCGCTGTTCAGGGGCCAGTGGACCGAAGAACGCAAGGATGACCGATCTTTCGTTACCGAGGCGGATCGCGCGGCGGAGTCCGCGATGCGCGCTATCCTCGAATCCGAACGCCCCGAGGATGGCATACATGGCGAGGAATACGGGAAGACCCGCGAGGGCGCAGCACGCCAGTGGGTGCTCGACCCCATCGATGGGACCACCAGCTTCATCGCCGGGCGGCCCATTTTCGGCACGCTGATCGCGCTCGTCCAGGATGGCTGGCCGGTGCTGGGCGTGATCGACCAGCCGATTCTGAAGGAACGCTGGGCCGGGCGGGTCGGCCATCCCACCACCTTCAACGGCGATGTCGTGGGGTGCCGCCCCTGCCTCGAATTGTCGGATGCGGTCATGGGCGCCACCAGCCCGCACATGTTCGGTGAAGGCGATGCGGATGCCTTCATGGGGCTGGCGAAGGGCGTGGCGGAGCGCAAGATCGTCTGGGGCGGCGACTGCTATTCCTATGGCCTGCTGGCGAGCGGCCACATGGATATCGTGTGCGAGGCCGATCTCAAGCTCTACGACTTCGCCGCTTTGGTGCCCGTGGTGGAGGGTGCCGGCGGCATCATGTCGGACTGGCAAGGCAATCCCCTAGACGCGCAGAGCGATGGTCGCGTGCTGGCGCTAGGGGATGCCGCCCGTCTGGAGGACGTGCTTGAAGCGATGACTTAAACGGTGATTGCCGCGCGATCCTCGCTGACCGGAAGTTGCTTGAACCGCTTTGTCGCAACGAACCCGTAAATCACCTTAGCGGTGATATCGAGAGCGAGGATAAGCCACAGGCTGGCGGTATTGGACAGGAGGCGGGTTCCCTCCGGACCGACGAGATAGGCCACCGGGTAGATCAGCCACACAACCGTGAGGAAGGCGAGATTGCCACGGTAAACGCGTTCAATCCCTCCACCGAGGTTTTCACCGATGCGGCGCACAGGGACCCACAGGATATAAAGAACCCCAGCGAAAGCCGCGCAGGACCACGCATACCAAACCCACTTCACGAACTCCGAAGTCGCCAGCGATGCAAGCAGGCCTGTAGCGATCATCAACACATCGAGTACGATTGCCGGGAGGATATAGGTGGAATGGCGCGGATGTTCATGCAGACCGGTGAGAATGAGCCCGGTCAGGAGGATGGGCGTCGTCGTGGCCCAATCGGCATAGCGCGGCAGATAAAGCGTTGCCTCCCCTACCCCTTCGATCACCCCTGTCCCAAGCCACATCGCGAGATAGGCCGTGGCTGCGATGAAAGGCACCATCGCGTGAAATTGAGTGTGATGTCGAAACTCGCGTCGCTTGTCTCCGTACACGTAAAGCGCGAGCGAGCTGAGCGACATGACCACGAAACCGATCATCAGAGGTAGTTGGTTTTCCATAAGGGTTGCCTCGTAACCCGTCCAGAATCGCTTAACGCTTGCGCTGCAAATGGTTCCGCGCGTAACCTATTGCCGAACCGACAGTTTCTCGTTGCGCGTTTGGATCGGCGTAAACCGAATTCGCTAAAAATGGTTCCTGATTCCGGGAGAAAATAACAATGAACACTGAGCCGACCATGATCGTGACGGGTGCCGGGTCCGGAATCGGGCGCGCGGTGCTGATGCATTTCGCGGCGAAGGGGTGGCGCGTTGCGGGACTGGACAAGGATCAGGAAGCGCTCGAAGAATTACGCGGCGCTTTTGCCGATTCACGGGTTCTTCTGCACAAGGCGGATGTCGGGAAAGAAGACGAGGTGCAAGCGGCCTTCGTCGCCATAGCCGATTGGCTTGACGGCGATGCTCTTGGCGCGCTGATCAACAACGCGGGGATAGCCGATCCCTATAGCGGACCTCTCGAAGAACTTTCGCTCGCGGATTTCCAGACATGGATCGATGCCAGCCTGACCGCGGCATTCCTCTGCAGCCGGGCTGCGGTTCCGTTGATGAAGCGGGGCAGGACCGGCGCGATCGTCAACATATCAAGCACGCGGGCGGTCATGAGCGAACCCGAATGCTTCGGCTATGCGGCCGCAAAGGGTGGATTGGATGCGCTCACGCATGCGATGGCTGTGTCGTTGGGCCCCGAAATCCGTGTCAACACCATCCGCCCGGGCTGGATCGAGACCGGGCCGTGGCAGAAGGAGGCGGACCGCAGCGAACCCTCGTATCGCAAGAAGGACCGCGAGCAGCATCCTGCGGGGCGTGTCGGCCGGCCCGAAGACATTGCCGAAACGGTCGCATGGCTTGTCTCGGCCGGCTTCGTCACCGGGCAGGCCGTCAACGTGGATGGCGGCATGACGGTGAAGATGATCTACGCGGACTGAGCCGTCTCGATACCCCCCTGCCCCCTTGCAATCGACACGCTTTTCGCTATGTCGCGCGCCTTCACCGACACGTGATTCCCAACCGGCCTGGCCATCAGGGCTGCCAGGGCTGGTTACAGCGTGTCTCTGAAAGGAGATGAAAATGCCCAAGATGAAGACCAAGAGCGGTGTGAAGAAGCGCTTCAAATTCACCGCCACCGGCAAGGTCAAGCATGGTGTCGCCGGCAAGCGCCACCGCCTGATGAGCCACAATGCGAAGTATATCCGCCAGAACCGCGGCACCGACGTCCTGTCCGATGCAGACGTTGCGCATGTGAAGAAGTGGGCCCCCTACGGCCTTAACTGAGCCCGGTTTTTCTGAAGGAATTACGATATGCCTCGCATCAAACGCGGCGTTACCACGCGCCAGAAGCACAAGCGTTTACTGGATCAGGCCAAGGGTTACCGCGGCCGCCGCAAGAACACCATTCGCGTTGCCCGTCAGGCGGTCGAAAAGGCCGGCCAGTACGCCTATCGCGACCGCAAGGTTAAGAAGCGGAACTTCCGCGCGCTGTGGATCCAGCGCATCAATGCGGCCGTTCGTGCCGAAGGCCTTACCTATTCGCAGTTCATGCACGGCACCAAGCTGGCCGGCATCGAACTGGACCGCAAGGTGATGGCCGATCTCGCCATGAATGAAGGCGCCGCCTTCAAGGCGATCATCGGCCAGGCGAAGGCCGCGCTGCCCAACTAAGGCACGCCGGAAACGGATCACGGAGCGGGGGCGGTCTTCGGACCAGCCCCCGTTTTTGTGTCTTGATTTCAGGCGTTCTGCGGTGGATTGCCCGCCGGATGCCCACTGGTCGCAGGACATTGTCGTGAGCACGGCGCCGACCGTGGTAGAAGGCCCAGGCCTGCGACTGCACCTGTTCCTGCCCGCTCCAGCTCTAGCCCCCTACATTACTTTGTATTACCGGACCGAGGTCACCTCGCGTCATCTGATCGAGGACGGCCTTCCGCCCGAATGGGCCAATCTACGCTTCGGCAAGGGGGCCGTGTACGAAGCCGCAGTCGGGAGCACGGAGTTTCAGATGGTGCCAGAGGCGGTCGTGGCCGGGCCGACCAGCAAGCTCACTTATCTGCGCATCGCACGTGGAGATTTCTGGGGCGTGGGACTGCTGCCCCTTGGGTTCACCCAATTCATCGGCTTACCTGCCAGCGATTTTGCGGACCGCTTTCATGATCTGGCGGAGGTGGAAGGTCTGGCAGAGATCAAGGCAGCCATCGCTTCGATAATGGCAGCCCCGGCCGACACCGCCGGAGCCGTCGGCACGCTGAACGATCTTTTCACCCGACTGGTAGAGCCGTCTGCCCGCGGGAGCGACCTGATCGTCGAAGCCCACGAGGCGCTGCTGTCGGAGGATGTGCGTTCTGTCGGGGAGCTTCAGAGCGCCCTGGGGCTCGGCAGCCGCACGCTGGAACGGTTTTGCCGTCGGCATTTCGGCTTTACGCCTCAGCTCCTGCTGCGCCGGCAGCGCTTCCTGCGCAGTTTATCCCGCTTTCTGGTCGACCCTTCGCTCAAATGGATCGGCTCGCTGGATTCGAATTACCACGATCAGGCGCAGTTTGTTCGCGACTTTCGAGCCTTCATGGGCATGCTCCCGCGCGAATACGCCCGGATGGAGCATCCCATCGCCATGACGGCCCTACGGGCGCGGCGGGCCCTGCTGGGCGCCCCCGTGCAGGTGCTGCACCGGCCCAGCGCGCCTCCCCCGCGACGCGCAGACGCAGCGAAAATGGGGGCGCTGGCCGCCGATTGAGAACGGGGCCGCACTATGCCATAGTCCGTTCCATGGGGAGGAAGACCCTTCGGGCGCGTTTTTTCCACCCGCCGCAGTCGCTGGCGGGCTGTTTCACGAGCTTCTACCTCCTCGAGGTCGACTTGCCCGAGGGTCGATTTCTGACCGATGCCCTGCACCCGGAATGGGGCAATCTGCGGTTCTTCCAGGGTGCGCTTCCCGAAACCAGACGACCAGACGGCGCTATGCTGAAAGAAACGCCATTCACCGCGACGGGTCCGAGCGCACATCCCACCGCCTTCCGCCTGCCCAAGACGCGCATGTGGGGTATCGGCCTGCTGCCGCTGGGCTGGGCCAAATTCATCGAGGTGCCCGCCAGCGAGCTTGCAGACAGCGTCAGCGACGGAATGCAGCACCCGGCCTTCATCCGGTTCAGGGCGCTTCAGCACGCGCTCGAAAATGCCGAGGCAGAGAGCGAAGAGGCTCAGGCCGAGATCATCTGCGATCATTTTCTCGCCCTAGACCGACCGCTGCGTGACAAAGCGAGGATTTGCGCCGTGCACGAGGCGCTGATCGACCCCGAGGTGCGCAGCCCCGCCCAGCTGGCCAGCCAGTCCGCGATGACGCCGCGCACCCTGGAGCGGATGTGCGCGCGGTATTTCGGCTTCCCCCCGCAGTTGCTCATCCGCCGCCAGCGGATGATGCGCACCCTCGCCGCGTTCATGCTCGCGGAGAAGACCACCTGGTCGCAGGTGATCGACCTCCACTACACCGATCACGCCCATTTCACGCGGGAATTCCATGCGTTCATGTGCATGAGCCCAAGCGAATATGCCGCGATGGAGCATCCCGTGCTGGGCGCCTTCATGGCCGAGCGCGAGCGGCAATGGGGATCGCCGGTGCAGACGCTGGATGCGCCGCAGGGGCCGGGCACGTCCGCAGATTCCCCGAAAAGCGGGCTTTAGCTTCGCCCCCGCGGGCGCTAGGGGCGCTTGCCATGAGTGATCTCCAATCGATCGAAACGGATGCCCGCGCGCGGATCGCCGCAGCCGCCACCCCTGCCGATGTCGAGGCGCTGCGGGTCGAATTTCTCGGCAAGCAGGGCTCCATATCCGGGCTGCTGAAAACGCTGGGCAAGATGTCGCCCGAAGAACGCCAGTCGGAAGGCCCAAAAATTCAAGGTCTTAGGGCCGATGTGCAGGATGCGCTGAGCGAACGGCGCGAGGCGCTGGAAGCGGCGGAGCTGGAAGCGCGGCTGGCGCAGGAAACCCTGGACCTCACCCTGCCCGCCCCCGAAGCACCCAAGGGCAGCGTCCATCCGGTAAGCCAGGTGATGGACGAACTTGCCGAGATCTTTGCCGATCTCGGCTTCTCGGTAGCGACCGGACCGGAAATCGAAGACGACTGGCATAATTTCACCGCGCTCAACATGGCCGAAACCCACCCGGCGCGCGCGATGCACGACACGTTCTATTTCCCCGAAAAACCTGTCGATCACGCGCTCGATCAGGGAGAGCGAACGGGTCGAACCCTGCTGCGAACGCACACGTCTCCGGTACAGATCAGGGCGATGGTCGAAAGGGGCGCGCCGCTCAGGATCATCGCCCCGGGCCGCACCTATCGCAGCGACAGCGACGCGACACACACGCCCATGTTCCACCAGGTGGAAGGGCTGGTGGTGGACGAGGGCATCCATCTGGGCCACCTCAAGTGGACGCTGGAGACCTTCCTCAAGGCCTTCTTCGAGCGCGACGATATCGTGCTGCGCCTGCGCCCCAGCTATTTCCCCTTCACCGAACCCAGCGTCGAGGTCGACGTGGGCTATGCCACCGAAGGCGGCCGACGCGTGGTGGGCGGTGACGGCGATGCGCCCGGCCATGCCTGGATGGAACTGCTCGGCAGCGGCATGGTCAATCGCCGGGTTCTGGAATTCGCCGGCGTCGATCCGGATCGCTATTCCGGCTTCGCCTTCGGCTGCGGCATCGACCGGCTGGCCATGCTCAAATACGGAATGAATGATTTGCGTGCCTTCTTCGATGGTGATGCCCGCTGGCTGTCGCATTATGGCTTCACTCCGCAGGAACAGCCCACGCTGTCCGCAGGCGTGGGAGCGGCGCGATGAAGTTCTCGCTCGAATGGCTCAAGACCTTCCTCGAGACCGAGGCGACTGTCACCGAGATAGCCGATGCCCTCAATCGCATCGGGCACGAGGTGGAGGGGATCGAGGACCCTGCCGAGAAGCTGGCCGGCTTCCGCGTGGCCGAGGTTCTGACCGCCTCACCGCACCCCGACGCCGACAAGCTGCAGGTGCTGACCGTGGATACCGGTGAAGGCGATCCGCTGCAGGTGGTCTGCGGCGCGCCCAATGCCCGCGCCGGGATGAAAGGCGTGCTGGGCTTGCCCGGTGCGGTGGTACCCGCCAACGGCATGGAACTGCGCAAGTCCGCCATTCGCGGCGTCGAATCCAACGGCATGATGTGTTCGGTGCGCGAACTGGAGCTGGGCGAAGAGCAGGACGGCATCATCGAGCTGCCCGCCGATGCGCCGGTGGGACAGAGTTTCGCGGATTACCACGCGGCCAGCCCCGTGCTGGACGTCGCCATCACCGCCAACCGCCCCGATTGCATGGGCGTGATGGGCATCGCGCGCGATCTGGCCGCGGCGGGCATGGGCACGTTCAAGCCTTGGCCGGTGCCCGATATCACCGGTGAAGGCGCGATGAAGGTCGCTATCGGGATTGAAGACCACGAAGGCTGCCCCGCCTGGTACGGCCGCACGATCAGCGGCGTTTCCAACGGGCCCAGCCCCGACTGGATGCAGCGGCGCCTGAAATCCGCCGGCCAGCGCCCGATCAGCGCGCTGGTGGATATTACCAATTACCTGATGCTGGCCTTCGGGCGCCCGGCGCATGTCTACGACCTTGCGAAGCTGACGGGCAGCATGGTGGCGCGCCGCGCCCGTGACGGGGAGCAGATAGAGGCGCTGAACGAGAAGACCTATACCCTCGATTCCAGCATGACGGTGATCGCCGACGATGCGGGCGTGCACGACATTGCCGGGATCATGGGCGGCGAGCATTCCGGCGTTACCGACGGAACCACCGACGTGCTGCTGGAAATCGCCTATTTCGCGCCCGAGAACATCGGCGTGACCGGTCGCAAGCTGGGCCTTGCCAGCGATGCGCGCACGCGCTTCGAACGCGGTGTCGACCCCGCCTTTCTGGATGACGGTCTGGCGCTCCTGTCCGATATGATCCTACGCATCTGCGGCGGTACGGCGAGCGAGGTCATGCGTGTGGGCACCCCGCCCGCCGAACCCTTGGTGCTGGCGTTCGACCCCGGTATGGCGCGGCGGCTGGGCGGCGTGGACGTCCCCGAGGCGGAACAGCGGCGCATCCTCGAATCGCTCGATTTCACCGTATCCGCCGACTGGCAGGTGACCTGCCCGCCCCGCCGCCACGATATCGAGGGACCGGCCGATCTGGTCGAAGAAGTCGTACGTATACACGGTCTCGACAAGGTGGCGAGCGTGCCCCTGCCGCGCGCCGAGGGCGTGGCTAGGCCGACTGCCACCCCGCTCCAGAAAACAGAGCGCCGCGTGCGCCGCACCGCCGCGGCGCGCGGGTTGAACGAAGCGGTTACCTGGAGCTTCCTGCCCACCGCCGATGCCGAGCATTTCGCCGACGGGGAAAGCCTGTGGGTGCTGGATAACCCGATTAGCGAAGACATGAAGGCAATGCGCCCTTCGCTCATCCCCGGCCTGCTCGCGGCAGCCAAGCGCAATGCCAATCGCGGCGCGGCAGGAACGCGGCTGTTCGAAGTCGGACGCCGCTATTTCGTGGGCGTGGATGGCGCCAGCGACGAGAGGCCGACCGTTGCGGTGCTGTTGAGCGGGGAAAAAACTGCGCGCGGCTGGGCAGCGACAATCAATGGCGGCAAGGGCCAGCCATTCGACGCCTATGATGCCAAGGCCGAGGCCATGGCGCTGCTCGAGGCTGCCGGCGCGCCAGTAGGCAATCTGATGGTGATGGGGGATGCCGGCGCGCAGTTCCATCCCGGCCAGTCCGCCACTCTGCGGCTGGGGCCGAAGAAAGTGCTGGCCCGCTTCGGCGCGCTGCACCCGGCAACGCTCAAGGCATTCGACATGGATGGCCCGGTGATGGCGGCGGAGATCTTCCTCGATGCCAATCCCGAAGCGCGGAACGCCAGCTTCGCTCGCCCGGTCTACAGCCCACCGGCCCTCCAGGCGGTGACGCGCGACTTCGCATTCATGGTCCCGGCTGATCTGGCGGCGGGCGATCTGGTGAAAGCGGTGCGCGGCGCAGACAAGCAGGCGATCGTGGATGCCCGCGTGTTCGACGTTTTTGCAGGCCAGGGCGTTCCCGAGGGCAGGAAATCGGTCGCGGTGGAAGTCACGCTCCAGCCGGGCGACAAGACCTTTACCGATGTCGACCTCAAGGCAATCAGTGACCGAATTGTCGGCAGCGCCGCCAAGCAGGGCGCAGAGCTGCGCGGGTGAGCGAACCTCTCGCCATCACCAGCGGCGATCTGACCGCGCGCATCGATCCGATGGGTGCGGAGTTGCTCTCGCTCACCGATGCGGCGGGGCGCGAATACATGACCGATGCCGATCCGCGCTGGTGGACCGGCCATGCCCCGATCCTGTTTCCTATCGTGGGTGCGCTCAACGGCGGTCGCTACCGATTGGGCGGCGAGGAATACGCGCTCGAGAAGCATGGCTTCGCGCGCAAGTCGCTGTTCCGGTGCGAGGAGCATGAGCCTTACGAATGGGCGCGCTTCGTGCTGGAGGATAGCGCGGCGACACGCGGCGCCTACCCTTTCGCATTCCGGCTCGACCTGTTCTTTCGCGTGTGGGGCGCCACGCTGACCACCACCGCGACGGTCAGCAATCGCGGCGACAGCCCGATGCCCTTCAGCTTCGGGTTCCATCCGGCCTTCGCATGGCCGCTGCCCGGTGGGGCGCACGATGCGCATCGCATCTATTTTGCCGAGGACGAGCCCCAGCCTATCCGCCGGATCGATCCGGCATCCGGGTTGCTGTTGCCCGAACCCTTCCCCACCCCAGTCGCCGAAGGGAGGCTGGCGCCCGATTCCGCCATGTTCGAGCCCGATGCGCTGATCTGGGATCGTCTGCATTCGCGCTCCTGCGAATTCGGAGCGCCGGGTGGCGGCAGCGTGTCGCTTGAATGGGAAAACCTCCCGATGCTGGGCATCTGGCAGAAACCGGGCGCGCCTTACCTGTGCATCGAGCCGTGGCAGGGTATCGCCGATCCCGTCGGTTTTACGGGCGAGCTGACCGAGAAGCCCGGCATCGTAAGCCTGCCCCCCGGACAGGATATGCAATTCACCCTCGCCATCACCGTGACCCCTCCGAAGGATCGAGCATGAAAACCGCATTCGTCACCGGCGCGACCGCCGGCATCGGGGAGGCGACCGTCAGAGCGCTGGTGCAGGCCGGCTGGCGCTGCGTCGCGACGGGACGCCGCAAGGAACGGCTGGACGCGCTAGTGGCCGAGCTGGGCCCGGACAGGGTGCACGCGGCCATCTTCGATGTGCGCGACGAGGCCGCGATGGACGAGGCGATCGCGAATCTGCCGACGGAATTTGCGGCGGTTGATCTGCTGGTGAACAACGCCGGCCTCGCGCAAGGGCTCGCGCCCGCTCAGAAGTCCAGCCTCGACGACTGGCAGACCATGATCGACACCAATGTCACCGCCATGGTCCGGCTGACCCGCAAGCTGCTGCCGCGTTTGATCGAGCGCAAGGGCGCCATCGTGACCATCGGTTCGGTCGCGGGCAGTTACGTCTATCCAGGCGGCAACGTCTATGCCGGGTCCAAGGCCTTCGCCAATCACTTCACGCTGGCGCTCCGGGCGGACCTGCACGGCACCGGCGTGCGCGTGACCAGTATCGAGCCCGGGATGGTGGAAACTGAGTTCACGCTGGTTCGCACCGGCAGCCAGCAGGCCAGCGACGAGCTTTATCGCGGTGCCGACCCGATGACGGGCGAGGACATCGCCGATACCATCGTGTGGATTGCCGGACTGCCCCCGCATCTCAACATCAACCGGCTGGAACTGATGCCCGTGAACCAGGATTTCGCCGGCTTCCGGGTGGCACGCGGCGATGGCTGAACTGGACCGCGGGGCGGCGTACGGCTAAGCGCCGCGACCCATGTCCAATCGCCGCACCTTCGCCATCATCTCGCATCCCGACGCGGGCAAGACCACGCTGACCGAGAAGCTGCTGCTGACCGGCGGCGCGATCCACCTTGCTGGCGAGGTCAAGGCGCGGGGCCAGGCCCGGCGCGCACGTTCGGACTGGATGAAGATCGAGCAGCAGCGCGGCATCTCCGTCACCTCAAGCGTGATGACGTTCGAGCGGGATGGAGTGACCTTTAATCTGCTCGACACGCCGGGGCACGAGGATTTTTCCGAAGACACCTATCGCACGCTGACCGCCGTCGATTCGGCAATCATGGTGATCGACGCGGCCAAGGGCATCGAGCCGCAGACCCGCAAGCTGTTCGAGGTGTGCCGGCTGCGCAGCGTGCCGATCATCACCTTCGTCAACAAGGTGGACCGCGAGGGCCGCCCGGTGTTCGAGCTTCTGGACGAGATCGCCGACATGCTCGCGCTCGATGTCAGCCCGCAGGCCTGGCCGGTAGGAATGGGCGGGGAGTTCCAGGGCGTGCTCGATTTCGCGAGCGGCACGGTGGCGCGGCCCGAGGGGCCCTCTAAGGAGTTCCAGGGCAAGCGCGATGCCGATGTGGAATTGCCGCCCGAAGTCGCAGAGAACGTGGAGCTGGCGCAGATCGGCTATCCCGAGTTCGACCTCGAAGCCTATCGCAACGGGGACCTGACGCCGGTCTACTTCGGCAGCGCGCTCAAGAGCTTCGGCATTACCGAGCTTATCGAGGCGATCGCCGAGTATGCACCGCCCCCGCGCCCGCAGCCCAGCGACGGCGGCGAGGTTAGCCCCGACCGTGACGAGGTGACCGGCTTCATCTTCAAGGTGCAGGCCAATATGGACCCCAATCACCGCGACCGCATCGCCTTCATGCGACAGGTGTCGGGGACCTTCAAGCGCGGCATGAAGCTGACCCCGAGCGGCCTGGGCAAACCCATCGCGGTGCACTCGCCCATCCTGTTTTTCGCGCAGGATCGCGAATTGGCGGATACTGCCGAGGCGGGCGACATCATCGGCATTCCGAACCACGGCACGCTGAGGGTCGGCGACACGCTGTCGGAAAAGAACGACGTGCGTTTCACCGGGCTGCCCAATTTCGCGCCGGAAATCCTGCGCCGCGTGGCCCTGGTCGATCCTACCAAGACCAAACAGCTCAGGAAGGCGCTGGACGACCTCAGCGAAGAGGGCGTGATCCAGGTGTTCTATCCGGAAATCGGCGCACAGTGGATCGTGGGCGTCGTCGGCCAGCTTCAGCTGGAGGTTCTGATCAGCCGGCTGGAGGCGGAATACAAGGTCGCCGCGAGGCTCGAACCCGCCCCCTTCGATACCGCGCGCTGGGTTAAGGGCGAACCCAAGGATCTCGCCGATTTCGAGAGCTTCAACCGCGCCAACCTCGCCAAGGACCGCGACGGCGATCTGGTTTTCATGGCCAAGAGCGCCTGGGACGTCGGCTATCAGCAGGAACGCAATCCGAAGCTCGCCTTCTCCGCGACAAAGGAGCGTTGATCTTGCAGGCCGCGCCCTTGCACGGCAAGGAACGCGCATGACCATGACCGGCCCTACCTCGCAAACACTGATCTCGCAGCGGCTTCGACTGAATTATTTCGACTGGGGCAATCACGACAAGCCCCCCCTCGTGCTGGTGCACGGAGGTCGCGACCATGCGCGCAGTTGGGACTGGACGGCGGAAGCCCTGCGCGACGACTGGCATATAGTGGCCATGGATCACCGCGGCCATGGAGACAGCGAATGGGTTTCCGACGGAAATTATCAGGCGCAGGATATGGTCTACGACCTGGCGCAGCTCGTCCATCAGCTCGGGCGTGGGCCGGTCACCATCGTCAGCCACTCGCTGGGCGGGAATGTCGCGCTGCGCTATGCCGGCACATTCCCCGATCAGGTGCGCAAGCTCGTCGCCATCGAAGGCTTGGGCCCCAGCCCCAAGCGCTCTGCCGAAATGCGGGCCAGGCCCTATCCCGAACGGGTTGCCGAGTGGGTGGAGAAGAAGCGCGCGGCATCGGCACGCAACCCCCGCAAATACGACAGCATCGAAGCGGCCTTCGCGCGGATGATAGAGGAAAACAGCTATCTGACCGAGGAACAGGCGCGTCACCTGACCATTCACGGCGTGACCCGGAACGAGGACGGCACCTACAGCTGGAAATTCGATCCGCATCTCAATGTCTGGTCCGTCGAGGATGTGGCGGACGAGTTCATCCAGCAGACATGGGCCGCCATCACGGCCCCCACCCTGCTGCTCTACGGCGCGGATAGCTGGGCTTCGAACCCTGTCGGCGACGGTCGGCTCGACCATTTCAGCACGGCCGAAGTGATCGAGTTCGAGAAGGCCGGTCACTGGCTGCACCACGACCAGTTCGATCGCTTCATCGCGACACTGAAAGATTTCCTCTGATGGCGGAATTCTTCGATCGGCTGGACGATAAGCATATCGCCATGCTGGAGAAGCAACCCGTCTTCTTCATCGCGACCGCCACGCCGATTGGACGAATCAACCTCAGCCCCAAGGGGTACGATGCCTTTCGCGTCCTTTCGCCTAGGCGCGTCGCCTATCTCGATCTCGGCGGCTCGGGCAACGAGACCCATGCGCATCTTGCCGCCGACGGGCGAGTCACGATAATGTTCTGCAATTTCGAACGGCCGGCGCTGATCCTGAGGATCTATGGACGCGGGGTTCCGGTTCTGCCGCAGGACGCGGGATGGGCCGAGCTGGCCGAGCATTTCCATCTGATGTCGGGCACGCGGCAGATCTTCGTAATCGATGTGGAGAGTGTGCAGACCAGTTGCGGCTGGGGGGTTCCCTTCATGGCATTCGAGCGGGAGCGCGACACGCTGCGCAAGGCACATGCGCAGAGCGATCCTGCCGAATGGACGGCGAAGATGGCGACCCGGATCGCCAGCATCGATGGCCTGCCGGTCCGGCCGACCGACCGATACATCGCGAGCGACTAGCGGTCCGTGCAATTGCGCTTCGCCAGCTACAACATTCACAAGGCCGTGGGGATCGACAGGCGGCGCGATCCTGAACGCATCGTCGCGGTCCTGCGTGAATTCGACGCCGATGTCATCGCCCTGCAGGAGGCGGACCTGCGTCTGGGCGATCGTGCCGCGGTGCTGCCGCGCGCGCTCTTGGATGACAGTCCATGGCGGGCGGCGCCGGTCTCCAAGCGCCCGCGCAGCATGGGTTGGCACGGAAACGCGATATTGGTGCGGCGCACGCTGGCGGTAGGCGAATGTCACGCTCTCGATCTGCCCACGCTAGAACCAAGGGGCGCCGTCTGCGTCGAAATTGGCGAGGGGGAAGCCCGTTTTCGCGTGATTGGAACCCATCTCGATCTTTCGGGGCTACGCCGCCGCGATCAGGTCCGCGCCCTGCTGTCTTTCGTCGCCTCCGCCCCCGCGATGCCAACGGTGATTCTGGGGGATTTCAACCAGTGGGGGACGTCGTCGGGCGCAATGCGGGAGTTCGGCGAGGAGTGGGCGCTTGTCACCCCGGGTGCCAGCTACCCCTCGCGCCGCCCCATCGCACGCCTCGATCGGATCGTTCATTCCGGCAATTGGTCGCTGACCGGGAACCATGTCCATCATAGCGCGCTTGCAACCTTGGCATCCGACCATCTTCCGGTGCACGCCGACCTAAATCTTGCCTAAAGGTTGGCAATTGTATACTTGACAAAGCAGGGTCTGATTCGCAGTTTGTTCCGCGACAGGCCGGTTACTCAGGGATGCAGTTGCCTAACTAGGAATTAGGCAATGGCACATGATGCCCAACAGGACGAAATCGAGATCACGCCCGATATGATTGAGGCAGGCCTGACGGCGTATGCCTCCCTAGCTTGGCATGACAGCCGCAGCGCAGGCAGCCCTCGCGAAATAGTCGAAGCTATTCTTCGTCAGGCTTTATCGGTGGAAGACGTAGCAGCTCCTCGCGGAAGGCCTTAAGGATCTCCCTTTCGGACTGTATGCGAAATGCAACCGCCTCAATATCACGATAGCTTTCGAATTCCGACGATTGGCCCATATAAAGCAGCTCGGCTCCACTGCCTTTTTGACGCACTAGTTTGGTCCCGCGTTGCAACCTTCGAAGCTTTCCACTTTGATATAAACGCCAACTGTCGTGCACGATCCGATTGCGCTCATTCCGAAGTTCATTCTCAATACGGTTGAGGCATGGGCCGATTGGAGCGACGAAATCGAAATCATAAGTGAGATGAAAATGGATGGCTTTTATCGCTGCGACGGTTGCCCTGATGTCCAGGTTCTCAACGAGTGCCAGAAAGGCCATGTGGGTCCGGGCATCACTTCTGAACGCGGGAGCTTCAGCAATGGTCGCATCGTGGAGTAGCCTTACTAGGTCATTTTCCAGTTCCGCCCACTCGCAAACGACTTTTCCAATCGCGGCATAAACCTTATCCCATTGATGATCTGAGGGTTCAGACATGAAAAAGGCCGATCAAAACAAAGAGGACGAGGTCCTTAAGCGGATGCTACAGACCCCTCCAAAGAAACACGAGCCGATAACCCCGATGGCAAAGGCGCGGCATGAAAAAGGGGGCAAGCCGAAGCCCGCCCCCTCCCGATCAAAGAAGCGGTAGCTGGCTATCGCCAGCGCCTCGCTTCCCAGTGTTCACCTCGGATACCCTTCCTTGGTTCCAGCCAAGGTCCGCCGCGATGTCATGCTGAAACTCGCCATCGGCGAGTCTGCGCTTAACCTCTTGGAAGATTTCGGGTGTGTAAGGTGCCCTTTCGGGCGGTCGTCGATAAGTCACGGTTTTTTCCTTTACCGCTAGATCGACCGTCTTGACGGGGACTCATCCGGTGTGGATAAGCATTCCCCATATCGGGGAATTTCCCGCTCCTGCTGCCGGCCAAGGTAAAGCAGGAGTTGCCCCGCAAGAGACCCCCGGTGTTGGCGCACTGGGGGTTCTCGCGTTTTGGGACAATCAACTGCGTAAGATTCCCGCTCTCGCGGTCGGAGTCGAGTCCGGGTTTGTTCTTTCTGGGGATTATCGACGCGTCCAGCGCTTGCGGCCCTCGCCAATACGGCGAGCGGGTTTGACCTTATTAGGCGGCGACTGCGCCAGTCCGCCGATAGGTAAGGCGCTTGCCGATGGCTCCTAGAAGGCTTTGATCGGCACGTTCGAAGTCGGACGACTTGCGCGTGTTATAGCGGAAATCGAACTCTGCGGTGTAGCGGTGCAGATGCTTGGCGCTGACATGGTGATAAGTGCCGATGATGCCGCGCTTGAGCAGGGAGAAAAGCCCTCAACGGTGTTCGTGTAGTTCTCGCCACGGCTATATTCGCGCTGCGAGTGAACGACGATACCGTGCTTGGCGAATTCAAGCCCGACCTTCTTATATCCGGGGAGTTCGTCGGTCATAAGAACGCTGGTGCGATGCACATTGGTTACGAGGACGGAGCGCAGGGTTTCGCCGGTAACGCGGCCCACATGGAAGCTACGGACCTTGCCGCCGCGCTCCACTAGAGAGACAACCGCTTCCTTGTCGGAAACGGGGCCGGGGATGCCCACGCGGCGCGGCCTGAACTTGGATTTGCGATTGCTGGACTTGCCACCGACAAAGGTTTCGTCGGCTTCGATGGTCTTGCCTTCGCCGCCCATGGGGGTGCTGTCGGTATCCTTCATGGCTTCACGGATGCGGTGCATCATGAACCATGCGGTCTTGTAGGTAACACCTAGCATACGGGCCATTTGATGGCCGCTGATGCCCTTCTTGCTGGCACAAAGCATGTGATTGGCCAGCAGCCACTTATTGAGCGGAACCTTGGAGGACTCGAACACGGTGCCGACCGTCACGGTGTATTGCTGGCGGCAGTCATTGCACTGGATTACGCCCTTGCGGACCACGCCCTCAGGGTGCGCCTTGGTCTTGCGGCCCTTCTGCGGAGGCAGGCGATTGGCATTGTCCGAACCACAGTGCGGGCAAACCGGACCTTCGGGCCAGTGAAGCGCCTCAAGGTGCTCGCGGGCAGCGTCTTCCGACTGGAAGCGAGGGGCAAAGATATCGACTGCGTTTTCCATACCCCCTTGTCGCCCGAAAGGGGTGCTTTGTCAAGTATACAATTGCCTAAAGGTTAACCTGCTGCCTAGTTTTTAGGCAGTGCTTTGCGTGCAGCCAGCCATTTGCGCAGCTGACGTAAGCGTAAATGCGCTTGGCACGGCCCTTGCTGACTTGTCTTGGCCGGTAACGGGACCGGCGGAAGAACAGGGGGCGGGCGAGACGTGAAATATATCATAGCCGTCATCAAGCCGTTCAAGCTGGACGAGGTGCGTGAAGCCCTTTCCGGCGTGGGCGTTGCAGGAATGACCGTTTCGGAGGTCAAGGGGTTTGGCCGGCAGAAAGGTCAGACCGAGATCTATCGCGGAGCGGAATACTCCACCAACATGCTTCCGAAAGTGAAGATCGAAGTCGCGGTCGACGATGCCGTCGCCCCGCGCGTGGTGGAAGCGATCAGCGCGACCGCCAGCACTGGCGCCATCGGCGACGGAAAGATCTTCGTGCTGGAACTAGCGAGCGCAACGCGCATCCGCACCGGCGAAACCGGGGGCGAAGCGCTGTGATCCGCGCTTCCATGGACATGAGGGGGACCCAGATGGTTCGACTTTTCACTCGCGGCTCTGTCGCGCTTCTGGCGCTTGGCGCCTCGACCGCCGTATGGGCGCAGGACGTCGTCGTGCCCACCGCCGACGCGGCCGGTTCGCCGATCGCGGCGGCCACCGAAACAGCCGCTGCGGCCGTAGCCAATCCCGGCAACAACGCCTGGATGATGACCGCCACCGTTCTGGTGCTGTTGATGATCCTGCCGGGTCTGGCGCTGTTCTACGGCGGCCTCACCCGTTCGAAGAACATGCTTTCTACAATGACCCAGATTGGTGCCACCTCGGCGCTGGCGATGTTGATTTGGGTGATGTGGGGATATTCCACGGCTTTCGGCCCCGAAGGAAACCAGTTCTTCAGCTGGGGCAATCTTTTCCTCAGCCAGGTCACATCGGACAGCACCGCGGCGACATTCTCTGACGAAGTGATCAGCGAATATGTGTTCGTGTCATTCCAGATGACCTTCGCGGCGATTACCGCCGCATTGATCCTGGGCGCGACGGCGGAGCGCATGAAGTTCAGCGCGACGATGCTGTTCGTTACGATCTGGCTGACCATCGTCTATTTCCCAATCGCACATATGGTCTGGGCGGGCGGCGGACTGCTGTTCGATATGGGAGCGCTGGATTTCGCGGGCGGTACCGTGGTCCACATCAACGCAGGCGTTTCCGGTCTGGTGCTCGCTTTCCTGCTCGGAAAGCGCAAGGGATACCCGACGGAACCGATGCCACCCCACAGCCTGACGCTGACCATGGTCGGCACGGGCCTGCTGTGGGTGGGTTGGTTCGGCTTCAACGCCGGTTCGGAACTGGAAGCGGACGGGACTGCCGGCCTCGCGATGATCAACACCTTCGTCGCGACTGCCGCTGCTGGCCTCGCCTGGATGGTTCTGGAAAGGATCGCAGGCCACAAGGGTTCGGCCCTGGGCTTCTGCTCCGGGATCATTGCCGGACTGGTCGCGGTCACTCCGGCTGCCGGCAACAGCGGACCGTTCGGCGCCATCGTGCTGGGCATCGTGGCCTCCGCGATCTGCTACGTCATGGTTGCCAAGCTCAAGCCCAAGTTCGGCTATGACGACTCGCTGGACGCATTCGGTATCCACGGCATCGGCGGCATCGTCGGCGCGATCGGGACTGGCATCGTTTATTCGCCCGCGCTGGGCGGTCCGGGCGGTGACGACTTCGTGATGGCCTCGCAAGTCACCACGCAGATCATCGCCGTGGTGGTCGCGATCGGCTGGGCCGCAGTTGGAACGCTGATCGCCGGTCTGATCACCAAGATGATCACTGGCCTCCGAGTATCCGAAGAAGTCGAAGTCGAAGGTCTCGACATCGGCGAACACGGAGAACGCGCCTACAACTGACAGGAAACATCGCGCGGGGGGCCAGGGTCCGGCCAACTCCGCGCGGTGTGACCAGCTACGAATTTTCCGAATTGGCGGGGCGGGTTCTCTCCTCTCTCTCCTCCCGTTCCGCCAACCTATGTTCCTCCTGCGAACATACGACTAGCAATGGGCCGGGGCCGTCAGGTTCCGGCCCTTTTTTCATGCGTCACCTCGGATCGGAACGTTTTCAGTTCCAGAGGAGAGTGCCGGCGGCTGCGAGGCATGCCAGCCACACCAAGATCACCAGTATGGCGCCGCCCTTGGAGACCGGTTTCTCCGCCATTGCGGAGGCCCGCACACGAAACTCTTCGATAAGCGGCTTCGGCAGCATGCGGATCACCGCCCATACCCCCAGCGGCACCAGAACGAGGTCGTCCAGGATGCCGAGAACCGGAATGAAATCCGGGATCAGGTCGATGGGGCTGAAGGCATAGGCAGCCACCGCCGCTGCCAAGAGCTTGGCAGCCAAGGGTGTGCGCGGGTCGCGCGCCGCTATCCACGCGGTAAGCGCATCGCGCTTGAGCGCGCGTGCGAACTCCCTAAGCCGCAAGCGCTTGCTGAACGAACTCCGCGCAGCGCTCACCGATCATGATGCTGGGGGCATTGGTGTTGCCCGATACTAGGCGAGGCATCACGCTGGCATCCGCAACCCAGAGGCCGTCGACTCCGCGAACCTTTAACCTCGGATCGACCACGCTGTCCGGATCGCCGCCCATCCGGCAGGTTCCGACCGGGTGATAGACGGTGTCGGCACGGCTGCGGATCAGGTCATCCAGGGCCGCGTCGTCTTGAAGATCGATGGGATAGCGATCTTTCGGATCGTAAGACGCCATGGCGGGAGCGGAGACGATGCGATGCGACATGCGCACGCCGGCGCGCAGCACCGCCATGTCCCGCTCATCGTCCAGGAAGTTCGGGTCGATGCGGGGCGCCATGGTCGCATCGGGTCCGGCGAGCCGCACGGTCCCGCGGCTTTCGGGGCGCAGCACGCAAGCATGGAGGGAAAACCCGTGGCCCTTTACCTTGGTGCGGCCGTGGTCTTCCAGCATCGCCGGGACGAAGTGCCATTGCACGTCCGGCGCGGGCGCATCGGGCATGACCTTCCAGAAACCGCCCGTCTCGGCATAAGGCGTCGTCATGATTCCTGTGCGGCGCCGGCGGTGCTCCAGCACCGATTTCGCCATCCGGATGGTCCCTTCGAGGCTATCGCCGATGAAATCCCGGCTCGTCGTTTCCCAGCTTGAGACGTAATCGGGATGGTCCTGCAAGTCCGATCCCACGGCAGGCCGGTCCACTGTCGCCGAAACGCCGTGCTCCTTGAGATGCTGGCCCGGCCCGATACCGGAAAGCATCAGAACCTGGGGAGAATTGAACGCGCCGGCCGAAAGCACGACGCCGCCGCGAGCCTTCAGATGACGCTGCTTGGTGCCGACCGAATAGACCACCCCGGTGGCCCGCCCGTTTTCGATCACGATGCGCTGGACGGTCACACCGATCCGCACGTCGAGATCGCGATTTCCGCGCAGGGGTTCGACATAGGCGCGCGCGGCGGACCAGCGCTCGCCTTGCCGCTGCGTGACCTGGTACAGGCCGAAGCCTTCCTGCTTTTCTCCGTTAAAATCGCGGTTGCGTGGCAATTGAAGCTGAGAGGCCGCTTCGACGAAAGCCAGGCTGCCTTTGTTGGGCCAGCGCTGATCGCTGACCCACAGCGGCCCCTCCGCGCCGTGGCATTCATCGGCACCGCGCACGTTCTTCTCCGCCTTTTTGAAATAGGGCAGCACGTCGTCATAGGCCCAGCCCGTGCAGCCGAGCGCGGCCCAGTTATCGTAGTCCCAACGGTTTCCGCGGATGTAGACCATCGCATTGATCGCGCTCGACCCGCCCAGCCCTCGCCCACGTGGCTGATAACCGGTGCGGCCGTTCAATCCCTTCTGCGGGACCGTCTCGTATTTGTAATTCGACGAATTACGGATGAAGGGCATGAAACCGGGGGTTTTGACTAATGCATTGTCGTTGCGCGGCCCCGCCTCAAGCAGGCAGACCTTACGTCCCGCCTGCACCAGCCGGCCGGCCACGGCGCTACCTCCGCTGCCGCCACCGATCACGATGACATCGAATTCGTCCATGAACCCCTCCTCTTTTGCTGAGGAGGTTAGGCAGCCTCGCGTGGCTCCGCAATCGAGTTTTCGGTCGCAACCTTGTCTTGCCGGCTCTGCCAGCGGGCACGGATGACATCGCTGGTCTCGCGGCTGCCGTCATGGCTCCAGCCCGGTTCGCGCAGCAGGTAGGACAGCTTGTGTCGCCAGGGTGCGTGCCACATGTCCTGCGCGATCCCGACCCATTCGTGAAAAACGGCCCAGATCAGATTGAAGCTACCGAGCTGTTTCACGATCCCGTAGCGGATCCGCTCTCCGCCCTCCGCCACCGTGACCTCGGGCTCGAAGGTACCGAATAGCTTGTCCCACACGATGAAGACCCCCGCATAGTTGCGGTCGAGATAACGCGGATTGGTCGCGTGATGGACTCGGTGATGGCTGGGTGTGTTCATGACCGCTTCGAACCACCGCGGCATCCGACCAACGGCTTCGGTGTGGATCCAGAACTGGTATATCAGGTTGAAGCCAGCGCAAATGGCGATCATCACCGGGTGGAAACCCAGCAGAACCAGCGGCAGCTTGAGCAGAAACCCCAGCGTGAGGAATCCGGTCCAGGTCTGCCGCAGCGCGGTCGACAGATTGTAATGCTGGCTGGAATGATGGTTCACATGGCTGGCCCAGAACCAGCGCACGCGATGCCCGAAGCGGTGCACCCAGTAATAGGCGAGATCGTCCAGCACGAAACAGACGGGCCAGGCCCACCACACCATCCACCATTCGGGACCGAAGTCGAAAACGCGAAACTGGTAGAGCCAGAGGTAGAGCAGGAGGAATGCGCCACCGAACAGCGCCCCCGCTACGGTGCTTCCCAATCCGAACGCCAGGCTGACGAGCGTATCCTTCGCCTCGTAGGCTTCGGGGCGGTTGCGACGCGCCCAGATCATTTCGGCGAGCACCAGCCCCACAAACAGCGGAATGGCGAAGGTGGTGGGTTCGAAATCGGGCATGGTGATTGCAGGGGCGCTAGGTGGTGATCCGGCGGAGGCTGGCCGCCCAGATCGCCGCGTTTTGGCCGAGGTCCAAGGTCACGCTTCCAAAGCGCCTGTCGGATGTGGCCAGGGTCAGCATCGTCCTGTCGAGCCGGGCATGGGCATGCGAATCGATTAGGCGGCCGGCGAAATGGCTGCCGTGACGGCGCAATACCATCACCCGGCCATCCCCATCACGCAGCAGGGCACCCATGCCCGCGCGATCGATCACAACATCGACGGGCTCGAAATCAAAAATCGCTTCCTCGGCTAGCGCGCGCGCCTCCTCCTCGCTGCGAATGCGCGCATCGCCGCCGAGGCCCAACCGGTGCGCCAGCGTGGCGAGAAGCAGGATCGCTCCCAGCGAGCCGAGGAATATCAGCACCTGATCCATCCCGCCTCCCTTGCCACATTCTGTCCATCGCCGTCGAGACTTGCGGCAGCCGTTCCAGCGGCTAGCATCCCCGGCGAAGGGATCAATCGAACATGCGAACATTCAGGGCACTTCCCGCCGCCGTCTTGCTGACGACGACATCCATTTCGGCAGCCGCGCAAAGCACGGACCCCGTCGCGCTTGCCGCTGCGGAGGATGCGCGCACCGAGCGACTGGCCAAGCAGATATGGGAATGGGCCGAACTGGGGTATCAGGAAACCCGGTCCAGCCTTCTGTTGCAGGACGAACTCAAAAAGGCAGGATTCCGGGTCACTGCTGGGGTTGCCGATATCCCTACCGCTTTCGTCGCGGAATGGGGTGAGGGCGGTCCGGTAATCGGCATCCTTGCCGAATACGACGCGCTTCCGGGGATTACGCAATCGGCCAGCGCCGTGCGGGACCCGATTGAAGCCAAGCATGCCGGCCATGCATGTGGCCATAACTTGTTCGGGGCGGCATCCACCAGCGCGGCGATCGCTACCGCCAAATGGCTCCAGGCGACGGGCATGCCGGGCCGTATTCGGCTTTACGGCACACCTGCCGAAGAAGGCGGCTCCGGCAAGGTATACATGACCCGCGCCGGATTGTTCGACGATGTCGATGTGGCGCTGCACTGGCACGCGGATGACGAGAACAGCGCGGCAGCCACTACGTCGCTCGCCAATCGCTCCGCCAAATTTCGCTTCCATGGCGTTTCCGCCCATGCGGCGGGCGCCCCGGAGCGAGGGCGAAGTGCGCTGGACGGCGTGGAAGCCATGAACATGATGGTCAACATGATGCGCGAACATACCAGTATGGATTCGCGCATCCATTACGTCATCACGGAGGGTGGATCGGCGCCCAATGTCGTGCCCGACTTCGCCGAGGTTTTTTACTACGTTCGGCATTCGGACGCGGATGAGGTCCGCGCGATGTGGGATCGGCTGGAAGCCGCCGCGAAGGGCGCGGCGATGGGCACCGGAACGACCGTCGATTGGGAAATCATTCACGGCAACAACCCGCTGCTGGTGAACGAGACACTGGCGAAGGTGATGGACCGCAAGCTGCGTGAGCTAGGCGGCGTTACCTACACGGCGGAGGAGCGCGCCTGGGCGGAAGAGTTGTCCAAGTCCTTCGGAGACTCAGCAAAGCCGCTTGAGAATGCAGCTCGCGTCGAACCTTACGAGAAATCCTTGGGGTACGGCTCCACCGATGTGGGCGATGTGTCGTGGGCCACGCCCACCGTGGGCCTTCGTGCGGCAACCTGGGTACCGGGTACCAGCGCGCACAGTTGGCAGGCGGTAGCCGCTAGCGGGTATTCCATCGGGGCGAAGGGCGCCCAGCTTGCCTCGAAGACGCTGGCCTCGATGGCCGCCGAACTGTTCTCCAATCCCGCACTCAGGCAGGCCGCACGCGCGGAATTCGATGCCTCGCGGGGTCCGGACTACGAATATGTTTCGTTGGTAGGCGACCGGGCGCCGCCGCTCGATTTCCGCGAATAGGACTGGAGGGGGCTGAAGCGCAGGCGCGGCAAGCCGTTCAGGTGGCGGCGCGCTTGCGCCGCCCCCGCTGGGCCATGTTGAGCACCTCCACGCCCACGGAAAAGCCCATGGCCGCGTAGATATAGCCCTTGGGCACATGAAAGCCGAAGCCGTCGGCAATCAGTACCAGCCCAATCATCACCAGGAAGGCCAGTGCCAGCATCACGAGCGTCGGATTTTTCTCGATGAACTTCGCCAGCGGGTCGGCGGCGATCATCATGATGCCCACGGTGATCACCACGGCAGCGACCATGATCGGGATATCGTCGGTCATTCCGACGGCAGTGAGGATCGAATCGACGGAGAAGACGATGTCGATGGCTACGATCTGAGCGATAACCGTACCGAAGGTCGCGGTCGCCGCGGCCGCGACCTGGCCCGGCCCCGGCGTCTTGTCGAGCAGATCGCCCGAATTGTCTTCCGGCTCCATCGAATGGTGGATTTCCTTGGTGGCCTTCCACAGCAGGAAAAGCCCCCCGACCAGCAGGATCAAATCTCGCCCGGAAAAGGCCGTTTCGAAACTCGGTTCGCCATATTCGTTGGGGGCGCCGGTGATTCCAAGATCGAACAGCGGGTTCTGCAAGGTCACCAGCCAGCCGATGAGCATCAGGAGACCGATTCGCATGATGAGCGCGAGCGAGAGCCCGATTCGGCGTGCGCGCTGCTGCTGATGCTGGGGAAGCTTGTTCGAAAGGATCGCAATAAAGATCAGATTGTCGACGCCCAGCACCACTTCGAGAGCGATCAGCGTAAGCAAAGCGAGCCAGGTTGCGGGATCGGAAAGCAGGGCGATAATGTCCATATTGTGCGCCTTAGCAGCCCCCATGGGACCTGCAAGTGATGGCTATTCGGACATTCCACGCCGCAGCGCCAAATTGTCACATTCACCCACTTTTGCATCCATATGCGGTAAATCGTTCGCAAAGCCGAGTTTTTGCGCTATGCAGGACTGTGTAAGGAGCCGGCACTGTGGCCGCGTTTCCGTGTGCCGTGCGAAGTAGGCATCCTCTCGCGGCGCATAGTGGGGTTGGGATGCCACGAAGGTTGATTGCGAATTATGGGTTATGACCAGGGCCGTCGGCGGGGGCGGGACAAACGCGACGGAGTTGGCGAAGAAGGTTTCGATCCCTTCGGTGGATCTCCAGGCGGCTTCGGCGGTGGCGATCGTGGCGGATACGGCGGCGGTGATCGCGGAGGCTTCGGCGGCGGTGGCGGCGGATATGGCGGCGACCGTGGCGGCTTCGGTGGCGGCGGCGGTGGTGGCGGCTTCCGGGGCGGCGGCGGCGGCGGTCGCGGCGGCTTTGGCGGCGGCGCTGGCGGTGGCGGCGGCGGCGGTGGTGGCAACCGCATGCCCGCACAGGTCGTGGGCACGGGTGAAGGAACGGTAAAGTTCTTCAACGCGCAAAAGGGCTTCGGCTTCATCCAGCAGAAGGGTGGCGGCGAGGACGTGTTCGTACACATCAGTGCGGTCGAGCGGGCCGGGCTTCAGAGCCTTGCCGAAGGGCAGGAACTGGCTTTCAATCTCGTGGATCGTGGCGGCAAGGTATCGGCACAGGATCTCCAGATTCAGGGCGATGTCATCGAGGTGGAGAGCCGGCCGGCAACCCCGCAGCGCGAGCTGACCGGGGACAAGGCGACCGGCACGGTCAAGTTCTTCAACGCGACCAAGGGCTTCGGCTTCCTGACCCGCGATGACGGTCAGCCCGATGCCTTCGTGCACATCAGCGCGGTCGAACGGTCCGGTCTGACGGGAATCAGTGAAGGCGAACGCTACCAGTTCGATCTCGAGGTCGACCGACGCGGCAAATATTCGGCGGTCAATCTCGTTCCTGCTAGCGAGTGAGACGGGTTCCGGGGCCGGGTTTGACCGGTGCCCGCGGCACACCTAGACCAGCCGAACAACCAGCATGGCGGTTCCCCTGTGGAGCCGCCATTTGCTTTTGACACGATTTGATTCGCGGAGCTTTACCATGTCGATCACCCCCTTGATGCCCGTTTACCCCCGCTGCGGCGTGCGCCCGGTGGAAGGGGACAATTGTCACCTGATCGACGAGGATGGGACCCGCTATCTGGACTTTGCCAGCGGGATCGCGGTCAATCTGCTTGGCCATTCACACCCCGGCCTGATCGGCGCGATCCAGAACCAGGCGGCCAAGCTGATGCACGTATCCAACCTCTACGGCAGTCCCCAGGGGGAAAGCCTGGCCAAGCGGCTTGTCGACCTGACCTTTGCCGATACGGTGTTCTTCACGAACTCAGGGGCGGAAGCGGTGGAATGCGCCATCAAGACGGCCCGCGCCTATCACCAGCATGTCGGCAACGCCGAGAAATTCGAACTGATCACCTTCACGAACGCCTTCCACGGGCGCACGATGGCGACGATCAGTGCCAGCAATCAGGACAAGATGCACAAGGGTTTCCAGCCGCTGCTCGCGGGATTCAAATATGCCGAGTGGGACGATCTGGAGAGCGCAAAGGCTCTTATGGGGCCCCATACCGCCGGTTTCCTGGTGGAGCCGATCCAGGGCGAGGGCGGGATTCGGCCCGCTTCGCCAGAGTTTCTGTCGGGGCTGCGCGCGCTCGCGGACGAAAACGATCTCATGCTCGTCTTCGACGAGGTGCAATGCGGGATGGCCCGGACGGGCAAGCTCTATGCCTATGAACACTATGGGATCAAACCCGACATCATGGCCACCGCCAAGGGTATCGGGGGCGGCTTTCCCCTGGGCGCCTGTCTGGCCACGGAAAAGGCGGCGCGTGGGATGGTGATCGGCGCGCATGGCTCCACCTATGGCGGCAACCCGCTGGCGATGGCCGCGGGCGAAGCGGTCCTGGACGCGGTCGCCAACGACGAATTCCTGGCCGAGGTCACTGCGAAGGGCGAGCGCCTGCGCGCCCGGATCGAACAATTTATCGGAAACTATCCCGAATTGTTCGACTCCGTCCGTGGAAAGGGCTTGATGTTGGGTATCCGTATGAAGGTGGAAAGCCGGCCGTTCTACGCACACCTGCGCGACAACCACCATCTGCTCACTGTGGCCGCCGGAGACCAGACGCTGCGCATCCTGCCGCCGCTGGTGGCCGGCGACACCGAATTCGACGAATTCATCGACAAGCTGTCGGCCGGGGCGGCCGATTACAAGGTGCCGGAAGCCGCCTGATGACGGATCGGCATTTCCTCTCGCTTTCGGATGCCGGCGGAAATGCCATCGCCGCCATGCTGTCCGATGCGATCGACCGCAAGGCGGCGCGCCAGGGCTGGCCCAAAGGCAAGCCCGACAGCGACAGCCCACTCGCAGGTTGCGTGCTTGGGATGATCTTCGAAAAGGCGTCCACCCGCACCCGGGTCAGCTTCGATATCGCGATCCGCCAGCTCGGCGGCACGGCAGTGATCCTCGATTCGGGCACGAGCCAGCTTGGTCGCGGCGAAAGTATCGCGGACACCGCGCGCGTGCTCAGC
>NZ_JBELMO010000010.1:0-62545 GCF_042095715.1 Qipengyuania sp. | reverse complement strand
GATGGCGGGGGTGGGCAGGATCGCGCTGCCGCCGCCGGTCGCCTTGCTTTCGTTGTAGAGGCTGACGTTGCCGCTCACGATCGGGAAGTCGAGCGCGCGGCAGGCATCGCCCATGCCTTCCAGCGCGTGCACAATCTGCGCCATGATCTCGGGCCGTTGCGGATTTGCGAAATTGAGGCAGTTCGTGACCGCGAGCGGACGCGCGCCGACCGCGCAAAGATTGCGATACGCCTCCGCGATGGCCTGCTTCCCGCCTTCGTAGGGATCGGCGAAGACGTAACGCGGGGTGCAGTCGGTGCTGATCGCCAGCGCCTTCCTGGTTCCGTGGACGCGCACGACACCGGCGTCGCCGCCCGTCTGTAGCGTGTCACCGCCCACCTGGCGGTCGTATTGCTCCCAAATCCAGCGGCGCGATGCGAACGCGGGGTGGCCCATCATGGTCAGTAGGTCCGCACCCACGTCCTTGCTCTCGGGCACGCTGTCGAGCGGCTTGACCTTCGCCCAGGCGCGGTATTCCTCTTTCGAGAGATAGGGCCGGTCGTAGAGCGGAGCGTCGGCCGCGAGCGGGCCGAGCGGGATGTCGCACACTGTCTCGCCCTGGAAGGTGAGCACCATGTGCCCCGTGTCTGTCACTTCGCCGATGACGGCAAAATCGAGCTCCCATTTCCTGAAGATCGCTTCCGCCATGGCTTCCTTGCCAGGCTTGAGCACCATGAGCATACGCTCCTGGCTCTCGCTCAGCATCATTTCATAGGGGGTCATGCCCTCTTCCCGGCAGGGGACGGCATCCATGTCGAGCCGAATACCCGCCTTGCCGTTGGTGGCCATTTCCACGCTGGAACTCGTGAGACCGGCAGCACCCATGTCCTGAATCGCGACGATGGCATCGGTCGCCATCAGTTCCAGGCATGCCTCGATCAGCAGCTTTTCGGTAAAAGGATCGCCCACCTGCACGGTCGGGCGCTTGGCCTCGGCGTCCTCGCCGAAATCCGCGCTCGCCATGGTGGCGCCGTGGATGCCGTCGCGCCCGGTCTTGGAGCCGACATAGACGATGGGGTTACCCACGCCGGTCGCCGCGGAGTAGAAGATGCGGTCCGCATCGGCGACGCCCACGGTCATTGCGTTGACCAGGATGTTGCCGTCATAGGCGGGATGGAAATTGGTCTCGCCCGCCACGGTCGGCACGCCCACGCAATTGCCGTATCCGCCGATGCCGGCGACCACGCCCTGCACCAAATGCTTCATCCTGGGATGATCGGGACGGCCGAAGCGCAGCGCATTCGCATTGGCGACGGGGCGCGCGCCCATGGTGAATACGTCGCGCAGGATCCCGCCCACGCCCGTTGCCGCGCCTTGGTAGGGTTCGATGTAGCTGGGGTGGTTGTGCGACTCCATCTTGAAGATCGCGGCTTGCCCGTCTCCGATGTCGATCACGCCCGCGTTCTCGCCCGGGCCGCAGATCACCCAGGGTGCCTCGGTCGGCAGCTTCTTGAGATGCAGGCGACTGGATTTATAGCTGCAATGCTCAGACCACATGACCGAGAAGATGCCGAGCTCGACCAGGTTGGGCTCGCGGCCCAGGGCATGGAGTACGCGATCGTACTCCTCGGGGCTCAGGCCATGGGATTCGACGACTTCGGGGGTGATTTCGGATATCTCGGCGCTCATGGCGGCAGCGCTTAGCGGGGCGTGGTCGCGACTGCCAGCCCGGTTTCGCGCTTGTGCCAGCGCGTGTTCCCAACGAAGGCCGCCAGCAGCGTTAGGATCCCGAAGGCGATCAGCGCCGCGAAGGATTGCATTGGCGTAACCTCCGCGGGGGCGGGAGCGAACCAGTCGACGGCCTGAAAGATCAGCAGGGCGGCCAGCAGCAGCAGCGGGGGAACCACCGGCCCCCTGGTGCGCCGGACATAGATCCAGAATGCCCCGAGGGTGATCGCCAGTTCGATCCCCATGGCGAGGATGGGATGATCCCAAAGGCCCAGGCCGAAGCGATCCGGCCCCCCGCCCAGAGTGAGATCGGGGCCGTGGGAAACGAAATCCAGCACCCAATGCGAAAGGACTACGCAGGCGCCGATAATGCCCGCCAGGGAACTGCGCGTCACGCGCCCCACCACCAGCCCGAACAGCGTGGCCCACACGAAACTGCCGAGCAGGCTGTGCGTCCATGGATAATCATAGAAGAAGAACGGCTTCATCACGGTGAAGCCGGGTTCGATCCGGTAATGCTCGATGCCAAGGATCGCCAGCAGGAAGAAGGCCCAGTCCACCAACTGCGCCGCCACGAACAGCGTGCCCAGCCTGGGTGCATCGGAACTGACGGCGCGGGCCGCGAAGGCGGGCGCGAAATGGCCGATGAACATCTGGGCGCTCCTGAACTGTTGCAAATCCGGGCAAGACCGTGCGCCGTCCCCAAGCGATTTCTTGACCGCGCCAGCGCCTATGGTCAATGCTCGAAGCGATGGACGAGGAACATGGCAAAATCGCCGAGCTGAGTTTCGAGGAGGCGCTGAAGGCGCTCGAGCAGGTCGTGCGCCGGCTCGAGGGTGGGGAGGTGCCGCTCGACGAGAGCATAGATCTTTACGAACGCGGCGAGAAGCTGCGCGCTCACTGCCAGGCGCGGCTCGACGCGGCGCAAGCGCGGATCGAGAAGATCGTCGCGGGCGAGGGCGGCACGGTGAAGGGCAGCGTGCCCTTCGATGCCGCCGATTCGCCAGGAGCGTGAACGTGGTGGGTTCCATCACCGCCGATGATCGGTTGGCCGCCGCGCTGACCGCGATCCAGGACGAGGTCGACAGCGCTTTTGACGCCTTCCTCCCTGTCCCGCAGGATACCCGTGCGCGCCTGATCGAGGCCATGCGCCACGCAGTGATCGGCGGGGGCAAGCGCGTGCGCCCGCTGCTTGTGGTGGCGACGGCCGAGCTGTTCGGCGTGTCGCGCACTGCTGCGGTCAATGCGGGCTGCGCGGTGGAGGCGATCCACTGCTATTCGCTGATCCACGACGATCTGCCCTGCATGGACGATGACGATCTGCGCCATGGCAAGCCGACCGTACACAAGGTCTTCGACGAGGCGACGGCAGTGCTGGCCGGTGATTCGCTCCACGCGCTGGCTTTCGACATCCTTACCCAGCCCGACACCAGCAACGATCCTTTCGTCCGCGCCGAACTTGTGGCCACGTTGGCGAGGGCCAGTGGCCACGCCGGCATGGCGGGCGGGCAGATGATGGACATGATGGCCGATACGGTAGCCTATGACCTCCAGCAGGTTACTAGGCTGCAACAGCTCAAGACCGGCGCGCTGCTGGCGGCATCGGTGGAGATGGGCGCGATCCTGGGCCGTATCCCTGCCGAAGGCCGCGCCCCCTTGCGCGCCTATGCCCGCGACATCGGCCTGGCCTTCCAGATCGCCGACGATCTGCTGGATGTGGAGGGTGACGAGGACGCGGCCGGCAAGGCGCTGCGCAAGGACGAGGCGCAGGGAAAGGCCACCTTCGTGACGCTGATGGGAACGGAGCCTTCGCGCGAACAGGCGCGCATGTTGGTGGAACAGGCGGTGCGCCATCTGTCGGGCTACGGGTCGGAAGCGGATATCCTGCGCTCGCTCGCCCGGTTTATCGTGGAGCGCGATCGGTGAGGATCTGGCAATGAACAAGCGTATCGGCGTTTATCCGGGGACCTTCGATCCCATCACGCGCGGCCATGCCGACATCATCCGGCGCGGGGCGAAGCTGGTCGACTGGCTGATCATCGGCGTCACCACCAACCCGAGCAAGAATCCCATGTTTTCCAACGAGGAACGCCTGGACATGGTCCGGCGTGAGGTGGCGGACATGCATCTCGACAATGTGGAAGTCGTCGGCTTCAACGCCCTGCTGATGAAGTTCGCCAAGGCGCAGAACGCCAGCGTGATCGTGCGCGGTCTGCGCGCGGTGGCGGACTTCGAATATGAATATCAGATGGCGGGCATGAACCAGCAGCTCGACGACGATATCGAGACAGTGTTCCTGATGGCCGATGTGTCCTTGCAGCCGATCGCATCCAAACTGGTCAAGGAAATCGCGGTCTATGGGGGCGACATTTCCCCCTTCGTCAGCGAGGCGGTGTGCGACGACGTGGTCGCCCGGGTGGAGAAGACGGGGCGCAAGGGCGACTACTAGGGCACTGGACCCTAGCTATTCATTGCGCCGACAGCACCCCGTGCTAGAGGCGGCGCCGGACACCCTGCGAGATACAGCGGATCATAAATGCTCAAGAGCCCTACCCTTTTCCTTACCCTTGCGGCGCTCCTGGCAGCTCCCGCATCAGCGCTCGGCAACCGCAAGGACGCCGCCGCCGAAACGGTGGCGACACCCGAAGCATCGACTGCGGGGCAATATGCGTCCGTCGATTTCGATCTTACGAAAGATCGCGAGGATATCCTGTTTCTCGACCTGTCCAACGGGCAGCGTGTGGCTATCCGGCTGATGCCGGGATGGGCGCCGCAGCATGTGGCGCGGATCAAGGAACTGGCGCGCGCGGGGTTTTACGACAATGTGGTGTTTCACCGCGTGATCGACGGCTTCATGGCCCAGACCGGCGATCCGACCGGCACGGGGCAAGGCGGGTCGTCGCTTCCCGATCTGGAAGCGGAGTTCAATCCGCAGCCACATTTGCGCGGCACCGTATCCATGGCGCGCGCCGCCAGCGAAGACAGCGCGAACAGCCAGTTTTTCATCGTCTTCTACCCGCGGTTCAGCCTTGATCGGCAATACACCGTGTTCGGCCGCGTCATTGACAACATGGATGCCGTGGATGCGATCCAGCGGGGCGAACCACCCGAGAATCCGACGCGCGTCGTTCAGGCATCGATCGCCAGCGATAACGTTCCGCCCCCGGCAGTGACCACGGCGCCCGCCGAAATTACTGCAGACGATCTCAACGCGCCGATCGAGCAGTAATTACCCGGCGGCGCTTCATGCGCTAAGGGCCCGCGATGCGCGTCGACCTCTTCGATTTCGATCTTCCCGCCGACCGGATCGCGCTGCGCCCGGCTAGCCCGCGCGATTCCGCTCGCATGTTGGTCACGCGCAGGGAGGGCGCTTTCGAAGATTCCGTCGTTCGCGATTTGCCCGGCGTCCTGCGGCGCGGCGACGTGCTGGTCTTCAACGACACGCGCGTCATCCCCGCCCAGCTCGAGGGGCGCAGGGGTGAAGCCAAGATCGGCGCCACCCTCCACAAGCGCGTCGATTTGCGGCGCTGGCAGGCCTTCATCCGCAATGCCAAACGCTTGCGGCCGAGGGACGAGATCGCGTTCGGCGGCGAAGTGACCGCCACCGCGGAGCAGCGCCTTCCCGATGGCAGCTTCATTCTGGCTTTCGCGGGCGAGGAGCCGGTGGAGGTTCTGCTGGAACGCGCGGGCCGGATGCCGCTGCCCCCCTATATCGCGGGCAAGCGGGCCACGGACGAACGCGACAAATCCGATTACCAGACCATGTTCGCTGCAAAGGACGGTGCAGTCGCTGCACCCACCGCCGCACTCCATTTCACGCCGGAACTGATCGCGGCGCTGGACCGGGCGGGCGTGGGCCGGGAAACTCTGACGCTGCACGTGGGAGCCGGCACGTTCCTTCCCGTGAAGGCGGAGGATACCGACGACCACATCATGCACAGCGAGTGGGGCACGATCGACGGGGCGACCGCAGACCGGCTGAATGCCGTACGCGCGCAGGGCGGGCGGATCATCGCAGTGGGCACGACCAGCCTACGCCTACTTGAAAGCGCCGCCGATGCGTACGGTGTTGTCCATCCTTTTGAGGGGGATACTGCTATCTTCATCACCCCGGGCTATTCGTTCCGTGCGATCGATGGGTTGATGACCAATTTTCACCTCCCGAAATCCACGCTGTTCATGCTGGTCAGCGCGCTGATGGGGCGGGAGCGGATGCAGGCCGCCTATGCCCACGCCATCGCCAGCGGCTATCGTTTTTATTCCTACGGCGATTCATCTTTATTGTTTCCCTGAGGGGGCGTTCCTAAATCCACGCGCATGTCGGAACCCATCCTCGAGCTCGAGGGCCTCACCAAGATCTACAAGGGCGGCCTCAGAGCGCTCGATGACGTGGACCTGACCATCAACAAGGGCGAGATTTTCGCGCTGCTGGGGCCCAACGGCGCAGGCAAGACCACGCTGATCGGTTCGGTCTGCGGTCTCGTTCGTCCGACCTCCGGCACGATGAAGGCGTTCGGCCACGATCTCTCCACCGATTGGCGCGCGGCGCGTCGCCGGATCGGGCTGGTTCCGCAGGAAATGGCCACCGACATGTTCGAGGAGGTCATTCGCGCAGTGAATTATTCACGCGGCCTGTTCGGTCTCGCTCCGGACAAGGACCGGGTGGAGGAAATCCTGCGCTCGCTCAGCCTCTGGAACAAGAAGGATGAGCAGATCCGCAATCTTTCGGGCGGCATGAAGCGCCGCGTTCTGATCGCGAAGGCACTCGCGCATGAACCGGATCTTCTCTTCCTAGACGAGCCCACTGCCGGCGTCGACGTGGAACTGCGCAAGGACATGTGGCGCCAGATCGATGCCATGCGGGCGCGCGGTGTGACCGTGATTCTCACTACTCACTACATCGAGGAAGCCGAGGAAATGGCAGACCGCGTCGGCGTGATCGACAAGGGCAAGATCCTGATGGTGGACGAGAAGGCGGACATGATGGCCAAGCTTGGGCGAACCGAGGCGCTGTTCACGCTCGCAAGCCCCATCGACAGCCTCCCGCCATCTGTTGCCGCTTACTCGGTCGAGCTGGAACAGGGGGGAACGGTACTGTGCTATCGGGGCGGCGACGGCAGCGGGAAGGGCAAGCAGGAGGTGGCCGAGCTGACAAAGGCGCTCGTGGCCGCAGATGTGAATTTTACTGGCATCGATGTGCGCGAAAGTAGCCTCGAAGACATCTTTGTGGGGCTGATCGGCCATCGGGAGAACGCGGCATGACTTTCAATGGCCGCGGCGCGTGGTCGATCTTCACGCGCGAACTCTGGCGGTTCCTCAAGACTGCCTTCCAGTCGGTGCTTGCGCCGGTGCTTACGACGTCGCTCTATTTCGTTGTCTTCGGCGCGGCTATCGGTGGCCAGATGCCCGACCTGGGCGGCGTCGATTACGGGGCCTTTATCATTCCCGGTCTGCTGATGCTCACCTTGCTGGGGGAGACGACCAGCAACGCCAGCTTCGGCATCTACATGCCGCGGTTCACCGGCACAATCTACGAACTCCTGTCCGCACCAGTGGGCGTGGCTGAAACGCTTGCCGGCTTTGTCGGGGCGGCGGCCGTAAAGAGCCTGATCCTGACCGCGATCATCCTGCTCACGGCCCGCCTTTTCGTCGATTATTCCATCCAGCATCCGTTTGTGGCGCTTCTTTTCGTCCTGCTGGTCGCGGCGGCGTTCAGCCTGTTTGGGTTCATTCTGGGGATTTGGGCTGACGGGTTCGAGAAGCTGGGCATCATCCCCCTTCTGTTCCTCACGCCTCTGACATTTCTCGGCGGCACTTTCTATTCGATCGACATGCTTCCCAAGCCGTGGGACACGGTCGCACTGGCAAATCCGATCGTCTATCTGGTCAGCGGTCTGCGGTGGGCGTTCTATGGGCAGGCGGACGTCGATATCAGGCTGTCCTTCGGCATCACAATCGCCTTCCTGATCGCCTGTATTGCGGTGATCACCTATATCTTTCGCACGGGTTGGCGATTGCGCGACTAGTCGGGGTTTATTTCGCCGGGCGCGGGCATTAGCTAGCCGCCGTCATGCGCGCATTTCAAGTCATTCTCGCCGCTCTCGCGATCGCCGCCCCCGCCCGGGCCGCCGTGCCCGAACCAGTGCGCGCGATGATAGACGCGGCCATCGCCACGGGCGATCCGGCAAAGGTCGCTGCCGTCGTGGAGGTCGCCAAGCAGACCAATCCCGACGACAAGGGCGAGATCGATGCGCTGCACCAGACGTTCCTCGCCGCGAAGGCTGAAGAGAAGCGCGTGGCCGAAGAAAAGCGGATCGAGGGCATTAGGCAAGCGGGACTGTTCGAGAATTGGAGCGGGAAAGGTGAACTCGGAGGCTTCCGGTCAACCGGCAACAGCGACAACTTGGGCTTCAGTGCCGCCCTGACCGCGAAGCGTGAAGGAATCGATTGGACGCATCAGGTCCGCGCCCGCGCAGATTACCAGAGCACCAACGGTGTGAAGACGCGCGAGAAATATTTCGCTGCCTACGAGCCGCGCTATCAGCTGGAAGACGATCTGTTCATCTACGGCCTCGCCCAGGCGGAGCGGGATACATTTCAGGGCTTCGACGCCCGCTACGCCCTGTCTGGCGGCCTCGGCTATCAGGTGGTCAAGAAGCCGGAGCTCAACCTCAATGTGAAGGCCGGCCCCGCCTTGCGCCTTGTCGATTATACCACTGGCGAAACGGACACGCGCCTCGCCGGACTGATCGGGGTCGATTTCGACTGGACCGTCGCGGATGGGTTGAAGCTGACGCAGGATACCAACGCCGTTGCGGAAACCGGGGGCTCGGCAGTCGCCATTTTCGATTCGCGCAACACGACGCTTTCCGTGATTACCGGCCTCGAGGCGCGGATCTCGAAAAAGCTCAGCTCTCGGTTTTCCTACCAGGTGGACTACCAGAGCAATCCCCCGGCCGGAAAGGTCGAGACCGACACGCTTTCGCGCATCACCATAGTTTACGGCTTCTGACCGGTGGCCCCTCGTTTCCAGTTTCGAGTCGCCGCGACCGACGGTCTGGCGCGTACGGGCGAGATCGCCATGCGGCGCGGTACGATCCGCACTCCGGCCTTCATGCCGGTCGGTACGGCCGCCACGGTGAAGGCGATGAAGCCCGAAACGGTGCGCGCGACCGGCGCCGATATCATCCTGGGCAACACATACCATCTGATGCTGCGCCCCGGCGCCGAACGGGTTGCGCGCCTCGGTGGGCTTCACCGCTTCATGAACTGGGATCGCCCGATCCTGACCGATAGCGGTGGCTATCAGGTGATGAGCCTTTCCGATCTTAGGAAGCTGACCGAGGAGGGGGTAGAGTTCGCCAGCCATATCGATGGTTCGCGCCATATGCTGACGCCGGAACGCTCCATGGAAATCCAGCGCCTGCTGGGCAGCGATATCGTGATGGCCTTCGATGAATGCCCCCGCGCGGATCGCCCGATGGCGGAGATTGAGGCGAGCATGGAGTTGAGCATGCGCTGGGCCGGGCGCAGCAGGGCGGGCTTTGATCGGGGCGAGGAGCATGCGGAGCGTTCGGCTCTGTTCGGCATCCAACAGGGTGCGCTAGACGAAGGATTGCGCCGCCGTTCCGCCGATGCGCTGCGGGACATCGGCTTCGACGGTTATGCTATCGGTGGCCTTGCGGTGGGCGAGGGGCAGGACGCCATGTTCGCCACCCTGGATTTCGCGCCGCAGATGCTGCCCGACGATGCGCCGCGCTATTTGATGGGCGTGGGCAAGCCCGACGACCTGGTGGGTGCGGTGGCGCGCGGTGTGGACATGTTCGACTGCGTCCTTCCCACGCGGTCGGGCCGGAATGGTCAGGCTTTCACCTGGTCGGGCGCTCTGAACCTGCGCAATGCGCGATTTGCCGAGGACCTCGAGCCCCTCGACGAGGCCTGCGAATGTAGCGTGTGCTCGACGTATTCGCGCGCCTATTTGCACCATCTGATCAAGGCCGGCGAAATCCTCGGGGCGATGCTGACGAGCGAGCACAATATTGCGTTTTACCAGCAGCTGATGGAAGGCATGCGCAAGGCGATATCAATAGGTAAATTTGCGACATTTAGGGCGGAATTCCTCTCTTCATATCGCCGCTAGGCTGTGTATGTTTTGCCGATCCGGGTCGTGGGGATCGCGATCTGGCACAGTGGATCAGGGGGTCGTGTGATGAAGGGTGTTCGCAAGCTTCTGCTTGTAAGTGTTGGATGTGTGTCGATTGGTGCTGCTGTCCATGCAGAGGAAATTGACCAGACCGCGGCACGCTTTGCCGCGCTCGCATCGGTTCAGGACATTTCGCTGTCGCCTTCGGGTCGCCACATCGCTGTGGTTCAACCCTCGCCGGGCGGTCAGACGATCATGGTGGCGGATATGCAGGCGGCTCAGGTCGCCCTCAAGCCGATCCAGCGCAATACCGATAGCAATGTCTCAATCAGTTGGTGCGATTGGCCCAGCGATACGCGCTTGATCTGCAACATCATCGTGCAGACCAAGATCGATAATCTGACGCCTGTCTACGCCAGTCGCCTAGTCATCATGAATTCCGATGGCTCCGACAGTCAGGTCCTGACAGCCTCGCGCGACGCATATGCGCGAGGCGTCAACCAGCACGGTGGGTCAATCATATCATGGCCGACGGCGGAACGGCCCGACTCGATCCTCATCTCGCGCGAATTCCTGCCCAGCGATCACGTTGGCAGTCGTCTCGGCAGTACGGATGAGGGGCTTGGCGCCGAACTCGTCGATCTCGAGAACCTGCGGCGGACCACGGTCGAACGCGGCTCGGCGAAGACAGAGATGTTGCTGGCCGATGAGCATGGTCAGATACGGCTGAAGCAAACCCGCGATTCTTCGTCCAGCGGCTATCTGAAGGATAGCACTCACCTGTTCTACCGAGCTGACGAGCGCCGTTCCTGGGAAGCGCTGGAGCCGAGGGGAATCGAAGGCGAGTTCAACCCGGTGGCTGTGGATAGCGGCAAAAATGTCGTCTACGGCTTCGCGGAAAAAGACGGCATGTCCGCTCTTTACACCGTGTCTCTCGATGGCAGTGGCAAAACCGATCTGGTTTATTCGAGGCCCGATGCAGAGGTGAATCGGGTGGTTCGCCTGGGTCCGGGTGGCCGGGTCGTCGGGGCCAGCTACGCCACCGATCGCCGCGTAAGCGAATTCTTCGATCCGAAACTGAAGGCACTGCGCAAGGCACTTGGCGACGCCCTGCCGGGACATCCATCGATCACCTTTGCAGATGCCAGCGCGGATGAATCGAAGATGTTGCTTATTGCCTCGAGCGATGTCGATCCGGGCTCGGTCTTCCTGTTCGACAAAGGCGCAGGGCGCCTCGAAACCGTCCTTCCGCTTCGCGAACTTCTGATCGACGTGCCGATGAGCGAGATGCAAGCCATCAGCTACCCTGCGGCGGACGGCACCACCGTGCCTGCCTATCTTACCCTGCCGAAGGGCGGCGCAAAGAAAGGCCTGCCGGCGATAGTGATGCCGCATGGCGGCCCTAGCGCTCGCGACGAGTGGGGCTTCGACTGGCTCGTGCAATATTTTGCCAGCAAGGGATACGCGGTTCTCCAGCCCAACTATCGGGGGTCGTCGGGCTACGGGTCGGGATGGATGGGGCAGAACGCCTTCCGCGCCTGGGATACGGCGATTTCCGATGTGAACGACGCGGGTAAATGGCTTGTCGATCAAGGGATCGCTGCGCCGGACAAGCTTGCGATCGTGGGCTGGTCCTATGGTGGCTATGCGGCCTTGCAGTCGCAGGTCGTCTCGCCGGACCTTTACAAGGCCGTGATCGCTGTCGCGCCGGTTACCGATCTGGAGATGATCCGGGAAGAAGCGCGCAATTACACCAACTACCGATTGGTTGACGCATTCGTCGGGCGCGGCCCACATATCGAGGCGGGTTCGCCCGCGCGCCATGCCGACCGTTTCTCTGCGCCGGTTCTCATGTTCCATGGCGATCAGGACAAGAACGTCGGGATCAATCAGGCCCGCAAGATGGATCGCGAACTGCGCAAGTCGGGCAAGGAAACACAGCTCGTCGAATTCGAAGGGCTGGACCACTACCTCGAAACGAACAAGGCACGGTACGATCTTCTGACCAAGAGCGACGCGTTTCTCCGCAAGAACCTGGGTCTGAAGCCATAACGAGCCTATCGAACACCGGGGGGCGGCCGCGCCGCTGCCGTCCCCCGTCCGCTGTACTGCACTAATTTGCGCTCACAGTGGTGCTAGTCGAACCCGACGAAACGCGCGGCGTCCTTTACGGCTCTTCTTTCGGAAACAACCGCGTTTGCGGGAAAGCTATTGTCGGGCCATCCCATGGCGACCGCTTTTAAAATCACCTGATCGTCGGGAATGCCGACGTGTTCGCGGACCACCGGGCTCTGCATGATGCCCTGGCTGTTGATGACGCAGCCAAGTCCGCGAGACCACGCCGCGTTGACAAGGGCGGTGGTGACAGCACCACAATCGAAGGCTGTATCGTCGCTGCCGGATAGTTCGCGGTCGTAGGCGATGATTACGCAGACGGGCGCATCAAACTGGCGAAAGCCGCGCAGCACCCAGTCCTGGCGTTTGTCCTTGTCGTCGCGGGCGATATCCATCGCCGTGAAAAGCTGCTTGGCAACACCGATCTGCCGTTCGCGATGCACGCCCGCAAAAGGGTCTCCGCGTCGAAACTCGCGGGAGTCCGGCTCTCCGGCAAGGATACGCTCGGTATTGCCGCGTCGGATCCGGTCGAGCGGTTCTCCCGTCACGACATGGAAATGCCATGGCTGCGTGTTCATCGAGGAGGGCGATCGCATGGCGAGCGCGAGGACCTCTTCGATCAGCGACCGGGAAACGGGCTTGCGCAGATAGCCGCGGATCGAACGGCGGCCGAGAACGACGTCATCATAGTCCATGCAAATCGTCATGGCCAAAGCAGCCATGCGCATCAACCGGCGTTTCGTGGCTCAGTCGCGCAATTCCAGAACCGTGCCGCGATAGGCGACAAACTGGCCGTGCGGGTCGAGAAATCCCGCTCCGATGGCGTGCGCCATGCGCTGTGCCTGATCGAGCGAGGGGTACCATTTGCCGCTGCGGCGCGCGGTGCGGAAGCGATATTGGGTCATTGCATCACGGCAATGTCCAAACCGGTCCCGCGTTCCCGCAAAACCGACCATAAAACATTGATCGCAAACAAAAAGGGCGGCCCGTAATGGACCGCCCCGATTGCCTGTCGAAACCGTCGGATCAGCGCGAATAGAACTCGACGACCAGGTTCGGTTCCATGGTGACGGGATAAGGCACCTCGTCAAGCTGAGGGACGCGCGTGTACGTCACCTTGTCGGTGCCGTCGGGCGAGACGTAATCGGGAATGTCACGCTCGGCCAGGCTCTGCGCCTCGATCACCAGCGCCATTTCCTTGGCCTTGCTGCCCAGGCTGATCACGTCGCCCACATTGATGCGGCGGCTCGCGATGTTGCACTTGACGCCGTTGACGCGGATGTGGCCGTGGCTGACGATCTGGCGCGCGGCGAAGATGGTCGGGGCGAACTTGGCGCGATAGACGACCATGTCCAGACGGCGCTCCAGCAGACCGATCAGGTTCTGCGAGGTATCGCCCTTCATGGCCGACGCTTCCTGATAGGTGCGCTTGAACTGCTTTTCGGTCACGTCGCCGTAATAGCCTTTGAGCTTCTGCTTAGCGCGCAGCTGAAGGCCGAAGTCGCTCATCTTGCCCTTGCGGCGCTGGCCGTGCTGGCCGGGGCCGTAGGAACGCTTGTTCACGGGGCTGTTGGGGCGACCCCAGATGTTTTCGCCCATCCGGCGGTCGAGTTTGTACTTGGCGCTTTGACGCTTCGACATTAGTCGTATTCCTTCGATTTCGCTGTCGCCATCCCATCGATGGCGCTTCAACCCGGCATCGCCCGACGGAACCAGTCCGTCGCGGCCACCGCTTCACCGGGATGCGGGGCCAAATGCGAAGGCGCGCGCTTAGCAGGGGGGCGGTAAATTGCAAGTCGGAAAGCGGCTCGACACCTTCATGAGGAGAAGGCAAGGAGGGCAAATGAGCGATTTCCTCTTACCAACGAAGTGCAAAACAATGGTGGATGTGCGCCTTGGCGTGGATGCCACGGACCGCGAGCTATTGGCTCTTCTGGAGCGGCGCTTTGACTATATGCGCGCTGCTGCACGAATTAAACAGAACCGCTCGGAGGTCCGCGACGAAATACGCAAATCTGAAGTCATTGGAAACGCAGTGCGCGAAGCGAGCCGACGTGGTCTTCCAGCAGATGCACTCGGGGCAATCTGGAACGCTCTCGTAGAGGCATCAATCGCCTTCGAACTAGAGGAGTGGGACAGGGTTCAAGAGTGATCCGTTACACTTTGTGAAGGCGGTATCTGATTTCCTGATCAGAGAAGGGTATGGCGCGATCCGGGAAGGCATTGAACTCCGCCACCCATCTCTCGTCTCAATCCGGATTAACGCCAGGGCCGGACATCCGCTGTCGCCTCTGTTCCTCGACTACTTCTGCGTTCTCTTTCTCAATCTGCATCCATTCCCCCACGGTCCGGCACACGCGCTCAGGTATGCGAGAGCCAAGTTGTTTGACGCTCTTGCATTTTACCGATTCGAGTTTGGGCTGGCCTTCCAAGTGCGCTTCAGCATAAGCCGGAGTGGACGTTTCTGGTGATGAAGCTGCAAGTATCAATAAAGAAGCCAATAAGATTTCAGTCATTCTAATATCCTAAGATGAGCGAAGCTAGAGATGGTCTGATAGTGCAACCCAACATAGAGGCCTAGTACAAAATAACGCGCCTTCGGTGAGAATGCCCAGCACGGAAGCGCTTTCACATGCCGCGAATAGTATCGGACTTTGCCGAGATTCGTCCGGTCGCGCGGCGGCGGCTTTCAAGATCCTGCTGATTGGCAATCTCGATCTCTTTCCACTCCTTTCTTGTACGGCAAAGCCTGTTCGGAAAAGAGAGCGGGCCTCTCGAATATTACGACATGTGATTACAGTCGAATCATCGATATCCTTCTCAGCGCGCTATACAGCGTACATCATCACATTGCTCTCCAACGGCGCCGCCCCGTTGGTGATGTAGTGTTCTGCTGCCAGGTTGCTACCCGTTCCCAGTATAAGGATCGAAAATATCGTCAAAAAGATTCTCCGTCCTTTCAAAGACCCTACATACCACGATTAAAGGCAAAACAACGCATCGATCCTAAAGTTTTAGTTTCGAACGCTATAACCGTATGGAAGATAGCCCAAAAGTGTGCACTCTAACAATGCGGTGCGGTGCTCGCCGGCTGAGTTAATGCAGCATAGACTGCCGCGCGCCACTTTTCGTAACCCCTATGATTCATATGCAGATTATCGGAGACGAAAATATCGGGACGAGGTTTTCCGTCATCGTCAAGCATACCTGAAACGATATCAATATATACAAGGTCGTCGCGGGCCTCAGCCAGCGCCTTCATACGGGCATTGAGCGCTTTCTGCTTTTCGTACTGGGCCCACCGCGACGGTGAGGGTTTGGTTGCGATATAATACACGGGTGTGGAGCCCAGCGCATTGGTCTTCAGATCGAGAAATTCACGCAAGTCCGCTTCGACCACGTCGACCGATTTACCGGCGTTGATATCGTTTTCGCCTTCGTAGAGAACGATCTTGGCGGGTTTGTACCGGGCCACCAGCTGATCGAAATAGCGGTTGGCATCTTCTGTCTGCGATCCGCCGAAACCGCGCTGGATCGGCTCGAAAACGGCGAAATCCCTTTCGAGACCGACCCACAGCCGAATGCTCGAACTGCCGACGAACAGCAGCTTGCACGGCTCGGGCATCAGTACCTTATCGCGGAAGGCGAATTCTCCGATTTCCCCCGCGAACCGGCCGGCGTTTTCCTGGGCAACCGCCACCGTCGGCAGCGCAAGTGCGAGCGACAGAGCTCCAGCCACGGCCAAGCCCCGCATTGTTCGAGCCAGTTTCATCGATCTTCTCCCATATTGTCGCGTTCGAGACAGGACAGCACACCGCGCAATGTCCGCACCTCGAGATGATTCCAGCCCGGCTTCGTCAGGACTGTGCGCAAAGTCGTGCGGGTTGCTTCCATCCGGCTTGGCGGGCGAAAATACCCGCGTGGCTCCAGCAATTTTTCAAGATGGCCGATGAGACCTTCCAACTCGTGCTGTGGTGCCGGAGGGAGCAGGTGTTCCTGAGGCGGCTGCGCCAACTGCGCGTTGCGCGACCATTCGTAAGCCATAAGGATCACGGCCTGTGCGAGATTGAGCGAGGCAAATTCCGGATTGATCGGCACGGTCACGATCGCGCGGGCCAGCGCGACATCGCTCGTTTCCAGCCCGGATCGCTCCGGGCCGAACAGGATCGCGCTGCGACCGGGCTGCGAATGAATTTCGCGAGATGCGACTTCCGGGGTCAGGACCGGCTTCGTCACCCCGCGCTTGCGCACCGTGGTGGCGTAAACATGCCCGCAATCCGCCACGGCCTCCGCCGTAGTCGCGTACACCTTGGCATTTTCGAGAACCGCATCCGCTCCCGATGCGGCGGGGCCTGCAGAGGGGTTGGGCCAGCCGTCGCGCGGTTCGACAAGGCGCATCTCGGTCAGCCCGAAATTGAGCATGGCCCGCGCCGCCTTGCCGATATTCTCGCCAAGTTGGGGCCGGACCAATACGATGACAGGCTGTTCAGCCATCCCGGGCCGCATCCGTAACAGTGCTGGCGAATTCCTCGAAATCGCGGGCTTCCGAGAAATCGCGATAGACGCTCGCGAATCGAATGTAGGCCACCGGATCGATCTGACGCAGGCCCTCCATGACGAGTTCGCCGATGCGATCCGATAGCACTTCGCTGTCCCCAGCGGTTTCGACCTGCCGCTGTATACCGCTGACAAGCTGATCGACCCGCTCCGGCGCCACTTCGCGCTTGCGGCATGCCAGGGTCAGCGAGCGTTCGAGCTTGCCGCGTTCGAACGGCTCTCGGCGGCCATCGGATTTGACGACCGTGACCTCACGCAACTGCACCCGTTCGAAGGTGGTGAAACGGGCTCCGCAGCCCGCACACTGACGCCTTCGGCGGATGGCGGCATTGTCCTCCGTCGGGCGGCTGTCCTTTACCTGGCTATCGTCATGGGCGCAAAAAGGGCAGCGCATTCAAAGTGCTATCGCTTGATCCTGTTGTAGAATGCGTAGCCCGCGCCGGCGATCAGCCCGACCGGCAACGTCACGACGGGGAGCAGCGCGCCCGCAAGTGCCCCAATGGCTGCGCCGGCCAGAACCGGCTTCGTCGAGGGGTGGGACATGCCCTGCTTCGCCATCCCGGACATTTCCGTCTTGGCATCTTCGACCCAATCCTGGCCGCGTGGATTTCTATCGTCCATCTTTCTCACATCCCTGGATAGACCGGAAAACGATCACACAGTTCGGACACCCGGCCGCGCACGCTCTCCTCGATCTGGCCATCGCCCTCGGCGCCGTTCTTGGCAAGGCCTTCCACAACCTCGGCGATCAGCTTGCCAATGGTGCGAAATTCGCTCGCGCCGAAGCCGCGCGTAGTGCCCGCCGGGGTGCCAAGGCGCACGCCGCTGGTCACGAAGGGGCTCTTCGTGTCGAAGGGGATGCCGTTCTTGTTACAGGTGAGCCAGGCGCGATCGAGCCCTTTCTCAGCGTCCTTTCCAGTCACGCCCTTGGCGCTGAGGTCGACGAGCATGGAATGGTTGTCGGTGCCGCCTGACACAACCCGCAGGCCATTCTCTTCCAGACTTGCCGCCAGCGCACGGGCATTCTCGACCACACGGTGGGCATAGCTCGTGAATTCGGGACGCAGGGCCTCGCGGAAGGCAACCGCCTTGGCAGCGACGACATGCATCAGCGGTCCGCCCTGCAGGCCAGGGAAAACCGCCATGTTGAGCGGCTTGCTCAGCGCCTCGTCATTCCAGAGGATCACGCCCGAGCGAGGGCCGCGCAGGCTCTTGTGCGTTGTGGTGGTGACCACGTCCGCATGCGGAAAGGGGGAAGGGTGCGCGCCGCCGGCGACGAGGCCGGAAATGTGGCTCATGTCCACCAGCAGATAAGCGCCGACCTCATCCGCCACCTTCCTAAAGGCTTCCCAGTCCCACAACCTTGAGTAGGCGGTGCCGCCGGCGATGATCAGCTTGGGCTTGTGCTCCTTCGCCGTTGCCATCACCGCATCCATGTCGATCAGCTCATCGTCCCGGCGCACGCCGTAGCTCACGGGGTTGAACCATTTGCCGCTCATGTTGACGGGGCTGCCATGCGTCAGGTGCCCACCGGAATTAAGGTCGAGACCCATGAAGGTGTCGCCCGGCTCGAGCAGCGCAAGGAACACAGCCTGGTTCATCTGGCTGCCCGAATTGGGCTGCACATTGGCGAAATTGCATCCGAACAGCTGCTTTGCCCGGTCGATCGCCAATGTCTCGACCACGTCGGCATAGTCGCAGCCGCCGTAATAGCGCTTGCCCGGATAGCCCTCGGCATATTTGTTGGTGAAGACGCTGCCTGTCGCTTCAAGTACGGCTCGGCTCGCTATGTTTTCGCTTGCGATCAGTTCGATCTTGTCCTGCTGGCGCTTCAGCTCGTTGCGGACCGCAGCGTAAATATCAGGGTCCGCCTGTTCCAGCGTGTCGGTCCAGAAACCGTCCATTGGACGTGATGCGTTTGCGGTGTCGTTGGCTGCGGTCGCGGTCATTGGTGGGGTTCGATCCTGTCGATGGAGAGGGGCGGGTTGCCGAGCTTGTCCACCCGGCGCTGGTGGCGGCCGCCGGCGAATTCCGTGGAGAGAAACGCATCGACGCACGCCTTGGCCATGTCGGGACCGGTCAGCCGCGCGCCCATGGCGATCACATTGGCGTCGTTGTGTTCGCGCGCAAGTGAAGCGGACAGCGGCTCTCCGACCAAAGCACAGCGAACTTCGGGATTGCGATTGACGGCCATGGAGATGCCGATCCCGCTACCGCATAGCGCGACGCCGAATTGGGCTGTTCCTTCCGCCACCACGGCGGCGAGGTCGTAACCATAATCGGGGTAATCGACGCTTTCAGTTCTGTTGGGCCCAAGGTCGGCAACCTCGTGCCCCTGCTGCATCAGCCATTCGGCAAGAATGGCCTTCAGTTCGACGGCGGCATGGTCTGAAGCGATGGCGATACGCATGGCCGCCCCCATAGGCGCGCGGCGCCTTTCGCGCCACCCCGTATCCGGGCTCTCTACCGAACTCCGCAGGATCGACCGTTAACCATTTGGTTACCCGGATCGGATTATTCGGTCAGCCGGATACGGTGAGAAAATGATCCACGAGCAAAGCACATTTGGAAGGCTCGCGGTCACCGCGACGCGCCTCGCCCCCGTCAGCGACCAATCGGTCGATCGCATCCTTTCGGCAGTCAGAGACCACCTGGGCGCGGAAATCGCCTTCGTTTCGCGCTATGTCGATGGCGGCATGAAGCAGCTCACCCACGTCAATTCGGACCTAGATCTGCCGATGGGCCCGGGCTTCGCGGATCCTCGAGAAGACAGCTATTGCTGGCACATCGCGGAAGGGCGGTTGCCCGAGCTAATCCAGGATGTCGCCGATTATCCGTTCACGCAGACCATGGCGATCACCAACTTCCTGCCGGTAGGATGCCATCTTAACACGCCGCTGCGCCTGTCTGATGGCACACTATACGGCAGCTTCTGCTGTCTCAGCCGCAAGCCGGATCGCAGCATGACGGAGCGTGATTTGGGCGTGCTGCGTGCGTTCGCCGCCCTCGCGGTCGAACAAATCGAAAAGTCGCTGGAGGGGGACGGACGGCGCGATCTGCTTGAAATCGCGGTCGACGGCATTCTGGCACAGGAAGGTATCGCGATCTATCATCAGCCCATCGTCAGCTTGACCGATGGGCGGCAGGTGGGCGCGGAGTGCCTGGCGCGCTTTCCCGATGCATCGCAGCGCGGCCCCGACATGTGGTTCAACGAGGCGGCGGAGATCGGACGAGGCGTCGAGCTGGAACTGCTTGCGGTGCGGAAGGCGATGGCTTCTGCCGCCCACGCTGCGCCGGGCACCTATGTGTCGGTCAACGTCTCTCCCGATTCGGTGATGTCGGGGCTGCTCGAGCCTATGCTGGCCGGCTATACCCGGCACAATCTCGTGATTGAGCTGACCGAGCATCAGATGGTCGCCGATTTTGCCGCCTTGCGCGATGCGCTGGCCAGGCTCGCGCCGCACGCCCGGATCGCGATCGACGATGTAGGGGCCGGCTATGCCGGGTTGCGCCACCTTGTCGATCTGCGCCCGGATCTGCTCAAGCTCGACATGGGGCTGACCCGCCATGTCCATGCCGACCCGGCACGCCGTGCGCTCGCGGGCGCCATGGTCCAATTCGCAGAAGACATCGGGTGTAGCCTGGTTGCCGAAGGCATCGAAAACGAAGACGAGCGGCGCGCGCTTGCCGACCTCGGGGTCACCTATGGGCAGGGATATCTTTTTGGACGGCCTTTTCCGGCGGCAAAGGGGTCATAGAGCTCCCGATTTGGGCCATGTGCTGCTCGTTTGACCGCCACGACGGCGACTTCCGAAGCGCGGTACGCGCTGTCGCGTAACCGAAGCACTGTCACGGGCGAGTAAAACCTTGGTCCGTTAACCATAAGGGCCCGATGGATTCGCCATCCGGCATCTCGAAATTTCATCTGGAGTTTGTACGATGAAGGCCCTTTCAATCGCAGTAGCAATGTCGGTAGCAGCGCTCCCGCAACCGGGTAGCGCCGAGGTCATTACCCCCGTCTCGGTCGAAGCCAGCAGCACGTTTCGCACCTACGACAAGAACAATCTCATCGACGGTAGCGGTCTCGATACCTCGGGTCTCCATGATTCGAGCTTTGGTAATATGTGGATGACCGACCTGGGCGAACCGACGGGCGTGCTCACCTTCGATCTCGGTGGACTGTATTCGCTCGATTCGGCCTCGCTGTGGCAATATAATTTCGGCACAAATACCCCCGTGATCTCGACGCTAGATCGCGGCGTAGATCGATTTCGCATTCTAACTTCGGTCGATGGCGTCACATACGACGAGGTATTCTCTGGCAACATGACCCGTTCGCCCGATGGGTCACCCGTAGGCGCGCAAGTATTTTCGCTAGCCCCAGTCGATGCCCGTTTTGTCCAGCTCGACTTGCTGAGCAACTTTTCGATCGGGACAATTTACGAAGACAGTTACCCGATTGGGCTCTCCGAAGTGCGTTTCGGCGGCTCGGTTGCCGGTGCAGTGCCCGAACCCACTACCTGGCTTCTGCTGGTGATGGGAATAGGTGCTGTCGGCGCCGCAATGCGTCGCAAGAAAGTGTCAATCGCCTACGCCTGAGAAATGAGAATGGGGCCCGCCATAATGACGAGCCCCATTTCTTACCGAGTTCGGAGGTTGTGAAAACGACCGCGAGCGAAGCTACTGATCCAGGAAACTGCGCATCTTGCGGCTGCGGCTCGGGTGCTTGAGCTTGCGCAGCGCCTTGGCCTCGATCTGGCGGATACGCTCGCGGGTGACCGAGAATTGCTGCCCGACCTCCTCCAGCGTGTGATCGGTATTCATGCCGATGCCAAAGCGCATGCGCAGCACGCGCTCCTCACGCGGGGTGAGCGATGCCAGTACGCGGGTGACGGTTTCCTTGAGGTTCGCCTGAATCGCGGCATCCACCGGGATGATCGCGTTCTTGTCCTCGATAAAATCGCCCAGATGCGAATCTTCCTCGTCGCCGATCGGCGTTTCGAGACTGATCGGTTCCTTGGCGATTTTCATCACCTTGCGGACTTTCTCCAGTGGCATGGACAGGCGTGCTGCCATCTCCTCCGGCGTCGGCTCGCGACCCTCCTCGTGCAGGAACTGTCGGCTCGTGCGGACCAGCTTGTTGATCGTTTCGATCATATGGACCGGTATGCGAATCGTACGCGCCTGATCAGCGATGGAGCGGGTGATCGCCTGCCGGATCCACCAGGTGGCATAAGTGCTGAACTTGTAGCCGCGGCGGTATTCGAACTTGTCGACCGCCTTCATCAGGCCGATGTTGCCTTCCTGAATGAGGTCGAGGAATTGCAGGCCGCGGTTGGTATATTTCTTGGCAATGGAAATCACCAGGCGCAGGTTCGCCTCGACCATTTCCTTCTTGGCGATACGCGCCTCGCGTTCGCCCTTCTGCACCATATTGACGATGCGGCGGAATTCGGGAAGCGCCATACCGGTCTGCGCGGCGATGTCGGTAATTTCCTGACGGATGCGCTCGATCGCGTCGCCTTCCTTCTCGGCGAAGGCGGCCCATTTCTTGTCCTTCGTGCGATCGGACAGCCAGTTCTCGTCCATCTCGTTGCCGATATAGGCTTGCAGGAAGTCAGCCCGCTTGACCTTGTGGCGCTCGGCAAGGCGCAGCATCTGGCCGCCAAGCGCAGTGAGACGACGGTTGAAAGCATAGAGATTGTCGACCAGAAATTCGATCTTGGTTGCATGGAACTGCACGCTTTCGACCTCGGCCGTCAGCAGTTCGCGCAATTCCTCGTATTTTTTTTCCTTCGCAGCGGGATACGCATCTCCGCGCCCCAGCACTTCGACGCGCTCGGCCTGCTGCTTTTCGAACTTGCCGAAATAGTCGGTGATGCGGGCGAAACGTTCCAGCGCATCGGGCTTCAGCGCAGCTTCCATCTGCGCCAGGGACATGGTGTTGTCTTCTTCTTCTTCGTCCTCGCGCCGCTTCTTGCCAGAGGATTCGCCATCCTCGTCGTCCTCATCGTCGTCCGAGGAGTCTTCCGCGACGTCATCGTCCTCGCGGATGGAGGGGCCAGCAGTCGCCTCTGAAATCTCGCCATCATCGTCCTCGTCGGCATCCTCGGTCAGCTTGTCGGCCGGGGGTTCCTTTGAGAGCATGGCATCGAGGTCGAGGATCTCGCGCAGCTGCATTTCGCCCGCATTGAGCGCTTCTGACCACTGGATGATGGCGTGGAAGGTGATCGGGCTTTCGCACAAGCCCATGATCATCATGTCGCGCCCAGCCTCGATACGCTTGGCGATCGCGATCTCGCCCTCGCGGCTCAGCAGTTCGACCTGCCCCATTTCGCGCAGGTACATGCGCACCGGATCGTCGGTTCGCTCCCCGGCGGCGAGTTTCTTGGTGACGTTGGTGGTAGGCTCCTTCTTGGTGGGAGCGGGGGAACCGTCACCAGAATCGCCATCCGAATCAGCGGCGATTTCCTCGACTTCGGCTTCCTGTTCGGCCTCGGCTTCGCCTTCCTCGTCGTTCTCGACGATCTGGACGCCCATGTCGGACAGCGCCGACTGAATGTCTTCGATCTGGTCCGAACTCATTTCGCCTTGGGGCAGGGCGGCGTTGAGCTCATCATAGGTTACATAGCCCTTCTTTTTCGCCTTGCTGATCAGCTTCTTGATCGACGCTTCCTTGAGGTCGATCAACGGAGCGTCTTCGGCTTCGGAGGACTTGTTCTTGGTTGCCATGGAGTCTTTTCTATTCCGTCACGTGCGATTCCGCCGAAACCGGCGAAGCCTGAATGGATGTACGAGCCGAGGCAGCGCGCCTGCGCCCCAAACGCTTCAACCGCTGGTCTAGTGCCAACAGGCGGTCTCGCAACCGGCCCTGTTCAACCATCGAACCATCCGGATCGCGGTCGAAACGCGCTGTGGCCGCCGACAAGGCAGCTTCCAACGCGGGTCTTTCGACCAGCAGCGACACGGCTTCGGCCAAATCCTCGCGCGCTTCGTCCGGGTCGGTGCCTTCATCGAGAAAGGCGAAAAGACTATTGTCCGGAAGGGCAGGCAGGCCGTTGATGACTGATATGGGCGAAACCGCGCGCGAATCAAGCGATTCGCCCGCTTCGATCAGCGCGTCTATTGCCGGTGCGAGATTTTTGTCGCGCCGCGCCAGCTTCAATAGCGCCTCTTCATGGCGGGCTATCTGGTCGGGAAACCGCGCCAGGCCGGCCAGTACGGCAGCGGTGAAGCCACCGCGAGAACCACCCTGTACCAGCCGCTGAAGCGTCCGCATGACGTCCGGCGCGGGCCTCTGGATCGCTCCCTTTCGGAACTCGCCCTTGACCCACGGCCGCTGCTCGCGCGGGGGAAAGGCGAAGGCAGAGAAACGCTGCAACAGATCGCGCCGGTACAGCGAGCGAATATCCGGATGCGCGATCGTATCGACATGGCTGAGCAGCCGTTCCTTGAGGCCGGCCTTGTCTTCGGGCGTCTGGTGCGGGCCTGCGGCGTGTTCGAAATCCCATAGCGCTTCGAGCATGCTCTGTGGCTCGGCCAGCAGCGCCTCAAGGGCACCGGCGCCTTTTTGCCGGAGAAGGTCATCGGGATCGAGGCCCGAAGGAAGGCGGACGATGCCCAACGTGTGGCCCGGCCTCAGCAGGGGGAGGGCACGCCCGATCGCCTTCATGGCCGCGCGCTGGCCCGCCGCATCGCCATCGAAACACAGGATGGGCCGTTCGACATGGCGCCACAGCAGGTCCAGCTGGTTCTCGGTCAGCGCGGTGCCCATCGGTGCCACCGCTTCCGCGATCCCGGCCTGCGCCAGCGCGATCACGTCCATGTAGCCCTCGACGACCACCATGCGGCCCGCCTTGCGCGAGGCGGGCGCGGCGCGGTGCAGGTTGTAGAGCGTGCGGCCCTTGTCGAAGAGCGGGGTTTCGGGGCTGTTCAAGTATTTCGCGACGCCATCCCGGCTGTCGAGAATGCGGCCGCCGAAGGCGATCACCCGTCCGCGTGCATCCTGGATGGGCAGCATCAGCCGTTCGCGGAAGCGGTCGTAGTTTTCGCGGCCACCATCCTCGGGCGCGATGCGCATGCCGGCTTCCACCAGCATGTCTTCCGAAAAGGAAGACAGTGCCGATTTTAGAGCCTGCCGGCCTTCGGGGGCATAGCCGAAACCGAATTCGCGAGCCGTGCCCTCCGAAATACCGCGTTCCGCCAGATAGCTGCGCGCCCTGGCCCCCTCGCTCGTCGCAAGCTGCGCAACGAACCAGTCCTGCGCGGCTCCGGTCACATCATGCAGGCTGGCGCGCTTTTCGGCCTGGCGCGCGGCGCGAGGATCGGGGGCGGGGACCTCCATCCCGGCCTCGCTCGCCAGTTCCTTGATCGCATCCATGAAAGCGAGGCCCTGGTGATCGGTAAGCCAGCGGATGGCGTCTCCGTGGGCCTGGCAGCCGAAGCAGTGATAGAAGCCCTTGGCATCGTTGACGTAGAAGCTGGGCGTCTTCTCGTCATGGAAAGGACAACACGCGCGAAATTCGCGCCCCGCCTTTTGCAGGCGCACATTGCGCCCGATCACCGCCGACAGCGTGATGCGCGCACGCAGCGCGTCGAGCCATTGGGGTGAGAGCGCCATGCGAAAAACCTAACTGCTGGGCGGCCCCCGCGCTAGCGGGGGGCGCCCTGCTCCACAGTCTTTTCTTCGGCAGGGAAGGGCGCAGTGACCGCAGAGCGCCGATCGTTCCATTCGAGCTGGAAAGCTTCGCGCGGACCGGCGGGAGCGGCCGTGGTCTGGAACCAGAAGGTTATCGGCATATCCGCCTTCCACCCGCTGCCGCCGGTCACGCGCCAGATCAGCTGGCTTTCGTCGACCGAAACGGTGATGGCGTCCTCGTCCCCCAGCGCCGCGGCGGCCTGGTCCCTTGAATAGCCCAGTGTGGCGGCGAAACCGGATACCGGCTTCGTCGTGCGGAAGAATGCGGGCGGAATTTCCTTCGGGGCGCCGTCCGCATCGGTGGCGGAGGGTTCGGGCGCGGGAGGGGAGGTGGGGCCGTTCGGCACGATGGTATAGACGTAGGTCAGCTTCGTTCCCTCGGGCAGGGCCTCGGGATCGCATTCGGCCATCTGAGCCGGACACGCGACATAGCTGGTGATCGTGGCAAAAATTTCACCGTCCGCCCGCACGTCGAACTCCGGATCGGTGCCTTGCGGTCCCACGATCTTCGCGCCCAGCGCCCAGGGATCGAAATCCGCCGCCACCAGCGTGCGCGGCGCGGCGACGGTCGCGGTCGGCGTGGGCTCGGGTGCGGGCGAATCGCCCGAACACGCCGCGAGCAGTACGGCACCAGAGAGAGAGAGGGAAAAGGCCGGGCAGGCTCTCATGAAAGCGACTCTTTCACCCAACCGCTAGTGCGACTCATGTCGAGGCTGGCGCCGTGGCGTGCCTTCAGCTCGGCCATCACGCGGCCCATGTCCTTCATGCTATCCGCGCCGAGATCGGTCTTGATCGTGGCGATGGCGGCCCTGGTGTCCTCCTCGCTCATCTGCTGCGGCAGGAATTCCTCGATCACGGCCAACTCGCGGCGTTCCTGATCGGCAAGTTCGGTGCGGCCTCCCTCGTCGTACATCTGGATCGATTCGCGGCGCTGCTTGGCCATCTTCATCAGCACGTCGGTGACGAGTTCGTCGTCATCGGGCTTCTTCTCCGATGTGCGCAATTCGATATCGCGATCCTTGATCTTCGCGCCGATGAGGCGAAGCGCGGCGGTGCGGTCCTTGTCGCCCGCCTTCATGGCGGTGACGGTTTCGGTCTTGATCGTGTCCCTGATCATGGCGTCCAATTTTACAAAAGATGTGGATGGTTCGGCGTCTCAATAGAATGACGCGTCGTTTTGCCAAGCGTTCCGGCCAAACCTGTGTTGACGCGGGGGCGAGGCGTCTCTAGCGGCAGGGACTTAGCACACATCGCCGAAAAACCTTGTCACGGAGCGCCCATGGCCCGATCCGCCCTTTCGCACGCGCAACCATCTGGAGCCACGGGGGTTCTGGTCTTTGCCGATGGCACCGTGGTCTGGGGCAAGGGCTTCGGCCACACCGGCCATGCGGTGGGCGAGCTCTGCTTCAATACCGCGATGACCGGCTATCAGGAGGTGATGACCGATCCCTCCTACGATGCGCAGGTCGTCTGCTTCACCTTTCCACATATCGGCAATGTCGGAGCGAATCCGGAGGATGTGGAGAGCCGCGGGTTGGGCGCGGTGGGCTGCATCGTGCGGCAGGAGGTGACGCCGCATTCGAATTTCCGCGCGCAGGAAGAATTCGTCGAATGGATGGCCGCCAATGGCAAGATCGGCCTGTCGGGCATTGATACCCGCGCGCTGACCCGCAAGATCCGCAAGGAGGGCGCACCCAATGTGGTGATCGCGCACTATCGCAAGGGCGAGTTCGATCTCGATGCGCTGGTCAGTCAGGCGCAGAAATGGTCGGGGCTGGAGGGGCTGGACCTTGTCCCCGGAGTGACGCGGGCAGGCCATGAGGAATGGCGGGGCGGGCATTGGCAACTGGGCTTCGGTTATGGCGAAGCGAATGCCGACAAACCGCATGTCGTCGCCATCGATTACGGCGCGAAGGACAACATCTTCCGCTATCTCGCCAAGGCGGGCGCGAAGGTGACGGTGGTGCCCGCGCGCACCTCTCTGGAGGATATCGAGGCGCTCAACCCCGACGGCGTGTTCCTTTCCAACGGCCCAGGCGATCCGGCGGCGACGGGGGAATATGCGGTACCAATTATCAGGGGGCTGCTGGAAGCGGACGTGCCGCTTTTCGGCATCTGCCTCGGCCACCAGATGCTCGGGCTGGCGGCAGGCGCGAAGACCGCCAAAATGCACCAGGGCCACCGCGGCGCCAACCACCCCGTCCAGCGCGTGGGCAAGGAATGGGGCGAGAGCGAGGGACTGGTCGAGATCACCAGCATGAATCACGGCTTCGCCATTGATGGGGACACGCTGCCCGACGGCGTGGAGGAGACCCACGTCTCGCTTTTCGATGGCACGAATTGCGGGATTTCCATCGCCGGCAGGAAGGCTTTCGGCGTTCAGTACCACCCTGAGGCTAGCCCCGGCCCGCAGGACAGCTTCTACCTGTTCGAGAAGTTCGTGGGGATGTTGTGATGAAGGGACGTTTCACCATTATCTGTGCGGGATTTCTCCTCACATTATGCGGTGCTTGCAATGCCGAAGGAGCAAACGCTGTGGTCAGTGATTTTAGTCGTCAAAGTGAGCAGGCAAGCCAAGTGCTAAATGCATTGCAGGAGCACGGTGCCGACTTGAGTAAGCCCCGGAACGTAGTCCACTACTTTTATGATGGCGACTTCCAAGGTCTCGGGGATGCGTTGAAAAAATTGGGCTACCGAACCAGGCCGACTGTTGATGACGACGGAGTAATTGCAGAGCGGGCCGACATCCTGAACGAAGAATGGCGCCTTGGCACTCTTACGCAACTTTCAGAAATGGCGAACCAGTACGGCTGCGAATACGACGGTTGGGAGGCGGCAGTGACGCCGGAAACAGAACAGTAATGCCTAAACGTACCGACATCTCCTCCATCCTCGTCATCGGCGCCGGCCCCATCATCATCGGGCAGGCGTGCGAGTTCGATTACTCGGGTACGCAGGCGATCAAGGCTCTGAAGGAGGAGGGCTACCGGGTCATCCTGGTCAACTCCAACCCCGCCACGATCATGACCGATCCGGAAATGGCCGACGCCACCTATGTCGAACCGATCACCCCCGCGATCGTGGCCAAGATCATTGCCAAGGAGCGGCCCGACGCGCTGCTGCCGACCATGGGCGGGCAGACCGCGCTGAACTGCGCGCTGGCGCTGGATGCGGACGGGACGCTGGAAAAATACGGCGTCGAGATGATCGGTGCGCGCGCCGATGCCATCGACAAGGCCGAAAACCGCCAGCGTTTTCGCGAGACGATGGATGCCATCGGCCTCGAAAGCGCGCGCAGCGGCGTCGCCACCACGGTCGATCAGGCCTATACGGTGCTGGAGCGCACCGGCCTTCCCGCCATCATCCGCCCCAGCTTCACGCTGGGCGGCACCGGCGGCGGCATCGCCTACAACAAGGCGGAATTCGAGCGGATCGTGCGCGAAGGCCTCGACGCCAGCCCCACCACCGAAGTCCTCATCGAGGAATCGCTGCTGGGCTGGAAGGAATACGAGATGGAGGTTGTCCGCGATCGCAAGGACAACTGCATTATCATCTGCGCCATCGAGAATGTCGATCCGATGGGCGTCCACACGGGCGATTCCATCACCGTCGCGCCAGCGCTGACGCTGACCGACAAGGAATATCAGATCATGCGCACCGCGTCGTTGAACGTGCTGCGCGAGATCGGGGTGGAGACCGGCGGGTCAAACGTGCAGTTCGCGGTCAATCCGGCCGACGGGCGCCTGATCGTGATCGAGATGAACCCGCGCGTCTCGCGTTCCTCGGCGCTGGCTTCCAAGGCGACCGGATTCCCCATCGCGCGCGTCGCGGCGAAGCTGGCCGTGGGCTATACGCTGGACGAGTTACGTAACGAGATTACCGGCGCCACCCCCGCCAGTTTCGAACCCACCATCGACTACGTCGTCACCAAGATCCCGCGCTTCGCTTTCGAAAAGTTCAAGGGGGCCAAACAGGAACTTTCCACCGCGATGAAATCGGTGGGTGAGGTGATGGCCATCGGCCGCTGCTTCCAGGAATCGATGCAGAAGGCGCTGCGTGGGCTCGAAACCGGGCTCGACGGGTTCAACCGAGTGACCGAACTGGAAGGCGTCAACCGCGAGGTGATCACCGCATCGCTGTCGCAGCGCACGCCCGACCGCATCCTCAAGGTGGCGCAAGCCTTCCGCGAGGATTTCACGGTCGAGGATATCCACGCCCTTACGGGATACGACCGCTGGTTCCTCCGCGAGATCGAGGCGATCGTCTACGAAGAGAAGATGATCGGCCACAACGGCCTGCCCAACACGGCAGACGAGCTGCGCCGTCTCAAGGCCATGGGCTTTTCCGACAAGCGCCTTGCCACGCTGGCCGTGCGCAGCGTGGGTGTCGCGGGCGGTTTGGGCGAAACCCAGGCGCGCCGCAGCGGCCTGCTCCACGATGCGCTGCGCGCCATGGCCGGCGCCACCAGCGAAGAAGAGGTGCGCAAGCTGCGCCACAAGCTGGGCGTTCTGCCGGTGTTCAAGCGGATCGACAGCTGCGCCGCCGAGTTCGAAGCGATCACGCCCTACATGTATTCGACCTACGAAGCGCCCAGCTTCGGTGAGGCCGAGGACGAGGCCGCGCCCACCGACGCCAAGAAGATTGTGATCTTGGGCGGCGGGCCGAACCGGATCGGACAGGGGATCGAATTCGATTACTGCTGCGTCCACGCCTGCTTCGCGTTGTCGGAGGCCGGGTTCGAGACCATCATGGTCAACTGCAACCCCGAAACCGTCTCTACCGATTACGACACCAGCGACCGTCTCTATTTCGAGCCATTGACCGAGGAGGACGTAGTCGAGATCCTGCGCGTCGAGATGTCGAAGGGCGAGGTTGTGGGTGTGATCGTTCAGCTGGGCGGTCAGACCCCGCTCAAGCTGGCAGCGGCGCTGGAACGGGAAGGCGTGCCCATTCTGGGCACCAGCCCCGATGCGATCGACCTCGCCGAAGACCGGGAACGCTTCGCCAGGCTGGTGAACAAGCTCAAGCTCAAGCAGCCCATGAACGGCATCGCCAAAAGCCGTGACGAGGCCGCCGCCGTCGCAGCGCGCATCGGTTATCCCGTGCTGCTACGCCCTAGTTATGTGCTGGGTGGGCGCGCCATGGAGATCGTGGATAGCGAAGCCCAGCTTGACGATTATATCGCCACCGCGGTCAACGTCTCGGGCGACAGCCCCGTTTTGGTCGACCAGTATCTTCGCGATGCGGTGGAATGCGATGTGGACGTGATCTCAGACGGTTTCGAGGTTCGCATCGCCGGCGTGATGCAGCATATCGAGGAGGCCGGCGTCCATTCGGGCGACAGCGCCTGTACCCTGCCGCCTTACAGCCTGCCCGACGATATCATCGCCGAGATGGAGCGTCAGGCCGAGGCGCTCGCCAAGGCGCTGGAAGTGCGCGGTCTGATGAACGTGCAGTTCGCGGTGAAGGACGGGGAGGTATACCTCATTGAGGTCAATCCCCGCGCTAGCCGCACGGTGCCCTTCGTCGCCAAGGCGATCGGGGCACCCGTCGCCAAGATCGCCGCGCTGGTGATGGCGGGTGAGCCGCTGCACCGGTTCGATCCCTTCGATCTGCGCCCCGCGCACATGGCGGTGAAGGAAGCAGTGTTCCCCTGGTCGCGCTTCCCCGGTGCTGATCCGGTCCTCACACCAGAGATGAAGAGTACCGGCGAAGTTATGGGAATCGATGCGGAATTTCCCGCCAGCTTTCTCAAGGCGCAGATCGGTGCGGGAATGCCGCTGCCCAGTTCCGGCAAGCTGTTCGTATCGGTGAAGGACGGCGACAAAGATATCATCGCACCTGCGGTGAAGGCCCTGCTCGACCACGGTTTCACCGCCGTCGCCACCGGCGGAACCCAGCGCTACCTGGCCGCACAAGGGCTGGACGTGGCGCCGGTGAACAAGGTGGCGGAGGGGCGCCCGCACATCGTCGATGCCATCATCGACGGGGAGATCGCACTGATCTTCAACACCACCGAAGGCTGGCAATCCCTGCTCGATTCGCAGTCGATACGGGCGAGCGCGCTGGAGAAGAAGCTGCCCTATTACACCACCGCCGCCGCCAGCCTCGCTGCGGTGCGCGCCATCACCGAGGTGGACGAAGGGCAGCTTGAAGTACGCAGCTTGCAGGACTATTATAGCTAACGAGACGAATTTCAGCTCTTTCCCGACATTCGCCCGACAACGATCTGCTGACCACAGCGGATAGGTGTCGAATCGTCCGGGGGAGGGCGGGGGCGTGAAAGGACGACATGGCTACCATGGAAAAAGTGCCGATGCTGGCCGAAGGCTACGAAAAGCTGACGGCGGATCTGAAGCTGCTGCGGGCAGAGCGCCCCAAGGTGGTCGAGGCGATCGAGGAGGCGCGGGCCCACGGCGATTTGTCGGAAAACGCGGAATACCATGCCGCCAAGGAGCGACAGGGCCAGATCGAGGCACAGATCGCCGAACTCGAGGACAAGGTCACCCGGGCGCAGATTATCGATCCGACCACGCTTTCAGGGGACAAGGTGGTGTTCGGCGCCACAGTCACCCTGCTGGACGAGAACGACAAGAAGATCCGTTACCAGATCGTGGGCCAGACCGAGGCTGATGCGGCCAAGGGGCGGATCAGCTACAATTCCCCTATCGGACGGGCGCTGATCGGCAAGCAGGTGGAAGAAGAGGTAGAAGTTACCGTTCCTTCGGGCGACAAGTTCTACCTGGTCGATAAAATCGAATTCATCTGACCATCCCGTCCGGCGCAGTTTTCGCCGAACGGCGGGTTGTCATGAGCCTGTTGCGTAAGGCCGCAACGTCACCGGCCACGGCATATTGAACTCGCTCTCCGGCAGTTTGTCCCGTCGGCGTGCCCTGCCACGCCTTGTCGCCGCGGATGTCGTTAAGGCGTCCGGAGACCTGTTTTACCTTGACCCAACGAATTGGGCCGAGCGGCGCTTCAGTCGAAAGAAGCGCGCGCTCGGCCTTATTATTGTCGGCGCCACCACAGCTGGGATCGCCGCGTGTATCTCACGAAGCTCACCCTCAGTCCTTGGGTTCCAGCAGTTTGTGTAGGTGGACGATTACGTATTTCATCTCGGCATCATCAACGGTGCGTTGCGCCGCGCCACGCCAAGCCTCAACGGCGCTGTTGTAGCTGGGAAAGACACCGACCACGTCGATTTCACCGGGGTTCGCGAATTCGACGCTACGTGGGTCTTTCACCCGGCCGCCCATCACGAGGTGGAGTAGCTGTCGGGAAGTCTGCTCGGTGGTTTGTTCGGTCATGGCAAGATCCGTGTGTTCAGGGCTGGGGAGCGAGCGATTCCGCGCGCCCATATGACAAGCGGCGCGACAGGGGAAGCCTGCCGCGCCGCCAGCGTTGCGAATAAGCCCTAGGTTCAGCTGGGCAGGCGACCGCGCAGGCGCTTGAATGCGCGATCGGCGCGATTGCTGCCGTGGCGGGCGGATGCGGTCAGGTAATCGGCGAGCTCATGTGATTCCTCGCTCGCAAGGTTACGCCACCTGCGCGCCCTGTTCGCTGCGGTATGGCCGGCCTCCGAAAGACGGTCACCACTTGCCTCGGCCACCTCGCCGGCGGCATCGAACAGGCCCAAAGCGTAAGCGACGGCGGCGTCGGTGGCGACGCTCGCCATGCCACCGGCCTTGCGACCCAGTTCGCGGCCTGGGCGCGTAAGGGCCCCGATGATCAGCGCGCCAACGGCCACGGCGGCTATGGTTTTAAGCGGATTTTCCTTCACGAACTCCAGCGCCTCGTCAGCCATAGCCTGCGCCTGTTCGGCGAAGCTGCGCTCCTCGTGCCGCGCTTCGCTCGCCGCGATTTTTTCACGCAGCGCTTCGCGCTTTTCCTCGTCGGTCAGGATTTTGGTCCCTGTCTCTTCGCTCATGCTAAGCTCCTGAAAATGAAAATGTGTGTGTCGTCAGAAGATCGAACGGATGCCGTGGCCCTCTTGTTCCGCTTCATCCGCATCTTCTTCCTGAAGTCCGACCGCCTGAAGGATCGGATTGCGCGCGAACCATAGCACAACAGCCGCGAGGATCGCGGCGAGGGCCCCCTTGTTGTCGGCGGCGACATCCATCGCTTCGTCGTAGACGTCGCTCGCGCCCTCGGCGAGACGATCCATGGCCCGCGCTCCCACGCCGCGTGCCCGGAGGTCCGCCTTGATATTGCGGATATCAGCCCGCACCAACTCACGCGCGGCATCGCGAAGATGCAGGTCGGCGATCATTTCTGCGCGTCGCGTTGTGCTCATGCCGCTGGATCCTGTGACGAATGGTCGCTGAACGCCTGGCGGATGTCATTCACCTTGCCGCGCAGCTTAATGATCATGATGACGCCACCAATCAGCAGGGCCAGGACAACGATCGCCGTAGCCAGCCACGGCCCGACCACCGGTGTGAGAGCAATAACTATGCCCACTGTAAGTGCGATCAGCGCCAGATGCAGAAAACCGAACGCCATCGCGCCATAGACAGCCGCGAACTTAAGCCGGTTGCCGGCAAAGCCTGCACGGCTCTTCTGAAAGGCAACTTCGGCTTCGAGGTAGGTCTTACCGTCCTCGAACAAAGCCTCGACATCATCTATCAACGAGTGCCTCGTGGCCGCCGACGAGCTATCCTCGTCGGCGACCGGTGGCAATTCATCCACGAATTCCGTGCGCCCCTGCTGCACCCCCGATTCCTGGCTCAGCGCCGTGAAAACAGGCGCGAGAGCATGAAGCCGAACACGGCGGCCATGCCGACAACCGTGGCCGGGCTCTTGCGCACGAATTGGCGGGCGTCCTCGCCCAGTTCGTCGACGGTCTTCTCGTCGAGACGCGAACCGTAGTCGCGTAGGCTGCGCGACGCAGTGCGGGCATAGTCGCCGTATTTGGCACCCAGCTTCTCGTCCACGTAGTAAGCATTCTCGTCGATGGTCTGGCCCAGCATGTTGAGTCCTTCGACGACCTTGCCCTTGCCCTGAGTGGCAAGATCCTTGCCCTTCACGCGGGCGTCTTCGCCATAGGCCTTGGCATCGCTCGCCCAGCCCTTGCCGCGCTTCTCAGCCTGCCCGCGATAGGCGCCGGCACGCTCGCTCGCCTCGGCCTTGAGTGCCATGGCGCCCGCCTTGGCTTCCTTCACCGCCGCGTTGAAGCGGGATTTGGCCTCGGTTTTGTGATTTGTGGTGCCGGGTGTCGTGGTGGGGGTGGCAGGCGTAAGCGTCTCGGTGGTCATGGTAGTATTCTCCGCTGGAGTTTTGGACCGCGTCGCCCGCTTCGGCGTGGTGCCGGCGGCGGGCGTCTTACGGGTCGATGCCGCGCGCTTCCTGGGGGTTGGGGTGGTCGGTGTTTCTTCGGCCATCTTGAAGCTCCCTCTTTGATGCGCGCGGCGGATCCGCACGATTGTCCGGTATTAGTCGTTCGAACGCGGCTTGCGCCGCAATGTTCCGCCGCATAAGCGCTGCCGCGACACAATGTGGCATGGGATCCGAATTAATCGGTGTCCTGGGCAGATACAACACAACTAGCGGAGGCCATATGACCGCCATCATCGACATCCACGCTCGCGAAATCCTCGACAGCCGCGGCAACCCCACCGTCGAGGTGGATGTGCTGCTCGACGACGGCAGCTTCGGCCGCGCTGCAGTCCCCTCCGGCGCCTCCACCGGCGCGCACGAGGCGGTTGAGCTGCGCGATGGCGACAAGGCCCGCTATCTGGGTAAGGGCGTGACCAAGGCGGTCGACGCGGTCAACACTGCCATCGCCGACGCGGTTCTGGGCCTGGATGCCGAGGATCAGCGCGACATCGACCAGGCGATGATCGATCTCGACGGGACGGAGAATAAAGGATCGCTTGGCGCCAACGCCATCTTGGGCACCAGCTTGGCGGTGGCCAAGGCGGCGGCCAACGCGCGCGGGCTTCCACTTTATGCGTATGTCGGCGGGGTGGGTGCGCATGTGTTGCCGGTGCCGATGATGAACATCATCAACGGCGGCGAACATGCCGACAATCCCATCGACATCCAGGAATTCATGATCATGCCCGTGGGCGCGGACAGTATCGCGGAAGCGGTGCGCTGGGGTGCGGAGGTGTTCCACACGCTCAAGAAGGGCCTGTCACAGAAGGGGCTGTCCACCGCAGTGGGGGACGAAGGAGGCTTCGCTCCCGATCTCGCCAGCACGCGCGATGCGCTCGATTTTATCATGGCCTCGATCGAACAGGCCGGATTCAAGCCGGGTGAAGAGATCGCGCTGGCGCTCGATTGCGCCGCGACAGAGTTCTACCGCGACGGGAAATACGAGATTTCCGGCGAAAACCTGTCCCTATCGGGTGATGACATGGCGATTTTTCTCGACGAGCTGTGCCGCGATTATCCAATTCGTTCGATCGAGGACGGCATGTCGGAGGACGATTTCGAAGGCTGGGGTGCGCTCACGCAACGCATCGGTAACACGATCCAGCTTGTGGGCGACGATCTGTTCGTCACCAATCCTCAGCGCCTGAAGCAGGGCATCGCAGACGAACTCGCCAATTCTCTGCTGGTAAAGGTCAACCAGATCGGCACGCTGTCGGAGACATTGGACGCGGTGCGGATCGCGCAAGTGGCGGGCTATACCGCAGTGATGAGCCACCGCTCGGGCGAGACGGAGGATTCTACCATCGCCGATTTGGCGGTCGCCACCAACTGCGGCCAGATAAAGACAGGGTCGCTGGCCCGGTCCGACCGGCTCGCGAAGTACAACCAGCTCATTCGTATCGAGGAAGAGCTGGGTAGCAGCGCGGTTTATGCAGGCAAGGAGTGCTTCGGTCGTCTGACGCGGTCGTAAAGCTAGACCCCCCTTTCGTTATGTATCGAAACACGGTCGTTTCGTCGGCGTTACGTAACAGATGGTCCGTGCTTGATCTTCGTTACGTAACGGATTGACGGCTGCCGCGGTATCGTTACATAACGGGGTCATGGCGCTCTCAAATGCACAACGACAGGCCCGCTTCCGAGAACGCCAGCGCGAAGAGCAACTCCGGCGTATCGGCCCCGGCGATATCGAAGCCGCCGCCCGCCTATGGTACGAAGCGGTTCATGCCGCTTGGCCGCAACCCGGTGCTCCCGATTTCGACACGTGGAAAGCGGCGCAGGCCAGCCTGCCTGGCGGAGGGCGATGGGCCGATTTCGTGCCCGACGATCCAGATCCGTCTAGCTATGCCGGGATCGCGCCCGAGCACGCGGAATTCCTGGCCAACGTCGGCGCGGTGGTCGCGGCGGCCCGGCATCCGGCATGGAATAACACCTAGGCGCTTGCTCTCATAGCCGCTTTCCCTCCAAGCTTGCGCCCGAGGGCGAATCTTGAGAGGGGTCGAATGTCCAAATCTGTCTATGTGATCGCGGCAGCCGCCGTGTGTCTTGCGGGCCAGGCGCAAGCTGGTGACACCGTTCTCTATGGTGCGGCGCCAGATTGGGTCGAAGAGGTGCCCCGACCGAGCGCCGAAGGAGCGAAGTCTCCGCTGGTCCTCTTCGACATTCAGCAACGCATCGAAGGCGGCATGCTGACCGCCCATGTCGACCAGGCGTTTGTCCTCAACAGCCCTCAGGCGCTGACCCAGGGCGGCACCACCGGCGCGCAATGGATGCCCGACAAGGGCGATCTCACCATCAACAGGGTGGCCATCCTGCGCGGAGAGGAGGAGATCGACGTGCTGGAAAGCGGGGCACGCTACACCGTGCTGCGCCGAGAGAGCAATCTGGAGCGACGCATGTTGGACGGCATCCTGACCGCGACCATGCCCGTCCCCGGTCTGCGCATGGGCGATATCCTGCGCGTATCTTACACGGTCACGAGCCGCGACCCGGCGCTGGACGGCAATGTGCAGGCGACCGTGCCCCTGTTAGCCGAACCCGTGGCGGCCAGTTTCGCACGCGTCCAGATGTCCTGGCCCAAGGGACAGGACGTGCGCTGGCTGGCCGGGCCGCGCGTCGAAGGCATCGAGGAAGCGGACGAGGGCGGGTATCATATCGTCATGGTTCCGCTGCCGCTGGCAAAGCCCGATCCTATGCCGGAGGACGCGCCCTCGCGCTTTGTCCGCCCGCCGATCCTGCAGGCGGGCACCTTTGCCGGTTGGCAAGAGGTGTCGCGGCTGTTCGCGCCGCTTTACGATCCGGCGGGCACCATAGCCCCTGGCAGCGCGCTCGAGCGTGAGGTGGATGCCATCGCCTCCGCCAGCAACGATCCCCTGGTGCGCGCGGCTCGCGCCACGCAACTCGTCCAGGACAAGATCGGTTATCTGCTGAATGGCATGAACGGCGGCAATTACGTACCCCAGTCGCCTGCGGAAACGTGGGATACACGCTATGGCGATTGCAAGGCCAAGGCGCTGCTGTTGCTGGCGATGCTCGATCGGCTCGGCATCCAGGCGGAAGCCGTGCTGGTCAACACCGCGCTCAGCGATGCGACATCGGATTTGCTGCCGATCCCCGGTGCCTTCGACCATGTCTTCGTCCGCGCCGAAATCGATGGAATGAGCTACTGGCTTGACGGCACTTCGGCCGGCACGCGGGTGCAGAACATCGCCGACACGCCGCCTTTCAGGACGGTGCTCCCCGTGCGTGCGGAAGGCGCTGGCCTGCTGGCGCTCGCGCCCCGGGTGCCCGCCGCCCCCGATACCATCGTGGATATGACCGTCGACCAGCGCGCCGGCGTGGAGGTGCCTGCCATCGTCAGCGCGAGGATTCAGATCACGGGCCCGATCGCCGATCAGATGAGCGCGCAATACAAGAATTTGACGCCGGAGCAGGCAGACGACACGTTGTCGAGCTTCGCCCAGTCCGTCACCGATGAAATCTATCTTGCCGAAGGCGACATGATCTTCGATGCGGAAAACGCGACGGCCACCGTGACATACAAGGGGGTGGTGACGTCTGGCTGGCAGAACGATGGCGGCCGTGTGCGGCGCACTCTCGACGAGTTCGAAAGCGCCGGGCTCGAATTCGGCCCCAATCGTGCGCGCGCTGCGTGGAAGGACATTCCGGTCGAGATGGGAGCGCCCACCAATATGCGCACCACCGTACGCTATCTGCTTCCAGATACCATCGACGCCTTCGAACTCACCGGCCTCGATGATCTCGATACGACATATGCCGGGCGCCATCTCGTCCGCACAGTGTCGCGATCCGGATCGGAACTAACCGTGATCGAGCATGTTACGAGCGAAGGCGGCGAACTGCCCGCCAGCGAAATCGCCGCCGAAAAACGCAAAATCGCCGCCATATCGGGATCGCCCCCGGCGATCGTGACCGAAGCGCACCCCATGCGGCGCTGGCAATATGCCGACAAGGATAAGCGCAAGTTGCTCGACCCCATCGAAGCAGCCTATTCCGCCGCGATCGCGCGCGACGAGGAAGACGCGACCGCTTGGCTCAACCGCGCCCGCTTTCTCCACGGCACTTTCGATTACCGCGGTGCCATCGCCGATTTTACCAAGGCGATCGAACTGGAGCCGGAAACGGAGTATTACCAAGCGCGCGCTTCCGCCTATGCCTCCCTCAACAACACCGAAGCCCAGATAGCCGATTACCGCCACGTGTTCGAACTGTCGCCATCGCTGGAGACGGCGGCGGCACTCGCTCTGGCGCTTGGGGAAGCCGGACAGACGGACGAAGCCATGGAGCTTATCGATCAGTTCGACACCGGCGGATCCGACCGCGATACGGTAGCACAGACCCGCGCGGAAATCCTCGCCTGGGCCGGGCGGCAGGATGAAGGCCTCTCGGAACTGCAAGCCATGATCGCGCGGCAGCCGGGGCGCGGCGATCTGGTCAATTCGGAATGTTGGTATCGCGCGCGCTTCCGCGTCGGGCTGGACGATCTGATGGACGTCTGCAACGCCGCAGTGGAACGTGCGAACTTTGCCGCGGGCGCGCTCGACAGCCGGGCGCTCGCCTGGTTGCAGGTCGGCCAGCCGGAAAAGGCGAAGGCCGATGCGCAGGCCGCGCTGGCACTTCAGCCGGGGCTTTTCGTCACCCGCTACGTGCTGGCCCACGCCGAACGCGCGCTGGGGGACAAGGGCGCCGACGCCTTCATCGACTTTTTCGGCAAAGCCTGGCCGCATCTGGCCAAGCAATACGCTAGCTACGGGCTGAAGCACTGAAGGACGCGGTGCGCAGTTTACCAGGATAGGTTCGCACGGCGCTGAGCGGCCAAAGCTGGGGTATGCGCATCGGGGCGGGCGGGGATCGCTTGACTTACAATCGTGCACTGGCGCGATTGCATATCGGCTGCGTATAGCAGGCGATTGCATATCGGCTGCGTATAGCACCGTGATGGGTTCACCTCTCTCTCCCGAAGCCTTAAAAACCAGCCAGGAACACAAGGCCAAGATCGCTCCCGACGTTTCCTTCGGCTTTTCTGATCCGGTGGATGTGCTGTTGGAGGCGCCGGTAAGCGTCCGTCGCGGCATTTATGATGTCGGATTTGTAGGGGCGTATAGCTTTGTCGGCGGTCGAGAAACATTTATCCGTCATGTTTCTAACATTGGCCGCTTCTGTTCCATCGCGAGCAATGTAGTAGCCGGACAGGTCGAGCATCCAACGGATTTTCTGTCAGCATCTCCTGTTCTCACTGGCTTCGATGAGTTCGGAGACCTGAGCGGATTCTACAGCGAGAACCGCGCGATGGTCGACAAGGCTGCGAGCACTCTCAATGCATCCATGTCTAACCGGGTCGAAAAGATCAATATCGGCAACGATGTCTGGATTGGCGAAGGTGTCTTTAATCGGCGCGGCGTACATATAGGCGACGGTGCAATTGTCGCTGCGAGATCGGTGGTCACCAAAGATGTCCCGCCCTATGCGATCGTTGGTGGCACACCCGCGAAGATCATTCGATATCGGTTTGACGCCGAAATCGTCGAAGCGCTTCTGCAACTACGGTGGTGGAATTATGGCCTTTCCGCTCTCGCTGGCGTTGATTTCACTGACGTTCGTAAAGCGATCCCGATAATTGAGCGCAACATTTTATCGGGCCTGGCCCAGCCTTACAACGGAGTGATAGTCAAAATCGGCGTTGATGGCGAGGCGACCGTCTGGCGCTACTGCGGCCAAAAGAATGTATTGATCCCATACGACAGGGGTTACCGCGCTTTGCCATTGGCGCGAATGGAGTTCGCGAGCGCCCATGGATACAGGTCTCGGTCGAACCATCGGCTATTCCGACTTGCGCTACCAAGACGTCTTTTCGCTGTCTTGGTGCAGACGATCCCTAGGGCACTCATGTCGGGAACTGCGTCCATAGCCTATCGCTGGTCTTTAGCTGCCCCAAAACCCCTCGAGGCGGGGCCTAAGCGCCTTTCTCCTCGCGCTCCACCTCATGCTCAATCTCTTCCTTGACCGGCTCCACTCGCTCCATGACCTTCTTGTTCTTGGGGCTTATCAGATATTGCCAAACGCCCCAGGCGTTTATGAGCAGCAGCACCGCGTTCATGGCCGCGATTGGCATGGCGTCCGTCGTCAGGCCGGATACGATCCATGTCAGGGACACCACGCAGAACAGCACGAAGCCCCAGCCCGTGGCCTTGCGGCCCATGTCGGCGGCGATCAGGCCGGCGGCCAGCATGGTGCCGATGGCCGCGATCCACTCGAGCGGGCCGTTCATGGGGCGGGGGCTTGGAAAAGCATGGGCGCGAGATGCGGGCGAGGGAACTTCGGCTCAAGCTGAACCCGATTGATCATTGATGTATCGCGACGTCACCCTGCACATTGTGATGTGATGTCGGACTTTGAGCGGTACTGTCGAAGGTGCCTGCGATCCATTCACTTAACAGCGGCGATAACCGCATAAGCGACCGGAAGACCGTGCGAGCGAGGTTTCGGAGCGGCTAGTTCGTGTAGCTCTCCCGGAGCTTCAGCAGAGCCATTGCCGCCTTGGCCGCCTCGCCACCCTTATCCTTTTGCGCGGGATCGGCGCGAACCAGCGCTTGCTCCTCGTCCTCGACCGTCAAAATTCCGTTACCGATGGGGATCGCATCCATCGTCAAGGCCATAATTCCCCGTGCACTTTCGCCCGCAACGATTTCGAAATGATAGGTTTCCCCCCGGATGACCACACCGATGGCAACGAAGCCATCGTAGCGCGCGCTTTCGGCTGCCGTCGCGATCGCGGCGGGAATTTCCAGCGCACCTGGCACGGTAAGTACCTCTACCTGGTGACCCTCCGCTTCCAGCGCCGCGCGGGAACCCGCGATAAGCATATCGTTGAGATGACTGTAGAACCGCGCTTCCACGATCAAAAATCTGGCCATTAGTCTTGCTCCCCTTCGAAGGGCTCGCGGCCCACCACTTTCAGGCCATAACCCTCCAGTCCCACCACCGTCCGATCGCTGTCGGACAGCAGCACCATCTCGCTGATGCCGCGATCCACGAGGATTTGAGCCCCGATGCCATAATCGCGCAATTCGCCGACTTGGTGCACGTGTCGGCCGATCTCGGCCCTGAGATGATCCGGGCTGGAAGGCATTATGACCACAATCACCCCGGCGCCGCGCTCCCCGATCACCTCCATGGAACGCTGCAATTGATGCTTGCGCGGTCCCGTCTGGCCCAGCAAGTCGTCGAAGATTGAAATCGCATGCATCCGCACCATCGTGGGGCTGGCGGGATCGACATGGCCCTTCTGCAGGACCGCATGCGTCGCGCCAGATACCTTGGAGCGATAGGTCATCGCCCGCCAGTCGCCGCCATATTGCGACTTGAGGGAGCTTTCACTTACCATTTCAACTAGATGGTCGTGCTTCATGCGATAGGCTATGAGGTCGCGAATGGTGCCGATCTTCAGGCCATGCTTGCGCGCGAAACGGGTCATGTCCTCGAGTCGGGCCATCGTACCGTCATCGTTCATGATCTCGCAGATCACGCCAGAAGGGTTAAGCCCGGCAAGACGCGATATATCCACCGCCGCCTCGGTATGGCCGGCGCGGACCAGGACCCCGCCGTCGCGTGCGGCGAGTGGGAAAAGGTGGCCCGGGGTGACGATATCCTGCGGCCCCTTGGTCGAATCGATGGCCACTGCGACGGTGCGTGCTCTGTCCGCGGCGGAAATGCCCGTGGTGACACCCTCCCTGGCCTCGATCGAGACGGTGAAGGCGGTCTGCATGGCTTCCGTGTGATTGCGGCTCATCGGTTCCAGGCCAAGAGCATTTATCCGGCTGCGCTGCAGGGCCAGACAAATCAGTCCGCGCCCGTGCGTCGCCATGAAATTGATCGCTGCCGGAGTGGCCATCTGGCCCGGTATGATCAGATCGCCCTCGTTCTCGCGATCCTCGTCGTCAACAAGGATGAACATGCGTCCGTTGCGGGCCTCGTCGATGATTTCCTCGATGGATACGAGCACCGGATCGTCACTGTGTTCGTCGAGAAAGCGCTCCAGCTTGGCGAGCGTGTCGGCAGTGGGGTTCCAATTATCCAACAAGCAGGATTGCAAGGTATTGGCATGCAGGCCCGCAGCCCGCGCTAACCCGCTCCGAGTCATCTCTCCGGTTTCGATGATTTCGCGCGTGCGTTCGATCGTAGTGCTCATTACGCGCGTTTATCACATCGCAATGGTAGGGGAAAGCGTCGAGTTCACACCAGAGTGTAGGGTGGTATGGGAAAAGCTGGCGATGCAGTGCGATCTTCCCGGAAAACACCGCCGCTCTCACAATTTTGGCTGAAGAATGGTGGACGCACTAGGGCTCGAACCTAGGACCCGCTGATTAAGAGCTGGCCTTAAACCCTTGGCAAAGCGTCGCAAATTGTTGCATTCGGTTGCTTGGGGAACACCATTGCGTGACCTAAGCGTTTGCGAGCTGTTGTAGATTGTTGTACCCTGAAGCAGTCAATTGTCCGCTTCTGATGCCCCATTGGGACCCCGTTCAGAAACACGAAATTCATTAAAGCCGAAAATCCTAGAAAGTGCCACGCGGCAGTTGATCTGTCGCGGACATGGAGGCCTCGGTTCTTGGAACCGGGCGGTGCGCGACAGCCTCAAATCAGGCGGTCCTGCCCTTCGGAGGCTTGACTTCGCCGCTTCTGACGTCGTTTGAATTTCCATGGTGGTTCTGGATTATCCATCGCCCACAGGCCGCGGCGATTGCGCTGGGCGTCATTCTGCGCCTCGAAATATTCGTCCTCCCGATCAAACGCCCATTGCTCGACAACCCAAGCCCAGCCGTTCACGATCATCTCAAGCTCGATATTGCGGGTAACAGGGCGAGCCTTCTTCACCGAACCCGCGCCGCATTCGCCATTCAGGTAATATTCGATCTCCCCGACCTCCATCTGATCGGTCAGGAACGCCATGCAGAGTATCCGTTTGTAGGGGTCAATGGGCATATAGCCGGTCGATTCCTTGCCGATGGGGTCTAGACGAAGTGATTTCCGGGCTATGAGGCTGGTCAGGAAGTCTTTTGACGCTTGCCCAAATGGCTGTTCCATCTCCGGCGCATCGATGAATGCAAAGCGAAACGGGATGCGCTCGACCCATGCCTCCCGGATGGGATTCCACACATTCGCAAGAAAGCCGTCGCCGTCAAAGACCTTCACGACAACCGCATTCAGCGCCGCGTCAGAGGTCGTCGGGCCAGGATCATCTGGGACGATAATCACTAAAGGACTCTGCATGAATGTTGCGCGGCAGTCATCATTGGTTGTTTCCGAGCGAAGGTTAGGGCTGAGCACTCTCCAGACTGCCCCCAGACTGCTGGATCGCATTCGCCACGAGGCTGCGAACTGCATTGAGGAAGGCGACTGTATTCGGCTTCATTTCCGGACCCGGCACAGGCGCAGCGTCGTCAAAAATGCCCTTGATCTCTTCGGCCCGTTCAAATGTAGAGCCCGGACCGCGTCGGTCAAACGCGGCGTTCCATTGCGGTTGTTCCTCATCAATGATTCGGCTGCGGGCAACATCGTGCAGGGTCGAGAAAACGGCTTGCCGGACGCTGGCAAGGGCTTCCTGCGCTTCGGTTTCATCTGCAGGGTCACGGGTCCATTTAGACGGATTGTCCAAAAAGCGTGAGACTTGTGTTTGAAGCTCGCGGATAACATCGGCGACTGGCTGGAGTGAACCATAGCTGTCGAGGCCAAACACGATGCGGCGGTTGAGCGCCTTAACCGTTGCCCAATGAGCTTTCGGAACATTTGACCGGACTGCAAGGCCCAGCCGGGTCGCCCATTGATCATGGAACTTCTGCGTTGCGGCTTGGATCGCGAAGTCAAGACCAAGCAAATTGTAAATGGGGGCAGCATCAGGGGTCTTAGGAGGTGCGACCGCCTTGAGGCAGCGTTCAACCAACCGACGTAGTTCGCCCTTGATAGCAGGGGGCAGCTTACCGGTATTCAACTGGAGTCCGCCAAGCATGAAGGCGTCGTGCTCTACGGCTCGCAAGAGGGAGTTGGCGACGCCACCACCGATGACCTCTTTCAATGACCCAACGCCGTTGCGGACGGATGCCATAACATGCTGACGCTTTTCGGCTGGGCCGGGGAGGTTGTCACCTTTGATCTGGTCGAAGTGCGTGAACACCACGGCCAGCTTGCCGTAGTGGCCGCTGGTCCCGACTGCCGACAGGACAGCAAGAGGTGACGCCTGCATAGGTTGTTCCGCGTTGTCGACCAGCACAATCACGTCGACTTCGGCAAACCGGCGAGTAATTTTGGTGGTGACGCTGGCGGTGCTATCGGCGGTATGCCCTAGTCCTTGGCCATCGATCAGAACGAGTTGAGGCAGGTCGTCTGTAAATGTTGGTTCGAACGGCCCACTTACGCGAACGCCATCAACCAGAGGGGTCAGCAAGCGTCCGAAAGATGGCGCATAATTGCTGGAGAACCAACGAACCTGCTGAATGAACTCATCTCGTTTGTCGGTTTCAAATGTCCACTCGATCGGCCAGCCAGACCGCTTCCGATCAAATGTGCCCGCGCTGACCAGATCGACCCTCGTCAGAATGTCGTCGATAATGTCATTTACCAAATCGCTGAACAGGGGTGATTGCCCAAGCTCCGGTTCAATCAGCTCTAAAGCAGCGTCCTGTTCGTCAGGCTTGGCGGTATCAAACGAAATCTCAAGCTCAGCCAGAATGGGTTTTGCAATCGTTTCCGCAAGCTCGATCACACGCGCCAAATATGACCGCAGACGCTCTTGATGCGTTACCGCATCCGCTTCCGATACAGCGTCCACGTCATCGACTTGCTCCGGAATTACGGTTGGTTCACCGCCAAAATTCCAATCGTCATCGCTGCTGATTTCTTCAGTCGTCTTCCGCTTCTTCCAACTCCCCAATATGTAGCTCAGACGTAGGCGCTGATCGGGATGATTGAGCAGCCTTTCAACAATGCGCTCGTCATTTTCTCCCTCCAGCGCTGCCGCACAGGCATTGAAAACACATTCTTCAATCCCACCGCGAGTGTCTGCTTCGGGGAAAAAGGTGACCGCAGCACGGTACCTGTCCGGGGCGATGATGACTTCGGTGTCGGCGATTGTCGTCTTTGCCGTGGAGGTCGAAGGAAAACGATCTTCATCTGGATCGGTGCCAATCAGATGCCGGACTAACGAGGTCTTGCCTGCGCCAGTGGTTCCAACCAGCAAGACCCGCGAATAGCCATCATCACGACCGGGTAATGGCAGCAGCGATTGGCGAATGGCCCGAGTGTCTGTCTGGGCTGGTTCTACTTCGTCATAGAAGGCGTCCACAACCCGGCTATCGAATTCTGCAAGCGCCTCTGCGCGCCGCGTAATGCTCCACCAGCGGTCATCACCGAGGAGCGCATTCATTTGCCGAACAAGGTGTTCTGCCTCGTCGGCAGAGGTGGTGCCTAGCCCCCGCCGCACTTTCAATCCCGGTTTGTTGCGGGAATCGCGCCTAAGCGGATGCCGAAAGTTAATGCTCCAGCCGGGACGGCCCTGAGCTTGCGATTTTGACGCCGTGTATATCGTCATGCCGTCCTCGTTGTTCCGCGTTGTGGCATTGACCTAACGGAGAGACTGGCAGCCTGTCAAGAGCGCTTGGAACAACGCGGAACAACATCAAACTGCCGCTGAGCATCCTCGGACAAAGATCGGTTCCAATGGCGCTGTGGAGATGTCGACCTTCCATCGAAATTCGCCATGTGGAGACGCACGATTGGGCTAGCCGCCAAGCGGGTCGCATTTGGAGCAGACGAGAGAAAAAGAAGCGTTTGTTCCGCCAAGGGTTCGGGTATAGCTGCGAAGGTCATCGACGGCATTGGCGACCACCTTGCGATAACCGCGCCCTGTGTAGGCTCCATCGTCTCTTGGTTTGGCAATTGTCTGGCAGAGGGCGCGATGCAGCACCGCGTAGCTTGCACCGGGATTGCGTCGGACATTCAGAACGAAGCCGCTCGGATGATCTTTGAGCCAGACCGTGTAACCGTCATCGTTATCAATGAACTCGTGCATACCGATCCTCTAACATTGTGCGTAGGAACCCCGCTCGGCGCAGCGGGTCCAGTTTCTACCCGGCTGCCACGAAACGAACAGCCTTCCCGCATCCGCACTCATTTGGTCCAAGGGGCTCAACCGATAAATGTCATGCATACCGGAGGGCATCGGGCGACGGCGCAGCACGTCCCATTCACCGTCCGGAACTAAACCATCGATCTCGGCGGCGGTAAGCCCGACGAACAAGGTGTTCCCGTCCGGAAGCGCAACGAAGTTTGCCCAAATGGGGCGCGTGAACCAGCTACGGTTGGCAATTTTCTGGTAAGAGACCCATCGCCAGAATATCTCCGGATCACGACGCCAACAGTCATGGGGAGTCCGACCGTCGCTTAGGGTGTGCCGCAACATTTTGACGTGTTTCGGCTCGATACCGGCAGCGATCAAACGGTCGCGGAACTCCATCGCGCTTACCTCGGCCAGATCGCCATTGCGTCTTTGAACATTTCCCGGCTGCGGGCATCAATCGCTTCGTCGTTCCAGACGGGATAGTTTTCTAGCAGGCGACGATTGATTTCGAGACGGGTGTGCTTGCGCAGGGCTTCTTGCTTTCCGCCCTTACCAACGGGATCGACCCATGGTGAGTTTGACATCGTGGGGTTCAGCTTTTGGCTGACCAGCGTCAAATTGCCGATGCCGTGAAGTGCCCAATTGCGCTCAGCAGGGGAAACATTCTCGGCGATAGGCCATCCTGTTTCCCAGCTTTGCGGCAAAATGTGCTCCACCTGCAATTTCGACCAATCGAAGGTCATCAAAGGTTCGGCCAAGTGGGCGTGTTCCTGATAACGCCGTTCCAGCGCGCGAAGGACCATTAGAACGCGCTCACGGCGCAGCGCCCCGTAGAATTTCCTACGGCCCCACTCGGACTTGAACGTGTCGTCGTCCGGCCACGCATCTGTGTTTGCTTCGCCAAGAAGGCGATCCCGCAATGTAGCGGCAAGGCTCGCACCATCTGCTCGGTCCTTGATGTCGCGCATCAAGGACAAAGCGAGGGTGCCGTATCCGCGTGTCTGGCCGCTACAGACCATCCGCCGGATAAGATAACTTTCCAGCACGACGCCAGAATTGTCGAGATCGTGCGAGTCATCCCCGGCAAGCTCAATCAGGCTCAGAACCAGCGGGTGAAAGACGACGACATCCATCGCCTTAAGGCGCTCAAGAAAGATGTCGAAGCGCGTTGCTTCGCTGGGTCTGTCGATGCGGCGATACCGCTCGGCGTCGAGCTTGATACGAGCCATCAGCTCGGCAACATCTACGCTGACGCCTCCGTCAGCGCGGGCTTCGGCGACGTGCTTGAGGAACAGGTCATACAGGCGCTTGGCCGAGACTGCCTCGTTGGTTTCCTTCGTCAGCCAATTTTGCAGAAAGGTATCCACCCGAGGACGTGCCGCATGTCCGGTGCCGATCTTCGCGCGCCAATATTCATGATCGCGGTCGAACTCGCGCCAATAGGTTTCATAGAGGGAAGGGACATCCAGCTTCTGGCGGGCGGCTTCCCACAGCAACCAGTTTTTGATGAGGTCAGCAGGCAGTAGTGGGGTGCCGTGAGCGTTCAAAGTCTCGAATATCGCTTGCGGCTCATCCGACTTTTCGAGGTCGAGAACGATGACCTTGAGGTAGTCCTTCAATGCTTCGGCTAGAAACTGTGCCCGGCGCTCGGTGTCCCGCGCCAAGAGATAGGCCGAGAACTGCTCGTGGAAGTAACGGTAAGCAGACGCCATGCGCGTGCTGACGTGTTCTAATTCGCTGGGGCCGCTAGCGTCCATGACCTGCTTGAAGGGGGCGCGATCTTCGTTGGTCGGCCAGACCTTGTATTGCTCTTCCCCTTCAGCGACGTTCTCGATCAAATTGCCGATTTGCCGACGGGCAATCTTCACTTTCGGCTGAAATTCGGTCGCAACGCCTTGCTCGGCCTGTGCCAAGGAATGCTCTGCTGCCTTGAGCACGATTTGCAGGGTCGTCAGTCGTTGCTGGCCATCGATGACTTCCCGGCGGGGCAAGGTGCCGGTCGGGTTTTGGACTTGCTCAAGCACCACAGTTCCGAGGAAGTGGCTGGCGATAGAAGCATCACCATTGCGCGTTTCGAGTCTGGACAACAGACCTGCGATGTCTTCCCAGAGCGGTTCCCATTGCTCCTCCCGCGACCAGACATAGGGGCGCTGGAACAACGGCACCGTGTGGCGTGTGTCGCCACTGAACAGTTTGGAAATCGTGATGTAAGTCGGCTGCAACTGGCTTCCCCCAAGAATCCGATGATCCCGAACTAGCGAACCAGTGCTAACGAAATTCATTCAGCCCGAAAACCTAGGTTCTAGCGCGCGGCACTTTGTCCGTGGTCTGCGTCCACAGTTTGGTTCTTAGCCCCCCCGGTCATCCAAAGGCTGGCGTAGCATCCTGAAGTATTCCGTTGCATCCCGTTGCACGACTAGGATTTTTTTTTGAGAATGGCGGAAATCCGTGATTATTGAGGTGCCGTTGAAAGGAACGGCACATGCGAAAGGCACTCAGCGCAAAGGCAATCGAAGCATTCAAGCCGAAGGTCAAACGGTATGAGGTGCATGATCTCTTGTGCCCGGGTTTCAGCCTTCGGGTGTTTCCGACCGGCAGGAAGGTCTTTACGGTCAAATATCGCTACGGCTTGACCCAACGCCGATTGCCCATTGGTGTCCATCCGCGTATCACCCTTGCTGAAGCCCGCAACAAGGCGCTCGAAGCCCTGCGATTGGTGGATGATGGGATTGATCCCGCCGCGCGTCGTCGCCAGCTCGGGATGAACGTCGAGGCCATTTGCAGTGATTTCATTCGCCAATATGCACGGCCGCGCAATCGCAGCTGGAAAGAGGCCGAACGCATCTTGCAACGCGAGTTCGTCGCCGTGCATGGGCAGCGCGATATTCGTGAGATCAAGCGCCACGACATCCTCGAATTGATGGACGGGGCCATCGAACGCGGCGCAGCCTATCAGGCGAACCGCATCCACTCAAATCTGCGCAAGCTCTTCAACTGGTGCATGGAGCGCGGCATCGTTGACGTGTCGCCTGTCATGGGGACCAAGCCACCGACGCGAGAACAGGCCCGTGATCGTGTGCTGACGGACGATGAAATCTGCGCGATGCTGACGGCCGGCGCCAAGGACGCTTATCCCTTCCGCCAATTCGTGCCGCTGCTGCTAGCGACGGCGCAACGGCGCGGCGAGGTGGCACAGATGAAATGGAGTGAAGTGGACCTTGATGCCAAGCAATGGGTCATTCCGGCGGATCTGTCGAAGAACGGCAAGCCGCACGTTGTCCCGCTCAACGACTTCGCGCTACGGCTGCTCGCCGAAGTTCCTCGCTTTCCTGAGTGCGATTGGGTGTTCACGACAACGCGGCGATCTCCGATCAGTGGATTCAGCAAGGCGTTACGGCACATCCATGCCGAGTCCCAGACATCCGAATGGCGACTTCATGACCTGCGGCGAACGGCAGCATCGGGAATGGCGAGGGCGGGGATCGCACCGCACGTTGTCGAGAAGGTATTGAACCACATTTCGGGCACGATTTCCGGGGTGGCCGCTGTATATAATCGATACGGCTACGACGCCGAACGGCGCGAAGCGATGGATAAGTGGGGAAGCTTTCTCGATGGCCTTGGATGATGCAGGATCAGCGCGAACCCGCTGGATATCTGTTGCAAAGGCGGCTGATATAGTTGGAAGGCGATTTCATTCCGATTGGTGTGAAACTGATCCGGCGTCGCTTGAATATGAAGAGGCAGAGGCTACCGACACGGAAGCCTGGCATCGAGCCAACCACGTTGAAGAATTGCTCTTTGGCTTTGTCACGGGTGGGCACGTCACCGCATACGCATTGACCGATGACGGAACCGCAACCACGGATTTGCCACTGCATTGGGTCACGTCTCCCGCCTTCAAGATTTGCCTTCGCACAGGCGCTTGCAGGCTCGATTTCGACAGATGGGAGCCGGTATGGATTGACGAACCGGAACTGATAAAGGTCCTTCCGAAGAAGGGGCAGCCACGCAAGAAGCATACATATGAATGGGATAAGATCGTCCACGAAGCGTGGATGTTCGCGTTGCGACGAGAGGGTATTCCCACGAATGCCGAAGTAGTCAGACATCTTGGTGATTGGTGTCCTGCTAACAGGCTAGACGTCCCTGATGGATCGCATCTGTCTAAAGTGGGCAAGACGGTCATAGACTTTCTGAAAGAGAACAAAACGGGACGGCAAGTTTCGGAATCGATAAGTTGTGAAGCCATCAGCGAGCCAGGGGGATAATTGAACGGCTCCCCGGAGGATGTGCCTCCGGCAATTTGGAGCCGTTATGCATGTATCCCCCAAAGAATCCCGTCCTGCTCGATCTCGCCGCTCTGCGCGGATTGGGTATCGATCTCCACAGAGTCACTCTGTGGAGGCTCGAAAAGCGAAACAAATTCTCAAAACGCCTGAAAATTGGCGCGACGAGCTATTGGCGAGCGGACCAGATCGAGGAGTTCATTTCGAAGTCGAGCTAGGATCGACGACCGTTGTGCGGGCAGAGGTTGTCACCACAAGCCTTGGAGAAAGACCGAGAGGCCACATATTCTACCGCTCCACTACAACTCCTGATGATTTCGCAGATTATGGAGCTTGGATAGATCAGCTCTATCCAGCGCGGGGACGGGGCCAATGAAGCGCCTCGTCCAGTGCGACTATCGCGACCTTCGGACAGGCGAAACTTGGACGCGCCTGTTCGTCTTCGACGCTGAGACAGGCGATCGCCATGACGCTTGGAAGGAAGAAATCGAAGGTGCGCCGCTTCCTGATCCGAGCCGCCACGATTGGGGAGGGCCCAAACAATGAAGGCGCAGAGAGGAGAGCGCATTAGCGTCCGCTTCGACCGGCGCGGTAGTGTCCTGAGTATGATGCAATGGTTCGCGGGGCAGGATATTCCTGTCCTGCCAATCCATGGTGTTGTTGACGACTGCTGCACGTGCGGCGACGACGATTGCGAAAGCCCCGGCAAGCATCCGATCAGCTCGTTGGTTCGCAACGGCGTCAAGGGCGCGACAGTCGATGTGCAGATCATTCAGCGCTGGCACCGTAAACACCCCGACATGAACTATGCCGTGGCGACTGAAGGGCTGGCCGTGATCGACTGCGACAGCAAGGAAGCCTTGCGGGCATTCCGTTCAGGGCATCATCCGCCGCCAACGTTCACCGTGAAAACGGCGAGGGGGTTCCATTTCTACTACCGGGGCGAAATGCCCGCTCGAAATGGCGCGCAGAACAAGCTGGACGTCAAGAGCGGTCCCGGCTGCTATGTCGTCGGGCCAAGTTCGATGCACGCCTCGGGCGCTATCTATGCGCTCTGGGAGGACCTCCCGATGGCCAAATTGCCGCTGAACATTGCGGTCATTACCGAACGGAGTGAAGACCCGATCGAAGCAGGCGAGGGCGGACCGATCCCGGTCGGGCTGCGCAATGACACACTCACGAAGTTCGCGGGTTACATGCACGGGAAGGGGGTGCCGCAAGCGGCGCTGTTGGACACGCTGAAGACGCTGAACCGCACCATGTCCGAGAAACCGTTGCCGGATCGCGAGGTCAGACAAATCGCGCGGAGCGTGTCGCGCTATCCGGTCAAGCCGTTGCCGCAGATCATTCCGTTCTCGGAAATCCCGGAAGAGCGCCTTGAATTCCTTTGGTATCCCTATGTTTGTCTCGGCACACTCGGATTGCTGGACGGCGATCCCGGTGATGGCAAAAGCCAGCTTTGCGTTTGGTTATGCGCGCGCCTAAGTCGTGGGGAGCAATTGCCGAATGGCGATCGAATTGAACCGGCCAATTGCTTTCTGTTCAATTTCGAGGACCTGCCCGGTGCCGTCATCAAGAAGCGGCTGGAGGCGAACGGCGCGGACCTTTCGCGCGTATTCATCCAGTCGCGGCAGTTTCAGCTTACGTCGGAAATGGTCGAATGGCTGGACGGTGAAATAGCGGAAAAGAAGCCACGTCTCGTCATTCTCGATCCGATTCAAGCGTTCATGTCCGGCGTGGACGGCAACAGCAACATCGACGTACGCGAGTTCATGTCGCGCTTGGGCGACATTGCGGCGAAGCGAAAATGCGCGATCATCTGCGTTCGTCACTTCGGTAAGAGCGCGCAGGACAAGGCCATGAAGAAGGGGCTGGGTTCCACCGACTTTGTGGGTATCTCGCGCAACCAATTCGGTCTTGCCCGCCGCGCCGATGATGTCCGGGGTTTCATCGTGTTCCATATGAAGACGAACTTCGAGCGTGGGCAGTCCATGCTGTTCACGATGGGCGATGCCGATGGGCGGCAGGGTGAGCAGCCGCGTATCGCCTTCGACAAGTTCACCGAAGTAACCGCCGACGAATATTTTTCGGCCGAGTCGCCCACGCGCGGCCCGGATCAGGATGAGCGGGAGGTCGCCAAAGGGTTCCTGTTGGAGGCGCTGGCGGATGGACCCAAGCCGGCGGCCAAGCTCAAATCGAAGGGTGAGGCGCGAGCGATTAGCGCGTCCACCCTTGATCGGGCGCGGAAAGAGCTAGGCATAATCACGGCCAAGGAGGGCAAAGTCTGGTACTGGTCGCTAGCGCCCGATTGACGCCAACTTTTCAAGTTTCCAAGTTTTCATCGCCGGGGAGGGGCGGGAATGTCCCACGTACCGCCCCGGCACTTTTCACGATGTTCCAGCCAGTGAAAACGTGAAAACCGGAAAAGTTGGATCGAGACAGGCGAGGGAGACATCGGTTGCCCGATGCCCCGGCTCGTCAAACGGTCGGCGTCGCTGAGAGTGCCTTTCGAGCTTCGTCCAACGCTTTCGATCCCGGCGCCCATGACCACGGCTGCCTTGCGACGTGTTCCTTGCCCAGTGTGGGGTAGAGCTTGGTCTGTTTCGCGGCGAGCCGCAGCAGCATCCGGGCATCGCGCGCGGGCATCTTCATTTCGCGGGCGAGCTGGTCGAGCGTGACCATTTCGACGGGAGGCTTCGCTGGTGCCTTGCTTCCCGATGCAAGCTTGGCGACATCGGACTTACTTACGGCGCTCGGCGCGGCGGTGGTCGGCTTTGCGGGTTCGGTCGTCGTCATGTCGGTCATCTCCTTTGTTTGGACCGACATTTCCATTAAGATGGGTTCGGAAGGCGTGTCAGGAGAAATCCTAGAAATCCCAGTCGATTTCCATGAGCGGGATCGAGAATGACGCTTTCCCGTCGGTGAAAAGGTATTCGTCGTCGTCGCTGCCGATTTCAAACGTGTAGCGGTGCCCGTCCACATCGATATGGATAATCTCGTCGGGCATGTGAGTCACTTCGATCACCGCGCCGGGGAATAGCGCCTGCGCATTAGACAACAGGTGTAACCGGTCGAACGGTTCGTGGTCGGACATGATGGCCTCCTTTCGTTGACCATCTTCGCAATAAGATCATGGGTGCGGCGAAGTCAGGAAAAATCCCACGAAACCCGCTGATTTCCGAACGGGTGCCGGTGCGCAAAATTGCGCAATACGGTCAGGACCCGCTGATATAGAATCAGGTGGTCGGTGCGCCTAAACGCTTGGAATTCCTTATCTTGGGCGCGCTACGGTGTTTCGCCGGGCATCCGACGGGAACCAGACCGATCAGTAAAGGCGCGGAGTCGGTCAAGGTATAGCGCCTGTGCATCATGCTCCGCTTGTCGAAGGCGGCTCACCATATCGATGCGATTACGCCCTCGTGCGCGCGGATGACTACCCGACCCGCACAGGCGGCTGCGGAGCTTTGCGGTCTTGCGGCGGGCGCGCGAAACTTCGTCCATGCCTTGCACCGCATAGCTTAGGCGCTGCGCCTCGCGTGAACCGAAGCGGCCTCTGGCATAATACAAGACCTCGCAGCGCCGAGTGGAGAACGGACAGATGAAATAGCAGCGGTGGCCGCCAAATGGCGATGGCACCATTTCGACGGCGACGGGCTGGTTGATGGCACCGTCAGGCATTTGACCGACGATTGTCATGACGCCGCCACGTTCAACGTCGCTGAGGTCGGCACGCAGGCGCGCGCTGGCGGTGCTTAGGCCGCCGATTGACCAATGCAACGTGTCGATGATGCATTCGCCCGGTGCGATTACACCCAGCCGCCGCAATGCGCGAATGTCGAGCGCCAGCATTTCCTCGACGTTGCCGATATGCGTTGATCGCCGCGCGCCCGAACCAAGTCCGCCCATGAAAGCCTCCTGCGTCTCGGACGGCATCATACATCGAGATCGCCCACGTCTCAGGCCCAACCTCCGGCTCTCCGGACGGCGGCTCTGTGCTTCTCAAGCTGGCTTTTCAACGAAATACTGTGGCTTGGGGTAGGTGCGCCCTCAGTCGAGTAGCCGCCCTGGCGTCACGCCTAAGGCGGTCGCAAGCTTGTCCACCACCGTAATCGTCGGATTGCGCGCGCCACGCTCAAGATCGCTGATGTAGGTTCGGTGCAAACCCGCCTCATCCGCAAACGCTTCCTGCGACCACCCCTTGTCCTGCCTCAACTGGCGTAGATTCTGCGCAAGACGTTCCCGGATATCCATCGGAGCGACAGCACCGTGATGTCGTCAATTGGTCTACAGACGATCAGTGACAAATCCTTTGACCATGGATTCCGCACTCCTTATCGATGTCACTTATTGACTACAATAAGGGGTGCAAGATGCTGAAGTACTTGGTTGCAGTAGCTGCGTTGTCGCTTGCGGGCTGCGTTTCGATGGGCACGAACTACGACGTGGCAGCGGTCGATCGCCTTCGCGTTGGTATGACCAAGGCGGAGGTTATCGGCCTTCTCGGGCAGCCCAATCAGGTCGTCACAAATTCGGATGGGAGCGAATGCATCGTCTGGGTGCATTCCACCGGATCGATGTTCGGAGCGAACGCGCGTTCGCTCGGACTGCCCTTCGGGCCAGACGGAAAATTGACCGATGTGCCCAAGTGACATCATGCAACAAAACGAGTTTTTTCAGAGATGCGCACTCGAAATCGACGATTTCCGTAGAGGGGTAGTCGTGCAAGCATGCTGGGAGACAGGCATAATTGGCTCAAATAAGACGACAAAGAAGGAATGATCAAGCGGCAGATGTGGGTTTAGAGCGTCATGCTCTGTTATCCACTCTTGACTTAGGCAGAGTAGCGGAGCAATCGTCCGGGGATATAGACCGGAGCGATGATATGCGGCTCACGCCTGAGATAGCCATCCAAAACGAAAACGTCATCGAATGCATCAATCGCGGCGTGATAGAGATCGCCAACGGTCGAGCTACCTATCACCTGAACCACAAGAAGTCCTACGCGTGGAGCGACCCGGAGGAGTGGGTGCGCTGCATCGCCATCGCCAATCTGGTGATCGATAAGAAATACCCAGCTACACAGATGCGCGTCGAAGTGCAGGTGCCGCGTCGGACTCCCAGCGATTGGGCGGACATCATCGTTTATCGCGACGAGGGTTGCCGCGAACCGTACTTGGTCGTTGAATGCAAGAGCGACCCGCAGGCGAAGGCTTCCCGGGATCAAGGCGTTGAGCAGCTCTTCGGCAATGCCAATTCGTTGCGCATCCCCTTGGGCCTCTATGAGGAATATGGCGAGTCTCGCTTCTATGACGTGGAGAACTTCCCTTCCACTGAGCGGGTTCAGAACATGCTCGGCACTCGCGATGCGGTGCCCGAGCAGTTCGGCGAGGTGCCGACCTATAGCTATATCGCTGGCAGTGCGACCGACATCCATCCGGTTGCCTCGAACATCCTCGAAGGCAAGATCAAACGCGTCCACTCGCTGATATGGGCGGGTGGCAAACGCGATCCACTCACTTCATTTGACGAGTGGAGCAAGTTGTTATTCGCCAAGGTCGTGGACGAACGGAATCGTCGCTCTGGCGAGTTTCGCCACTTTCAGGTGGGAACTAACGAAACTACGGCTGCCGTCGCCGGTCGGGTTCACGCGCTCTTTGCGCAGGCCTGCAGACAGGACCCGACGATCTTCCCGTCCAACTCCCGTATCCGCCTCACAGACAAGAAGATCTACGAGATCGTGCTGACCTTGCAGGAAGTCAGCTTCCTGCGGACGGACGTTGACAGCATTGGCGCTGCCTTCGAGAACTTCTTCGGTTCGGTGTTTCGCGGAGAGCTCGGTCAGTATTTCACGATGCGGCAGCTCGCCCGATTCACGGTCGCTATGCTCGGCATCAGTGAGAATGACTACATTATCGATCCCACGGCGGGCAGCGGTGGCTTCCTTTTGGAAGCTCTCTTGCAGGTCTGGCACAACATTGATCGCGAGTACGACGGCCAGCCTGAGGTCGAGATTAGTCGTGCGAAAATGGACTTCTCCCGGACGAACGTCTTCGGGATTGAAATCCACGAGATTTTGGGGCGCATCTGCAAAATCAACCTGCTCCTACACCACGATGGTCACACCAACATCGAGGCTGACCGGTCCTGCCTCGACACGGTCTTCGCCCATGCTCGACTGAATCCGCCCCGCGACAAGTTCACGAAGTTGTTCGGCAATCCGCCCTTTGGAGACGAAGTGCAGGCGGGGGATGATGACCACTTAGGCTCAAACGTGCTCGACGCCTTTACCGTCGCTGACAATCGCACCAAGGTCGCATCCGAACACGTTATTCTAGAGCGCTCGGTTGAGCTGCTTGAGCCCGGTGGTGAGCTGGGCCTTATCCTGCCCGATGGCTTGTTTAACAATCAAGGCGAGCAAAGCAATTGCCCCGCTGTTCGTCGTTTCCTAGCGAAGCGCGGGTTCATCGAGGCCATCGTCTCCCTACCTGACTATGCGTTCCGTAAGTCCGGTGCGCAAAACAAGACGTCGATCCTCTACTTCCGCAAGTTTCAGGGCTGGCAGCAGACGATGTTCGATCAGGCCTATGCGGAGGCCATTAATGGAGGTGCAGCGGAAGAGGAGGCGGTCGCCACTGCGTTGGACGCGCTCGAATACAGGGTGTTCCTGGCTGAGGCAAACTGGGTCGGCTATACGTCAACGGGCATCCATTCTGACGTAAACGACCTCTATCGTGGGTCGGCCGGTGGCCGCCTCGCGGACGAACAGGACGGCACCATCCTCGGTGAATATCGCGCCTTCCAAGCAGACCCGACCAACTACCAAGGCCGCAAGTCACCGGATTGCATGGCCATTCCCGCAGGCGAGCTGTGGCGGGCCCATGCAAGCCATCGGCTTGATCCTAAGTACCACCTGTTCAAGCGAGAAGAGCAGAACATCGTGCCCGAAGGATGGGTCAAGATGCCCATTCGCGACGTGCTTCGTCGCCGTACTGATCTCGTGAAGCCAGAGGAGCGCCCGACCGAGCAGGTGAAGGTGATGACCATCGGTCAATCCGGAGAAATTCGTCCCCGTGAGGTTGGAAAGGGACGCAACCCTCCCGAGTGGCTTGGCATGTATTTCGAGGAAAGCCCCTCCACTTGGTTCGCGGCGCGAGAGGGCGATGTGGTCTTTAGCTCCATCGACCTTTGGAAGGGCTGTGTTGCGGTTGTCCCCTCAGCGTTCGACCGGGCACTCGTGACGAAGGAGTTCCCGATTTACGAGATTACCGACGAACGCCTCGATCCAGTGTTCCTTTCGTGTCTTCTTCGTAGCCGCTATTACCAGCGAGCATTTCGGGCGATCACGACCGGCCACAGCAATCGCCGCCGAACGCAGGTGGGGGACTTTGAAGCCCTAGAGATCGCGTTTCCACCTGATCGCACAACACAGCTTGAGTTGGTCGAAGGGCTGGTGGCCGCTCGCGATAGTCAACGGGAGGCCTTGGACCTCATGTCTCGTGCCATGATGGTATTTAACGACACCATCGACCGACGAGGAGATGAAGCGTTGCCTGAGGTTGAGCTGGATTCGGCGTCGGAAGACGCTGATGTATGACTGTTGAAAGGTCGACCGCGGCATAATAGCGGGTAGTATTCACCAACAATCGTCACGATCACTCGGTACCGTCAGCGGGTAATAGGGGGAATGGATGAGAGCTTGTCGCGTCAGCATCAGTCATTTCCGTGCCATCAAGGCCGCCACGGTTTTGCTGCCCAAGCATGCTGTTCTCATCGGCGACAATAACACGGGCAAGACGACCATTCTTGAGGCACTGGATCTAGCTCTTGGGCCGGATCGCCTCAACCGATTTCCCCCAATCGACGAGCACGACTTTTATCAGGGACAGTACTTGGCAACCTGCGGGTCGGCAGAGGACCAAGACGGTGATGCTAAAGACGTCGAAGAAGACCACTTCGAACAAGATGCTGCTGAAGCTGCCGACGATGCCGATCCTGCGCCCGAGGAGGCACCGCGCATCGAAATTGAAGTCGCGATTGCCGACCTTTCCGAGGACCAGAAGGCTCGCTTCGGCGACTATGTAGAGTTTTGGGATTCCGTCGCCGATCAGTTCTATGCGGAACCAAATCCAGAAGGGGTTGATCCCGACCATATAACTGAAGCCCTTCGCGTGACCTTTCATGGTTGGTATGACCCTGATGAAGACGATTTTCAGGGGAAGACCTACTTCACACGCAGCATTACCGAAGGGGGCAGTCCCGTTGAGTTTCGTAAGAAGGACAAGCAGGTTTGCGGCTTCCTATACCTCCGCTCCCTGCGCACAGGCAGTCGCGCGCTGAGCCTCGAACGGGGCAGCCTCTTGGATATCATCCTTCGTTTAAAGGAAGTCCGCCCACAGATGTGGGAGGACACGATTGGCAAACTCTCGGACTTCACGGTGGCCGCCGATCCCGCGTTAGGTATCTCCGGCGTGCTGGAGAGCATCAACACAGCGCTGAAGAAATATGTGCCCAAGGAGTGGGGTATCGAACCTCATCTTAAGGTCTCCAATCTCACGCGCGAGCATCTGAGAAAAGTCATTACGGCGTTCATTGCCACGGGTGAAGGTGAGCACGCTGCACCATTTTATCGCCAAGGCACGGGCACGATCAACATGCTGGTGCTTGCAATGCTCTCGCAGATTGCGGCCGATAAGCAGAACGTAATTTTTGCGATGGAGGAACCTGAGACAGCGATTCCCCCCTATGCCCAAAAGCGTATCGTGCATGAGATACAGTCGCTCGCTTCACAGGCCATATTTACGTCACACTCGCCATACGTCCTCGAAGAGTTCGCTCTTGATGAGACGGTCGTGCTTGGCCGGAACGCTTCTGGCGAGTTGAGCCGAAAGTTGATCGCGCTCCCCGATAGCCTCAAATTGAAGGTCTATAGGCAGGATTTTCGAGCCCGGTTTTGTGAGGGACTGCTGTCCCGTCGTGTTCTGATTGCTGAGGGGGAAACGGAAACCACCGCCTTCCCAGTGGTATGCCGCCGATTGGCCGAATTGAACCCCGCCGAATACAAGTCACTCGAAGCCCTTGGTATGTGCACGCTCAACGCTGGCAGCGATTCGAAGATCGCGGGAATGGCCAAACTTTTTCGCAATCTGGGCAAGCGCACTTTCGCACTGTGCGACAAGCAGGATACGGCGGGCCAAGCCCTTATCGAGGCCGAAGTCGAACTTCTTCTCATGCACGACGAAAAGGCCATCGAGAAGCTCGTCCTTGACGGCACCACCGAGGCGGCACTGCAAAGATTTGCAGGCACATTGGAATGGCCGCCGCATATCATTCAAAAATATCCTGTCCCAGTCGCACAAGCTCGAGATGCTCTGGCCGAGTATTTCGGTTGGGCAAAGGGCAATTGGGGGTTGGCTGACTTTTTCGCGCAATGTTCCGAGGCTGAAATTCCTGAATGGTTGCGCCAAGCCTGCAAGCAGTTGATGCAGGCCTGCGACCCTGCTCCAGCCCAGGAAGAAGTGGCTCCCGCCCGTGATGAAGCTCAGCCAGAGGCTGCCAATGATGGAGCTGACTGAAAAGCAGCTTGAGGTCATGGCCAGCGACGGGCATCTGCTAGTCACTGGCGGCCCGGGCTCTGGCAAGACGACAATATCAATCCTGAAGGCCGCCCAGATTGCCGAGCGCAACCTTCGACCGCAGCATAAGGTCCTGTTTCTAAGTTTCGCTCGCGCCAGTGTCGCTCGCGTAGTTGAAGCGATCGAGGAAGAGCAAAGCATCTCTCGTGATGCCAAACGGCGCATCGAGGTTGAAACCTACCACTCCTTTTTCTGGCGCATTCTCAAGGCGCATGGCTACCTCATAGGATTGCCGCGCCGACTGAATATTCTCACGCCACCCGCCGAAGCGATTGCTCTTTCAGCGATACGGAGTGGATTCGGCGCTGACAGCAAACTTTCAGCGAAGGAGAAGGAGGACAAGGCGAACGCGGAAAAGGCGGAGAGGCATCGGCTCGCCAAGCATGATGGGCGAATTTGCTTTGATTTATTCGCTCCGTTCGTTGGCGATCTCCTGCACCGAAGCGAGCGATTGCGGCGACTTCTCGCGACCATGTACCCCGTCGTCATCCTCGACGAGTTCCAGGATACAAACGCCGAGCAATGGGGTGTTGTCCAAGCAATCGGTCAGTACACGCGTCTTATTGCCCTCGCTGATCCCGAGCAGCGCATATTCGACTTTATAGGTGCTGACCCCGAACGTCTGAATCATTTCCGCGAGGCATTCACCCCCACCGAGATTGATTTCAGTGATGCCAACCACCGAAGCGCAGGCACAGACATCGCAAAGTTCGGGAATGCCATCCTTGCCGGCAAATTCGATCAGACGGCATACGAAGGGATAGGCTTCAAATTGTTCGAACCTTTCGCAGATCGGGCGATGACGGCGCTAGTCGCCTGCACCTATGCAGCACGCAAACGCCTCGTGGATGTCGGCAAGCCAGAGTGGTCACTGGCGATACTCGTCCCCACCAAAAAAATGACACGACTTGTGTCAGACACATTTCGCGAACCGCCCGCAGGCATGCAGGCCATAGCACATAGCGCTGTAGTTGAGCTGGAAGCCGCCATTCTTGGTTCAGAAATCATCGCACATCTAATGCAGCCGGATGCGGTTGTGCGCGTTGACGTCTTTCTCGACCTCCTGTGCAACTACTTTCAGGGAAAGGGCGGAGATCGCCCTTCCAAAGGTGCGCTGGAAGAAGCCCACCGCTTACGCAAAGCCTATGATAAATGGTCTGCGGCGCTTGACGCAGGGAAGAATCCGCCCGGAAACAGCATCCTCCGTGCCACCTTCGAAGTCTACAATGCCGCAATTACTGTCGTGTTGACTGGTGATCCTGACAAAGACTGGCGAGCGGTCAGAGCCGTACTGGAAGATGGAGGTTGCAAACGCCTCAACGAGGTCGGCACCGAAGTGCGAAACATCCGCCTGTTGGAGCGAGGCACGCAGCTTCGTCAGGATCTTACTCAAGATTGGCGGGACAACGGGTCTTACGCAAATGCACTCGCGATTGTTCAGCAGGCTTTCGTTCAAGAACACTTTGCTTCCAGTACGAAGCCCGAGAGCGGTGTTGTGGTCATGAACATGCATAAGGCTAAGGGCAAACAATTTGACGAGGTCATCATTTTTGAAGGATGGCCGCGCAAAAAGAACAACGAGATCGTCGCGAATCTAGATCGCATCGTCCGGAACAATGACCGGGCAGAGGTGAATGATGGCTCACGCCAGAATTTCCGAGTGAGCGTGACCCGTGGTCGTCGGCGCACCACAATCCTAACGCCCAAGGGCGATCCTTGTGTATTGTTGGTGCCAGAGGATAATTAGCAATTAGCCTGCACGGTCACTGCGATCAGCGATGAAGCATCTGATGCCCCATTGGTGCCCCGCCGGAACGCGCAACCTCCAAATCGTATCTAAGTCATTGAAAAATGGTGGACGCACTAGGGCTCGAACCTAGGACCCGCTGATTAAGAGTC
>NZ_JBELMO010000009.1:0-63170 GCF_042095715.1 Qipengyuania sp. | reverse complement strand
GCTTCGTCGCTCTCGCTTCAATCAAGCTCTGGATACCCTTTGTCCACGAAGCCTAGCGCTGGAACCCTGTTCGGAGCGATTTCGGAAGCCATCTCTGGCGATTTGCGTGGATTAAGCTCCCTTGTCTAGTGTTGATAAGCAGGCATTATCAACATTACGTGCCTTCCTCAGTGGACTGAACCGCTCGTTTTAAGCTACTATTGATACATGTCACGTCCGGCTCGTCCTCTTTGTGCGATACTCTGGTCGCCCGATCTGGTCGATGAGTTCGGCCGAACGATGGCATCGATCGGTCGCCTTGACGCCCGGATATCCGCCAGTTCGGTTGCCCCCGCGTGGATGCTGCGAGCCAGCTGGACCGGCTACGCCACAGCTCTGAGGCTGCAGCGGCACGAAATCGACGAAATCGACGTAATTTCACATTTCACCGGCGTTTCGATCCCGGGCCGCCCCCCCGTTGTCACCGCGGGCGATCCGTTCGGCGCTTACGCCGATTGGGCCGCAGAGCTGGCAGCCGGTCACGACCGTCATTGGCGCGAGGACATACCCTTTACCTTCGACATTCCCGATGGCTGGCGCGACGCCCCTCCCCTCGCCCGCGCCCTCGCCGTTCTCGATTCCTGGTCGCGGCAGGATAACACGCCCGCTCCCTGGCTGGCGTTTCCCAAGTTGCTGCGGCGAATGAATTTGACCAGGAACCCACTCCCTTGCCTGGTGACCGGCGACCCGGGCCTTCGCTTTCTTCACGGCACGCGGGAAGCCCAGCTTAAGCGTTTGCTCAAATCCTTGCGAGAACTAGCCGACGAAGGGTTGCGGCGTCTCGGCCGCCTCGAGGGCTATCGTATGCGCTACGGCGCTGCTGTCGGTGCCGAGCATCGTCCGGGCCATCTTCCCCGGTTAGGAACCTTGGCACTCGAGACGCCCTTCCTGGCCGCGCGAACACTTGTTGACCGATTTGACATCACACTCTCGGGAGCCGGGAAGCTCCTCTCAAGAGCGGCTGAAAAGGGTCTGCTGGTAGAAACAAGCGGTCGGACGAGCTGGCGTCTCTATGTTACTCCCGATGTCGGGATTGCCTTGGGGATTGTTGCACCCCCGCGCGGGCGTCCGCCCTCCCCGTCGCGCTCGTCACCGGCCCTCGACACTGTTCTTGCCGAGTTTGACAGAGAAATGGCGGAGATCGATCAGATGCTGTCGGATCATTCGCGAAAGCACACCGAAACTTAGAGAAGCTTTTCGATCGCCGCCATGATCGTCGTCTTATTAGCTCCTGAATTCGGGAGGATCTTGATGGTGAGCCCTGCCCCATTGGTCGGCCTGGTCACCGAGAGCATCGGAACACCGGATTTGGTCGGCACGGTTTCGGTCTGGACCTTCGTCCTCGGCTTGCCAGGCGCGGTGGTCGCCCTGATCAGGCGTTTAGCCGTCTCAGGCCCGGAAAGCGGTTCGCTCCCCGAGCTGCGTTCAGCAAGGATCGCCTCCGTCTCCTTGCGCATCGCCGAAAGCGAGCGCATTTCGTTGGCAAGCGGCTTAAGGTCTCGCGCGATGCGCACGGTGATGTCGTGACGATCGGCAAAAGCTACGATGAGTTCCTCGGGTAGCCGCGCGACGTTGAGCATCCGGCTGAGCCAGGACTTCGATATGTTGAGGTGCTCGGCCATCTGGGTAAGCGAGCCCTCGTAGAATTCGGACAGCGCCGCTTCGTACTCATGAGCGCGCTCCCAGTCGGTGATGTCCTTGCGCGACCGATTCTCGACATCCGATACCCGGAACGCCTCCTCGTCGGTAAGTTGCTGGACGGTCACCAGATAATCGAACTCTGGATGGTTGTGCTCGCGCAGCCACTGCACCGTCCACCAGCGCCTGACGCCGGCAATGATCTCGTAATCATGCTCTGGGTCGTCGCGCAGTCGCCTGACGATTGCCGGGATGCGCTGCTTTTTCGCCGAAAGGAAGGCGTCGATGAGATCGCGGCAACTCTCCTCCGATAGATGATCGAGATCGCGATTGTGGAGACGCCATGGCCGGCAGCGGGCTGGATCCACGAACTCCGTGCGATCCGTTACAACCTTACCCGATGCCAGGCGATTGAGCGCCTCGCTGCGACTGGCCATTATGCTCCTTGCCGGCGCCGCCTCCCCCTCCTCGATGTCATCATCGATCGATTCGGTAAGCAGCGAACCGAAGCCCTTATTACCCTTGGCCAAGACTCAATCTCCTTTCGTGTGTTGCCGTGGCGGCAGTTTGTTGCCACGTGGCAACGGCACTCTGAATGGTCTCGTACACCAGCTGACCATGGCAATGCGCCGGCACCGGCACGGGACTCGCCTGATAGCTATATCTCATTGATTCAGAACGACCTTCCAGATCGTTGCCACGTGGCAACATCATGCCATCACCTCCCCTGCCCGGCTCGCCCAGCTGCCGATAACTTCCTGCTCGATCTCCTCACAAACCGCATTGAGGTACTTCACGCACCGCATGTGCACCTCGCGTGACGTTACCGGCCGATCGAGCTCGAAAACGGTCTTGAGGCGTGAACTCGCATTGTCGATTTCGGCGCTCGTCGGCATTATCGATGTAAGCAAAGACCCGCCGAACACATCGCGCATCATGGCCAGAAGCTCGCGATGCATCGACTTGTTCTCGTCGACGCGGCTCGCGACCACGCGGATGAAATTGTAGGCCGGTCGCGCCCTGCCCCCCAACTGCTCGAGCTGTTCCATAGTGGTTCTCGCCATATCGACGAAGGATACAGTCGAAGAGAAGTCGATCACGCTTGGCGGCATCGGGATCACCATGGCATTCGCTGCCTGGAGAACCGCCATCGACACCATTCCGAGAGCCGGCGGCGGATCCATGATAACGACATCATAGTCGTGAACGACCTCGCCGATCGCATTCGAAATCAGATCAATCACATCGAAGCTTCGCGTCTGAGCCAGGTGCGCAGCTATCTCATACTCCAGATTATAGAGCTTGAGATTTGAAGGGATAAGGCTGAGGCCGTGAAAGTGCGTGTCCCGGATGATCGAGCGGACCCCGAGCAACTCGGGGTCGTGAAAATGCCCGTAAAGCGTATCGTTCTCACCGAGATCGATATCGGGACGATATCCGAACATCATGGTCGAGCTGGCCTGGCTGTCGCAGTCGACGAGCAAGGTCCTGTACCCCTTAATCGCAAAGTGCTGCGCAAGGTGCACCGCGATCGTCGACTTGCCGACGCCGCCCTTGAAGTTCGACACCGAGATAATCGCCGGCGTGTCTTCCGGATCGCGCCAAGGCCTTGTTCCGAAAACCTTGCGCATCTTATCAAGCTCGGTGAGATTGTACGGCAAGCGGTGACCCGAAGGGGTGCGACTGCGCTCGGGCAAACGGCCATCGCGTTCGGCCTCTCGGATTGCCGATGCCGTTCGATCGACGAGTTCTGCGGCCTTCGAGATGGGGAAGGTTGGGCCCGCCTTCTCTCCGGTTTCGGGATCGAGCGCGTGTGTCTGGAGCCGCTTGAGAATTGCCAGTGACTTGCGATGAAGGGAACGGAGATCATCGGTTGCTGAGCTGCCTGGAAGCCCATCGGCTGAAATCTTGGTGGCCATCTACTATCCTTCTTGGAAGTCTGGACATCAATTTAGCCCGAGTTGACGCTTTCAGCAACGACTTGGCCAAAAAACTTACAGCTACACCGATGATCTCCGAGCCACTTGCGGGCAGTCGCGGGCGAGTAAACGCGTTCGCCGATGATCTTCGAGCCCTTTTGAACTGCTTGATCCAACCATCGGACTCGCAAAACCGAGCTGTGGACGAAAACCGATGATCTCAGAGCCAGGCCGATGAACTCAGTGCAGAAATGCAATGATCTCGGTGCCTAAGAACCGATGATCTCAGAGCGCATACCTACTTATAGAGAATCTCCTCCTTCGAATCCGATTCGCAATCGGTTAAATTTTGAGTTTGAAAGTTTGATATTGGCATGTTTTGCTCAACGGACCCGACATCATCGGTGATTTTGCAGGTTTTCGGCCACAAATCGTCCGTAAATCGCCAAAGGGCTTGATTTAGCCCCCCAACCCTGTTGTTGATCCAGCCACCGAGGCCCGCCGAATCGGGGGAGGGGACTATGACGCAGGATGACAAGAAACCGGTTGGCCACCAATACGCTCTGGCAATGCTGGCTGGCGGCGAGAAACAGGTCCGTACACTTGCCGAGCATGCTGGCTCGCAACTGACGCTCGACGCATTCCTGAGAGTTCAGGACGAAAACCCGGTGCCGGCGTTTCTGCATTCGGCGTTATGCGCCATGTCGCTCCCAACAAAGCGCCCCAAGGACGAGTTCGAACCGATCATTCGCGAGGACGGTCGCTATGCGCTGGCAATCAATCCCCGGCCGGTGCTGCAGGAGATCGATGGCAAGCGAGTGATGAAGAGTCTGGGTGTTCCTTTCGGATCCTATCCCCGCGTGGCGCTAATCTACATGCTCTCGCAAGCGGTTCAGCAACGGTCGCGCGATGTTTATCTCGGCCGCAATTTCACTGATTGGATGCGGCGTCTCGGATATCAGACGATTTCATACGGGCCACGCGGTACTGCCAATCTGATGAAGCAGCAGGTCGATCGGTTGCTTGCCTGTGAATGGCAGATCAGATGGGACGGCGCCGATACGGACCAGAACGCCTTTGCCGTCAGGGATGTAAAGATTTCCAGCGAATATGCCGGCTCGCTGGACAAGGACGGTGCCTTCGCTCGCGAAATCAGAATGTCGGAGGTCTTCTATCAGCATCTCGTTGAACATGCGGTTCCACTCAATGAAGTGGCGATCCGAGAACTGAAGGGAGCGCCGACCGCGCTCGATCTCTACACCTATCTTGCCTACCGGCTCCCCCGTGTTACCGCCGAGCGCGGCCAGGCACTCTCGTGGGACCAGTTGGCCAAGCATTTGGGCAACGCCGCGGACAGCAAACGATTTCGCCAGACCGTCCGTGAAACAATGCAACTTGTTACATCAGTCTATCCGAACGCCAATGTCGATGTTTCGGGGAGGAAGGTCGTCCTTTATCCTTCACCAGCGCCGCTCGAGAAGAAGCTCGTTGGAGCCCATCTACGGCTCGTTGGAATCGAACCGCGCAGCAAGCGGAAAGCCCTGTCCAAAAGGACAGGCGAAGCAGAGGGCAGGGCGAAGACGTTGCCGGAAGTCGAAACCTTGGCGTTTCCGTCAGGGTCGCTTCAGTATGGAAAGCGCGAAGAAGCTTTTTTGCGGATTGGCCGCGAAAAGGGTGCTCCCTGGGATGTCGATCTGATGGCGAGCCAATTCCGCAGTGGCTGCCCGGACTTCGAACGCCCTCGAACCGAGAAAGAATGGCTTCGCATCTGGGAAAGTTTCGTCATCTCCTATGCCAAGCGGAGAGCCGCGCACCAATAGGAGCGGTGCACTTACGCCCATACGGACGATCGCGCAGAGGCACCAACCTTCTCGTGTGGTGTCCCGCCACCGTTGCCATATAGTCCTACGATACGCGCATCGTCGGCTTCTTGGTTTCACGGGGACACCGAGAACACAATGAATCTTGCCACATTCCCGGCGAAACGGGCTTTCCGCTACCATTGAGCAGAGGCAATTCCTGGGAAGGCTTGATTGCCCTCCGGTCGATCCGCTTGTGCGTTAACTCCAAAAACCAGAACCACGAAATTCGGGATAAAGCACTGACGAACCTCTCGACCTTGGCCTCTTGTGTTGGCTGAGAAAGGAACATTGACCCTGGAATCAGAAAAAGATTTTTCACAACCACACCTTTGGCGTGATTTGAATATCGCCAGACCCCCTGAGACCGGCAAGCATGGTGCAAGTATCAACACTCGTCTCGGTTTCATTCTTAAAAGTGGAGGAAGAGGTTCGGGGTAAAGGAGGAGCAACTATGCTGACCTGTCTGAGCCCAACTCAGGAAACAATCGACACGGTAGCAGGACTTCGCGGCAAGTGGCATGGCAGCTACGCCATGTGCCGATGTCCAGCACACCGCGACAGCACGCCGTCCCTCTCGATCAGGCAGGGCCAGCACGGAATACTGGTACACTGCTTTGCCGGATGCCAAAATGAAGACGTACTGCGAGCAATCTCGCGAACGCGGCCCGTATTCAATTCGCCAGCACCCAAATTTCAGCCAAGTCCATCGTCAGCGAATGCGCGGCGAATATGGGACCAGGGCCGGGAGATCTGCGAAACGCTCGCTGAGGCATACCTGAAATCGCGCAATCTTCCGTTGGATCTCCGCGATATCCGTTACCACCATAAATGTCCGTTCGGACGCAAACCCAATGCCGTCTTCAGACCCGCGCTTCTCGTTGCGGTGAGGGATCGCCTGGAGATCATGGCAATCCAGCGTATCGCGCTCGGATCGAAAGGGCTGTGCCACAAAGGCAAATACATGCTTGGGCGGCCGGGGATGGGCGCCTGGTCACCGTCGTTCAAAGGCGACACGCTCGGCCTTGCGGAGAGCATGGAAGATGCAGTCGCCTACACCAGGATCAAAGGAATTCCGTGCTGGAGTACGCTCGGAGCCGAACGCCTGGCTCTTGTCCGAATACCGGACGGCGTAAAGACGGTCGTGATCGCCGAGGACAACAACAGGGCAGGGCGGCTTGGCGCACTGGCGGCGATTGAGGCGTACGCGACTAAAGACCGGACGGTTCTCCGCGATCCTCCGCCACGAAAGGCGGGCGACTGGGCCGAGGTGAACGAGAACACTGGAGGATAGGACTGCGGTTCGAGGGGGAGGGGAGAGGGAAGCTTGGTTGCGGATCAACATCAGGAGCAGACCGTGACCGACCTATTCGAACAATCCGACCACCGCCTCAAGGGGGCGATCGAGGAAGTCGCCCAGAACATCGCAGGCTCGATCCTTTCGAAGAAGAGCCTCTTTGCGATCATGGAGCAGCTGCACGGCTGCACATCGGCGAATGGATCCTGGACGCAGCGCGATGCCTACGATTTGCTTGAGGCGGGGCTGGCGCTTCATCTTTCGGCGCGTTCGACACCCTTGCTCGAAGATGTGCCTGCGCTGTCGGAACTGGTCGACTCGCTGCCCACCCACACCGTTCGAAGCGAAGATCAGATCCGCTTCCAGCAATTCTCGACGCCGGCCGATCTGGCGGCGCTCGCCGTGATCGCCGCGCAACCCCGCAGCACTGACATCGTCCTGGAACCGAGTGCCGGGCATGGCTCTCTCGTGAGCATGTTGCCGGCTGTCGCGCAGCTCCACCTCAACGAAATCGATCCTCGTCGCCGTGCGAAGCTGTCGCTTCTTTTCGAAAGAGCCACGATCACCGGCTTCGACGGTGCGATGCTGACGTCCCTTTCGGCGCACGACCTCCGGCCAACGGTGATCTTGATGAACCCGCCGTTTTCGCGTTCGCAGGGCAGGGGGGTCGACCAATTCGCAGCGGTCCGTCACCTGCGCGCGGCCTTGGCGAAGTTGCTTCCGGGCGGCCGCGTCGTTGCCATCATGCCTGACTGGTTCACCCCCAGCGCCAAGATGCTGCGGATCTACGAGGAAACCTTCGCAAACTGCACGGTGCAGACATCCTGCAGGCTCGCCAAATGCTATCACAAGCAGGGCACGAGCGTGGCGGTCCGGTTGCTGGTCATCGACAAGGTTCCGGGCAATTCGAAACCGTCCTTGATTGCACGCGACACCGTCTCCGAGCTTGCCGAATGCTTTTTGATCGTGAAGCGGATCGACCCCGCGACAGCGCCGCCGGCACGACCCACCCGGATCAAGCCGAAGGCGACAAGCCTGTTCAAGTCGATGCGCGCCAAGCCGCGCACCACGCCTAAGATCGAGCGCAAGCTTGCGGCGCGCGAGATCGTCACGGTGGACTATGCCAAGCTGGAAGCGCCCCGCGCGCTCGGGGCGCAATCGGGCGTCTACGTTCCCTATCGGCCGAGCCGGATCAACATCCAGGGCTCCCGGAAACACCCGACACCCCTCGTCGAGAGCGTCGCCATGGGATCGATCCCGGCGCCGGTGCCCGATTACATACCGCGGCTTCACGATTGCATTCTGAACGAGGCGCATCTCTCCGAAGCGCAGCTCGAAACGATCATTTACGCCGGCAACGCCTGGACGCAGTTTCTTCCGGGCAAGTTCGTGCCGTCAGAGGAGGGGGTGGGTCTTTCGCTGTCCGAGAACGGCAAGGCCTATCGGAAGGGCTATTTCTTGGGCGATGGGACCGGAGCGGGGAAGGGGCGCCAAATTGCAGCCTGCATCCTCGACAACTGGTTGGCGGGCCGCAGGCAAGCGATCTGGATATCCAAGAACGAAAGCCTCCTCGAAGATGCCCGCCGCGACTGGGCCGCGATCGGCGGGCTCCCCGCCGACATCCAACCGCTCTCCAGCTGGAAGATCGACCAAGAACTTCCCTTCCGCGACGGCATCGTCTTTGTGACCTATCCAACGCTGCGCAGCCAACGCCAGGATGCGACACGCCTGAAGCAGCTGCTCGACTGGGCTGACACCGACTTCGACGGCGTCATCGCCTTCGACGAAAGCCACGAGATGGGCGGCGTGGCAGGAGGCGAGGGCGCGCGCGGCGCGAAGCCGGGTTCCCTGCAAGGGATCGCCGGTGTCCTGCTCCAGAACCACCTCCCCGATGCCCGCGTTCTATACGCGTCTGCCACGGGCGCATCCGACGTCAACAACCTCGCCTATGCCGTTCGCCTCGGCCTCTGGGGACCGGGAACCGCATTCTCGAACCGCGAGGACTTCATCAGCCAGATCCGGTCGGGCGGGATCGCCGCGATGGAACTGGTGTCCCGTGACCTGAAGGCGCTGGGCCTCTATCAGGCGAGGGCACTGAGCTTTGCCGGTGTCGAATACGAGGTGCTCAAGCACGATCTGACAAACGATCAGATCGGCATCTACGACACTTATGCGGACGCCTGGGCGATCATCCATCAGAACATGGAGGAGGCACTGGCGCTTACAAACGTCGTCGACGATCTCGACGGCGACACGCTCAACAGCGGCGCAAAGGCCGCGGCCCGCTCTCGCTTCGAAGGCGCCAAGCAACGCTTCTTCAACCAGGTCCTTCTCTCCATGAAGCTGCCGACCCTGATCGCCGCAATCAATGGCCATATCGACGACGACAAGGCGATCGTCGTCCAGCTCGTCTCCACGGCCGAGAGCATTCTGGACAGGCGTCTCGACAGTCTATCTCCCGAGGAACGCGCCGAGCTTGATCTGGACCTCAGTCCTCGCGAGAACGTCATCGACTATCTCGAGCGTGCCTTTCCCACCCAGCAGATGCAGGTCTTCGTCGACGATACCGGTGAAGAGCGTTCGATGCCAATGTTCGATGACGAGGGACGACCGGTTCACAATGCGGAAGCAATCGAGAAGAAGCAGCGGCTCATAGAGCACCTCTGCGCGCTTCCCCCGATCAAGCCGGCCCTCGATGGCATTATCGAACACTACGGCACCGAGAAGGTCGCCGAAGTCACCGGACGCACCAAGCGGCTCGTAACGCAGGGCGACGGGAGCCAGAAACTCGAAACGAGGTCGGCGCGTACGAACCAGTCCGAAACTGATCACTTCATGGACGGGCGCAAGAACATTCTGGTGTTCAGCGACGCTGGCGGAACCGGCCGCTCCTACCACGCAAGCCTCGACGCAGATAACCGGCGCCAGCGCGTGCATTTTCTCCTCGAGCCGGGCTGGCGGGCCGATCGCGCCATCCAAGGTCTCGGACGCACGCACCGGACGCATCAGGCCGAAACGCCGCTGTTCCGCCCCGTGACCACAAACTGCAAGGGCGAGCTGCGCTTCACCAGTACGATCGCGCGCCGGCTCGACAGCCTGGGCGCGCTCACGCGCGGCCAGCGCCAGACCGGCGGACAGAACCTGTTCGACCCGGCCGACAACCTCGAAAGCGAATATGCCAAGGCGGCGCTCGTGACATGGTTCGGCCTCCTAGCCGAAGGCAAACTCACCAGCGCCACGCTGGTCGATTTCCAGAAACGCAGTGGTCTTAAGATCGCCTCCGCCGACGGCATCCTGGAAGAGGATCTTCCGCCCATCCAGCGCTGGCTCAATCGCATCCTCGCCCTACCGATCGCGATGCAGAACGCGATATTCGACGAATTCCTGGCCCTGGTGGAAGCTCGGATATCCGCCGCGCGCGATGCCGGCACATTGGATGTCGGCATCGAGACCATCCAAGTCGAAAGCGCGAGCGTCGACGAGGATATCATCCTTCGCACCGACGAGCGCACCGGTGCGACATCGCATCTGCTTCGAATCGATCTGACGACCCGGTATCAGCCGACCACACTAGAAAGGGTGCTGGAGCGACGCGAATGGTCGGACGGCTGCATCCTGATGCGCAACACGAAGAGCGACAAGGCGGCGTTGTGCGAGCCCTCACGGCATTTCATGACCGAGAAGGGTGAGCTTATCCAGCGGGTCATCCTGCACCGACCGCTACGCCGCGAATATCATCAGCTGCGTGACCTCGAAGAATCCGCCTGGGTCGAATGTGCGGAGCTTCGCTTCGCAAAGCTGTGGCTGGCCGAGGCCGAAGACAGCGCTTCGCGTTTGCACACCGAGACGATCCACCTCGCAACCGGACTGCTGCTGCCGATCTGGTCAAACCTTCCCCGCGACTATCTCGAGGTCAACCGCATCGTAGACCTCGAAGGCCGCAGCTGGCTCGGCCGCATCGTCTACGACACGGATGTCGCCGACGTGCTGAAGGCGTTCGGTGTCAATTCGAGCGTGAAGCTCACCGATGAGGCTGTCGTGAAGGCACTGCGGGAGAACCGCAGCATCACCATCGAGCAGCCGTTCGGCGCGGTCCTGAAGCGCTCGCGCGTGGCAGGGGATCTTCGCATCGAAATCGCCGGAGTCCCCGCCGATCAGATCGAATGGCTAAAGACCATCGGATGCTTCACCGAGATCATCGCGTACCGCACCAGAATCTTCGTTCCGGCCGACAATCCCGAACCCGTCGTCAGGGCTCTTCTCGCGCCTCTCTGATGGCTCATGCCCGGTCAAAGGGGAGGGGGAGGGGGATTGGTGTCCGGTGAATCGCCGGTCGACCATCAGGAGATACGATCATGCAACTCATCCCGTTGAGCAAGCTCGATCAGAGCGAAGACAATGTCTGCAAGCGGCCCAATTCCGAATTCGAGGAGCGACTGTCCTTCGATATCGAGGCGCGCGGCGTGCTGCAGAACCTCATCGTCGCCAAGGCGAAAAAGCGCGGCCGCTTCGAGGTGATAGGCGGCGGGAAGCGGATGCGGGCCATGCACCGCATCGTCGAGCGGGGCGCCATGGACGCGGACTTCGAAATACCGTGCCTCGTCATCGATCGCCGCGAACACAATGCGAGCGAGGTCTCGCTGGCGGAGAACTTCCAGCGACTGCAGATGACGCCTGCTGAGGAATGCCAGGCGTTCCAGCATTTTATCAAAGAAGACGGCGATACGGCTGCGGTTGCGAAGCGCTTCGGACTGACGCAGCGTTTCGTCGACGGGCGCCTGCGCCTCGCCAACCTTGCCGGTCCAATCTTCGAAGCACTCGCAGCCAGCGACATCACGCTGGACATCGCCAAGGCCTACGCCGCAACCGACCAGCACGAGGTACAACTGCGCGTATTCGAACAGATGCGCCACGCATGGAACCCCAGCGCGGACGCCATCCGGCGAATGATCGCGGATGGCTCGCTCCGCGGCAACGATCCGATCGCGCTTCTCGTCGGTGAAGACACCTATGTCGCGGCCGGTGGCAAGATCGAACGCGACCTTTTCAGCGAAGCGGCCGATGATCGTTGGATCGACGTGGAAATCGCGCATCAGCTCGCGGCTGCCAAGATGGAGGCGGAGGCTGAACGTGTGGCGGCTGAAACAGGGCTCGCCTGGATCAACCCCGTCGCTGCCACCAATTCGTGGAGCGCCCGCAGCGAACTCGGCCTCAATCCGGTGCGCCTGCCTCCTGCGCCGCTCTCCGAGGAGGCACGCACTCGCATCGACGAGATCGACGCACGGATGGACGACATCAACGCGATCTTCGAGGACGAGAGCGCGCAGGAAGAAGACGGCGTGGATCTCGACAAACTCGAGGTCGAATACGACACGCTGTCGAACGAACGCGACGATCTCAACAATCCGGTCCGTGAGCTGCCCGAGGAATGGCACGGCGAAGCCGGACGCTTCCTCATCCTGACCAACAAAGGCGAAATGGTCCTGGAAAGCGACTATTACAGCGAGAAACGGCTGAGCTTCGAGCAGGATGAAGACGGCAACATCACCGCGACCAGCGAAGACATGCCGACCAGCGGGAGCACCGGCAGCTCGGCCGCTCGCCCGTCGACCCCCGAAGCAGTCGCCCCGGGCGGTGAGAAGCCGATCAGCGCCAAGCTGTTCGACGAGCTCTCCGTCCAGCGCCGAAACATCCTCGCCGCATCGCTTCTCGGCGATCCTGGACTGGCGCTCGACTATGCCATCTTCGCGCTCTGCGACGATCGCAGCTACGAGAGCAAGGGGACCTCGCTCAAGGCGGGCAAGCCCCAAGATCCGGCCTACGGTGACATCCCGCAGTCGGCAGCCGAAGGCATCCTCGCACAGGCGGAAGATGCACTCGACAAGACTTGGCACGAGCCCAAGGAGGTCGCCCAGCGTTTCCTGGCCTTCCGCGAACTCGACGACGAGACCAAGGCCGCATGGCTGTCTTACGTAGTCGCGGTCTCGCTGGAGGCGAAGAAGGGCTACAACTCGGAATACCATCCGATTCATGCGGTCCTCGGAAGTATCCTCGACGTCGACGTCGCAGCCATGTGGCGGCCGACTTCGGAGAATCTCTTTGACCGCATCAACAAGACGTCCTGCCTCGCTGCGCTGATCGACATCGGCGGGTCCGAACTCGCGGCCCGGTACGCCGCCTCCAAGAAGGCCGAACTCTCCAAGACATGCGAGAAGCTGTTTTCCGGTGATGCGATCGTCGAGGAAGACATCAAGGAACGCGCTCTCGCCTGGCTGCCCGAAGCGATGAAATTCGATTTCGCTCAGGATCCCGGCGGCGAGGACGATACACCGGTCGAACCCGACGACGACCCCGATCTCGCGGACGCAAACGGAGAACCGACCTTCGAGGAACCCGAAGACGTCGACGAAGAAGCGGCGGTGGACGCTTGAAGGCGCCGCAACCCTCCTGATGCACTGGCCCGGCCGCTCCACCAAGCGACCGGGCCTTTTTCATGCCCGGAGACACATCATGAAACGATCCGCAAAGCGCGACGTCGCCCAAGACATTACGAACCTAATCATCCGAAAGATCGAAGAGGGCACGCTGCCCTGGCGCCGCCCCTGGAAGAAGACCGGCGCCGGCGGCGCGCCGCTGCGCGCGAACGGCGTGCCGTACACCGGCATCAACCGGCTCTACCTGTGGGCCGCTGCAGACGCGATGGGATACGAATCCCGCTACTGGATGACCTATCGCCAGGCGCAGGAGCTCGGCGGACAGGTCCGTCGGGGGGAAGCTGCCGAACCAAGCATTTACTTCAATACGACGAAGAAAACGGAGGTCGATCGGGCTACAGGAGAGGAATCTTCGCGAACGATCCGATTCATGCGCGCCTACTCCGTCTTCAACGCGTCGCAGATCGACGATCTGCCGGCCCATTTCTATCCCGACCCGGTCCCGGAGGCACCTCCGACACCATCGCAGAAAGCGGCGGCGATCGACGCATTCTTCGCACCCATTCCGACCGAGGTCCGCTATGGCGGTGATCGGGCGTTCTATTCCCCAGGCAGCGACTTCATCCAGATGCCTCACCGGCACAGCTTCGTCGATGAGGATGGCCTCGTCGCGACAATCGCCCATGAAACGGGCCACTGGACGGGCCATCCCAGCAGGCTTGCCCGCACCTTCGGAAAACGATTCGGAGACAAAGGTTACGCCTTCGAAGAGCTCGTCGCAGAACAGATTTCGGCCCGCATCTGCTACGAGCTCGGCCTTCCCGCCGATCTGCACGAAAGCCATGCCAGCTATATCGGCCATTGGCTCGACATCCTGAAGTCGGACAAGAGCGCCATCATCACCGCCGCCGCCAAGGCCGACCAGGCCTTCAACTATCTCGCAGCGTTCTCCGGATACGACAGCGAAGCTGAGGAGAAGGGCCATGAAACGGCTACACTTCAAGCTTACGCTTGAACCGGGTCTCAAGGCGATCGTGCGTCTCGCTCAACTCCATCAATACGCAACTGATCTCGTGGATGGCGAGCGTGTACTGATCGGACCGGCGCTCAGGGGGCGGATGCTGCTGAACTTCCCGGCCAGAGAACCCCGCGACGTACTCGACAGCCTTCTGGGCGAAGGTCCCGCCGGATGGAACCTTTCAGGACACGAGGACGGCAGATCATTGCTGGTGGTCTCCACCGAGGGTTCCGGCGTCGCCTTTTCCGCCATCGCCCGGATCCTCGAGCAGGTCGCACCCGAGGCATTTCTCAAGCCGATCGCCTTCGAGCCGCTGCCAGGAAATACGCTCACGGCGATATCTAGGTCGCTGCATTGAGGGGAGGGGGAGAGGGCCATTGCATCAGCAATGGAAGGGCGAACTCATGATCTGCGACATCGACTACCGCTACCGCCGAGCCCTCGAGCCCGATGGTCTAACGACATACGATACTGCGATCCGCGCGCTCAACGAGGCGATCGAAGATGCTCGCCTTGCCGGAAGATCGGCCGCGGATTGTCCAGCGGTGCTCCTACTTACGCGGCTTCTCTCCCGGATCGCAGAAGGGGTGCGAACCCGCCAAGATACCGAGGATGCAGACCTACGACGGCAGTGCATCGACAAGCTTGCAGACTTGAAGCGATCGCCCGCGATCGTGGCGCTGGTACGACGCGGCATCGACTACCGGCAAGAGGAGCTTCGCCACTATCGCCGCGAAGGATCGCGGACCCTCCGCATGATCGCGTTCGAACTCGGCATGGCGCACAACGACTATCGCCTCGGATACACGACGCCGCAGGAATCGCTTGCCGGAGATCACACGCTGGAAGCGAGAGGGTTGTATATCCGCATTTCCCCTGAGCGCTTCGGCGAACCAGGTGTAGCTTGGCGAAACCCGCACTGGAAACCGCCCGGAGCCACGATGCGCAAGGCCCCGATCACGGTGCTGCAAGACATTCCGGCCCTCGCGAAACGGATCGCAAGCGAACTGAAACTCCCGGCGCCGGCGCAAGCCGGCCTCATCTGAAGGAAACCGATATGGGATGGCTTTCAATGACCCGAATGGGGATGGGTGCCTACGACACGCCGAAGGCCTATCTGGATGCTCAGCTGACTTACGAACATCCGGCGGCGGATGAGACGCCCTTTCGCGCGCTCAGGGTGCTCAAGAGCGTTTATTCAGGATCAGCCTATTACGCCGCCGCCGAGCGCTACGATGAACATGACGAGACGATCGACATCACAGCGGTCGTGTGTCTCGTTCGCTGGAATCCTCGCGCTGCCGACGGGTATATATTCGCCTACAAGGACCTCGACGAAACATGTGGGCCCGTCGAAACGGCCTGCCCGAAAAGTGTTCTGGAGCTCCTGACACCGACAAGCCATCCTTGGGCGCTCGACTGGAGGCGACGATGCTACAGATTGCTCGCTCTCAAGGGGCGGCGCCTCGGCGACGGTGACCTCATCCGGTTCCCCGCACCCATGCGCTTCAGCGACGGCAGCGAACATCGCGAGTTTCGATTTCGGCGGGGAGGGCAGAAGACCGTCCTGACGCTAACCGACGGTCGCGGCCGATTTAAGATCTCCCGCCTTCTCGAGCGCCGGTTCGAGATCGTCCGCGAACCGAAGGTCGCGAAGACTTTCTTCCCTGCCGCATGAACCGGATTTTCCATGATGGAATGCGAAAGTCTCGATCCCAGACGCCGCCAGCTATGCGGAAGAAACAACGCCGAAAGGCTGGCGCTCCGGCTTTCGGAAGCCACCGGCGAGGATCACGCCGTCGTGCGCACCGAGTGCCCGCTGCAGCCGCTGCGCGTCATGCCGTCGCATGGCCATGATCCGGCAACATTCGAGCTGCAGGTGATCCTGCTCTGACTACTCGCCGACTTGGCCGCCGAGGGCCGGATCCAGGAACCACGAAGCGCCCTGCTCGAACTCGCCACCACGCGCCGGTACAGGTCCATCCGGCTCGGCCGAGACGTAAGGATTGATCTGCACGAGCGGCAGCGTCCCTGAACGGAAGAGACCGGCAGAAACCTCGCAGCGCGCCTTGAGCAGGTCGATCAGCCATTCCAGATCGTCCAGCATCTGCAAGACACCGCGACCGGCAACCGTGTAATACAGACAACGCTGATAATCGTCGCACTCGCAAGAAAGAACCTGGGCGAGCTTGCGCTTGGCTCCGCGCTGGCCTTCGTGAAGGGCCTCAAGAGTCTCGAAAAGCTCCCGGGCCGAATGATACGCGTCGAACGCTTCGACGCCGATCGACGCATTCGCCAGCGACCGGCGGGCAACGCGGTTCATCTCGTCGAGCGACGCATCGCGAAGCGCAATATCCAGATCGAACCGACCAACCGCGAATGCCTTGTTCATCACGCAAAACTCCTCTATGCGATGAACATAGAGTGAACAAAGAGGCGCGTCAACTGGTCTAGATCATGTGGCTCATACCCAAAGATACCAGCGGCATGACGAACCGCGTCGCTATCAGCGACGGGCTGAAAGCGGCGCTGGTGCGATGGTATATCGGCAAAGGCGACGAGGCGGATCACCGAGCCTCGGTCTCGCTCGTCGTGACCTCACGCGAAAACGGTAAATGGCTAGCCTGCGACTGTCTGGCGGAAGATCGATCGCCGCCGCTCATGAGCCCCGCTTATCTCAGCTTCCAGGAAACCTATTATCTCCGCCGCCTGACCGCTCGTCCGAGCCACAGCCCCAGGTGCCCGTTCTACATGCCGCAAGCGCCACAACGTATCCGCGAAACCGGCCGCGACACACTCTACGAGATCGAGCAGCCCAAGGGACTGTTCAACGCGCACCAGAAAGCGCCAGAGAAGCTCGCCCAGAAACCTGATGAAAGCGAGCCAGACGACCGATCCCGCGGCGTCGCCATCCCCAGGCTCGGCAAACTCCTTTGGCTTTTGCTCGAACGCGCGCGATCAAACGTATTGCGCGAGCTTCCGCCAGAGGGTCCGCGCGACGGCTCGATAAGCGCAGAGATGAGGCGCTTGCGCGAGGTGGCCGGACAGTTCGAAATCGCCCCGGGCATCAAGCTCGCTCATCATTTTTACACGAACGCGATCGAGTACGAGAAATGCAAGGTCCATGCGAGGCTGCGCGAGGCCGAAGACGACTGGCCGGAAGAATACGCGCCGCAGGCCTTCCTCCTTCTTGAAGCGAGCGAGGTGACAAGCAGCGAGATCGTGACCGGGCTCGGCACAGTGCAGATCCGAAATCGCATACAGCACACCGGAATCATTCGAGCCGAAGTCCAGCCCCCTTTCCTAGTTCTCGCCGTCGTCGGTGAACACAGCAAGCGTGAGGGCTACCGAGCTTTGCGGGCCTATGCGCAGCCCGTATTCACCGGCAACCAGTTCGTACCGGCAGAACGAGACCACGATCGGGATATCCTGCTGGAACTCCAGAAAGCGCAATACAGCCTACGGCGTCACGGCATCCGCATGGCGGTCAAGAAAATCCTCTTTGATATCGAGACCGAACACGGTTCAGCCAGACCTGACTTCCTTGTGGCGGTGAAAGACCAGGCGTCGCAGCGACAGATTACCTTCGCCCTGCAGATCCTCCAGTCTGCCGATAGCGGCTATCTCGAACTGCGCAGCATAGAACACGAGCGCCTTCTCGAGATAGGCCCGGTCGTAGCGTTGCCCTTGGATGAGATCACAGTACAGATCATCGCCGAACGCGCGAGACAGATCATAAGCTGAAAGGGGGAGGGGGAAGGATTTGAGCGAACAATCAGGAGGTTTCGCTCATGTCAGTATTCCCCGCCACGCCACGACCGGTAAATTCGCCCTGGGGGGCGATCCAGCAGGCCGATCAGCTCGCACCGGGCATCTGGTCCGTAATGACGGCCAGCCACGGCGGCCTTCTCCTCTCGGATGCGCGACAGGACGCAATGCCCGATGTGCTCCGTCTCGATGAGAACGCCTACGAGGAAGACGCCGACTGGTGTCTGGTCTACCTGGCTTTCGAAGGAGAACTTGCACAGCAGAAAACCTGCACTGCAGGCTTCCTGCAGCTCGCGCGGGACACCGCCCGGTGTTGGCACTCAGACCGGTTCACGGCGCATACCAGCGAAACCGTCGCGCCCAATGAATCGCATATCCTGCGTACTCGTGCAGCATACCAAGCCGCCATAGGCGAGTTCTGCACGACCAGCGCGTGGGGCGATTGGGCCGATTGGGTCCCGCAGGGTAAGACCGGCGTCATCGCTCGCCGGCTCACGTCGGTAAATCACCTCGGGCGCCCAACGTACGCCGACGATGAGGTTTGCGCGTTGATCGACAAGGATGCTTACGCCCAGCGCGGCGAGGTCACCATGCTCGCCTCGATACCGCATGAAATTATCGATCCGCCCGCCGAGCTTCGGTCGAAGAGAGTGGCATGACCACGCAGGTTAACGACATCGCCATCGACGACGCCGTCGCCTCGGCTCTGTCCGATGGCACACACGTCGTTTACAGCCTTTCGGGCGGGAAGGATTCCAGCGCGGCCGCCTTTGTTGTCGATGCCTACCTCGACCGGATCGGACATCCGCGCGATCGGCGCCATGCAATCCATGCGGATCTCGGCATGATCGAATGGCCATCCACATCAGGCTTCGTCGAAACAATCGCGACGATGCTCGCGGTCGACCTATCCGTCGTGAGGCGCAAGGCCGGCGGGCTTGTTCAGCGATGGGAACAGCGCTGGAAGAGTTCGCTCCGCCGATACGAGAACCTCGAGACGTACCAGCTCGTGCCGCCATTTTCCTCCGCACGCCTGCGCTTCTGTACGGGTGAGACCAAGGTGCAACCGATCGGCGCAAATCTCAGGAAGAGGTTTGCCGGGGAAACCGTCATTTCTGTGGTCGGCATTCGCCGCGAGGAAAGCATCGTCCGGTCCAAGGCCCCGATCAGCAAGCCTGATACCCGCTTTGCGCCTATCGGAAACCGGGCAGGGACGACCATGCTGACGTGGCATCCGATAGTCGAATGGTCGGCGCGCGACGTGTTCGCCTATCACGCCACGCGCCGCATCCCGCTGCACGAGGCCTACGGCCGCGGAGCGGACCGATTGAGCTGCAGCTACTGCGTGCTCGCAGGACTCAACAACCTCGCCGTCTCGTCGACATGCGAGGGAAACCACCCGGCCTATCGCGCCATCGTCGGGATCGAGGCCAAATCCGGATTCTCGTTCCAACCGGGGCGCTGGCTAGCCGACGTCAGCCCACAGCTCCTCGACGCGCAGGGAACGGCTGCGATCAGGAAAGCCAAATTGATGGCGGAACGCCGCCGTACAATCGAGAGCGAATTACCCAACGACCTCCGGTTCATGAAGGGGTGGCCACCGCGCGTTCCCACGCTCGACGAAGCACACACCATTCACCGCGTGCGGAGGGAAATGACCACCACGCACAACCTCGTAAACCACTGGCCCGACGCGCTGACGATCCGCGAGCGATTTGCCGAGCTTCACGCCGCCAAGGCGGCTTGATCGACCACCGACGAAGAAATTTGGGCAACGCCCGCGCCATCGCTTCAGGCCATCTCGGGCAAAGAGGAGGGGGAGAGGAAGACGGGAATCAGTCCGACAAGGAGGAACCCGATGAAATACGAACCCATTCGCGCGAGCGTGAGCCCCGAGACGATCGGAAAGGTAACGCGTCTGTTCAACGGCTCGCTAAGCGACATCCTGAACGAACTCCTGCAGAACGCTCGCCGGGCCGGCGCGAGCGTCGTCAACGTCACCACGACGCCTCAAGAGAACGGTTTGCGAATTACCCTCGACGACAATGGTTGCGGGATTGACGATCCGGTACGCGTTCTCGCCTTGGGAGCATCGCGATGGGACGCCGCCGTCGCCAACGGCGAAGACCCCGCAGGAATGGGCGTGTTCAGCCTGGCCGGTAAGGCAACGGTGATCGAATCCCGACCTAGCTCGTCGAGCGATGCCTGGCGGATCGAAATCGCGCCCGCTGCCTGGACGGGAGACGTCGATATCGTTGTCGACCGCTCCAACAGGACCACGGGAACCTCAGTCTCATTCGTTGTCCCCGGCGTTGACGAAGGCACAGCCGAAAACGCCCTTCGGGAAGCCGTGCAATTCTTCCCGGTGCCCGTCTGCTTTCATGGCAAGGAAATGCCCAAGAAGGATTTCCTCTGCGGAGCGATCCATGTCGAAGACTGGCGCGGAAGTCGTATCGGCGTCTTCCAAGGCCGAACTTATCACCGGGCACCGACGGTGAACTTCCACGGCGTCGCTGTCTTCGCGCGGCTTTTCGAAATACCGCAGATCGGCAAGCAAGAAATGCACGCCCGGATCGACATCGGGCATACGCCCGAACTGCAGCTCGTTCTCCCGGCGCGGAAAGAATTCGTGGAGAACGCCGGGTTGGACGCGTTAAAAGTCGCCTGCGAGGCCGCCTGCTACCGCGCGATCGCGGCCCAGACGTCGCACAGCCTCAGCTTCGAACGCTACCGCAGAGCCGCCGAGCTCGGCATCAACCTCGCGGAGGCCGAGGCCGTTCTCAATGCGTGGGAACCGGACATTGCCGACAACGAAAGCGGCAGCGAGGCCGGGCAGCGCCGGACGATCACCAGTGAGGAATTCCTGATGGACGCCCAAGAAGCGCATTTCGGACAAATCATTGCCCGCGCGCTGCACGGCACTCCAATCCGCGCCAAACTGGTCGATCGTAACACCGCCTTCGAAGGGTATAGCTGGTATGACGAGCTGCGCGAGCTCAGCGATCCGACCTTCATCGTGCACGCCGATGGTACGATCCACACGGTCGACGCGATCGCCGCCGATCCGCCCCTCCCCGCGATCAGCGCCGCGCAGGAAATCCACCTCGAATACGCGATCAAGGAGCAAGGCTGCAGCACCGCTCAGCGCGAACGGGTGAAAGCCGACATCGTTCTCACCTTCCCGGACGGTTGCTGCTCCGACGGGATCGAGGACGTTACCATCGCCTACGTGTCATCGGATAGCCTTCAGCCCGATGGCCTCGTGGACCTCCTAGACAACGCGTGCTTCTCAGCCTGGAACGATTCCGACGCCGACAGCTGGGACACACAGCACGACCGGTTCCTCCGGGACGCACGAGAGCTCGCATACCGCATCCTGGTCGGCGAGAACGCCGCCATCGCATCCCAATTCCGCGACGCGGTGGCGCGCATCATGTGGACTCTGCCCAAGGGTAAAAGCGTAACGATCGGCTTTACGCACGACAGCCCGATCGATGTGGCCGTTTCCGATCTGGAGCAGGCGACGTGAAGCCATCAAGCGTTCTTTGCTATGGTATCGGCGTAGACAGCACCGCCCTGCTGATCGAGCTGGCAAATCGCGAGGCCCCCGATCTCGTCCTCACCGCGGACACCGGCGCGGAGAAAATCGAGATCTACGCCTTCCAAGAAATCATGGGCGCTGGATGGCGGAGCGCTCCATCGCGTACGAAGTCGTGCGCTACGAGGCCAAGCGCTCCAAGAACTGGCCGCCATATCGCGACCTCACGGAATTGCTCTTAACCAACGGGTGCCCCCCATCGATCGCCTTCGAGCGGCACAGTTGCAGTCTCGAATACAAGGCCGCCCCGCAGGAAGCCTTCAACAAGCCCTGGCAACCAGCCATCGACGCCTGGGCGGAAGGCGCCAAGGTTGTGCGCTACATCGGTTACGATGCGTCACCGCGTGACGGACAACGAAACCCGACGAGGTCCGCGCACTATCCGCTGAATGGCTGCGCACGATCGTTCTGATCGGGGCGCGCGGCGCCGCGGCTCAAGACGGTAGAGGGATTATAGCGGAAGTCGACAAAGACGCGGCCCGGACGAATGACCGATTTCATCCACGGCGAAGCGCTCCTCGAAGAGGCCGAGATTAATCGCATCATCGAGAGCGCCCCGTCCGACCTGGTCGCCTTCCAGGAGCGCGCCGCGCAGCAACCCGTCGAAGCTCGCGAACCGATGTCGACCTGGCTCGAGCGGTTCCACGCACAGGAGATCCACCATGCCTGACATGCTTGTTCAACCCCCACCTTCGACGACTGAAAGGATCGCCACTCTAAACGACCGCGCCCGGCTCGGGCTCGATTGTACCGCGCGAATTATCTTCACGCTCAATCTGCTCGACAGCCTCAGCGACGGAACCCGCCGCAACGACATCCTCGCACAGGCGCGCATCATGAAGGCCATGCGCGACTGCACCTTTTCAGACGGTTCACCCGAGAGGGACATGGCCTGGTTCGAGGTCGACGGAGTGAAGGTGATGATGAAAATCGACTACTACGACGCCGCGTTCGAGTACGGTTCGGAAGATCCGGCGAACGCGGCAGAGACACGGCGAGCGATTACGCTCATGAAACCCGAGGACTACTGAGTCATGACGATCAGGACAGCGGACGATTCAACCCATGCGAGCGTTGAGAGCGCGCTGCGCCATCTGCGTGCGGGCCGAACCAAACTCCGCCAAACGAACTGCCCACGCGTCCTCGAAAAAGTGCGAAACGCCATCAAAAGTATCGAAAGGGCAAGGCGCAACTGCGACCACCGCCGTGCGAGGACGCAAGCATGAGCCGCCATCAGCTTCAGCTGCGAGACGGCGTGCCCGCGACATCCGCATGGATAGGCTGGGATCGTCCTTTGCGTACCTTCTTCGCACAGGTCTTCGCCACTGACCCGAAGGACGAGGATGAAGAGGTTCCGATCCTGTGGGAAGGAACCGTCGAGGCCGAACTGCCGCGGCCCATCGATGCGATCAGGCTGCTCGAGCCCTACTGCGACATTCCCGCCGAGACCGCCGCCAGTCTCGAGATCGACAGAATGAAGACGCTCGCGAAAACCGACGGGCCCAATCAAGTCGAAGCGAGGGCTTTCCTCGCTCGTCTCGAAGCCCGCGACAAGCGCGACTTGGCCTAACAACCACCACAAGTCGGTGACGCACCCGCCCTAGGGTCCGGGTGCGGATTGCGCGCGTTCGCGCGCTGCCGGGCTGCGCCCGGGGGGAAGGAGGGATGAAGGAAGGTGGTCCGGACAAGGGGTTCGGGCAAAAGCATCAGGAGAACTTCCCATGAACATCGGTACCCTCAAAGCCAATGCGGACGGCGTTCACATCGGTCGCATCGTCACCATGGCATTCGCTGCCACCATCGCCCTGCGCGAGTTCGTCTCGACCAACGAGCGCGCCCCCGCCTTCGACGTCATGGCGCTGTCGGCCGACCGCCGCAGCTGGGTGAAGGTCGGCGCGCTGTGGGAATACTCGTCGAACGACACCGGCGAGGTGTTCCTCTCGGGCCGGGTCGACGATCCCTCGCTCGACAAGCCGATCGACGTCGCCATGTTCCGCCAGGAAGACGGCGCCTACAACGTCGCCTGGCGCCGCCCGCAGCGCAAGCGCACGCTCCCCGGCATGGCCAGCGAAGGCGAGGAGGCGCTGCCGCCGCTGAACGCGACCGCGACCGGCAGCGAGCCCGAGCAGCCCGGTTCCACCGTCGGCGGCGACGGCCTGGGCGAGAGCACCGCTCCCTCGCCGAAGGCGAAGACCAAGGCGAAGGAGACCGCCGACGCCTGACCAACAGCGTCCCCCGGGCCGGTGCGACTCCTCCCGCACAGGCCAACTGCGAAGGCCCGTCCGCGCGACCCCGCGGGCGGGCCTTTTTACTGCGGCCAGCTCCTGCGCGCCTCTGAGCGGTGCAGGAGCCGCTTCAAACGGAGGACGCTGGAATCCGCCAGGAGTCGAAATGCTCTATCTGAGTGCCGACCCGACCACAGCGATGGTCGAGAGCCAGCCCAGTCTAGACCCGTTCAAACCTGTCACGCTCATCTCCTACGTACTGCGCAATGCCAGAGTTTTCGATACACGTGATCCGAACACACACGCCCAGTACGATATCACCCCTGATTTGCTCGCTACCAATTGGTACACACACGTAGTGGAGCAGACCCAAGCCCCGACCTGGGATCTGGCAGATACCCTTGCTGCCGACGGTTTTCATGGAGCGTCCTATGCATCCATGCACAATGACCTCGAGAATGTCGCACTATGGGCCTGGAACGTGAATAGCGAGGCCATACTACGCGTAATCGATCAGGACCGCCGCCTTCCGAAAAACGACAAATCGTGGCGCTGAAAACCGTTATCCAATTGTAGCAGACAGTCGATCGGGCTTCGGGCCAAACTGAGCGGCCCTCGCGCACCGCCCCTGCGCCGCGAACTGCGTTCTGGATGCTCCCATGTCAGCGTATAGCCCCCGGCTTCCCGGCACGATCATAGCGTCCGATGGGCAGGGGCACTCACATGGTCACTTCCGCGAGAAACGCCCGGAGACGATGATCCTGCGACCGGCTCCAGAGGAGTAGCGGTTCGAACCGGATATCACGGCCTTGTGGCCGAATTCACTGGTTAGCCGAAATCAGCGTGGCTGGCGCGATCTCGCTAAAGTCGCGAGCAAGGTCCTACGGGCCAAGCGACCATGCCGGTCGTCGTCGATACTCGGATCGGTCCCATTGCTCCCTGCGCGGTCCGTCCGCCGCCTAGTGCCCCTGCCCCTCCGATCGGGATTAAGGCCAACCTGAAAATGCGAGCCGTGTTGCTCGCTTCGCGAGCTGCCCGCACCACCTCGATTTTCGAGGTTTCCCGCGCACGAGTGCGCGGTGACCCATCCCTCCTTCCGGGGCTCGTTGAGGGCACCGGCGGACGGTCCGCCGGGACCAATGGAGGATTACGAAATGAACAACATCAATCTGGTGGGCCGCTTGGCGAAGGACCCCATCGCCCGCGACAGCGCCAAGACCAAGGTCACCGAGCTGCTGCTCGTCACCGAACGTCCCGTCATCCGCGACGGCCGCGTCCAGAAGGATCCGGAAACCGGCTACACCAAGACGGACGCCGAGTTTCACAAGATCACCGTCTTCAACGGCATGGGTCTTCCGCTCCGCGAGCACAAGTCGAAGGGCGACCAGCTCGCTGTCTCCGGCCGCCTGCACTACTCGCGCTGGCAGGATGCCGACGGCAACGATCGCTACGGCTGCGAGATCATCGCCGAAAACGTCGAGTTCATCTGACCGACCAGGGGGGCGGCGCGAAAGCGCCGCCCTTTCACCATCTATCGCAGGAGAATGGCCATGAAGGACTTCGGTCTCTTTGCCGAGCGCGACGCCGCACATGCGCAACGCAAGCTCAACAACTTCACCCGCTTCGCAGAACGTCGCGAACAGCTTCTGGAAACCATCGATCTCGATGCACTCGATCGCAACACCGCGTTCGACATTCTCGAGACCGACGAGGATCTTGCCGAAACGCTCGCATTCGGCCCGATCTATGTTCACCATCTCGCGACGCTTGAAGCACAACGTGCCGAGATCGCCGCAACGCTTCCGCGCGCAGCCTGAAAGGAGATCTCGCCATGCAAGTTATCGCGATCGACAATTTCGGCCGCGACCACATCAGCGACCGCGTCGTCTCGACCGGCCTGAGTGCAAGGGCCGCCGAAGAGAAAGCTCAGAGCATGAACCAGCTTCACAGTGGGCCGCATTCCGCCCGCTACTACGTCGTGAAGCCGGACGATTATGTCCCCTATGTGTGGGAGCCCTGACGGCGCTCTACGAGCGGCCGTATATGTTGCAAACCAGCTGTGCCGGGGCGGGGGCCAGAGCCGCCCGCGCCGTACAACGCAGGTTGTTGAAGCGTCGGTCCTTCCGCATTCTGTTGAATTGACCGAGGGTTGTTGTTGAAGAACTCCGAGAGATCCGCTTCTTCGCCATAGATTTACCCCAACGAAAACCCAGTGGCCGCCCACAGATCAAGTTCGCGCTGCAGCGGTTCCAGCATTACCGAACCAAAAGGATCATACGCTTTTTCCAAGGTACTGGTCCCACTCTTCGCGGCTTCTCACCTCATGCGATCATAGCCTGGGAGGACGCGCGCTCAGTGGCGCTCCCTGCAATTACATAGCCGAGACTGTTTAAGTGCCTTGGACGTTCCATGATCGTCGTCAGGATAGTGAGACTCTTGCGCAGGTGACACTATAATAGTTGCCGCCTCCCGTCCTCCGGCCGGGACCGCGCTCTATTGCGCTAGCTTCCTTGCGGCCCTGGCTTCGCTGGGGCTCGCCGCGTCATCAAGCTCCACCGAGACCCTGCGGGTCTCGGCCCATCCGGGTCACGATCGCATGGCGGGACAGCCGCGCACCGCGCTATCGCGCTGCGGCCAGAAGAGCGGGGCAGAATGCATCGGCTCGTCCTGCGGCCCGCATGGCCTCGAAGGCTAACTGGCGTCCAACAGACTTCCGCGCTCCAAAGAGGGCGATGCGGCCTACGGTCGGGCCTCCATTTTATGATTCCACACCGCGGGCTCTCGGTCCCGCCGCTCGCGTCCGAAGCGGCCGCGCGAGGGCAACGACCCCTGGCGTTGCCGCGCGCGCGAGACGCCCCGGCCTGTCTGCCGCAGCTCCTGCGGGAGCCCGATATTCTCAAGCAAAGGGGAGGGGGAGGGTGTGTTTGATTGCATCCTCGTGTGATGGGGTCCGAAGGATACTTGCGGCAAGGATCCGGTCAAGGATCCGCGGTTCCCCCAATTTTTTCCCCGCATTTGTCTGCTTTCAGCAGACGGGAAAAAATCGGCTCCCCCACGGCCCGTAGGCGTTAACCGGGGTCCGGCACTGACGTGCCGGCTTCCCGGTCAACGTCCCTGACCTCGCTTGTCCGCTGCGCACCATTGGACCCCGTCATCACAAGATGACGGACACAAAACCAATGGAGGCTTACAATGCAAAAGTTCAACAATTTCGCCGATCTCGCGAACGCCCGCATGGAACTGGCAGACACCCGTTCCGATGTTACCGCCGCGTATGATGGCGCCTTCCTCGAGCAGAGCGACATGGCGAAGCTGAGCGTCGTCGAAGAGCCGATGGCCGCCGAGATGCCCGATCCGGACATGGCCCGGGCTGCGGTAGAACTGGCGATCGGCACCGTGTTCGACGTCCTGAAGGACACCCGCATGGAGGAATTCGCCCAGCAGCTCGCCTGGGGGATGGTCAATTCCTTCCACATGACAGCCCGCCTGGTCGAAGGACGTGAGGACGATGCCGCGAAGAAGCTGGGAGAGATGGCTCGCCACTTCGATCCTTCCGAAATCTACGCGGTCGAGCTCGAAGAGACGCAAATGCTGGTGCAGACCCTTCAGGGATGCCGCGAAGCGCTCGAGGCGATGCGGGATCACGCTTCGGACGTATACCGGGTCGAGACCGGACGTCCGTTCACCGCCACCCGCGGATCGCAGGTCAGCAAGAACGGCGTGACCGCCTCGCAGATCCAGGCACGCGACTTCCTCGCCGCACGGGCCAAGGACCGCAGGGCGCAGTTCCAGCCCGAAGGGCCGCTGGTCGTGGTGTCGGGCGGTATGAAGGAATGGCACGACTACGAGATGATCTGGGACATCCTCGACGACATCAAGTCGCGCGTGCCCAACATGGTCCTCGGAACGACCGGAATGCGCAAGGGTGTCGACGCGATGGCCAACGCATGGGCACAGAAGAACGGCGTGCAGACGATCCTCTTCATGCCTGACCGACGCCACGGCAACCGCGCTCCGTTCCTCCGCAACGAGAACATGGTCAAGCTGAGCCCGGTCGAAGCAGTCGTGGGCGAAGGCTCCGGCATCCAGTCGAACCTGGCACAGCGACTGCGGCAGGCAGGCGTGCCGGTTCACGTCCGCCGCATCGCCGATCAGCGGCCGCAAACGCAGCGGGTCGGCGCGTCCACCTTCGGGTGAGCGCCTCTCGGGAGGCTCCGGCGGAAGCCGGGGCCTCCCTTCCTTTTCTGTCTCAGCAGAACGGGCTCGGGTGGCATCGAGCCCCCGTCGCCCGTGTGGGCGCATCACAGGACCCCGGCGATCACTTGCTCGCTGGCGACTATTCAGTCGCCTGCGCATAGCGCGGTCCGCCTTGGCCGAACCGGCATGGCTGCCTTGCCCGGATTTAGATGTTTCTGGAGCCTTCGCGGTCAGGCCAGTCGACTGCGGGTAAATGGCGGTGGCATTCAACATGGCTTGCGCTGGCAACTTCCGACCTCGTTGCAGTCACAGCCATTTCCGAATGAAATCGCCGTAATCGGTCGTGATCGAGTTGTCGGCAGGCTCATGGGCAATACCAACGTGTTCTCGGGTTAGATCGTTGGGGGACCACGTGTTTACGGCTTTGCGACACTCGGTTATCTGCAATCCATGAGCGATTGTGGGTGCGGACCAACCGAAGCCGAAACGAAAGAGCAGCGCCGTGCCTTGTGGATCGCATTGATCTTGAACGGCATCATGTTCGTCGTCGAAGCCACGACGGGCATTATCGCCCAGTCGACTGGCCTGATCGCAGACGGCTTGGACATGCTGACGGACGCAAGCGCATACGCGATTGCATTGGCAGCAATTGGGCGAAGCGCAAACTTCAAAGCCAAAGCCGCAACACTGAGCGGTAGCTTGCTCATGCTCGTCGGCATCGGAGTTCTTGCGGATGTCGTCCGACGTGCGATTGTCGGGTCAACTCCCGAAGGCAGTTGGATGATCGCTGTCGCGCTGGTCGCGCTTCTCGTGAACATCATTGTTCTTCGCCTATTGAGTAAGCAGCGACGGGACGAGGTCCATATCCGCGCGGCATGGATTTTTACGCGCGCGGACATCGTAGCCAACTCTGCTGTCATTGCTTCAGGCGTTGCGGTTCTGCTTACCAGTATCGGCTATTTCGACCTCTTCGTGGGCGCAGCGATAGGGTTGTATGTTGTCAAGGAAGCTCTGGAAATTCTTCGCGATGCGAAGAAAGCTCGGTTAGAGAGCAAGTTAGGATAGTCTTTCGCTCAACGGCGGTTTTCCGGAACGTCGTTTTCAAAAGCTGCCATTCTGCTCCCTACCCAATTTTCCGACATGGAGGTGTCGCCTGCCGAGGCGAGTCATGTCAGTGCCACCGCCACGTAAAGACAGGCCGCTGCGGATATCGTCGCCCTCCTCGGGTATCAAACCCTCGCGTTCGAACGGCTGACCACGACCGCATCGCTCCGGCTCGCTGACGAACATACGTTCGCCTGCGCTTCGCCATCACAATCCTCCTGAGACAGCGGTCACTTGCCGGAGCAGGTTGTCGCCTAGCCGAATGCCGACGGCTCTGCGCAACCGGCAAGCTCATCCGACAATGCCAGGGCAGCGCATCAAAGGGGAGAGGGAAGGAGGGAGACGAGCCATCATAGGAGGCAAGGATGCTCGTCACATTCCGCATCGAAGACACGCACACCCAGCTTCATTCGACGCCCGCCGAAATTTCGGCGCTCGAACTCGCCGCGCTGACACGGCGGCTTCATGCAAGCGATATCGCACTGGACGTCGATGCGAACGAATTCGGAGCTGCGCCGCTCAACTTCGAGATCAACGCGAACTCACTTTCGATGGCCGCTTTCACGGCCTGCTTCGACCACCGCGCCGAGATCATCGCGATTGTCGAGGAGGCGCAATTTCTCGGGCGAACGCTGCGCGTCCGGCACCTCGGCCGTCTCGCTCCGATCACGATCGAGGTCTCCGAGCATATCGCTCTCGCGCGCGATCTGATGATGGGACCAGACCTCGCGGGAAAGGTGCTGTTCGCGCTCGGCCGGGACAATGCGGATGCCGGCGAACTCACGCTCGATAGCCTGCGGACCCTGTTGCAGAACCATCGCACCTACGACGCGTTCCGCGGCGCAAAGATCATGCCGATCTACGACAGCCTGGCATACCTCGCATTCACGAATTGCGGCGAACAACGTCCTGTTCTGGCGTGGGCCTCATGAACGCGGTCGCAAAGCCTCGCCCCAAGCTAAAGATGCGGTGCCCAAACTGCGGTTCGGAATCGATTTGCAAGGACGCGTGGGCCGCCTGGGACGAGACCAATCAGCGACGGGAGCTGGGCGGCGTCTACGATCGTGAAACCTGAATCGAATGCGAGCACGAAGGGGATGACCACTTCGACAGGATCGACATCGAAACCGGCGCGATCATGGGATCAGAACCCGACGAAGGCTTGACCGAAAACTGCGTTTCGGGCGAACGACATGTCATGCAGCCGCATCCCGTCACCGGCGTTCCACATTGCGTGCAGTGTTGCCCGATCGAACAGAGTGCAGCCTCTCGCGAAATCCCATCGACCAGCGACTAGCCTCCCCGCTGGAACGATGCCTGGGGAAGGGTGCCCGGCCACGCGCCGCGGCACCCTTTTCTCATGCAAGCCAATCGGAGCACTGGCGCATCCCGGCAGCGCCTCGAACATGCGGTGCAGAGATAATCTAAGCCTCCCGCCGATGGCCCGTCCGCCACCATCGCCATGAGCACTCCGGCCATGCACGGGTCAAACGAAAATGGACCGACCGTGAAGGTGCTGCGCACCTTCCGCACCACTCGATCAATTTTCGTTTCCCCTCCGCTTCGCTCCGGTGACCCGCGCACCGCCGGAGCGCTGATTCATGGCATGGCGGACGAGCCGCCAACGACAGGAGGCTACCCATGTGCTACACCACGGAAACATTCGAAGCTGACACCGCCACGACGCGCCAGATCAACACCGATACAATCGCACTCGATGAGAAGACTCTGCAAGCGGAGCGGCGCTCTTACCACTCCTTCTTCGACGTCCATGTCGTCCAGACGGAGGAAGGTTACATCCTGATAGAAGAAGGCGATTACGGCGAGCTCCCGATGCACCTCATCGACGACATAGTCTACACCGCAACCGGCAAGATGGACGACCAATACTGACGGGTATGGGCGGCCGCCGAGACCTCTCGGACGCCGCCCATCAGGACGCCTGCTTCTGACCCGCAGGCTCCATCTTTTCGAGCGCCTCTATCGCGCTCTTCGGCTTCACGCTGACGGCCAGCTCCAACAGTCTCACGGACCGTTCGTGCCCGACCTTGCGGACCAGTCGCGCAAGCACCTTTCCGGCCTCTTCCTTCTCCATCTGCGCGAGCCTTTTCTTGCGCTCGGCAATGTCCTGTTCGGCCGCTTCCAACGCCGCCCGTTCGCGTTCCACTTTCGACACCATTTTCAACTCCATTTCCGGAATGATCGAGGTGGAATCTGATGGCCGATCCTGACTGCAATTTCGAGATGTTTTTTTGCGATCTGCTCTCGCTCTTTTATCGTTTCGGGAAGGAGGGTTTCGGGCCATCCTTCGCGGACTGCGCCGCTCAGGACCGCGCTCTATTGCGCTAGGTTCCTCACTGCCCTGGCTTCGCTAGGGCCGTCTCGTCATCAAGCTCCACCGAGCCGGGCGATGCCTGTCTCGGCCCTGCGGGTCACGATCGACGTGGACCTGTCGGTCCACTCTTGTCCGCCCTGGCAGTATCGAGGATCAGCCCTGCGGACCAAGCGTGAGGTTCATTCCGGCTAGAAAGCCGGCACCTCCAGCTGGATGACCAGCTCCTCTACGACTCCCCCAAGACCAGCAGACCAAGAGAAGAACCGCCAAGTCCCTGATTTATGCACACCGAACACGGCTGCGCCGTAGCTCTTTTCGGGACAAAATAGGCTTTGGAACAGCCACTTAGTTCAGAATGGCGCTCCCGAAACATATTTCGGCGAAGGACGAAAGAAGCGATATGATCGGAATATGCCGGTACATCAGCGCGTTAGCGCCGAAATATCTTTCGTCCGCAAACGCGCTTCCCTTTCCGTTTCGGCGGATATATAAAGGGCTTGCGATAGAGAAACCATGCACAACTCGGAAAGAGTTTGCATGGCCAGTACCTACAAAGGCATCGGCGTAGGGTTCTCCCCCGATGCTCTCGAAGCCCTCGACGCCTACGCGGCCGCACAAGGCATAACGCGTGCCGAGGTAATACGCACCTCCGTCAATATCGGCCTGCCGATGCTCAAGCTGGGTATCGCACTCAATGGCCAGCGTGCGCTCACCATCCTCGAGCACACCCAGCTTGCGCTCTCCCTCCTGGTCGAAAGACAGTATCCGGAGGACAGTGACGAGCTGATCCGTGCGGCCATGCGCAACGTGCGAGAGCACCATGCGTAAAGACATCAGGTACAACAAGCAGGCGATCACTCTGACGCACGCTTCTGCGCGGGGAAAAGTGAAGCGGAACGCGGGCAATTTCACGCGCGGATCGCAGCTGTTCCATCACGAGATCCTGATGACCTGGGCGGGGATCAGAATCCCGCTCTACACATGGATCGGAACCACCGCCCTCCTGCTCTTCGTGCTGGGCTACTTCACGTTCAAGAATCACGAAATCCACCTCGTCCTGATGAAGCTTCTTTCCTCGGTCTGGGGATGGATGTCGCTGGATCCGATGAAGGCGATCAACCTGACGCTTCCTTCCGGCCAGGTGGTGCAGGGGACGATGTCGATGGTGCCCTACCATCCCGCCGTCGAAGCCGCGTGGTCGCGGGCTATCCAAGTGACCGTATCTTCGATGCTCGGCGCGGCCTTCATCTGCGTCCCGCTGACCATCTGGTTCATCGACTTTTCGCGCAAGCGCGGATCGGACATCCTGACCGAGCGCCACGAACGCGGCGCCGTCCTGGTCGAGCGTTCGATCCTCAAGCAATCCATCCTCGCCCACAACTGGCGCGAGCATCAGAAAGAATGCCTCTCGCGCACCCCGCCGGAAGATCCCAACGCTGTTCTGAAAGAGCCGCTCAAAGACTTAATCCGACGCGGCCTTCACCACCCCTACAGGCTTGCCGGACTGCCCTATCCGTGGCGCCTCGAACAGAGCCATGCGATGTTCGTCGGCACGACCGGCGCCGGTAAGACCACAGAGCTCAAGAAGATCGTCAAGCAGGCGCGCGAACGCGGCCATCGCTGTGTAATCTTCGACCTCACAGGAACCTTCGTCGAGAGCTTCTACAACGAGGACACCGACGTGATCCTCAACCCGATGGACAAGCGCTGCAAACCCTGGTCCATTTTCAACGATTGCAGCAACTACGCCGAGTTCATGAGCGCGGCCACAGCGCTCGTTCCCAGCGGGCAATCGGTCGAGGACGATTTCTGGCAGAAGTCAGCCCGCACACTCATGGTCGAGATGTGCGTCAAGATGCTCAAGATGGGCGTCCGCTCGAATGGGGGTCTCGCCTACTTCCTGATGATGTCGGACCTCAAGACGATCCATGCCCAGCTCGAGGGCACGATTGCCGGACCAATGATGTCCCCATCCGCCGCGAAGATGGCGGAATCGATCCGGACTACCTTCATCGCCAACGCCAACGCCTTCCGCTTTTTGCCCGAACCCAAGCCGGGCGAAGAGGGCTTCTCGATCAAGCAATGGATGAGCGAGGACATTAGGGAAGGCTCGATCCTTTTCATCACCTCCACCCACCCCGATCTCGTACTTAATCGGCCGCTGCTGACGCTGTGGATGGACCTTGCCGTCAATGCCCTGTTCCAAATGAGGCGGAGCCGGAATCTGCGCACATGGTTCCTCATCGACGAGGTCCATGCGCTCCACCGCCTTCCCGCAATCGATCACGGCCTGCAGACCGCCCGCGCGTTCGGCGGTGCGTTCGTCCTCGGCATGCATTCCTTCGACAAGCTGGAAGAGACCTACGGCGAGCATGGCGCGACCAATCTCGCTTCGCTTGCCGGCACCAAGCTGATCCTCAAGACTGCCGATCCGGAAACCTCCCGGCGATGCTCCGAATTCATCGGCAACCGCAAGGTTCGGCTGATGGATGAAGCCTATTCCTACGGGTACAACAACAGCCGCGACGCATCCACCATCACGCCGCGCTCGGATGTCGAAGAGCTCGTGATGCCGGACGACATCAGCAATCTGGAAAGCCTGACCGGCTTCATCAAATTCCCCGACGGCTTCCCGGCGTCACGCATCCGGCTCACCTGGAACGATTATCCCGAACGCGCCGAAGGCTTCTGCCGCGTCACCGACATGCGCGCTGCCGAATACGTGCCGACCGAAGAGGAAGCCGCGGAAATGGGTGTCGGGGGGCGCGAGGGGGAGGGGCCGGACAACGTGCCGAAGGACACGCGCGACGGGGTTGATGTCGTCCTCAGCCAGGCGGAGATCGAAGCCGAGAAGTTGCGGGAGGAGGTGGAGGGTTCGCTCGATCGTTCGGTGGAGCAAACCGCGGGCGAATTGCAGCACAGGACCGCTGCCAAGGAAGTGGTCGACGGAACCAGCGACCAGCGCGTTCACGACGACCTGTCGAAGTTCAAGCACACCGGCAAGCGCGACGATCGCGAACGGCAGCGCCTGGCCCAGCGGGACGTCGAAGAGCGAAACGCGTCCAATCGGAACGTCGTCGCGCAGACGCGCCAGGTCAGAGGACGCGACGACGGCCAGGAAAGCATCCTCGAACGGGAGAACCGTCAAGGGTTCGGCCGTGAGACGGAAGAGCACCATGAGGTCTCCATCGAAGAGGATCAGGAGATGGGCCGGTGACCCCCTCTCCATCCATGCGCCGAAGCCGGAGCGACCACATGATCGCCGCGCTGCCCCATCAAGCTACGAAGACGCGGTTCCTCGACAATGAGGTGAGAGCCGGGATCGGCGGCGAGCAATTCGGCATAAGCGCCGACTGGCTCCTCCGCGGCCGCGGCCGAATGCTTCGAAGAGTAATCAGGCTCGGGAGCGTCTGATGCTGTCCGTCGCATCGGTTTCCTCCGCAGGCGGAGCAGCGAACTACTTCGCCAAGGACGACTACTATGTCGGCGATGGCCCTGCCGAGCTCAGCGAGTGGGGCGGCAAGGGTGCCGAGGCGCTGGGCCTGAGCGGTCCCGTCACGAAGGAGGATTTCGAGAAGGTCCTCGATGGCAAGCTGCCCGACGGGACCATCGTCAACGGCAACGAGAACCGGAGAGCTGGGATCGACCTCACCTTCTCCATGCCGAAGTCCGCAAGCCTCATGGCGCAGCTCGGCGGAGACAAGCGCGTCCTCACCGCGCAGGAGGCGGCGGTCAAGGCGACCATGACCTATCTCGAGAAGCATTTCGCCGAGGCGCGCGACTATTCGCGCAATCCGAATGGCGAAGCGGTTCAGACAGGAAAATTGCTGTACGCGCTCTTCCAGCACGACACGAGCCGCAAGCTCGATCCGCAGAACCACACCCATGCCGTCATCGCCGCCATGACCCAGGACAAGGCGGGCAACTGGAAGGCACTCTGGAACGGCGAGGTCTGGAAGAACAATTCCGTCCTGGGCTCGATCTACAATGCCGCGCTCCGAACGAACCTCGAGAAGCTTGGCTATCGGACCGAGCTTACCGGAAAACACGGACAGTTCGAGATCCAAGGCGTCTCGCGGGAGGTGATCGAAGCCTTCAGTCAACGTAGACTGGACATACTCGCGACAGCCGAAAAGCTCGGCCGACGCGCGAACGAGACCGAATTCCTGCGAGGCGTCACCAAGAACACCCGGGATCCGAAACTCAATCCTGATGACAAGCAGGCGCTTCGCCAGGAATGGGCGAAGCGCGCCGAAGGACTAGAGTTCGATGCCAAGGCGATGGTCGAACAAACGCGCGCCCGCATCGACAACGGCCGCGAGGGACCGCTGGGAACGGCCGAACGCGTCCGCGGAGTGATCGCAGCGGTCCAGGAGACCGCGCAGCTCTACACGCGTCCCGCCGACGAACTGACCACGAACGGCCTGCAGCGCATGGGTCTGACCCCGACGCAGCTGCGCACCGAACTCGTAACGGCATCCGCTGTTCGCGTGATCGGCGAGCGCGAGACGTCGTGGACGCGCGGCGAGCTGGTGAAGACCGCGCTCGACCTCGGCGCCAGGGGAGTGACAGTCGAAGGCGTCGAAGCGCGAATGGAAGCGCTGGTCGACAAGGGCCAGATGCTGCCAGGCAAGAGCGCCCGGCTCGATGGGGCGATCGAGAAATACACCACCCCCGAACACGTGGCGATAGAGCGGGCGACCCTCGCCAACGTGACTGCGGGGAAGGACGCGAGTCCAGGCATGATAAAGGCTAGCGGGGCCCCCGAGCGGTTGCGCGCGGTGTCGGGCGAGTACGATCTCAACGCCGAGCAGATCGCTGCCGGCACGCTGGCCTTGTCGAGCGACGACCGCACCGTCGTCATTCAGGGCGTGGCCGGAGCCGGCAAGACGACGCTCATCTCCGCGATCGCTAGCGTTGCGCGCGAGGAGGGCAGGGACGTGATCGGCCTCGCCTTCGCGAACAAGATGGTCAATGACCTGCGCAACGAGACCGAGATACGCACGGCGAACGGCGAGGCGGTGAAGGAGGGCATCGAAGCTAGGACCGTCTCCTCGTTCGTGAACCAGCACCTGCGCGGTGCGCTTCATGGCAGCGGACCAACCTTCGAAGCATCGCGCGCTGCGCTCGAGGGCAAGGTCCTCGTGCTCGACGAAGCCTCGCTGGTCGCGAACAAGCCGATGAACGACCTCCTCACCATCGCCAATCGCCTGGGTGTCGAGAAGCTGGTGATGATCGGCGACAAGGCGCAGCTGCAACCGATCGAGGCGGGCAAGAGCTTCTCGCTGATCCAGGCGGATTATCCCGCGCTGGCCCGGCTCGACACGAGCCTACGTCAGCGCACCGAGCACATGAAGGAAGCCTCGGGCCTCGCCCGCGCGGGCAGGTTCCGGGAGAGCTTCGCCTTGCTCGGCGACAAGGTGGTCGAGGCGGGCAAGGACCATCTGGAGGTTGCGGCGAAGACCTGGCTCGATCTACCCCCGGAGGACCGCGAGCGGACCGCGATCTATTCCTCCGGTCGCGACGCACGCGCATCGCTCAACCGGATGGTGCAGGACGGGCTGCGCGCCGAAGGATCGATCAAGGGCGAGGGGTTGACGCTCGATACGCTCAGGCCGGCCCATGCGACCCGCGAGGAGCTTCGCTACGCAGCAACCTACGCCAAGGGTCAGCTGCTCGAGGTGATGCGCCAGAATGCCCCTGGAGGGCTTTCTCGCGGCAGATACGATGTCGAGGGCCTGGACGCGAAGGGCAGGGTGTTTCTGCGCGACGAAAACGGCAAGCTGAAGCGCTTCGACCCGTCGCGCATCGACCCGGTCGACAAACGCGACGCACTGCGTCTGTCCGAGAAGACCAAGGAAACCATCCACGAGGGCGACAAGGTCCGCTGGACCGAGAAGGACGACGCCCGCAAGCTGATGAAGTCAGAGGAGGCGAAGATCCTCGGCGTCAAGGACGGCGTCGTCACGGTCGAGAACCGTCACGGGGAAACGGTCGAACTCAAGCAGAACGACAAGATGCTCGAGCGCATGGGCCTCGCCTACGCGATCAACATGCACCAGGCGCAGGGCGACACCCGTGATATGGCGATCGGCGAGATGCATTCGTCGGCGCGCCATCTCTCGAACCAGCGGCTCGCGCTGGTGATGATGACCCGCGTGCGCGACGACATCACGATCGTCACCAACGACAGGGACCAGCTGCTCGCCCAGATCGGCCGCAACCCCGGTGACAAGACCAGCGCGCTCGAGACGCTTGGCGAGAAGCGGATCGCGGATGCCCGCATTGATCGCGCAGCCCCCGACTTCAATCCGAAGATCCCCGAACACCTGAAGGTCGGAGAAGCAAGCGCGGATCGCCTGCCCTCGGTCGACAAAGAGAGCCTGCGCGCGGTGCCGCAGATCGACCTTCCCGAACGCAACATCGAACGTGCCCGATAGGAGACCGGCAATGGACAAGACCCAGCATGACCTGATCGCCAACGCCCCGCAGAAGGACAGTCTAAACTCCGTTCTCGAGCAACAGCCGACGCTTTCCAACTTCGTGAAGCAGGCGGGACTGCAGGAACTCGCCGAATTGGTGGAGGGGGACAATTTCGTGGCGTGCGATCTGGATCTGCACGGGGTCCAGGGATGCGCCGACATGCGCGAAATGGTCGCGAACCAGCAGATGGTAGCCGAATGCGTCGCAATCGGTCTCGCCATCCTCATCGCGGTGATCGTTGGTTCGATCGCCGTCACTTTCGTCAATCTCGCAACAAAGTTCGCAGCGCCGCTCGGAATGAACCGCGTCTACGCGCTCTTTCCGCGCCGCCTGAACGAATTCTGGAATGGCAGTACGACATGACACACCTCCTGACGGGCCCGTGGGGTTTTCTCCCCGCCACGCCCGAAGAGCTCTCCGCGACCGGCGTCGTCCTCGCCGTGGCGACCGGACTGACCCTTGATCTTCTGGGCCGACCCGCGCTCATCGACGGAGAACTGACGTCATGGACAAGCCAGACCCTCCTGTTCCTCGTCATCGCCGGCGTCATCATCGCGACAGCCGCGATCTGGAGCGGTCTGCCGCGCCGGGAGCTCTCCCGTCTCAAGGTGCCGCCGCAGCGATACCGATCGCGACGCTCTCACCCGACACGCAGGCTATACGACCGTCCGCCTTCCGGCCGGAGAGCGGCCGACCAAGACGAGCGTCGAACGGCACATCGAAGCCGCGCTCGGACCGCTCGTTGCGCACCGAACCCAATCACCCTGGCAAGCAACTCAAACCTGAAGGAGGACCACGATGGCGTTCGATTACGAAGACGTAGGCACATTCGGAAGCAAGCGAGCCGCCGAGGACTGGGCACACCGTAACAGGGTGGACCTGCGCGACCTCCACATCCGCAACGCCGGAGGCGATCGCGTCGAGGTCGGCATTCGCAAGAGCGGATACGACGACAAGGAAAATTACGACAACCGCAGCGGCGAAAGGCGCGACGGCTTCTGGCGATGACGCCCATGCTCGCGCGCAAGCGCCTCAAAGGTCCGGGAGGCATTCACCTTCCGCGAAACCGCTCCGCAAGGGGCATCACGCGCCACCGGCGCATCAACCACCCGGGCAACCGGAAAGAAGAGGGAACTAACAATGTTGAAGAAGATGATGGCAGCCGCTGCAATGGCAGGAGCTTTCATGGCCGTACCGGCAGCAGCACAGGATGCCTTAGCGGCGGATGAAATGCACGAACACGCTGCCGCCACGAAGACGATCGCCGATGGGGTGAATCAGAGCACCGGCAATGTCGCCCGGAAGATGCTCGATCTTGTCGCCCGGGAAGCGAAGGCGAAAGCGACGCTCGAAGACAGTGTCGAGCGCAAGCAGCGCCGTATGTCGCTGGACGAAATGGTCAAATGCCACGACTGCAAACAGGAGAAGCAGGACTGCGGCGATCAGGCGAAATGCGATGTTCGGAATGATTGCCGGAAAACGAAATGCCAAAAGAAGGCGTGAGCTCGGGAGGAAGGGCCGCGATCATCGACGAGCCGCAGGTCCGATGCCCCTTCTGCAGGGGTCTTATGCCGGGATGGATGTCGCGCTATCCCGGCAAAACCTGCACGCTCTGCGCACGGCCCCTTTTCCTGCTCCCTTTCATCTCCTCGCGGCATTATCGGTCGGTTCTGAGCGCGATCGACGTCGTGAAGATCATTATGCTGCCCGTGATGGCAGGTGCGACCATATCGTTCGCCATGGGTCGTCTCGAGGCCGACAGCTACGCCTGTATCGTCGCTGGCGCTCTCCTCACTTGGGGAATGATCGATGTCTGGGACGGAACGGCAGGCCTCAGAACCGGCCTGGACAAGGTCAGAAAGCGGATTTGTCGAGGTGCCGTCGCTCGCAAAATGTCCCTCGCAAAGACGATCTTCGGATCGGCCTCGATGGTGCTGGGCGCGATCGGCCTGCTGATGGTAAGGTGAAGATCCGCCGACAATTTGCGGCTACGCGCATTACGCTGCTCGGAATCGCAACACTGAGCGATCAGATCTCGACGGCTTTGGCACTTGGAATAGGTGGCGGAACTTAAGCGCTCAATGCTTCCGCAGCGGGAGAAGGCCTTATATGAGCAGTTCGCTTGCCGCGGTAACTTTGGGTTGCGTCGTTGCTCTCAGGCATTCGGCGACATATTGGATTTCTCCGGCATGCCGAAAAGCGGAGTGAGGGCACGACAACCGGCTGGTGATGCGTAGGATACTTGCTGTTCCGTCATGCCCATCCTTCGCTTCGGGCGTCGGCGCCGGCCAGTTTACGCCTGCGTTCTAAATGGTTCGGCCAACTGTGCGAGGTACGCATTAGGATAATCTTCGATGCCAGCGAGGCCGATCGCCCCGGCTTTGATATGCTCACTCGATCCAAAGCGCGCTGTACCAAGCAGAACATCCCAGAGCGTTAGAAACAGACCGAAATTGACGTCGCCGTCCGTTTGGGACGCAAGGTGGTGGTGCCGATGGACAGGGGCGACGGCCCAGACATATGCCAGCGGCCCGACCCGCATCTCGACATTCGAATGCTGTAACTGGAGCTGGATCAACACCGCAAAGGAAGCCACGGCAGCGACATCTAGAGGAATCCCCAATAGAAGCCATGGCAAGGCACCGGCGGAAACCTCGAAGAACTGGTGGACCGGATGCTTCAATAGCCCGTTGAAGCCGTACATGCGGCGTACCGAATGATGCACGGCATGAAAACGCCAGAGAAACGAAACCCTGTGACTGGCGAAATGGGCAAGGGTTATCCCTAGGTCGAGAAGCACGATTGCGATGGCCGCATCAGCCCATAAGGGCAGCGTCGTTGGCCAGGCTGATTCCCAAGGGACAAGGCTTGCGATGAGCGGAAGAAGCAGCACCATAGCCACAAGAGACCCTTCGTTTACAAGGGCATGCAAAACGTCCCGCCCGCCATCCCCATGGCTCGAATTCCACTGATTTTCGAAAGGCGCGATATGCTCGGCGGCAAGTGAGGTCCCGATCGCAGCGATGACCAGAACTAACAGCCAGGCCGGCGAACTATCCGAGGACACGATCGCCGTAGCGCCCCCGACAAAACCAAAAAAATAGAGTGGGGCATAGAGATAACGAAAAACGACCACTGGAGCCTCCATCAAACGATGGATCCATTTACGCTCCCGTCGCCCACCGGTCTTGAACGTTTCGGTGGTGTTTTAACGCACGATGGTAATCGCGATTTTTGCAAGACCCAGTGATGGCGTCACGCCGAACCATTCGACCAAACGACGGGTAAAGTGCGCTTGATCGGAAAACCCACCCGCGGCCGCTGCGGCAGCGACACTATGAGATTGGTCGAAGCTCTCGATGGCACGCTGAACCTGTAACCATTGCAGGAGCTTGGTTGTCGGCACTCCAAAATCCCGAACCGCAATCTCCCGCATCCGCGTGGTGGAAACGCCAACGGCTTTGGCCAATTCCGAAGGGGTTGCCCCGGGTCCGATCCGTTGCAGCGCAGAGCGGAGGCGCGGGTCGATTCGCCTCGATCTCTTTCGGTTCAAAAAACCCTCTATCCATTTGCGTGCGTCGTTCCCGGATCGAACCAGAGCCAATGCATTCGCTTCAGCGGTCGAAAGCCGTTCCAGTCCAACACTCTTATTGAGGTCACGGGTTCCCATGAAAAACGGATCGACATACAGATTTCGCAGGATGGCACCGGATGGCGTCAAGCGGTGAACCGTGGTGGCAGGGATGAGAACGGCTTCACCGGGCGACAAGCGAAGATCTCGGTCAGCGGTAATGCTGCAAGAGTCGCCCAGCGAAAGACTGATCTGGTGTGCCAGATGACTGTGCGGCCGGTTCTCTCCTGTTTGGGCGTCGAGAAGTGCCCATCCAAATCCGAGCATCATGCTGCCCTCCCATGGAGCGTCGGTGCTTCTCAAAGAGCGATTTCGTCTTAGCTGCTGTGCAATCGGACGTTCCTTTCTGAGAGATCTCAACGCGTTCCCGACTCTCCTCAAGTCTCTTTCAAAGACCGCTCACTGCGCCGGATATCCGCGAGAATGATCTTGCTGACTGGCAGCGCCGGCATCCGGGAACGATCGATGCGCAGATTCTGCGCGGGAAGCCGATATTCCATTTCGCAAAGCAACATACGCAACGCGCGCTCCATGACTTCGAGTACGACTGTCTCGCCGGGACAGCGATGATTTTTGGAGACATCGCCGCCGCCCTGAGGGATTAATGCGAACGCGGAAAAGTCTTCCTTGCGAAAGCGCTCCGGATTGAAGGTTTCCGGCTCATTCCAGAGACACGGATCAGTGTTGGTTGCATGCAAGTCGAGAAGGAAACGTCGCCCAGCTGGAAAACGGATGTTTCGCCAGCTAAAGACCTTCCAGTTTCTGGCTGCGACCACGGGGAAGAACGGATAAAACCGGCGCACTTCCTGTACGAAACGATACAATTCGGAGCGATCGGATGCAGTGGTCGGTGCCACCTCGGGAAACGAATGGAGAGCGTGCGCCAATAAAGCAATGTAAACGGACGCCGCGACGGTTGGACGCAGGACGTTCAGCAGTTCGACGGCAGCGATCCTGGGGCTTAGCAGCGCGCCATCCTCATCCCGGTGCCCAGCAATGACAGCCAGCGCGGATTCAGTGGGTGGAACGAGGCGACGGTCACGCACATCCTTGATCACGTAAGCAAGCCACGCTTCGGAACGGCTGCGAGCGCGCCGGGCCCGAAAATGGCCCAAGCCGAGCGCGGCCGCGCGGTCGAAGAGTAGAACAAGGTCGCGAGTTCGCTTGATGCGCTCTTCAGCCGGTAATGGCACTCCGGCCCAGTCGCACACTGCTTCGGCCAATATGGGATGCAGCGCTTCGTAGAAGATTACCTGCGTTTCCCGGGTCCATGCCGGGAGTTCGGCCAACCACATTTTTTCGAATTTCTCTCCCAGAGCCTCGACACGCTCTTGCGTCAGCAACGACACGAACATTTCCTTGCGCCGCAGATGCCGCTCGCCATCCAGACCCTGGACTCCGCCCTTGCCAGTCAAAGTCGCCCGAACCGGTTCCGGCATCGCGCCGTCGCGCGACATTCGCGCTTTATCGTAGAACATCTCGGCCGCAGCTTCGCCGCGCAGGCACACAGTCCGCCGGAGCAACAGGCGGGTTTCGAACATATCGCCACCGGTTCGCGAGCAGACCGTGCTTACGAAGTCATAGGGCCGTCTCAGGAAATGGAGTGTGCTGTCGACGGGCCCTTGCGGTATGAGTTCTTCGCTCTGTTTTATGGAACGATTCATAGACCAATACCGTCCTTTCGATTTGGCATATCGCTGCCGAGCCAGCCACAGCGAAACCAACCGGCTCGCTTTTGACTATGCTCCCGCCGATAAGTCTCGCATTGCCCCTTATGCTGCGATCAATCCTGCGGTTGCGGTGTGACGCGCAGATAAGGTTTTACCGTCTCCCAGCCTTTGGGGAATTTCTCACGCGCTTCTTCATCGCTGAGCGAGGGCACGATGATGACGTCCTCGCCATGCTGCCAGTTCACAGGCGTGGCCACGCTGTGGTCGGCTGTCAGTTGCAGCGAATCGATGACCCGCAGGATCTCTTCGAAATTTCGACCCGTGCTCGCGGGATAGGTCAGCGTAAGTTTCACCTTTTTATCGGATCCGATTACGAAGACCGAGCGTACTGTAAGAGTGTCGTCGGCCTGTGGATGGATCATTCCATAGAGATCGGCGATTTCACGATCCGGGTCCGCGATCAGCGGAAAGTTGAGAGCATGACCCTGGGTTTCGGCTATGTCGCCTGCCCAGGAGCGGTGGTCTTCGAGTGGATCAACGCTGAGACCGATCACTTTAACGCCGCGTTTGTCGAATTCCGGTTTCAGGCGGGCAACCTCACCAAGTTCCGTCGTGCAAACAGGAGTGAAATCCGCAGGGTGCGAGAACAGCACCGCCCAGTCGTCACTCATCCATTCATGGAACTTGAGCGTGCCATCGGTTGTGTCGGCCTCGAAATCGGGTGCGGTGTCGCCAAGTTGAAGTGTCATTGAAAATCTCCTGTGGTGAGCGCTAACATAGCGCGAGTTCCATCAGCAGATGGGTGCTACAGGTACTGTAGGTGCAAGCGAGATCGCGACGGAGCGGCGTTCTGGCGCGACGGACGGCATCAGGAGCGCGCTGGTGTTTCGCTCGCCCGCGCTATGCGGAACCCTAGGCCCTTCCTTGCCTTACGCTATTTTTAACTCAGTTCATATCGGGGCGGTTTTCAGGCTGCTCTTCGCCCACCAGGACCAAAAGCCCCAGTCCCACTACGATCGCGACGTCGGCCAGATTGAATGATGGCCAATGAAGAGTATCCCAGTATAAATCGATGAAGTCTCTGACAGCACCGAACATCAGCCTGTCCGCAACGTTGCCGAGCGCTCCGCCAATCGCGAGGCTCAAGCCGAGCGCATGGATGGGCGATCGGGTTCTTATCAGCCAAATCCCGAGTAGTCCCGAAAGCAAAACGCCGATCGCGATAAGGATAACCGGTGCTGCTTCACCAGCCAATCCGAATGCCACGCCGCTATTGGTGATGGCGACTAGATTGAAGCCCGGGAACACTGCGATCACGTTACCCGAACCAACGAAAGAATGCGCCCAGGTTTTCGACAATTGGTCGAGGCCGAAGCTGGCCAGAATCAAAACGGGCGCAAGCCGTTTCGCCGCGCTCAAGGTCATCGGACGCTGGATGGTGCATTTACGACCACCATCTTTTCTTCGCTCATATCGGCCATCGTGTAACCGATACCGCCTGTTCCGAGACCCGACTGACGGCGTCCTGCGAACGGCATCCAGTCGACGCGAAATGCGGTATGATCGTTGACCATTACGGCTGACGCGGCCAGCGCTTCGACGCAGTAATCGGCCCAGGACATTCGGTCGGTAAACACAGCCGCCTGGAAGGCGTAGGGAAGCGCGTTCGCTTGGCCGATCGCAGCATCGACGTCGTCGTATCCGTAAATGCAGACCACAGGGCCGAACACTTCCTTCCGCGATACATCGGCGTCGTCGGGCGGATCGACAAGGACCGTGGGCTGGTAAAGGGTAGAACCCGTGCGCTTACCCCCTGCGGCGAGCCTGCCGCCGCCCTGAACGGCTGCATCGACCCAGGATTCGACGCGGTCGACTTCGGCAGGACGAATGAGCGGACCGCATTGGGTTTCCGCATTGGTCGGATCGCCCACCGTCAGCGCTTCTGCTCCCGCAGCGAGCTCGGCAGCGAAGTCCGGCAATTCGGCGCGCGGAACGAACACGCGCTGCACCGAGACGCAGACCTGACCAGAATGATAAAAGCCCCCTTTCAGGAGCGGAGGAATTACCTTGGCGTGCGCAACGCTGTCATCGACGATGACCGGGGCCGCGCCCCCATGTTCCAGCGCCAAGCGGGTGCCAGGGGCCAGTTTGGAGCGGAGCATCCAGCCAACTCTGGCCGAACCGATGAAGGAGAAGAACGCAGTTCGTGGATCGGTGACCATTTTTTCGGCGACCTCGTCCGAGCACGGCACGAAACGGCACCAATCTTCATTGAGTCCGGCTTCATAAAGGATTTCGACGAAACTCTTGCAGGAGAGGGGCGTGTCCTTGGCCGGTTTCACCAGAACAGGGCATCCGCTTGCGACTGCCGGTCCCACCTGATGGGCGATCAGGTTCAGAGGATGATTGAAAGCGGAGATCGCCACGACCGGCCCAATCGGCTCACGGAAGGTATAGGCTTTGCGTCCTGCCCCCGCCTGCGTCAGGTCCATCGGGATTTCGCGCCCGCCGCTGGCGAACAATTCGTGTATGCACAGTTCGACGCTCTGAATGGCGCGACTGGTTTCCACGCGCGCGTCGATGATGGGTTTGCCGCCCTCGCGCGCAATCTGCATTGCCAGCGTCTCCGCGCGCTCGCGCATCAGCACGCTGGCGCGCTGCAGGATGGCGATGCGTTCATGGGCGGGGAGCCGCGCTTGCCGGTCTTCGTGCAGCGCGCGCGCCTCGTCGAGCCAACGATCGATTTGTGGCCAGTCGACCAGCTCCACGCTGCCAATGCATTCCTGGTCGTAGGGATTGAGGACCTGCCACGTCATTGAGGACACTCCATCGCCTTCAGTTCATCGATCAGAACCTTGCGGTTCTCGGAATAATCCACCGGTAAGTCGATGAGGTGAACGCCGCCGCTTTCGAACGCTTCATTCAACGTCGGTACCAGTGCTTCGCTGCTCTCGATCCGGTGGCCCGTCGCACCATAACTCTTCGCATAGGCAACGAAGTCGGGGTTGGCGAAGCTCAGACCGTATTCGGGAAAGCCAAGTTCTTCCTGCTTCCATCGGATCATACCGTAAGCGGAATCATTGAGAATGAGTACGACAAGGTTGAGGCCGAGCCTGACCGCGGTTTCCACCTCCTGCGAATTCATCATGAACCCGCCATCGCCGCATACGGCGAGCACGCGGCGCTCGGGCGACAGCATCGCTGCCATCATCGCCGAGGGGAGACCCGCTCCCATCGTCGCCAGCGCGTTGTCGAGCAGAATCGTGTTCGGCTCATGCGCGATATAGTTGCGGGCGAACCAGATCTTGTAGATGCCGTTGTCGAGTGCGACGATGTCGTCCCGGCCCATGACCGCCCGTACATCTGCAACGATGCGCTGGGGCACCATCGGAAAGCGGCCATCGTCGCTGCCTTGGCGGATGTGCGCCGCGATGTCCTCATGGACATTGGCGTAGGCTGCCGGGTCACTAGGGTGTTTGCCGCGCAGCCGGTTTCCTAGTCGCTCGACAGATCCGGCAATATCGCCAATGACTTCCAGCTGCGGAAAATAGACCTGGTCGACCTCTGCGGCCTTGTAATTTATATGGATAACGGTGCGTCCGTCAGGCTCCATGTAAAAGGGCGGTTTCTCGACCACGTCATGGCCGATATTGACGATCAGGTCTGCGCGATCGATGGCACAATGAACATAGTCATCCGACGATAGAGCCGCCGTTCCCAGATACAGGGGGCTTGCCTCATCGAGCACTCCCTTGCCCATTTGCGTATTAAAAAACGGAAATTGGGTATCGTCGACGAACTTTCGGAGCGCCTTGCAGGCGCTACGTCGGTTGGCCCCGGCACCAACCAAAAGCAGCGGGCGATCGGCGGCGAGAATTCGCTCGGCAGCTTCGTCTAGCGCGGCATCTCCGGCCACCGCATATTGGCGGGGGTGGGGCGCAACGACCGGTTCGGAGGTTTCTTCCTCGGCAATATCTTCAGGCAGTTCCAGCAGAACTGCACCGGGTCGCTCTTCCTGAGCTCTCCTGAAACCTTCGCGCACGAACGAAGGAATGCGCTCCCCATTCACGATCTGCTTCGCCATCTTACATAGTGGGGTGAAAAGCGAGACGACATCGACGATCTGGAACTGCGCCTGCTTCGAGACCTTGATGGGTTTTTGGCCGGTTATCATGACCAGAGGGAAAGCGCCCAGAGCGGCATAAGCTGCGGGCGTCGTGAGGTTTGTCGCCCCTGGTCCCAGCGTGGCAAGGCATACGCCGGCTTTACCGGTAAGACGTCCATAGGTTGCCGCCATGAACCCTGCCCCTTGCTCGTGCCGGGTAACGATCAGACGGATCGACGAGGTCCGCAGTGACTCCAGAAGATCGAGGTTTTCTTCGCCCGGAACCGCGAAGATATACTCGACGCCTTCGGCTTCCAACGCGGCGACAAGAAGATCGGATGCTTTCATGGAATGGTTCTCGCATTGGTGAGGGCCTGGAGGCTGTCGGTGGCAGGTCTTCTGCTCGGCTACTGATTCAGGCTGTGACGGTGAATTGCCCCATCATGCCGGCATCTTCGTGCTCGAGGATGTGGCAGTGGTACATGTAAGGCAAATCCGGGTCGGTGTAGTCCTCGAACCGCAAAAGGAGCCGCACGGTCTCGCCCGGATAGACGACGACCGTGTCCTTTAACCCCTGTTCCGCCGCCTCAGGTGCCCGGCCGTTCCGGTCGAGGATACGGAACTGCACATCATGAATGTGGAACGGATGCGCCATCATCGAGGCATTCTCGACCTGCCAGATTTCGGTGGTATTGACCCGCACTGTCTCGTCGATACGCTGCATGTCCATCGATTTGCCGTTGATGGTAAAACCGCCTCCACGCATCATGCGCATTCCCATGCCCATATCGAGAACGAAACGGCGCGTCCGGACCGCGTCGCCTGGATCGATCTGAGGCAAGGTAGCGAGCTGGCGCGGCATAGCGATCGCCCGCCTGCGGCTTGCGGCCGGCCGGATGTCCAGCACGGTAAAGCGACGCCTTTCATCCATCATACCGCCCATCATCCCATCGCGACGCTCCCGTTCGCCCATCATCCAATTGTCCACCGGCCGGTCGGAATCGCGCGTGGGTCCGGGCCCTCTCATTCCCCGGCCCCTATTTCCCATGCCCATGATTTCGAGCCCGTCCGCAAGCAGCGAAACCGGCCTTCCATCACTGACATCGACGATTACCTGCGCGCGTTCGCCCGGGGCGAGAACAACATTGTCGGTTGGCAGCGGCGCGGCGAGCAAACCGCCGTCGGTTCCGATCTGATGGAAGCTGCGGCCATCGTCGAACCCGAAACGGTAAAAGCGTGCGTTCGAACCATTGACCAGGCGTAGCCTCAGGCTATCGGACCTTGCCTCGAAGACGGGTTCGACGATGCCATTGACCAGCATTGTATCACCCATCATCCCCATCATGACATTATGCATGCGTGTGGAGTAAATGAGGCTTCCATCGCGCGCGAAAGCGCGATCCTGTACGACCAGCGGTATATCATCGACGCCGTAATCGTTCGGAAGGTCGAGCGCTTCGCTCGCGCTGTCGCGAACGTAGATCATTCCGGCCAGACCCTGATAGACTTGCGGCCCCGAGCGGCGGTGCGCATGCGAATGATACCAGAACATCGATGCGCGCTGGCGGACATCGAAACGCGCGGTCCAGCTGCCTCCCGGCTCGATCGGTTGATGCGGTCCGCCATCGGCGCGCGCCGGCAGATGAAAACCGTGCCAGTGGACGGTTGCCGTTTCGGACAGATCGCTCGTGACATTCATCCGCACCGTGTCGCCCGCGTACATCTCAAGCGTGGGGCCTAGATAGGATTGGTTGATACCGATGGTCGGCGTTTCGAGCCCGTCAAAAAATTGCGAGACGCCGTGGCGCAGATTGAGATCGAAAACCCTCTCGCCGCCTTCTCGTTCGCCTGAATAAAGAGGAGGAATGAGAAGTTGCGAGCGTGCCGTTCCCGAAGCAAGCGTTGCTTTCTTGCCTATCAACAGGTCGCGCCCGGCATATGCGGCTATCCCCAATGCACCTGCGCCAAGCATCGCACCGCCAAGAATGGAACGTCTGTCGATCATATCGCTTTCCAGCTCCCGGAACGTCGTCAGCCGGTTTCGGCTTGCGGCGTCCGGACTTGCAGGCCTTTCATTTTGTTGCGCCAATATCCCGAACCGATAATGGCGAGCGTGAGGATTTGCGCCGCTACCGGCTCAAGTGCTGGTGCGATGCCCAGTATCGGTATGCGAGGCAGATTCGGAAGCGGAGTGATGTCCAGCAGTCCGGCTTCCTGGAGGCCCGAAATGCCCTTTCCGGCCAAAACGACGGCAAGAATGCCGATCAGGATCGAGCTGTACGCGAAGAATGTTCCAATCGGCAGCCGGCGACTGTAGCGCAGCATCGCCCAGGCGATTAGTCCGAGCAACACGACTGCGGAGGCGGCGCCGCCGAGAATTGCGTCGGCATGCCCCTGAGTCCAGAGCGCCGCGAAGAAGAGAATCGTTTCAAAGACCTCCCGATAAACCACCAGAAACGCCAGCCCGAACAGAAACCATGCGGACCTGCGCGAGAGAGCGTGCTGCATGGTTTTCTGGATATAGCGTTGCCATTCGCCGGCCTGCGACTTGCCGTGCATCCAAATACCGACCGACAGCAGGACGAGCGCGGCAAAAAGCGATCCGAACCCCTCTACGAGTTCACGGCCTGCTCCACTTATGCCGATCAGGTAAGTCGCTGCCACCCAAGTCAGGCCACCGGCGACAAGGGCCGACAGCCATCCGCCATGGACGAAGGGCAGAACTTCCGTTCTCTCGGCCTTGCGCAGGAACGCGATCATCGCGATCACGATCAGCAATGCCTCGAGCCCTTCGCGCAACAGGATCGCAAAGGCTCCTGCGAATGCCGACGCCTCACTGGCATTGTCCGGGGCGAGGACCGTCTCGGCGCGGTAGAAAAGAACGTCGAGCGCATTCACCCTTTGGGCGACGGCGGCCAGCGGATCCCCGCGACCTATTGCCGCTCGAAGCTCCGCCATGCCGGTTTCGACAGATGCGAGCAGGTCTGCATCGCGCGTGCTTAAAACGGCTTCCAATGGTTCGAAGCCATCCAGATAGGCCGAGAGTGCGAGTTCGCGCGCTTCGGCCTCATTACCCGCTTCGTAAGCGGCAAGACTTTGCTGCAAGCGTTTGCGTGCCAAAGCGAGTGAGCCGGTCGTATCGCTCGCCATGGCTTCGGGATGAGCCCGCAAATAGGCCATAACGGCATCGGCACGCTCGGTGCTGATCGCCTCGCCAAGGGTTGCCGGCGTAAGGCCGGATAGAGCGGCGAGGTCAGGAATACGCGCCCGGATTTCCGGATCGTCGTTCCAGATCCGTCTGCCGCGCTCCACATCCTCAAATGCGATCGACCCTGAATAGTAGGCCAGGCTCCAGCGATCTTCCGCCCCGAGATCGGAAAAGCCCGGCATGGCCGTTCCCTCCAGACCCTGTCCAATGACCTGGTAGAGCGCGAAAGCGCTTCGCTCGCGGGCACGGACGACGTCGTCGAACGCGATTGGCGGGGGATCGAGTCCCTCTGCCGCGGGGCCGTCGCCTCCTCCGCTCACGCCATGACAGCTTGCGCAGTTCTGGGCGTACAGCGCGGCACCTCGCGCGAGGTCGGGTGCCGCCTCGGGAGCAAGCGGAACGGGAAACGCCGCGATCAGCTCGCTTGCCAATCTGCGCGCGTCTCGTGCGACGACAGCAGGCTCCACCTTCGTCGAGATTGACTCGACGAGAGCCTCTGCCTCCGCAACCAGCTGGGCACGGTGCGCGTTTGCGGGCAGGGCAGCCATGCGTTCGGCTACCGAGGCAGAAAATTCCTGCATTTCGGCATACTCCAGCTCGTTCGTGACTTCACCGCCGCTAACGGCTTCGGTGTAATCCACGGCGATGTAATCGAGCAGGCGCCAGGTCGTCTGAACCGCGTCATGCGTGCCTGCAGAAGCGGGCATTGCGACTGCGATCGACAGGAAAGCGATCAATTGGACCGCAAAAGCACGTAGCGTCATTTGGAGGCGGCCTTTCCGAGAGCCGAAACATGCTGCGCGCGAAGTTCCTCGGTGGCACGCCGGACAATAAGATAGGCCGAATGCAGGAAGATCAGTGCGATCACCGCTGCGACCAGCAGATCGGGCCAGGCTTGCCCGGTCCAGGCGACCAGGGCAGCAGCGATGATCACTCCGACATTGGCGATCGCGTCATTGCGGCTGAACAGCCAGATCGCGGATACATGTGCGTCGCCTTCGCGAAACCGCATCAGCACAAGCGCCGCCGCGATGTTGACTATCAAGGCTGCGACGGCGATCCCGCCCATCAAGCCGGCTTCCGGCGCGACCGCGTTAAGCGATCGCCAGACCGCCAGACCGATCACTCCGAGGCCTAGTACGCCCAGAAACAGCCCCTGTGCCAGCGCGACCCGGGCGCGCGTGCGGGCAGTCCACGCAAGAGCAAGGATGCCGATGAGCGTGATCGATCCATCGCCGATGAAGTCGAGAGCGTCGGCCTTGAGCGCTTGGCTGTCCGCCAGAAACCCGCCGAAGGCCTCGAAAACGCCAAAGCCCAGATTGAGCAATACGACGATCCAAAGGGCGCGGCGATAGGCGGGGTCTGCGCCTGCTCTTTGCGTATCGCCTGTGCAGCCGCAATCCGATGTTTCGTTATTCGACATGAGGCATTAGGTAACACCTCTAGCAACTGTAGGAGCAAGCCAAAATTGCGAATGGTTCGCGGTTTCGGAGCTGGAGGAGTGAGTTCATGCTTATCGGAGGTCTTTCGAAGGCGACGGGCACCAAGGTCAATACGATAAGGTTTTATGAGGATATCGGACTGATGCCCGAAGCCGCGCGTACGGCAGCGGGGCAGCGAACCTACAAAGAGCAGGACGTCGAGCGCCTTTCCTTTATTCGGCATGCTCGAAAATTGGGGTTTTCGATCGATGAAACACGCTCGCTTTTAAGCGTGAAGGCGAGACCGGATCAGAGCTGTGACGAGGCGGGTGACATCGCTTTGCGGCACCTTCGAGCCGTGGACGAGCGCATCAGTCGGCTACAAGCGCTTCGTTCCGAACTGAGAAGTGTGGTCGCGGCCTGCACGGGCGGCGAGGTTTCCGAATGCAAAATCATCGAAACGCTTTCTCGAAACCCAGCCGCCTCTTCCGCGGGTCGCTGACGCGAAAGCTATAATGGGACTATGGACACCGAACCCAGACAGCAAAAAAAGTGCTTGCACCTCCAGTCGCTGGAAGCGTTATCATCGTGATAATCCAGATTCTGATGTCGTGATCTAGGATTGGATGGCTGATTATGACGGAACTTGGGTAATTTGAATATTAATCAGCTTTCGCCTTATAAGAACGCTGCATTCATTCCATGGAATTTGGTCGAAAAAGAAACTACTCGAACAATATTCATTGTCCGGACGCTTCGTGACAATATCACATTACAGCAACCGAGAAGATTTTTGTTTCAACTTTCGTTTCACCTTGTTAGGGGCCACAGGATGTTCGATCTGAACGCCTTGATTCCCGTCAGGATTGTCGCCGCCCTTTTGGCGGTCGCAGCGCTGATGGCGTCTCCGGCGGTCGAAGCAGCGCAATGTGCGGACGAGCTGTCAGAAATAGCCTATTCGGTCCAGATGTTCGACATTGATGCGGACGAGAGCCCGCAAAACGAAAGCCCGGAGCAGCAGGAATGCGCCCACGGGCATTGCCATCACGTCGCCGCAGCACTGAAATCGAAGCTTTTAAACGACATGCCCGACCGGCTTAACATCACGGTTGGGTCGCATATGGCCGAAGAATTATTCGGCGATGCGAGCAATTTACCCAAACGCCCTCCTCGCGCCTGACGACCGTCACTGCGCTGCTTGACGCAGCGCATTTCGATTTGTCAGCAGAGAGAGTTTTGAAAAATGCCAGCCATCAAATGGCGAGGGGCCCTGATAGCAGGGCTAACCCTCGCCGCAATTGTCACGCCTGTGGCAGCGCAGGAGCGGGAGCTTCTGACGCTCGACGAGGCGTTGGGCCGGACAGGCGTGGTTGCCGAACCCGCTAACACCGAGTTAAACCCGCGCATCGTCGGCCCTCGAGCGGAAGCCGAGGCGGCGCAGGCTCTTGTCGGACAGGCGCGGTTGCGGCCCAACCCTGAAATATCGCTCGAGGTCGAGAACATCGCCGGGAGTGGGGCCTTCTCCGGGCTAAGCGCCACCGAATATACGCTTGCTGTCGGACAGCGGCTCGAACTTGGAGGTAAACGCGGCACACGCGTCGAGGCTGCCCGGGCGCAGGCACAGCTGGCGGATCTGCGGGCTGACCTTGCGGGGGCCGAACTCGGATTTCTTGTCCGTGAACGCTACGTAGCAGCGGCTGCAGCAGCCTCGCGCGTCGAACTGGCCCTCGATGTGGTTGAGCGAAACGAAGAGCTCGCCCGCATTGCCGGTCTCCTCGTAGAAGTCGGGCGCGAGCCCCCGCTCCGTGCTCTTCGGGCCGAAGCGGCCTTGGCGGAAGCGCAAGCCGAACTTCAGGCCGCCGAAGCGACAAGTCTTGCAGCCCGAACGGCCCTCGCCTCGCTATGGGGCGATCAGGGGGCGCCGCCGCTTGTTCCGAGCAGGTTCCCCGGGATCGAACCGCCCGGTGCTGTAATGGCGACAGCAAGCGGTCTGCAATTGCGAGTGGCGCGTGCGGAAAGCACCGCCGCCGCCGCCGAGATCGATCGTGAGCGCAGCCTGCGCATTCCCGATCCCGTCGTTTCCGCCGGTGTTCGACGCTTCGAGGAAAGCAATGACAGTGCCTTTCTTCTCGGTGTCTCGATCCCGCTTCCCTTCTTGAATCGTAATCAGGGCAATATCGCTGCAGCCGAAGCAAGGCTGCGCGCCGCCAATGCTCGCGAGGCTGTAGCGTTGGCCGATTTCGAGCAAGCCGTGACGCGCGCACGATCGCAATATCTTGCTGCCGAAGCGCGCGTCGAGACGCTTTCCACGACATCACTCCCCCAGGCCGAGGAGGCTCTTCGGCTCGTCCGCATCGGTTATCGCAATGGCCGTTTTCCGTTGATCGAAGTGTTGAGCGCAGCCGAAGCGCGCGATGCCATTCGCGAGGCGTTGATTGCTGCGCAAGAAGACCGGGGACAAGCTGCCGCCGAACTGATCAGGCTGGCCGCACAATGAGGAATACCAAAATGAACCGCAAAAGACTGGCGATCATCGCCGGAATTGTCATACTTGTTTCGGCCTTGATGCTGATGTTCTGGCCTGACAGCCAGGTCGACACCCACGCGGACGAAGAGGTCGCAGAGACAGAACTGCCCGAGGGGCTCGTGCTAATCGAGCAAGAGCAGATCCGCACCGCCGAGATCGAGGTCGCAGCGGTGCAAACGGGTGCCGCTGTCGAACTCGTATTTCCTGCAACGGTTGCGGCAAGTCCGACCGCCAGCGCACGCATCGATGCACGGGCTTCCGGTGTCGTGCGCAGCGTTGGCAAGACGCTTGGCGATTATGTCCGGCAGGGCGAGACCGTCGCTCGGATCGAAAGCGCCGATGCGGCTGCACTCGCTTCCCAGCTTAGTGCCGCCCGCGCCCGCGTAACCGAGCTTTCGGCGGCCTATGAACGGGAGCGCCGGCTATTCGAAGCCAACGTGACCGCACGCCAGGATCTCGAAGCGGCGCGCGCCAATCTTGACGTTGCCCGTTCCGAACTGAACCGGTCGCAGGCGGCCGTCGCCGCGGCAGGCGTGAGCGGCGATGGACGCTCGCTCGCTGTCACCAGTCCGCTTTCGGGCCGTGTGACCGCCGCTCCAATCGTGCTCGGCTCGTTCGTCGACGCCGGGGAGGAGCTTTACAGCGTGGTCAATCCCAGCGGCTTGCAGATCGAGGTTGCGCTGCCTTCCGAAGATGCTTCACGCATCCAGCCTGGCGACGAGGCTGCGTTGATCCTCGGCGATGGAAGGGAGATCGGCGCTCGCGTCCGGTCGGTAACGCCTTCGCTCGATGCCGAGAGCCGTAGCGCGACAGCGGTTCTTACCTTGACGCGCGCCGTTCCCGGTCTGCAGCCCGGATCGTTCCTTCAGGCGCGTATTCGCCCCTCGGGCGAATTGGACCAGAGCCGTATCGCGGTACCCGAAGATGCTGTGCAGGTGCTCGAAGGACGCGATGTTGTCTTCGTGCGGACACGACGCGGATTTCAGGCTCGGGAGGTCGAGATCGGCAGCCGGTCTGCCGGAATGGTGACGATCCTCTCCGGGCTCGAGCCCGGTCAGCGGATCGCGACTGCCAATGCCTTCCTGTTGAAGTCCGAGCTCGAAAAGGAGGGCGCAGAACATGGCCATTGATCAAACCACGGCATCTTCTCCCATGTCTTCGGACGAAGGTAGCCACCGTCACGGCCCGATCGGAGTCATCCTCGATGTCGCCGTTCGTTTCCGCTGGGCGATCATCGTCCTGACCGTGTTCGCAGCGATCTACGGAGCGTTCAATCTGGTGCGCCTGCCGATCGACGCGGTTCCCGACATCACCAACACGCAGGTCCAGATCAACACCAGCGCTGCCGCGCTCTCACCTTCGCAGGTCGAGACGCAGGTGACCTTCCCCATCGAAACCGGACTTGCCGGGATCGAAGGCCTGGAGATGACACGATCGATTTCGCGCAACGGCTTCAGCCAGGTCACCGCGATTTTCGAGGAGGGCACCGACCTCTACTTCGCCCGGCAGCAGGTGAACGAACGGCTCGCGCCGATTGGCGCTTCATTGCCCGAAGGAGCGGAGCCTACCATGGGGCCGATCTCCACCGGCCTTGGCGAAGTGCTGATGTATACGATCGAGTATGAGCATCCCGGTGGCAAGGGTGCGACCACTGGTGGCCGCACAGGCTGGCAGTCCGATGGCAGCTTCATCACCGAACGCGGCGACCGCCTCGAGAGTGAGGTGGCTAAGGCGGCCTATCTGCGCACTGTGCAGGATTGGGTGGTCGCGCCGTTGATGCGCTCGATCGACGGCGTGGCCGGCGTGGATTCGATTGGCGGGTTCGAAAAGCAATTCCTTGTTCAGCCCGATCCGGCACGTCTCACCGGCTATGGCCTGTCATTCGACTCACTCATCGATGCTCTAGAAGCCGCCAATCTGGCGGCAGGCGCCAATTTCGTCGATCGTGCCGACGAAGCCCTGCTTGTCCGCGTGGACGCGAGGCTGGGCAGCATTGCCGACATCGAAGAAGCCGTCATTGCGACCCGCGAGGGCGTGCCCATCCGCATCGGCGATGTGGCCGATGTGGAGATCGGCGGCGACCTGCGAACCGGTGCTGCTTCACTGAACGGTGAAGAGGCGGTGGTGGGAACCGTGTTGATGCGCGCGGGCGAGAACAGCCGGACCGTTGCGGCTGGTGCTGCCGAGAGACTTGAAGAGGTCCGCGCATCGCTTCCGGACGGAGTTGTCGCTGAGATTGTCTACAATCGTTCCTCACTAGTCGATGCGACGATCTCCACCGTCGAAAAGAACCTGCTCGAAGGCGCATTGCTCGTGATCGCCGTCCTGTTCCTCTTGCTCGGCAATATCCGCGCCGCCATAATCACCGCACTGGTCATTCCCGTTTCGATGCTGATGGCAGCGGTGGGGATGAACCGGCTTGGTGTCTCAGGTAATCTGATGAGCCTGGGCGCGCTCGACTTCGGGCTGATCGTCGATGGTGCGGTCATCATTGTCGAGAACAGCGTCGCCCGGCTTGCGGCCCGGCAACATCGCGAAGGACGCTTGCTTACCTTGGGTGAGCGGCTGACCGAAACGCGTCTCGCAGCGCAGGAAATGATCAAACCGACCGTCTACGGTCAGGCGATTATCTTCCTCGTCTTCGCGCCGCTGCTGACCTTTACCGGGGTCGAGGGCAAGACGTTCTCGCCCATGGCGATCACGATGATGCTCGCGCTGGCTTCGGCCTTCGTTCTTTCATTGACCTTCGTGCCAGCGATGATTGCGGTCCTGCTCAACAAGAAGCTGACCGAAAAGGAGGTGAAGCCCATTCGCTGGGCCAAAGAGCGCTACGGTCCCGCCGTGCGCAAGGTCATTGCGCGGCCCTGGCCGATGATTGGTGCCGGGGTTGGTCTCTTCACAGTAGCGGTTTTTGTGTTCGGCTTTCTGGGCAGCGAGTTCACCCCGCAGCTCGATGAACGCGACATCGCGGTGCAATCCTTGCGCATCCCCTCGACATCGCTCGAACGCTCGCTGGCGATGCAGCGGCGGGTCGAAGACCGGCTCGAAGAGTTTCCCCAAGTTGATCTTGTGTTCTCACGGACGGGCACGGCCGAAGTCGCCAGCGATCCAATGCCCCCCAATGCTTCGGACGCTTATGTCATCCTGAAGCCTCGCGACGAATGGCCCGATCCCGATTTGCCGAAAGATGAGCTTGTTGGTGAAATGGAAAGCGCGCTCGGAGGCCTCATCGGCAATCTCTACGAGTTCAGCCAGCCTATCGAGCTGCGCTTCAACGAGCTGATCGCCGGTGTGCGCGGCGATGTCGCGGTCAAGCTCTACGGCGATGACCTCACTGCGCTCACCGAAGCTGCGGGCGAGGTCGCGGGCGTGCTTGGAGGTGTCGAAGGCGCCGCGGACGTGAAGGTGCAGCAGGTGACCGGCTTTCCTACGCTGGACATCGCCTTCGATCGCCCGACCATCGCGCGCTATGGTCTGACCGTCGAGGAAGTGGCACAGTCGGTTGCTATCGCGCTCGGCGGGCGGCCAGCAGGACTGGTGTTCGAGGGCGATCGCCGTTTCGATGTTGTCGTGCGCCTCGAGGATGCTACGCGCGACGATTTCGACCAGCTCGGCGCGCTCCCGATCGTGCTTGAAAACGGGGTCACCGTTCCTTTGCGGACATTGGCCGATTTTCAGGTCGTCGATGGCCTTGCCGAGGTTCGGCGAGAGCAGGGCCGAAGGCTTGTGATCGTCTCGGCCAACGTACGCGAGCGCGATCTCGGCTCCTTTGTTGAGGAAGCGCAGGAAAGGGTTTCGACCGGCGTCGATATGCCGCCGGCCTCCTTCATCGAATGGGGCGGACAGTATCAGAACCTGCAGGAAGCGCAGGCGCGGCTCACCATCGTCGTCCCGATTGCCTTCGCTCTGGTTCTCCTCTTGCTGTTCATGGCTTTGGGTGGATGGGTTCCAGCGCTTGCCGTGTTCAGTGCCATTCCCATGGCCTTGGCTGGCGGGGTGTTCGCTCTGGCGCTGCGAGGCTTGCCATTCTCGGTGTCGGCAGCGGTCGGCTTTATCGCGCTTTCCGGCGTGGCGGTGCTCAACGGTCTCGTCATGATGACCGCGATCCGGCAGCGACTCGACAGCGGGATGTCACTGGATGAGGCGATTGCCGATGGCGCGCTGGCGCGACTGCGACCGGTGCTCATGACCGCGTTGGTGGCGTCGCTGGGTTTTGTGCCGATGGCGATTGCCACAGGAACAGGTGCTGAGGTGCAACGTCCCTTGGCTACGGTGGTTATCGGCGGGCTGATCACAGCCACTGCGCTCACGCTGTTCGTTTTGCCAGCGATCGCTCGCCTGGTACTCGATGATGGCAAGGAGAAGCGAAGCTGGCGCCAAAGATGGTGGGACCGCCTGCGTCGCAACGTCACGCCTGAGGAACGTAAAGAACTTCGGGATGTTACTTGAAGGGGAGGGCTAATTGAAGTTAGCTAGGTCAATTTGTCTGCCTCAGATCGCTTCGGGACTGACAAGTCTCGAAGCGATCCGGTATCGGACTCAATTGCGGGCGCGCGGAGCCTCGGCAGAACGCCCGGCTGCGATACGGGCACGGCGTGGGTGTTTTTCGCCGATGGCTTCTATGCAGAGGTGCAACCTTCGGACGGTGATCTGTCCGCTGTCGGCATCTGGCGCGATGAGGGTGAGGCCATCGCATATACCATGACCATAAGCCCTTCGAACGGCATGCGCGGCCAATGCAAGTGCGCCATCTTACGATCGAAGATTGTAGCCCGGGACGGCCCTTCACCTGCAACTATCGAGGTTTCGAGCGCATCTTTTACCGCTGTCCAGAGGACGCGCCAAAGCCGCTCGACGGTCGCGCGGAACATTCAAGAGGAGAAATCGCCATGCTCACCGCAATCGAAGATAACGGTCTGTTGCTCATCAGGGCGGACGGAACGCTTTCCGATAGCGACTATGACCGCTTCGTTCCGTTTTTCGAGCGCGTCGCGGCGCGAGTTCCTGGGACGGTTCCGATGCTTATCGAACTTGCTCCCGACTTTTCTGGCTGGGATATGGGCGGTCTCTGGCGCGACCTGAAATTCGATGCGAAGCACAAGGACAGCTTCGGCCGGATCGCGATGGTCGGCGATAGTAGTTGGGAAGAGTGGGGCACCAAGCTTTTCGATCCGCTATTCCGCGCGGAGATGAGGTTTTTCACACCTGTCGAGCGGGTTGCCGCCGAAAGCTGGGCGAGAGACGGAAGGAATGCGTCATGAGCGGCGAAGGCGAACTCAACCTCGATTCGGCCGAAAAGCGCCGCACTCTCTGGATCGTTTTCTGGCTCAATGTGGCGATTGCGATAGGGTTTTTCATCACCGGGGTAATCGGCGATTCCAACGCGCTGATTGCCAATGGGCTCGACAATTCGTCGGACGCGATTGTCTATGCATTGAGCCTGCTTGCGCTCACCCGCTCCCGGGTCTGGAAGCGCGGAGCCGCGCGTTTTTCCGGGGTCATGCTGCTTGTGTTCGCAGGCGGTGTGATTCTCGATGCCATCCGGCGCTTCATGGAGGGTTCGGATCCGATCGGCGGCGTCATGATGGTGATGGCGCTGGTTGCCGGTGCGGTGAACCTCTGGTGCCTTTACCTGCTGAAACGTTTGCAGAATAAGGATGTCAATTTACGTGCAGCCACCACGTTCAGTTTGAATGATTTCGTTTCGAACGGCGGGATTATCATAGCGGGTATCGTAGTGTTTTTCACCGGATCGAATTGGCCCGATCTCGTCGTCGGGATCGGTGTGGCCTGCATAGCGATCTACGGCGGCATCGAGATCCTGCGCGATGCGCATATGGACATCCATGAGGAAGAGGGCACAGAGCACGAGGGCTGGCGCAAGTGATCGCGGTCTGGGCAGCGGTTCTCCTCGCCGCCGTCTGGGCCGCTCATTGGGGCGCGGAACGCCTGTCCGCACCGCTCAAGAAATTACGCAAGCAATGGGGGTTCTCCGTCGCGGCGGGGGGCTCCTTTTTAGGTCTAGCCGCCGCTTCGCCAGAGATGGGCATCAATGTGACGAGCGCTGCTCGTGATGTGTCCGATATCGGCCTTGGCGCCATGCTGGGTTCGACCGTTCTGGTGATTCCGGTGATCGTGACGACCGCTTATCTGGCGACCCGTAAAGGGGCCCTTGAAGGTGCTGACAAGGAGCACAAGAAGCATCGTCGTGATCATTACGTCGCGGTCGATAAGGGGGCTCTTACCGTCCAGGCGCTGCCTTACCTGGCGATCCTCGCGGTCTTCGCTCTACTGACGCTTCCCGCCCCTTGGCGCGGGTTGCAGCCGATCGATGGATGGCTGCTGCTGATCGCGTATCTCGCCTATCTCCTTCAGGCTCTCGTTCGGGGCCGAGAGAAGGGAGAGGAGGTAGAGTGGAGTCTAAAGGAGAAATGGATGGCCATAGCGGGCGTCGGCGCCCTGGCGGTCGGGGCCTACTTCACCGTATTCTCGACCGAAAGGATCGTGAGCGCACTCGGCATCCCGAATATCGTCGGCGGTCTTTTCATCACTGCCGCCGTCGCATCGCTGCCCGAGGTGTTCACGACCTGGAGCGTCGCGCGCTCCGGTCAGGTGACCTCCGCCAGCACAAGCGTGATCGGCGACCATGTCGTGACCATGACGCTCGCCTTCATCCCGCTCACCATCATCGGAACGCCGATCGAGAATTTTCAACTCTTCTGGGTCAGTCTCGCGTTCGTCGTGCTGATGGCCGCGCTATACGCTCTCTTTCTTTCGTTGGGAGACGAAGAGAAAAGAGGCTTTGGTCGATGGCACATCTTCGCGTTCTGGGCAGCCAATGCGGCTTTTATTGCCGTAATATTCCTGTGGGTGAAGCCTTTGCAAGTCTCCGGAGGAGCCGGATGAGCAATGACAACCGAGATCAGGGTGAACGGAGCGGCCATAGCCACCGCGAAGAGGATCATGACGATCAGCCCTTGCTTATGAGGACATCTCCCCGAAAAGATTTTGATGGAGATTTGCCTGTCGCGCGGAAGAAAGTCGCAGACGAACTTCCGGCGGTACGGGGTTTGAAAAGCTAATGAGCCTTTTCGACACTATCTTTGAGACACAAAGCCGATCGCATGTTTTGCTTCTTGCGATATTCGCAAGCACCGGCTTGGTCGTAGGGACGTTGTGGGTCGAACGTGTGGGGGCGGGATTGCGCCGGTCCGATCTGTTGTATCCTGCTGCTGCGGGCGTTCTGTTTGCGACCGCTGCGCTAGCGGTTACGCCGTTCGTCCAATCGGCAGTCGACAGCTGGGCCATCCCTGTGCTCTTTTTGCTCGGTGGAGGAGCCTATGTTCTTCTGTGCAAGGCAGCCGGCTATCTCAGAGGCCGTTTCGCGGACGGCAAAAGAAAGCAGCATGATCATGACGAGGATTTGTCCAATGTTGCTGTATCGTCGATCTTCTCCATCGTCGATCTGATCGGCTATGGTTTGACCCTCGGTATTGCAGCAGCCGCTTCCGTGACTTTGGCAATAGTCACCGCGGCAGGGTTGGCCATGGCGAATGTCTTGGTCAGTCGTCAGATTGGCTCCAGGTTCATAGCCGCTAGCTCAAGCCGAATGGACCGCATCGCGCTACAGGTCGGTCTCGCTCTGGCCTTCATCGGTTCTGCGCTGTTGGCATTCTGGATGGTACACAGTGTCGATAGTTTCGGGCTGCCTTGGCTCCTCACCGTCCTTGCAGGGTTGCTCCTGGCTGCGGCGGTAAGAGCTTTGCTTCTTCATCAAGCGGCACACACAGCGGGGCACTTCAAATCGCTTCTTGTTTTTCTCGTCGGGTTCGCCCTTCTCGCACTCATTTTCGCCGGGCTTGATGAATTATCAGACGCGGTGGATCTTCCGAATTCGGGTTTGGAGCATCCCGCAGAGCGACCGGCAGTCGCGTTTAGCATTGAACCCTTCACAATGGGACGCGAGTAATGGAGCAATCCCACGGTCACGCCGGACATAGTCACGGCGAAGAAAATCTCAGCGATCGCCAGCTGATCTTTGCAGTGGCGATCAACGTTTTGCTTACAGTTGCCCAAATCATTGGCGGGATCGTCTCAGGGTCGCTCGCGCTCATAGCCGACGCCTTGCACAATTTCAGCGATGCGGCTTCGCTTGGCCTGGCCTGGTTCGCGCGCAAAATCGGGCGGCGACCCGCCGACAAACTTATGACCTTCGGTTATGCGCAAGGCGAAGTCGTCGCCGCACTCATCAACCTCACGACGCTGCTTATCATCGGCTTCTACCTGTTGGTGGAGGCAATCAACCGGTTCGCCGATCCCCAACCGGTCGAGGGATGGACCGTCATAGGCGTGGCGGGCATAGCGCTGGTCATCGATCTGGTGACTGCCTTCATCGTCTATCGCGGTTCGCATGACAGCATCAACATGAAGGCGGCCTTTCTGCACAACGTCTCCGATGCTCTCGCGTCGGTCGGTGTGATCGTTGCTGGCGCGCTGATCCTGCTATACGATCTCTACATCGCGGATCTGATCATCACCCTAATCATCGCCGGTTATGTCATCTGGCAGGGGGTGACCCTGATGCCGCGGACAGTCCGGCTCTTGATGGGCGCGGTTCCCGACGAGCTGGAGTTTGATCGGATCGTTTTGGCACTCGAAAAGTTGGATGGGATCGACGGAGTACATCATGTTCAT
>NZ_JBELMO010000008.1:0-33457 GCF_042095715.1 Qipengyuania sp. | reverse complement strand
CCATGAAAAAGACCATGATCAGGCCATGCGCGGTGATCAGCACGTTCCACATGTGCAGATTGGCATCGAAATTCGCCTCTCCACCCATGAATTCAACCCACCAGCCCAGATACTGAATGCCAGGCTCCATCAGCTCCATGCGCATGATGCCGGAGATGCCGCCCCCGATGATACCCGCCATGATGGCGAAGATCAGGTAGAGCGTACCGATATCCTTGTGGTTCGTTGACATGAACCAGCGCGCGAGGAACCCCGGCGTGTGATCGCCATCATGGTGATCATGCGCGTGGTCCGTATGGGCCTGGAAGGTGTCGGCGGTGGTGGCCATGGCGTCGGGTCTCTTCAGTAAGCTTGCAAGATCAATCAGGCGGCAGTGGAAGGCGCGTCGTCCTCGACCGGGGGAGCGCCCGCTCCGGCGGCGTTGGGTGTCGCACTTTCGGGCTGCTGCGTGGGAGCCGCGGCAGGTGCGGCTTCTTCTTCACCGAAGGTGCCGCCCTGCGCCCTTACCCATGCACGCCATTCGTCCAAGGGCAATGCCTCGACCGCAATCGGCATGTAGCCATGGCGCGCACCGCACAGTTCAGAACACTGGCCGTAGTAAACGCCAGGCTTCTCGATGGTGAGCAGCTTCTCGTTCAGGCGCCCCGGAACCGCGTCAAGCTTGAACCAGAGGCTCGGCACGGCGAAGGAATGGATCACATCCGCGCCGGTGGTCTGAATGCGGAGAGGAACACCGGCCGGCACAACCATGCGGTTATCGACCGCGAGCAGGCGAGGCTCCCCGGCCGCGTCGGCCTCTTCCTCGGTCAGCATGTTCGAGATGATCTCGAAATCGCCGTTGTCGGGATAGGAATAGCCCCAGTACCACTGGTAGCCGGTGGCCTTGATGGTAATCGCGTCCTTGGGCGGGGTGCGATATTGCTGCGCCAGAAGCGAGATGGACGGGATAGCGATCGCGACCAGCACTAGCACAGGGACCAGCGTCCACGCCACTTCCAGCAGGGTGTTGTGCGTGGTGCGGGAGGGGACCGGATTGGCCTTTGCCCGGAATTTCCACATCACATAGACGAGAAGGACCAGCACGAACACGCTGATGACCCCCATCACCCACAGCATGACGTGGTGGAAACCTTCAGCATATTGGCCGGTGGGCGAGAACTGCTCCTGAACGTTCAGACCCGCCGCGATGGGCATGCCGATGCCCGGTATGGGCTTCATCTTCGGCGTCGCGACCTCGGTCACGGTATCTTCGGTTGACCCTTCGGCCAGAGCAGCCGGATCGGCTTCCTCGCCGGGCGCGCTCATCGCCGCTTCGCTCGATGCTTGCTGTGCGATCGCCGGTGCTGCCGCAAGGGCAAGCATGAGGGCCAGCACGAGCAGCGCGGCAAGGCGATGCGCGCGGTGAAAAGAGCTCTGGAGAATCGCAGTCGACATTCCGGTTCCGTTTCGCTGTCGCAGCGCAGGCAAGCGCGCCGCCGGTCAAAATCATTACATGGGCTGCACCAATGTGCAAAGCGCCCACAGGCGGACCCATTCGGGGCGCCTATAAGCGCGGTTTCGACCGGCCTCAAGTCGCGTCGACGACAAATTTTCCCAAGACCGCCTTTGCCCCTTGCGCTCGGGCCGCCGATTGGCTTTGTCGCGCGGACCATGACCGACGAAGAAATCCTGTCCGAGTTTCGCGCCAGCGCCGCATTGCTGGAGGGGCATTTCGTCCTCTCTTCGGGCCGCCATTCGGCCCAGTACCTGCAATGCGCCCGGGTGTTGATGAACGCGGAGCGCGCGGGGCAGCTGGCGCGCGCGCTCGTCCAGAAAATCCCGCGAGAGATCCGCAACCAGATCGAAGTCGTCGTGTCTCCGGCGATGGGGGGCCTTATCATAGGGCACGAGATGGGCCGCTGCCTTGGGGTCGACGCACTGTTCCTCGAGCGGCCCGAGGGTACATTCCATCTGCGGCGTGGCTTCCGGCTCGATCCCGGACAGAAAGTGCTGATGGTCGAGGATGTCGTCACGACCGGCCTTTCGAGCCGCGAAGCCATCGAAGCGGTAAAGGCCGAGGGCGGACAGGTTATCGCCGAAGCATCCCTCGTCGATCGATCCAATGGGTCCGCCGATCTGGGCGTGCCCTTCTTCCCGCTTATCGAGATAGCGGTGCCCAGCTATGCCGAAGACGACATTCCACCCGAACTTGCTGCTATCCCGGTGACGAAGCCGGGAAGTCGCAAGGGATGAAACGCCTCGCCGGACTGTCGGCGGCTGTCGCGCTGGCTGGCTGCGCAGCCCACGCAAGCGAGAGCGGTGCCACGCCGATCGCACCAATAGCAGCATCCTCGGACACTCAGACCGAGGGGAAAAAAGATCGAGTGCTGCTCGAACTGCTAAGCGCAAGCGGTTTCGAAGGCGTCATTGGTTATTCGTCTGCGCCCGGAAGTTACAATCTCTTCGAGGTCGGCAAGTCCGGAGTTCGGGGATTAGCGAGCGAAGGCGCTGCCTGGCCTTGGGCATCCATGACCAAGCAGGTTCTCGCGGTAATGGTTTTGCAAGAGGCCGAAGACGGCAAGCTTGCATTGGACGAGCCGCTTTCCCGGTATCTGCCATCATCGGGCAACGCGCCGGTTTCGCCCACCATTCAACAACTCCTCCAGCATCGTTCCGGTCTGCGCAATCCCGACGATAGCCCCGTCCATAAGGACGAATGGCCAAGTTTCTACACTTCCGGCGCCACTGGTCCGGCCTGGTGCAGCGCAGAGCGCGGCGCCCCGCTGGCAGAGGGGTGGCGTTACAACAATTGCGATTACATCGTGCTGGGCGCGGTGCTCGAAAAAGTGACTGGAAATTCCCTGGCTGCCCTGTTCGAGCAGCGAATTGCCAAGCCCGCAGGACTGGAAAGGACGAGCTTCGCCACACCGCGAGCGGCTGCAGCACTCCCCGGCAGCGAGGCGATCTACGGGCTCGTTTTGAGCCGCTTCGGGGCCGCAGGCGGTTTGATCGGCACCGTCACCGATATGTTGCGATTCGACCGGGCCCTTCTCGAAGGCAAACTGCTCGGAGCCGACGCGCGCGAGGTGCTTTGGACAGGCGATCCTGCGCTGGGGTACATGGCCCTTGGTCAATGGGTCTTCGATGCGCCGATTAAAGGCTGCGCTGCCCCGGTCCATATCGTCGAGCGGCGCGGCGCCATCGGCAAATATCAGGTTCGCAACATCATTCTGCCCGAGAGCAGCATGGCGATCGCACTGGTTACCGATCTTTCGGAAAAGGATTACGATTTCGGCGAAGTCTGGACCGGCGAAGGCCCGATGCACGATGTGCTGACCGTACTCGCCTGCCAGGATCGGGAGCCAGTGTCGTGACATCGCGCCTACGCCTGGGTGTGAACATCGACCATGTCGCGACCATCCGCAATGCACGCGGGGGCGATCATCCCGATCCGGTGCGAGCTGCCGAGATCGTGGCGGCGGTGGGCGCCGATGGGATAACCGCCCATTTGCGGGAAGACCGTCGTCACATACGAGACGGGGATCTCGCCCGTATCCAGGCAGCGACCGGCCTCCCCCTCAATCTCGAAATGGCGGCGACCGACGAGATGCTGGAGATCGCCCTCGCCCACAAGCCGCACGCCGCGTGCATCGTTCCGGAAAAGCGGGAAGAGCGCACAACCGAAGGTGGGCTGGATGCAGCGGGACAGCATAACAAGCTCGCCCCTATCGTCAGCCGGCTGTCCGATGCGGGTATCCGCGTCAGCCTGTTCATCGAGGCTGACGAGCGTCAGCTGGAAACGGCAATCCGCCTCAGGGTCCCGGTTGTCGAATTTCATACCGGCGAATATGCCCATGCCGAGGGCGAATCGCGGGCGGTGGAGCTCAGGCGCATTGCCGACATGGCCGCGCTTGCGTCGAAAAACGGAATCGAACCACACGCGGGCCACGGGCTGACCTTCGACAATGTGCAACCCATAGCCGCGATTCCGCAGCTCGCCGAATTGAACATCGGGCATTATCTTATCGGCGAGGCGGTTTTCGTCGGCTTGGCAGAGGCCGTCCGGCAGATGCGAGAGCTGATCGATGAGGCCAGATCATGATCATCGGGATGGGATCCGACCTGTGCAATATCCAACGGATTCAGAACTCTCTCGACCGTTTCGGGGAGCGCTTCGAGAAACGCTGCTTTACCGAGGTGGAACGAGCGAAGGCCGCTCGAAGACCTTTCACGAGGGCGGGGACCTTTGCCAAGCGGTTCGCAGCCAAGGAAGCGTTCTCGAAAGCGGTGGGCACCGGCTTCAGGCGCGGGGTCTTCCTGAAAGATATCGGAGTGGTGAACGCACGATCCGGTGCGCCCACCCTCGCCCTCTCCGCCGGTGCGGCGAAGCGGCTTGCGGAAATCACGCCGCCGGGGCATGAGGCCCGCATTCATCTTACCCTCACCGACGATCACCCATGGGCGCAGGCCTTCGTGATTATCGAGGCCATTCCCTTATGAGCAGCGACACCGCACCCGTGACCGATCCGGAACCAACCGATACTGCCAAATCCAAGCCCGGCAAGGACAAGGAAAAGATCAACTGGATTGCGGAAATTCGCGGTCTGGCGCTTATGCTCCTGGCGGTGCTAGCCTTTCACAGCTTCGTCGCGAAACCCTTCTACATTCCTTCAGAATCGATGATGCCCAACCTGCTGGTTGGCGACCGGCTGGTGGTCAGCAAATTTCCCTATGGATACAACTGGTCCTCGCTGAGCTTCCATCCCCTGGAACGCGCAAGCTGGCGCCTTTTCCCGGGCACGCCGCAGTACGGCGATATCGTGATCCCGGTGCCGCCAAACTCCGATGAAGATTACATCAAGCGGGTCGTCGCCCTGCCCGGTGACAGGATCGCGGTGAGCGACGGGCGTATCATCCTCAACGGCAAGCCGATCCCGCGCAAGGTCGAACCGGCTATCGAAATCCCTGTCGATCTCAACAGCCCCTGCAGCCCCTATGCCTATCCGGGCATGCGCGTGACCAAGCCTGACGGCACGATGGTCTGCCGCATGCCAGTCTATCGGGAGACAATGCCGAACGGGGCGACATATCTGGTGGTGGATCACATGAATCAGTCGCTCGACGATTATCCCGAGATCACCGTCCCCAAGGACGCGGTTTTCGTGATGGGCGACAATCGCGATCATTCCGCGGACAGCCGCGCGCCCACCTTCGAGAAGGGTCTTGGTGGGCCCATCCCCCTGTCCAACATCGGCGGGCGTGCCGAATTCATCACCTTCTCGCTCGACGGGTCGACAAATCTGAATCCCATCAGCTGGTTTACATCGCTGCGGGGGGGGCGTGCGTTCACGACGCTGCGTCCTGCCATCGTACCTACCGGCGACAGCGAATAACGTGACCAAGGTGAGCGACCCGGCCGCCGAGGGGGAAAAAGCCGATCTCGGTTCCAGCCCGTCCCGCATAACGGACCCACGTATCCGTCACGAAATCGGTCGTGCCGCAGTGTGGGCCTTTGTCATCGGCGGCATCGCCCTGGCTGTTTATCTGGCCAAGCCCCTTCTGGTCATATTCGGCGCGATGGTTTTCGCTTCCATGATCGACGGGGGCGCGCGCCTGCTCGGTCGCATCCTCCCGATCCCCCGCGGCATCAGGGTCGGGATCGTGCTGCTCGGCACAGTCGCGTTCTTCCTTTGGCTGGGCTGGTTCGCAGGGTCGACGATTTCTCAGGAAGCGGCGCAGTTTCCCGCGATTATCGAACAGCAGGTTGCCTCGCTCGTGGAATGGGCTCGTTCCCAGGGTTTCGAGATCAGTCTCGACCAGATCAACAATTTCGCAGGCAGTTTCTCGAGCGGAATTGGTACGGTGACGCGGGCACTCGGCGGAATTGTGGGCGGCTTCACGACCGTCCTCCTCATCGCCATCATCGGGATCTACGTCGCGCTCGAGCCGCAGCTTTACGAGCGCGGGGTTGCATGGCTTCTCCCGCGTGCCGAGCGTGACAATTTCTACGTGACATCGAAGCGCAGGGGACAGACCCTGCGCCGCCTGATGGCGGGCCGTCTCGTGGGAATGCTGTTCGAAGCGATTTTCACATATGTGATGCTCGCCGTCGTGGCGCCGCTGGTGATTGGCGACGCGGTGCCCATGGCCGTGTTGCTGGCAATTCTTACCGGATTGCTGGCCTTCGTTCCCAATCTCGGCGCGATCGTCTCGGGCATCCTCATGGTGCTGGTCGGTTTTTCCGGCGGCGTCGACATGGGCATCTATACGATCGTAACGTACATTCTCGTCCAGAATTTCGACGGCTACATAATCATTCCCCTCATCGCCAAGAAGACGGTCGATCTGGCGCCGGCGCTCGTACTGGCCATGCAGTTCGTCATGGGCATCCTCTTCGGCATCCTCGGCCTGTTTCTGGCCGACCCGCTGCTGGCGATGATCAAGGTCGCGCTCGAGCGGCGGGCCGAGCAGGCAAAGGGCCGCGAGGATAGCGAAGCCGGGGCAAAGACCGCCGGTGGCGCGTAAATTCCTCTACGTTATCGCAGGGATCGTGGTGCTCGTGATCGCGGGCGCCATCGCCTTGTCGATCTGGTCACGTCAGGCGACCGAAATCGCGTTCGTACCGCGCGGAGACTTCACCGAGCAGCCGCCCCTTGCCGCGAACGCGTATCAGGATCCGGCGATGTGGTACTCGAGGCCAGGCATAGGGGCCAACGATCCTGCGCGTTATCAACCTGCAATTGCCCAGACCCTGTCCGAAGGCGACGTAGGCGAGCCATCCCCCGAACGACCGGCTGCCGAACGCAGTCTGGAGAACCAGGATAGGTTGGAGGTCGAAACTTCGCGCAGCGCGACCGCATCGACGCAGGATGTGGCGTCATTCGCGGTGTTTTTCGTGCATCCGACCAGCTATATCCCTCTCGCTCTCACCGAACAGGCCAACTGGAATGCCTCGCTCGACGACCCGGTCGCCGACGGCCGGGCGCGGCTGTTTCTCCGCGGCATGGCGAGCGCCTTCAACCGCGCAGATGAAATCTGGGCGCCCAAATACCGGCAAGCCGTCGCGGGCGCTTTTCTGACCGACAGGCCGGAGGCGACGCGCGCCATCGACGCAGCCTACGCAGACGTGCGCGAGGCGTTTCGTTTCTTCGTCGCAAACGTCGATCCCGCCAAACCGATCGTGCTGGCCGGGCACAGCCAAGGCTCGCTGCACATCCTGAAGCTGTTGCAGGATGAAATTGCCGGCACGGCGCTTCAGGACCGTATCGCGGGCGTCTATGCGGTCGGCTGGCCGATTTCGATCGAGCATGATCTTCCGGCGCTGCCCCTGCCGGCCTGTGCGACGCCGGAGCAGGCGGGATGCATCGTGGCGTGGTCCAGTTTCGCCGACCCCGCCGACCCCGACCTGTTGCTGGACCGTTACTCGAAAACGCCCGGTTTCGATGGCGAACCGCGTGGAGATGGCCCGATCCTGTGCATCAATCCACTGACCGGGCAAGCCGGAGGTGAAGCGTCTGGAGAGCGTAATCTGGGCACTCTGGTTCCGCGCGAGGATCTGTCCGGCGGCGATCTGGTCGCCGGTTCCGTTCCCGCACGATGCGACCCCAGCGGCCTGCTCCTGATAGGTGATCCCCCCCAACTGGGCCAAGGCGTGCTTCCGGGCAACAACTACCATGTTTACGACATCCCGCTGTTCTGGAAAAACCTTCAGGAGGATGTCGTCCGTCGGGTTGCGGCATGGAATCCGCCCCAGTCCTAGAGAGCGCCGCTGCGTTTGCAGAGATCCTGCCCGATGGCGGAGCCCTGCTCGCACTCGATCTCGGAACCAAGACCATCGGCGTTGCAACCAGCGACGCGGGATGGCGTTTCGCCACTGCGGGCAAGACCCTTCCACGCGGCAAGTTCGGCGCCGATGCGGAAAAGCTGCGCGATATCATCAAGGCCCGTGCCATCGCAGGGGCCGTCATCGGTCTGCCGCGCAATATGGACGGAAGCGAAGGCCCCCGCGCCCAGGCCAGCCGTGCCTACGCCCGCAATCTGTCGCAGCGTCTGTCGCTTCCCGTTCTCCTCTGGGACGAGCGGTGGTCCACGCAATCGGCCGAGCGCGATCTCATCGCCCAGAACGCGAGCCGCCGAAAGCGCGGAGAGGTGATCGACAGCCATGCCGCCGCCGTCATTCTGCAAGGCGCGCTCGACGCGCTGTCCGGTGGGATGCTCTAACGGTCAGTCCACGCGGTACGCAATCGGCTTGAAGCTTCCACCATTGGACGCATAGGCCGAACACGCCGTCAATCCGATCACCAGGTCCATCTCCGCACGAAACGTAACGGACTCCCCGGCCTTGGATGTCGGGGGAAGCACCTCGATCCTGCCGCTTCGACCATCGACCGGCACGTTCATGAAAACGTTGAAAGCGCAGGGAATGTCGTCAGGCTCTATGCCGTATGGCTCCAGCGCTTCTGCCAGATTTCCGAAGCAGCCGCGGTGCACCGGCTTGTCGGGGTAAAAATGTTTGAAGGTCGCTTCACTGCAAGGCGTGAGCAGGAAATCGTGGATGCCAACCTCGTCAGCCACGATCTCAAGCATGACCTGAGAGCGATTGGACCACAATTTGTTACCCGTCGTAAGCTGGGTGGTCTCTTCGTAATCGAATGTTCTGCCGTTGGAAATCACCTCGCGAACGTCATTGGCATTATACGCCAGGAGGTCCGAAACCTGCCCACCCTCGGGATCCACGACGGTGAGCGATTGCCATTGTTTCAAATGGAACGCGGTGCCGGTCCGTGGAGCAATCGTGATCGCATCGGTCATGCCCGGGGGTCCTCGAAGGGGCATGCCCAATCCTCATCGACCATACGACCGCTGTACTGGCGCGCCGCGCTGCCGTGTCCATGTTCCGCGAGCATCGGATTGATCGAACCCGCCAGATCCTCGTCCCTAGCAAGGATGACCTCGCGCATGCGCGCATAGCGGCCCTCTTCGCGAAGACGCTCGAACTGATCATGAAGATTGAAGACCAGCGCCGGCTTCTCGAAGCGTCTGGCCGGGCGGGAGGCGTTCGGATGCAGACCGACCACGAAAAATCCCTCGCCCCCGAAACTCAACGCGAAATGGGGATCGGCGGGATCGCGACTGACCGCCACGTCATAACGCTGTCCGAGCCAGTTATCCTTGTCGGCAAGCGATTGAAGCCGTTGCCACATCGCCGCTTCGAAAGCCTCTTCGGACAGATCCATAGGCCCGGAAAATACGACGACGAAGCTGCGCAAGCCTTCGCGGTCCTTACCGTAGGCCTCGGCCCAGTCCATCAGTTCCCGGTGAATGACCAGGTCATCCCAGGCACTTTCGATGCTTCGGGCTTCGACAATTTTGATCCTGCCCGTTCCAGCGGCCGATTTGGCTCCAACGCAGGGAAAATCGGGCTGCTTGATGAATGACAGAAAGGACGATCGCGGATCGGTGGGGGTCGTTTGATGGGTCATGCCCGCCCTCAACGTAAGCGACCCGTCATCGGTCCCTCGGGCCATCAATTATCAGGCGTTTACGGCAAGGTCCTCAAAATTATCGAGCTGGAGCTCGCCCTGGCCATAAAGATAGGATCCATCGAAGTCGCACAGGCTCTTCAATTCCGCTTCATCCAATATGCGCAACTTGCCCCCACTATCGAGTTCCAGCACGCCCCGCTCCTTGAGAGTGCGGAAGCTCCGGTTGGCATGGACGGGCGTGATCCCGCAGGCCTCCGCGTAATCGCGTTGGAGCAGCGGTATCGGAAAGTTCAGCCCATCGAACAGGCCAACAAAGCGAAGACGCTCGATAAGTTCGGAAATGAGATGCGCGATCCGCCCCTCCGCATTCAGCCGCCCGAGACGGAAAATCCACTCCCGGTGCATCGCGGCGTCCAGCAAGGTGGAAAACCACATCAACCGCGCCAGATGCGGAGACCCGGACAACATCTCCTTGATACGGATATGCGGCACCTCGGCGACCTTCGCCCGGTCTAGCGACTGCACCGAGTGATCGAGCCGCTTCATGGCGTATCCGTGGAGGTCCACGAAATCGCCAGCGATATTCACGCCCACAAGCTGCCGCTCACCCCGCTTGTCGTCGAGGTGTCGCAGCATCGTTCCTTCGATAAGGTAATAGCTGTTTTCCAGTCTGGTCCCGCGATCCACCAGCGTGGTCCGCGGTTCTATCGTGATTATTCGGTTGACCGCCGATTCCAGCCTTTCGAGTTCATCCTCGGTGAGCTCATGACGCAATCGTCCGAGAAGGAATTTCCGCACAAACATCCCAGTGAATCACCCCTGTAAAAATTGCGGCGCTACTCCAGTGCCGGAAACATCGTCAAAGATACAAATGTTAATGTCGCTTTGAAGAAAGAAAGTCGGCTTTGGGGGCGTGATCGCCGCCATGGGTCCAGACCATCCGCCTGCATTCAGTCATCGATCGGCCATTGTCTTGACGGCAAGAGCGCGCCAGAGCCCCGCTCATGAATGATTTGTCTTTCGATCCCGCCCGAGCGGCGCCTTTCATGGCCGCGCAGGGGCACAACGGCTGGCTGGGTCTCACCTACCGTGATCACGGAAAGGATTGGGTGGAACTCGAACTTCCCTGGCGGGCCGATCTGGTCGGGGAAGAAGAGAACCAGGTGCTCGCTTCCGGCCCCATCGTGAGCCTGATGGACATGGCGAGCGGGCTGGCGATCTGGACGCGCATGGGCAAGTTCCAAGCCATCGCAACGCTCGATCTGCGGGTCGATTATGCGCGCCCGGCAAAGCCGCACGGGTCCGTCTTCGGACGGGCAAGGTGTTATCGCACCACGCGATCCGCCGCCTTCATAGAAGGTGTCGCGCACGAAGGCGATCTCGATGATCCGGTGGCACGCGTACAGGCCGTCTTCATGTCGATCACGCCCGCACCGGGGGCCGTGCGCCATGGTTGATGCAGCAGCCGTTCTGACGCCCTACGCCCAGAGCCTGGGGATGCGGGTCGCGCGCATGGAGGGTGATGTACCCGTGCTGGCGGTGGACTTTTCGGGTGCGGTGGAAGGCCGCCCTGGTGCGCTGCATGGCGGAGCAATCAGCGGGCTTCTCGAAACGGCGGGCTATGCTCTGCTGCGCGGCGAACTCGCCCGGTTGGACCGCGTCGCGCGCATGAAGCCGATAAACATCACCGTGCAATTCCTGGCGGCAGGCACCGTGCAGGAGACTTATGCCAGCGCCCGTATCGTCAAGCTGGGGCGCAGGACGGCCAACATTTCGGTAGAGGCGTGGCAGGACAAGCGAGACCGGCCCATCGCCAGCGCGGTCATGAACGTCATGGTGGCGAGCGAAGCCTAGAACGCCTCCTCACGCTCCTGCAACTGCTCGCGCGCCCGCTCGTAGCGTTCCTCCGCCTCGGCCTGGCCTTCCTCAATGCGGTCGCGAATCGCTTCGTAGTCGGGAAGAACCAGATCGGCCCCGTCGCGGTCGATCCGGATGCGCCCACCCGGCAGGGTGAGGACCGTGTCGCCATCCTCCAGGATGATATTGCCGGTATCCGGCTCGATTTCGTCAGACGTGGGTAGCGACCGTGGCTTGGGCACGCCACCGATCCTGAGCGCCCGTGTCATGAAGTTCTTCCATATGCGTGCGGGCACCGTGCCGCCGGACACCTTTCCGAGCGGCGAATTGTCGTCGCGCCCGACCCACACCCCCACCACCAGATCGCCGGCGTAGCCGACGAACAGCGCGTCGCGGTTGTCCTGCGTCGTGCCGGTTTTCCCGAAATTGGCGATCGGGAGCATCGCCGCGCGTCCCGTGCCCCTGTTCACGGTGCCGCGCAGCATGGCCTGCATATCCTCGTGAACCCGGCCGCCGAGATGCTCCGGCCCATCCCACAGCTTGCGCCAGAACCCCGCTTCCTCCTGCGGCAGGGCATGCGGTTGGACCGGCATCGCATTGGCTGCCACGCCCGCATAGGCAGCAGTCAGTTCCATGAGCGACATGGTGGAGGTGCCCAGCGCAAGCGATGGATCGCCGGGGGTCATGGGCGATGTCACCCCCAGATCGCGCGCGGTCTCGATGACCTTGTCGCTCCCTATCTGTTGCATCAGCCGTACCGCCGCGACATTGCTGGACTGGGCGAAGGCATCGGCGAGCGTCAGACTGTCCGAATAAGTGCCGCGGGCGTTCTTGGGGCGATAGCTGCCTTCGGTAATTTCGCGGTTGCTGATCCTGTCGTCCGGGGTCCAGCCGTCGCGCAGCGCCGCGAGATAGACAAACAGCTTGAAGGTCGATCCCGGTTGCCGCTTGGCCTGGGTGGCGCGGTTGAAAGGCGTCTTGCCGTAATCGGTGCCACCAAGCATGGCCACAACCTCGCCATTGGGACGCATCGCGACGAGCGCGACCTGTGCGCCCTGTAGGGGTGCATCGCGCAGGACCTGGCGAGCGATCTCCTGCAACCGGCTGTCGAGAGTGGTGGCGACCGTCTGCCGGGCATAGCCGGCCCCACCCCGCCCTTGCAGCAGCGCGCGCGCCTGCGGCAGCGCCCAGTCGGCAAAATAGGTGCCGGTCGGTATCGTTTTCTTCGCCCGCACATCCAGTCGCGGCGACGGGCCATTGGCCTCCGCAGACGAGATATAGCCTTCCTCCGCCATCGCGTTCAGCACCAGTCGCATGCGTTCCTCGGCGCGCTCGTAATGGCGGACCGGGTGCAACCAGTTGGGGCGCTGGACCAGGCCGGCCAGCATCGCGGCCTGCTGCACGGTCAGATTTTCGGGCTGACGGTAGAAATAATGCAGGCTGGCGGCGCGCAGACCGTAGATATCGTCCCCGAAATTGGCGTTGGAGAGATAGCGCTCCAGTATTTCGTCCTTGGTCAGCCACGCTTCCAGCCAGAAGGCGATCAGCATTTCGCGCGCCTTGCGGGTCAGCGTCTGCTCCGGGGTCAGGAAGGTAAACTTGGCGAGCTGCTGAGTCAGCGTGCTGCCGCCGCCGTATCCGGTGAAGGCCGCCCGCGCCAGACCGCGCGGATCGATGCCCCAGTGGCTGCGGAAACGCCGGTCCTCGATCGCCATGAATGCTTCGGGCACATGCGCGGGCAGCTTGGCGATTTCCACCGGCGCTTCGATATTCGCGCCCTTTCGCGCAATGGGGGTCCCGTCGGCGGCCGTGAGCGTGATCTCCGGCGGGACCAGCGGCCTGAGCGATTTCGACAGTGGCGCCGTCAGGGCGAGCCAGGCGACAAGCAGGATGAGCAGGCCCAGAAACGCGGCGACCGCGCGCACCAGCCACCAGTGCCAGCGCCTGTCACGCCAATAGGCGCGATGCCACCAGCGCTGGCGGCCACGCTCGTCCTCATCGACAAAACCGTGCGTCGCGCGGTCGAGCCGCTCGTCCCAGTCGTCGTAATCGGGCCCTTCGAACCTGTCGTCGAGCGCGTAATAACCGCGGTGCGGTTCGGACTCTGGCTCGGGGCGACGAAAGAAGCTGCGCATGGTGTCTTAAGCGATTAACACGGCTACAGCTGTCATCGCAAGAGGGTACTGGCGCTTCGCTGAACGCGGGATGGCGCAGACGGGCCGGAGCCCGCCCGACGTCAGCCCCGGCCGACCACGCTCTCGGGCAGATCCTCGCCGAAGACGCGCTGGTAGTATTCGGCCACCAGCATCCGCTCGGCTTCGTCGCATTTGTTGAGGAAGCTCAGGCGGAAGGCGAAGCCCAGATCCTTGAAGATCGCGGCGTTCTGCGCCCAGGTGATCACCGTGCGCGGGCTCATCACCGTGGAAATGTCACCGTTCATGAAGCCCTGGCGCGTCAGATCGGCCACCTTGACCATGTCGGCGATCGTCTTTTCGTCCGTATCGGGGCTCTTGGCATGGACGATGCCCACCTCGGTCTCGGCGGGGAGATAGTTCAGCGCGACCACGATGTTCCAGCGGTCCATCTGGCCCTGGTTGATCGCCTGCGTGCCGTGATAAAGGCCGCTGGTGTCGCCCAGGCCCACCGTGTTGGCGGTGGCGAAGAGGCGGAAACCCGCGTCGGGCCGGATGACCCGGTTCTGATCGAGCAGCGTCAGCTTGCCCTGCTGCTCCAGCACGCGCTGGATCACGAACATCACGTCGGGCCGACCCGCGTCGTATTCGTCGAACACCAGCGCGACCGGGTGCTGCAGCGCCCAGGGCAGCAACCCTTCGCGAAATTCGGTGACCTGCAGCCCGTCGCGCAGCACGATGGCATCGCGGCCGACCAGGTCGATACGGCTGATATGCGCATCGAGGTTGATGCGCACGCAGGGCCAGTTAAGGCGCGCCGCCACCTGTTCGATATGGGTGGATTTGCCCGTGCCGTGATAGCCCTGAACCATCACGCGCCGATCGTGCGCGAAGCCCGCCAGGATCGCCAGCGTGGTGTCCGGGTCGAACACATAGGCCTCGTCGAGATCGGGGGTGCGCTCGTCCGGCTTGGAAAACGCGGGCACCTGCCAGTCGATATCGATCCCGAATGTCTCTCGCACGTCCACGGTGATGTCGGGCGCGGGAAGCACGGTTTTGGCGGAGGGGTCGAAGCTCTTGTCGGTCATGTCATTCATCTCGTCTGGGGGCCTAAGGGTTTCTCCACGACGCGCCAAGCCTATATTGGGACAGATGCAGCCCCCACCCCCATCGACCGATCCGATCGAACGGCTGAGACTGGCCCTCGTTGGCAAGGTTCGCGGCGTCTTCAACGACGTGAACGCCGGCGAACAACCGGTGCCCCCGTCGGACGATGCCCTGTTCGAACGCGATTCGCCGATCCGCATGGTGCACGCGGACGTGGTCAGCATGATGGTCGGCGGTATTCGCGGCCTGCTGCTCCAGATGCTCCACCCCCATGCACTGCAAGGGGTGCTCGATCATTCCAATTTCCGCTCCGACATGCACGGGCGGCTGAGGCGCACCGCCAAATTCATTGCCGTGACCAGCTTCGGCCATCGCGACGAAGCGATGAAGGCCATTGATCGGGTCAACCGCATCCACGCGGCGGTCGGGGGCACGCTGCCGGACGGCACGCCCTACAGCGCCAGCGATCCGCGCGTGCTCGCCTGGGTCCATGTGGCGGAGGCGACCAGCTTTCTCGCCGCCTATCTTCGCCATGTCCGCCCCACCATGCCGGGGCACGAGCAGGACGAATATTATCGCCAGTTCGCCGTGATCGCGCGCGCGCTGGGGGCGGATCCGGTTCCGCTGGACCGGCGCGAAGCGGAGACGATATTCCGCGATCTGCGCCGGGACCTGCACCCCAGCCCGCAAGCGCGGGAGGTTGCAAACCTGGTCCTCAACCAGCGTCCCGAAGGTGCCCCACCGGCGGTCCAGGCGATGCTGGGTTCGGAGGCGATGGCGCTGCTCCCCAGCTTCGCACGCGCCATGCTCGGGCTGGAGAAGCCCGGCCTCACCGCCCTGCCCGCCCGCGCCGCCACATGGGGCATGGGCAAGACGCTGCGCTGGGCATTCCGCCAGAATTCGCAGCGATAGGCATCACATAATCTCGCCGGCCCACAGCTAAGCCAGCTTTTCGGGCAATTCGAAAATGGACGCGAAGCGCATCGCCAGATCGCGATCCCCCTCGATCACCAGCCCCGCGTCCCGTTCCAGCGTGGCGGCGGGCACATCGGCGTAGAACAGGGCAGCCAGCACCGGCGCGTCGGGAGCGCGGAGGACCGCCTGCCCTTCGCGCGCATCGCCGCGGCGGATCGGAAGTGCGCCGTCCGCCATGTCGGCCACGAACTGCTCGCCCCGGACATCGAAACCGATGGTGGCCCGCAAGCCAGCGGCCTTGGCGGGATCGAACATCGTCCTCAGCGACAGCATCAACGATACCGGGGAGAGCGGCAGCGTAGGATCATGCCCCGAATGCATGGCGGCCCACCGCCCCAACTCCTGGATCGCAGGTTCGGCTGCATAGGCCCAGCGCGTCAGCGCATAGACCTTCGACGCGGCAGGGGGCGGCAGTTCCTCACGCGTCAGCGCGCCCACCGCCTCGAGGCTGGCCAACCGCTCGGTCAGGATCTTCGCGGACAGGCCCGGCAGGCTGGCCCGTAAATCCGTGAAGCGGCGTGGCCCCAGCATCAGTTCGCGCAGGATCATCAGCGACCAGCGTTCGCCGATCAGTTCCATCGCAAAAGCCGTTCCGCACGCATCGCCATACCACCGTCCGTGCGCAGATTGCGGCCTATTAGTTACTTTTTGAAACTCCATAGTTGCGTTTAGTAACTCTTAGGCACATCATGGGCAAGTCTCGAGTCGCTGACGAGGATGCCGACCATGACCCGAACAATATTCGTAAACCTGCCCGTTGCCGATCTTCAGAAGTCGACCGCTTTTTATGAGGCGATCGGATTTACCAAGGATGACCGGTTTTCCGACGAGACCGCCTCCGGCATGGTCCTGTCCGACGCGATCCACGTCATGTTGCTGACACACGATAAATGGAAAACCTTCACCACCAAGACCATTCCCGATGCAAAGCGGAGCGCGCAGGTCATGAACGCGCTCAGTTGCGACAGCCGCGAGGCGGTCGACAGCATGATTGCCGAGGCGGCGCGCGCCGGGGGGACTGCCGATTGCAACCCAGTGCAGGACCACGGCTTCATGTACGGGCGCGATTTCGAGGATCCCGATGGGCATGTCTGGGAAGCCTTCTGGATGGATATGAAGGCCGCAGAAGTAGGCTCGCCGGACTTAGCCGAAGCTTAGGGCCGAAAGGCGGCGGCGCCCCGCGTCAGCTCCGTATATCCGACACAGGAGAAAAACCATGGGTTACGTTGAAGGTTTCCTTATCGCGGTTCCGCGCGACAGGCGTGCGGATTACGAAAGGCAGGCCCGTGCCGCCGCGCCGATCTTCATGGATCTGGGCGCGACACGGATCGTCGAAACCTGGAGCGACGACATCAAACATGGCGAAACCACCGACTTCTATCGCGCGGTGAAGGCCGAAGACGGGGAAGATGTGGTGTTCAGCTGGATCGAATATCCCGACAAGGCCACGCGGGACGATGCGGTCGGAAAGATGATGGAAGACCCGCGCTTCGAAGCGCTGGGCGAGATGCCCTTCGACGGCAAGCGCATGATCTTCGGCGGTTTCTCCCCGATTTTCGACACCGGCGCGGAGGGCTGATCCCATGGCACAGGATGATCGCGGCGCCTTCATCTGGTACGAACTGATGACCGACGACATCGACGCGGCACGGCGCTTTTACGGCGATGTGGTGGGGTGGAGCATCGCGGCGGAAGGCCAGCCGATCCCCACCGGCACCACCTATCGCATGATCACCCGCAGCGATGGGGGTAACGCCGGGGGGCTGCTGGAACTGACCGACGCCATGAAGGCGCGCGGCGCGAAACCGGGCTGGGTCGGCTATATTCACCACCCCAATGTCGACGCCGCGCTGGCCACAATCACCGCTGCGGGCGGAACCATCCACATGCCGCCGATGGACATGCCGGACGTGGGGCGAATGGCGATGGTCGCGGACGGACAGGGTGCTGCATTCTACGTCATGACGCCAAGCCCGCCAGCGGATCAACCCGATGCGCGCAGCGATGTCTTCGATATCGAAAAGGCGCAGCATTTCCGCTGGAACGAGCTGTGGACCACGGATCAGAAGGCAGCCGTTGCGCTCTACTGCGAACTTTTCGGCTGGACCCAGGATGGCGCCATGCCGATGGGCGAGATGGGCGATTACTTCTTCATTCATAACAATGGCGTCGGCATCGGTGCCGTCGGCAAGGCGCAACCGGGCGGCGAGGGATCGCGCTGGCAATATTTCGCCGGTGTCGACAACATCGATCGCGCTGCCGAGGCCGTGACCGCCACGGGCGGAAAGCTGCTGGGCGAACCGCAACAGATCCCGGGCGGCGAATACAGCGTCTATGCGCACGATCCGGCAGGCGCCACGATTGGATTGGTGGGCCCCCGCTGACTCTTATTCGCTTGCGAATTGCGCCGTTATGTTCTATTTATGTTCTTTTCGGGGGAGATAGCCGATGGCCGACTATACGTTCTACACCAATCCGATGAGCCGTGGTCAGATCGCGCGCTGGGCCCTGCATGAGGCCGGTGCCGAGTACGAGACCGAATTTGTCGACTGGGGGGACAAGCCGGACGCCTTCCTGTCCATCAACCCCATGGGGAAGGTCCCCACCCTCGTCCACCATCATGGCGGGCACGATCATGTCGTCACCGAAGCGGCGGCGATCTGTCATTATCTTGCCGAAGCGAGCGCCCCGGCCCTGTTACCCGACGACCACGAGCGGGCCGATTATTTCCGCTATTTCTTCTTCGGTGCGGGGCCGCTGGAACAGGCCATCGTCGCCCAATCCATGGGTTGGTCGGTGGACGATCCCCAAAAACAGGGCATGGTCGGCTTCGGCAGTTACGATCGCACGGTGGATGCGCTGGAAGCCATGCTGACGGGCCGCGATTACGTCTGCGGCGCCCGCTTCACCATGGCGGACGTCTATGTCGGCAGCCAGGTCGATTGGGGCATCGCCTTCGGCACCCTGCCCGAGCGCGACGTTTTCACAGCCTATGCCGAACGCCTGCGCGCCCGCGATGCCTACAAGGCCGCCAAAAAGATCGACACGGACCTGATCGCGGAGGCTCAGAATGGATGACAAGCTGACCACCGTCCTGTGGTTCGACGGCGCGGCCGAGGAAGCCGCGCGCTTTTATGCCGCGACCTTTCCCGACAGCCGCGTGGACGGCGTGTTTTACGCGCCTGCCGATTTTCCGGGCGGGGAGAAGGGGGATGCGCTGACCGTTTCCTTCACCTTGCTCGGCCGGCAATATTCCGGCCTGAACGGCGGCCCGGACTTCAAGCCCAACGAAAGCGTGAGCTTCATGGTGCTAACCGATGATCAGGAAGAAACCGATCGCTACTGGAACGCCATTGTCGGAAACGATGGGCAGGAAAGCGCTTGCGGCTGGTGCAAGGACAAATGGGGCTTTTCCTGGCAAATCACCCCGCGCACCCTGATGGGCGCGCTGTCCGCCGGCGGCGATGAAGCGAGGCGCGCATTCGAAGCGATGATGCCGATGCGCAAGATCGACGTCGCCGCGATCGACGCCGCGCGGCGGGGGAGCTGACGCGATGGCTCGCAAGATACGCGCCGCCGCCTTCCTCTCGCTCGACGGCGTAATGCAGGCCCCCGGCGGCCCTTCGGAGGATTTCACCGGCGGCTTTGCCGAGGGTGGATGGGTGTTCCGCATGTGGGACGACGGCGTGAACGAGACGCTGGGCGCCTTGTTCGGCCGCGAATACGATCTGCTTCTCGGCCGCCGCACCTACGATATCTTCGCCGCCTACTGGCCTTATGTCGAAGGCGAGGAGGCCGAAATGGGGAAGGCCTTTACCAAAGCCACCAAGTTCGTGCTGTCGCATGGAGGTCGCCCCCTCGAATGGGAAAACACGCGCAGACTGGCTGGCATCGATGAAATCGCCGCCATCAAGGCGGAAGACGGGCCGGACCTGATCGTCCAGGGCTCCGGCACGCTGTACCCCGCCCTGCTTTCGGCGGGGTTGATCGACGAGCTCACGCTGATGATCTACCCCGTGCTCGTGGGCTCAGGAAAGCGCCTGTTCGGCGAAGGGACCCGCCCCGCGGCCATGCGCATGACCGATCACCGCGTCACCGAAAAGGGCACCATCGTCGCCACTTACGAAGCTGGCGGCGCGATCCCCCCGATGCCCGATTTTGCCCCGGCACCGGCCACAAGCGAGCGCGAACAGCTACGCCAGCGCCAGATGCAGGAAGGGAGCTGGTAGGTGCTCGCGCTCTATGGCCACCGCTTTTCGTCCTACACTTGGAAGGCATTGATTGCACTCTATGCCAATGCGACGCCGTTCGCATTCCGCGATGTCGATCCCGGGTCAGAGCACGGTGCCGAGAACACGGCCTTCGTGAAGGCAGCGCATCCAGCCGGGAAGTTCCCCGTGCTGGCGGATGGGGACACTACGGTGTTCGAAGCGGCTGCCATCGTGGAATATCTTGCAGCGCACCATCCCGGCCCTGCCCCGCTCATCCCCCTCGATCCGGCAGATGCCGCCATCGCGCGGATGATGGATCGAGTGTTCGATAACTATATCATGAATGTCGGCCAACTGGTGGTGAACGCCTACATCGCCAACCGTGAAAACCCCGATCCCGAGCAAGTGGCGGCGGGCAAGGACGGGTTGTTGCGCGGCTATCGCTGGCTGGAGGGGTGGCTGGGCCAGAACACTCTGCCGCCGCATGTGAGCCTGGTGACCTGCGCTGCGGCGCCATCCCTGTTCTATGCCGACTGGATCGAGCGGATACCTGGCAACTGTCCCCGCGTCGCATCTCTGCGGGCCGAAATCCTGGCGCTGCCACCAGTCGCGCGATGCATCGATGATGCGCGCGAATATCGCCATTATTTCCCGCTCGGCGAACCGGAAAGGGACTAACGACCGGGTCGATTTTGGCCTGAACTTAGTGTGAACTTCCGAAGAAAAGACGCGCGTTTTGATCAGCTTAACACGCGGCTCTTGCGCAGCAGCTGATACGCCTCGACCACACGGTTCAGCAGTGCCTCGTGCCTCCGGTCCCCCCCGTTCTGGTCGGGGTGATAACGCCGGACCAGCTCGGTATAGCGGCGGCGCAGGCGGCGGCGGTCCGTGTCGGTGCCCAGGCCCATCGTCTCGAGAGCGGCGGCTTCCTCGCGGCTGAAGCGCCCGTCCATGGCCAGCTCCGCCTCTCGCTCCGCCCGGCTCTTGATCCCGCGCGCGCGAGCCTGGATGGCGTCCAGCGGATCATCGAAGTCGGACCAGCGCGGCATCCCGTCCACCCCGGCGGTGGGGCGATAGGCGGGCTGTTCGGTTCGCCAGCCGGCCCCCGGTGCCTGTGCGGCGTAGATCTCCTCGGCGCTCATCCCCTCGAACCAGTCGTACCCCGCGTTGAACTCGCGCACGTGATCGAGGCAGAACCAGCGCCATTCGCCCGGCCCGTCGAAGCCCGATGACCGCGAGCCGGGGGCTCGGAACTCGCCCACTTCGTTGCAACCGGGGTGCATGCAGCGCTGTCCCGTCTCTTCGTGTCGTCCGTGAAATCGCGTCTGGCGCATTCGCATTAGGATGGGGAGCGTGACTGCGTTAGGGAACCCCCGAGAGGAGATTCGCCCCATGTCCGGACCCGTCCAGCAGGAAATGGAACGGCTGCTGACCGAAGCCTTCGCCCCCACGCGCCTCGCCGTGATCAACGACAGTGCCAAGCATTCCGGCCACGCCGGCGACGATGGCAGCGGGGAGTCGCATTTCACCGTCACGATCGAGGCGCCTGCCTTCGCGGGCAAGAGCCGGCTCGAGCGACAGCGGATGGTCAACAAGGCGCTTGGCGACATTCCCGGGGAGCGCGTCCACGCGCTCGCCATCCAGGCATCGGCCCCGACCCTATGACCGGGGCGGCTTACGATCTGTGGTACTGGCCCTCGATCCAGGGCCGTGGCGAGTTCGTGCGGCTAGCGCTGGAAGCGGCCGGTGTCCCGTACCGCGACCGCGCCCGCGACGATGGGGTGGAGGCACTGACCGCCGACATGGCGGATCGCGATGGCATTCGCCCGTTCGCGCCGCCCTATATCGCCACCCAGGGCGGCTTCGCCATCGCGCAGGTGGCGCATATCCTCGCCTGGCTGGCCGACCGGCATGGGTTCGGCGCGGGCGATCCGGAGACCGACCTCAGGCTCATCATGCTCCAGCTTACCGTCACCGACATCGTGGCGGAGGTCCACAACGTCCACCACCCCCTCGCGGGCAGCCTGTATTACGACGACCAGAAGGACGCCGCGAAGACCGCCGCCAAGCACTTCCGCGAGGAGCGGATCCCGAAGTTCCTCGAATATTTCGAAGACGCGCTATCCGCCAAGGACGCAGGTCCTTTCGTTCTTGGCGCGAAGTGGGGCCACGTCGACACCTCGCTGTTCCAGCTGGTCGAGGGCCTGCGCTACATGTTCCCCAAACGCATGGCGTCGGTCGAGGCGGATTACCCGCAGCTGATCGCGTGCAGGGATACCGTGGCGCAGATCGATGGGGTCGCAGCCTATCTGCAATCCGACCGCCGCATCGCCTTCAACGCCGACGGCATCTTCCGCCATTATCCGGAGCTTGACGCTGAATGATTGAGCAGATCGTCACCCCTGTCGCCCACGATCTCGGCCAGTTCGAGGTACGCCGCGCCATCCCCTCGAAGGCCCGCAGCATGGTGGGCCCCTTCGTGTTCGTGGATCAGTTCGGCCCCGCTCAACTCGACATCGGCAGCGGCATGGATGTGCGCCCCCACCCCCACATCAACCTCGCCACCGTGACTTGGCTGTTCGATGGCGCGATCGACCATCGGGACAGCCTGGGCAGCTATGCCACGATCCGTCCGGGCCAGGTCAATCTGATGACCGCCGGTCGCGGGATCGTCCATTCCGAACGCAGCCCCGCCGCCGAGCGCGCGGAAGGGCCCAGGCTCTACGGCATGCAGACCTGGCTAGCCCTGCCCGAGGCAAGCGAGGAGATCGATCCCGCTTTCGAAGCAGTCAGGGACCTTCCCGTTCTGGAGGCCGACGGCGCCCATGCCACCGTCATCATGGGAGAGCTGTGGGGCAAGCGAGCCCAGACGACCACCTATGCCGCCACCATCAACGCCGACATCGTCCTGAAGGCCGGCGGCCGCATCCCGATCGACGCCGAGGCGGACGAGCGCGCCGTGATGCTGGTGGGCGGCGAGGCCTCCATCGACGGGACGTCGCTCGGCCTGTACGAACTGACGATCCTGAAGCCGGGCGAACAACTGCTGCTCACCTCCGGCAGCGGTGGCCGCGTCATGCTGATGGGCGGCGAAGCGTTCACCGACAGACGTCATGTATGGTGGAACTTCGTCAGCTCCAACCGCGACCGTATCCAGCAGGCCAAGGAAGACTGGCGTGAAGGCCGTTTCCCGCAAGTGCCGGGTGATGATGAGGAGTTCATCCCCCTCCCCGAAGTTCCCAAGACCGTGAGCTACCCATGACATTCGACGGCAAGACGGCTTGGGTCACAGGCGCTTCCAGCGGCATCGGCGCGGCCCTCGCGCGTGAGCTTGCGAGCCGAGGAGCCGGGGTTATCCTGTCGGGACGAGACCGGGATCGGCTGCAACAGGTGGCGGCGGGCCTCGGTACCGAGACGCTTATCCTGCCTTTCGACGTGTCCGACGAACCTGCGATGCTCTCCGCCACGGAACAGGCCGTGGACTGGCACAACGGCGTGGATATCTTCTTTGCCAATGCCGGCATCTCGCAGCGCAGCAAGGCAATCGACACCGCAATGGAAGTCTACCGTCAGATCATCGACGTCGATCTGACCGCCCAGATTGCCGCAACCCAAGCGCTCCTGCCGCATATGGCGGAGCGGGGTAGCGGATCGCTGGTATTCATCTCGTCCATCGCCGGTAAGGTCGGCGTGCCGCTGCGGACCGCATATTGCGCGGCGAAGCACGGGCTGATCGGCTATGCCGATGCGCTGCGCGCCGAACTTTCGCAAACCGGCGTGAACGTGCATGTCGTCTGCCCCGGCTCGGTTGCGACCGATGTCAGCCGCAATGCGCTGACCGCCGATGGGTCCGCGCGTCGCAAGAGCGACAAGGCGATCGACAACGGCATCCCGGCGAACGATGCGGCGGCAAGGGTCCTTAACGCCATCGCTCTCAACCAGCGCGAGATCATCGTCGCAGAAGGTATGGAAGAAGCGATGGGCGAACTGCGGAGGACGCCGGACCAGTTGCTGGATCAGGTCGCAGCAATGGTCTCGCGCGGATATATGGAAAGACTCTGAGGGGAAGAATGAAAATGGAGCAGCAGCGCGTCACGCTCGCCAACGGTATCGAACTGGACGTGGTGGACACCGGCCCGCGCGATGGCCCGGTCCTGATGTTCCTTCATGGCTTTCCCGAAAGCCATCGCACCTGGCGGCACCAGATCGCGCATTTTTCCGACCGGTATCGCTGCATCGCACCCGATCAGCGCGGTTACCGCGGCTCGTCGAAGCCGCAGGAGGTCGAGGCCTATACGCCCGACAAGCTGATCGGCGACATCTTCCTGCTCGCGGCCGAGCTTGGGGTGAGCGAGTTCACCGTGGTCGGACATGACTGGGGCGGCGCCATCGCCTGGGGAGTAGCCCTGGCCGGACAAGTGGGATCGGGATCCGGCCGCGTCACGCGCTGCATCGTGGCCAACGCCCCCCATCCCGCAATCTTCCAGAAATTGCTCTACACGAACGAACACCAGCGCAAATCGAGCCAATACATGCGCGGGTTCCGCGATACCGCCAACGATGCCATGGTCCGGGAGCACGGTCTTGCCGCGATCCTGATGCAGGAAGTGAAATGGGACCGCCCCAGCGAGATGGAACCCGAAGAGCGCGCCGCCTTGATGGAGGACTGGCAAAACCGGGACGCGGCATTCGGCATGCTCAACTGGTACCGTGCCAGCCCGATCACCATTCCTCCCCTCGATGCGCCCTATGAATTGCCGAAGGACTGGGCGCCCCCGGCCTTGCCGAAGCTCACCATACCTACGCTGGTGATCTGGGCCATGGACGACATGGCCCTTCCGCCCGAGAACATCGAAGGCCTGGACCAGGTTATCGAGGACTATTCGCTCGAAAAGGTGCAGGATTGCGGCCATTTCGTACCGTGGGAAGCGCCCGAAAAGGTGAATGCGGCGATAGATGCGTTTCTGGCGCGAACGGGCTGAGGATCAGCCTTTCCAGTTCACCCATTCGCCGTGAGGATGAGCATTGGCGAGCATGACCGGCTCGCCGCCGCCCGGCCAATAGCGTACCGTAAGCTCGTGGCGGTGCGTTTCGCGATTGGCTTCCAGCATCACCCACGCGAGCGGCGCATCCTTCGTGGCATTGGCCCCGGCCGTCTCGATCGCGGTGGTAATCCGGGTCTGCTCTTCCGGCGCGATATATTGCCAGACGACGGAATGCGCGAACATCCTGGTTACGCCGACGGGCGGCTGCCTTTCCAGCATCCGGTCCACGAAATCGCCCGCGTTGATCCGTTCGATCTCGGGCGGGAAGCGGTGAGCAGCTTCGATCGCCGCTTCGATCCGGGCGAACCGTGAGGTATGTTCGGGCCAAACATAGGCCTTCAGCCTGAGCGCCTGACGCTCATCGGTGAGATCGACCGGCGATACATCGCATCCCGTCGCTTCGACGATATCGAAATCGCCGGCGGGGGGCGGATCGCCCCGCCAGTCCGGTTTCAGGCGCATGCGCGCCGTCTCCGGCCCGACCTGGACGCCGGCTAGATCATAGCGGTAGCGCCGCATCATCAGGTTGATGCCCGCACTCGAACCCAGCTCCCACAAGGCGAAATCGCTTGGCAGACCCTTGTCGGCCAGCCACAGCATGGTCGACGCATAGGCCCAGCTTCGACCCGCTTCGTTGGTCTGGGGAGGGCCATCCAGCCACGGCAAAAGCGCGTGATCGTGCCGCTCGATGGCGTCGGCGATCCGGTCGACCGAATCCAGCGGCCCCAAACCTTCGTAGATCGGGTCCAGACCCGGCTCCGCCCCCGCGATGAAAAGCGCGTGCAAGCCGCCCGCTATTCTCAGCGGAAGCGCGTCGGAAAGCGGCGGGCCTGCCCAGCGGCGGACCCGTTCCATCGTGACACCGCCGCGATCTGTATCGAGCAAGGCTCCCAGCGCCTGACAGACGGTCGCCGTGTGCGGCGCGCCATTGTCCCGGCAATAGGCAACCTGGTTCTCAAAAGCGCGGGCAATCGCCTCCGGACCTGTCGCAGCCGGATCTATCGCCTCGTACCGTGCCGACTCCAATCCCATTGCGCTCTTGTCCCCTGCTGCTATCCCGCGCGCCGACATGGCCGACCCACTCACCTTCGCCGTACCCAAGGGGCGCATTCTGGAAGAAGCCCTCCCGGTGATGGCGCGCGCCGGTGTGGTGCCCGAAGACGCGTTCAACGACAAGGCAAACCGCTCGCTGACCTTCGCGAGCGAGGACGGGTCGATGCGAATAATCCGCGTGCGCGCCTTCGACGTGGCCACCTTCGTCGCGCACGGTGCGGCGCAAGCTGGGATCGTGGGCTCCGACGTGATCGAGGAATTCGACTATCCAGATCTTTATGCGCCCGTCGATCTCGGCATTGGCCGTTGTCGGCTGTCCATCGCGGGACCGCAGGGCAGCGAAACCGATCCGGGGCGGGCCAGCCATTTGCGGGTGGCGACGAAATACCCCAATCTCACGCGCCGGCATTTCGAGCGGCAGGGTATCCAGGCGGAATGCGTGAAGTTGAACGGGGCCATGGAGATCGCGCCCGCGCTCGGCCTTTCGCGAACGATCGTCGATCTGGTTTCGAGCGGCCAGACATTGCGGGAGAATGGCTTGGTGGAACAGGCCACGATCCTCCAGATTTCCGCCCGCCTGATCGTCAATCGCGCGGCGTTGAAGACGGATCGCCGGGTGGCGGAGCTGGTCGAGCGTTTTCGCGACCTGGCCACCGAGCGGGGCGCAGGCTGATGCAGTTCCTGCGCGCCGCAGCTCCCGGTTTCGAGGAAGCCTTCGCCCGCGTGGTGGCGGATCGCCGCGAGAGTTCGGCCGACGTCGGCGCGAACGTCGCAGCAATCCTTGCCGATGTGCGCCAGCGCGGTGACGAGGCGGTGGCGGAATACACCGCCCGCTTCGACGGTTTCGATCCAGGGTCCGACTGGCGCATTGATCCGGCGCAGTGTCGCGAGGCGTATGACGCACTCGATCCGGTCCTTAGCAAGGCGCTGAACACAGCCGCCGACCGGATTCGTGCCTATCACGAAGGGCAGCGCCCCCAGGACCGCGACTATGTCGACGATGTCGGGATGCGGCTCGGTGCCCGCTGGCGTCCGGTGGATGCGGCGGGTCTCTATGTTCCGGGCGGTCGCGCAGCCTACCCCTCTTCGCTGCTGATGAACGCCATTCCTGCCAAGGTCGCTGGCGTGGAGCGGCTCGCCGTCGTGACGCCGACACCGGGCAATCACGTCAACACGCTTGTGCTTGCCGCCGCGCATATCTGCGGAATCGACGAGATATGGCGCATCGGCGGCGCGCAGGCGATTGGCGCGCTCGCATATGGCACTGGGCGGATCTCAAAGGTCGACGTGATCACCGGTCCCGGCAACGCCTGGGTCGCGGAAGCCAAACGCCAGCTTTACGGTGTGGTCGGGATCGACATGGTGGCCGGGCCGAGCGAAATTCTGGTCATCGCCGATGCCGCGAACGATCCGGCTTGGATTGCCGCCGATCTGTTGAGCCAGGCAGAACACGATCCCGCAGCGCAGGCCATCCTGATCTGCGACGACGCGATGTTCGCGGAACATGTCATGCAGGAGGTCGAAAAGCTTTTCTCGTCACTCGGGACGGGCCAGACCGCCCGGGAAAGCTGGGATACGCACGGCCTTATCGTAGTGGTCGACGACCTGTCAGACGCCCCGCCGCTCGCGGACCGGCTGGCTGCCGAGCATATCGAACTCGCGGTGGCTGAGCCCGAGCCCCTGTTCGATGCCATCCGCCACGCCGGCAGCATTTTCCTCGGCCGCCATACGCCCGAGGCTATCGGTGACTATGTCGCCGGACCCAACCACGTTCTTCCCACCGGGCGCCGTGCGCGCTTTGCCAGCGGCCTTTCCGTGCTGGACTTCATGAAGCGCACCAGCTTCATCGATGCGAGCGCGCAGGCCATGGCGGCCATTGGCCCGGCTGCCATCGCGCTGGCCGAAGCCGAAGGCTTGCCCGCCCATGCCCAATCCGTGAGACTGCGACTGCAATGACCGTTTCCGCCCGCTCCAAAGCCCGTTCCGCCGCCCGCCTCGCCGCGGTGCAGGCTCTTTATCAGCATCACATGGAAGGCACCGCCATCGCGCGGCTGCTCGACGAATTTCACCAGCATCGCCTGGGCAAGGAAATCGAAGAGGTGCACTTCGCCGACGCGGAGGTTCCCTTCTTTGATGCCATCGTCCGCGGCGTCGAGGCGCGGCGCGACGAGATCGACCAGCTTCTGACCGCCCGCCTGAACGAGAACTGGACCCTCGCTCGCCTCGACAAGACGATGCTGCAGATCCTTCGCGCGGGCACGTTCGAACTCATTGCCCGGGTCGATGTGCCAAAGGCCACCGCGATCAGCGAATATGTGGATGTCGCCAAGGCGTTCTTCGACGACCGGGAGGCAAAGTTCGTCAACGGCGTGCTCGACGGTGTGGCAAAGGAAGCCGGGCGCTGAACGAAAAGCAGTTCATCGCCGCCCTGCGCGCGATTGCGGGCACGTCAGACGCCCGAGACCTTCAGGACGATGCCGCCGTGCTGGACATCGGCGGCGAAACGCTGATCCTGACACACGATACGGTCGTCCAGGGAGTTCATGTTCGCGACGACGAAGATCCCGCGGACATTGCCTGGAAGCTGGTGGCGGTGAATCTGTCCGATCTCGCCGCGAAGGGCGCGGCGCCCATCGGCGTCTTGATCGGTCACATGCTCGGCGAAGGCGACGATCGGTTCGTCGACGGGCTTCGTGAGGTTCTGCAAACCTACGACGTTCCGCTGCTGGGCGGCGATACGGTTTCGGGCCCCGCCATCCGCAGTTGGGGCTGCACCGCCGTTGGGCGCGCAACGCATGTTCCCGTCCCCGACCGGCGCGGCGCGCGGTCTGGCGATAAGATTTTCGTGACCGGTACGCTCGGCCTTGCAATGCAAGGGTTGAAAGACCGCCGCAGCGGCAGCACGTCCGATCTCGCTTATCGCCGCCCGGAACCCCTCTTGGCTGAAGGGCAGGCGCTGGCGCCCTTGGTCACGGCCATGATGGACGTGTCCGACGGGCTGTTGCTGGATGCGACGCGCATGGCCACAGCGAGCAACGCGACATTCGTTCTCGATAGTGCTGCCGCCCCCGTGGCCGACGAGGCACGCCGGTCCGAATGCCTGCGCTGGGGCGACGATTATCAGCTGCTCTTCACCGCGGCCCCCAATACGGTCCTTCCCGTCTCCGCGGCTTGCATCGGAACTGTCGCCCAAGATCGAGGAACAGCATTGGTAGTCGATGGCCAGGCGCTCGGCGAAGACCAATCCCTAGGCTATTCGCACGGATAGGCTTTCCCCAGCGCAATCCCCCACGTGCATTACCGCCTTGCCAGCGTGAACGCGCCGCCTATACCTTGATGTTACATGGCTCGCGGCTCTTCCCGCCGCGAGTTCACATATATAATGGGGAGGGGATAATCAGTGGAACTTATACTCATATCGATTGGACTCGGTCTGGTGGCCGTCGTCTATGGTTTCGTTACCAGCAGACAAGTGCTGGGAAGCGACGCCGGCAATGAACGCATGCGGGAGATTGCCGGCGCCATCCAGGAAGGGGCGCAGGCCTATCTGAAGCGGCAGTATACCACGATCGCCATCGTCGGGGTGGTCGTCGCTGTTCTGGTCGCGATTTTTCTCGGGCCGATTTCCGCGACCGGTTTCGTAATCGGGGCCATCCTTTCGGGCGTCGCGGGATTCATCGGGATGAACATCTCGGTCCGCGCCAATGTGCGCACGGCGGCGGCCGCCCAGTCCAGCCTTCAGAAAGGGCTGACCCTTGCATTTCGCGCCGGCGCGATCACCGGAATGCTGGTGGCTGGACTGGCGCTGCTTGCCATTGCGGTTTTCTTCTATGTTCTGGTCGACGCGATGGGCATGGCTGCCAACAGTCGGCAGGTCATCGATGCCCTGGTCGCCCTCGCCTTCGGCGCTTCGCTGATCTCGATTTTCGCCCGACTGGGTGGTGGCATCTTCACCAAGGCGGCGGACGTCGGTGCCGATCTTGTCGGCAAGGTGGAAGCCGGTATTCCAGAGGATGACCCACGCAACCCCGCCGTCATCGCCGATAACGTGGGCGACAATGTCGGCGATTGCGCGGGCATGGCGGCCGACCTTTTCGAAACCTACGTGGTTACCGTAGGCGCCACCATGGTGCTGACCGCCCTGCTGTTGAAGGGCCTGGGCGATTATCTGCTGCCCATGATGTCACTGCCCCTGCTGATCGGGGGCGCGTGCATCGTCACCAGCATCATCGGCACCTACTTTGTCCGGCTTGGCAAGGGCAGCAATGTGATGGGCGCCATGTACAAGGGCTTTCTCGTCACCGCGATCCTTTCGATTCCCTTGATCGGCATCGCGATCGAGGCCGCCATCGGGCTCGATACCGTCATCGGGCGCAGCGTTGCCGATGTCGATCTTGCCGGGGGAACCCTCGCGGAGGAAGGGCTTTCCGAGCAGGTGCTGGCCTTCACCGGCTGGGATCTGTTCTGGTGCTCGCTGCTCGGATTGGCGATCACCGGCCTGATCATCTGGATTACCGAATATTACACCGGGACGAACTACCGCCCGGTGCGCTCCATCGCCAAGGCGTCGGAGACGGGTCATGGCACCAATGTGATCCAGGGTCTTGCCATCAGCTTGGAATCCACGGCCCTGCCCACGATCGTTATCGTAGCTGGCATCATCATCGCCTATGAGCTCGCCGGTCTCATCGGCATAGCCTATGCGGCGACGGCGATGCTGGCACTGGCCGGGATGGTGGTCGCGCTCGATGCCTATGGTCCGGTTACGGACAATGCGGGCGGGATCGCGGAAATGGCCGGGCTCGACGATAGTGTTCGCGAGAAGACTGACCTGCTCGATGCCGTGGGCAACACCACCAAGGCGGTCACGAAGGGCTATGCAATCGGCTCTGCCGGCCTCGCCGCGCTAGTGCTGTTCGCAGCCTACACCACCGATCTGGGGGAATTCTTTCCGCTCCTCGACGTCGATTTCAGTCTCGAGAACCCCTACGTCATCGTCGGTCTGCTGCTGGGCGCGCTGCTGCCCTATCTCTTCGGAGCGATGGGCATGACGGCGGTGGGCCGCGCAGCGGGCGACGTGGTGAAGGATGTGCGCGAGCAGTTCGCGGCCGACAAGGGCATCATGGCGGGCACCAGTCGCCCCGATTATGCCCGCACTGTGGACCTTGTCACCAAGGCAGCGATCAAGGAAATGATCGTACCGAGCCTGCTGCCCGTGCTCGCACCCATTGTCGTCTATTTCGTGATCACCGCGATCGCGGGCCCGGCCAACGGTTTCGCGGCGCTCGGCGCGTTGCTTCTGGGCGTGATCGTCGGCGGTCTGTTCGTGGCGCTGTCCATGACGGCGGGCGGCGGCGCCTGGGACAATGCCAAGAAGTACATCGAGGACGGCAACCACGGCGGCAAGGGCAGCGAAGCGCACAAGGCCGCAGTCACCGGGGATACGGTGGGCGATCCCTACAAGGATACTGCCGGCCCGGCCGTAAACCCGATGATCAAGATCACGAACATCGTGGCGCTCCTGCTACTGGCCGCGCTGGCCGGCGGCGTGGGCTGACCATTCCCATCAAAGACGTGAGCGGCCGCCCCGGACAAACCACGGGGCGGCCGCTTTCATATCGGTGCTGCGTGTCCGGTGGGGGGACGACGTTGACGCCAGGCAAAAGCACCCCCTAAGCGATCTTCCATGTCCAGCACATCCGACACCGATACACTTCAGGGGTTTATCGACCTCCTCACCGTCAGCAGGCAACCAGCGGGCGGATTCCTCGGTTCGCCTCAAAAGGACGGGGTGGGGCGGGTCTTCGGCGGCCAGATCGTTGCCCAAGCCCTTCAGGCGGCGCAGGCTACGGTGCCAGACGAATTCGCGGCGCACAGCCTGCACGCATATTTCCTACGCGCAGGGACCGAGGGCATCGAGACCCGCTATTCGGTGGAGAGCGACCTCGACGGCCGAAGCTTCGCCAACCGGCGTATCCAGGCCCGGCAGGACGGGACGATCATCCTCAGTCTGACCGCGAGCTTCCAGCGGCCCGAAGATGGGCTGGAGCATCGCGAAGCGGCCATGCCGGACGTCCCCCCTCCCGACGAGCTGCGGCCCGATCATTCTCTTCGCCTCGAAGCAATCGAGCAGGCGGGGGAGCGGATGAGCGAGGCCCAGCGCGCGCTCATGCTCCGGCCCCGGCCCATCGAAATGCGCACGGCGGGTGTCCTTCACTGGATGAATTCGGAGCCAAGCGAGCCCCGCGCTCATACATGGTTTCGAACCACCGCCCCCCTGCCTGATGACGAGGCCTTGCACAGGGCCGTGATCGCCTACGCCAGCGATTACACGCTGTTGGGCACAGCCGCGCTGCCCCATGGCCTCAGCTGGTTTCGCGGCGAGCTCGTAGGGGCCAGCCTCGACCATTCGATCTGGTTTCACGCCCCCGCGCGGGCAGACGAATGGCTTCTCTACGCCACCGAAAGTCCTTGGTCAGGCGGCGGACGCGGTATGAACCGGGGGCATATCTTCACCCAGGATGGCCGTCTCGTCGCCAGCGTTGCGCAGGAAGGGATGATGCGCAAACGGGTCAAAAAGGCGCGCTAGCCGATTAGGGGGAGCCAAACGGGCATTTTACCGCTATGGCCCGCGGCGTCGACTCTCAACGTCCTGCCGGATCAGTGCCGGCACCGCGCTTTCGACCGACTTCGAACTCCCCCTCTTTTCTCGCGGCCGCTCGCGGCGCCAAACTGTCTGTGATCTGAAATGTCTTTCGAATTCGTGCCTCCTGTCATCGGCAATGCGCTGGAAGAGCGCGGCTACACCGCCCTCACCCCCGTCCAGTCCGCCGTGATCGATACCGAAGCGCGGGGCCGCGACCTGATCGTGTCGGCGCAGACCGGATCGGGCAAGACCGTGGCGTTCGGATTGGCGCTGGCCGAGGCACTTCTCGCCGAAACAGGCTCAATGCCGCTTGTCGAGCGCCCACTGGCCCTGATCGTCGCGCCGACGCGCGAACTGGCGCTGCAGGTCAGCCGTGAATTGCAATGGCTTTACGGCGCGACGGGTATGCGCATCGCGACCTGCGTCGGCGGCATGGATGCCAGCAAGGAACGCCGCAACCTGCGTGGCGGGCCGGCGATCGTGGTGGGAACGCCCGGGCGCCTGCGTGATCATCTGGAGCGCGGCGCGCTGGACCTTTCGGGTCTGATCGGCGTCGTTCTCGACGAGGCGGACGAAATGCTCGACATGGGTTTCCGCGAAGACCTCGAAACGCTTCTCGATGCGACGCCAGAGGGCCGCCGCACTTTGCTGTTTTCGGCGACGATGCCGCGGCCGATCGTGGCCCTGGCCGAGCGATACCAGAGCAACGCCCTCCGCCTGGCGCTCGCAGGCCAGGATCGCGGCCATGGCGATATCAGCTATCAGGCGATCACCGTGGCCCCATCCGAGATCGAGCATGCGGTGGTGAACCTGCTCCGCTATCACGAGGCGGAAACTGCCATCCTGTTTTGCGCCACGCGCGATAATGTCCGCCACCTCCATGCGACGCTTCAGGATCGCGGATTTGCGGTGGTGGCCCTGTCGGGCGAACATTCCCAGTCCGAACGCAATCAGGCGTTGCAGGCCC
>NZ_JBELMO010000007.1:0-69529 GCF_042095715.1 Qipengyuania sp. | reverse complement strand
GAAATGAAGAACGAGCGGGTCGAAAAGCCGACCGACGTCGTGTCCGAAGGTCAGGAGGTCAAGGTCAAGGTCCTCGAGATCGACAACCGCGGCAAGGTCCGCCTGTCGATGCGCGTCGTCGATCAGGAAACCGGCGAAGAGCTGGAAGATACCCGCCCTCCCCGCGAACCGCGCGAGCCACGCGGTGATCGTGGCGGCGACCGTCGCGGCCCCCGCGGCGGCGGCGGCGGCGGTGGTGGCCGTGGCGGCCGCGACCGTGGTCCCCGCAATGATCGTGGCCGGGACGACCGTGGCGGCAACCGCGACGGCGAAGCGGCCCATATCCCCGACTTCCTCAAGGACTGATCAGGCGATAAATCCGTAAGAAAGGGCCGTCGGAGCGATCCGGCGGCCCTTTTCACATCGAACAGGACACGCGATGCTTCCCCGAGAAACCCTTGCCACCGCAACCATCCCGGGTGGCGACACGCTGACCCTCGTCAGCCACGGCCGCGATTTCATCGTCATGCTTGGGCGTGACGAATTGATGGGGACGCGCATGCAGTTCTCCGAAGAGCAGCTCGCCACGCTCACGCTGGAGCGCGTCGCCGCGCCGCGCCCCCGCATTCTCATCGGCGGCTACGGCCTCGGCTTCACATTTCGCGCCGCGCTGGCCGGGCTCCCCGATGGGGGGCGGATCACGGTGGCCGAAGTCGTCCCCGAAATCCTCGAATGGGCCAGCGGGCCGCTGGCGCACCTCACGGGTGAAAGTCTGTCAGATCCGCGCGGAGAGGTAGTGATTGCCGATGTCGCCGCCCTGATCGACGATGCGCTCGACGAAACCTGCCCTCGCTGGGACGCGATCCTGCTGGATGTCGACAACGGCCCGGACGGCATCGTGCGCGATGCCAACGATCGGCTCTATACCCGCACCGGCCTCGCCCGCGCGCGGGACGCGCTTAACCCCGGCGGTGTTCTCGCGGTCTGGTCGGCTGCGCCCGACCCCGCCTTCACGCGCCGGCTGCGTGATACCGGTATGTCCATGGAGGAGATCACGGTCCGCGCACGCCCAAACAACAAGGGCCCGCGCCACACGCTCTGGTTCGCGCGGAAAACCTAGCGCATCAGGCCATCGGCCCGGCGGGATTTCCTAGAAAATCGCGCTTGCCCAGCGCAACCCCCTTCATCCGCAGGATGCCGTAGAACGTGGTCGCGTGAAACTGGAAATTGGGCATGTTGAAGCCCAGCAGGAAACGCTCACCCGAAAGGGTGAAGCGCGTCTGACTACCCAGCACGAATTCGATCTTCCGATCGGCCAATGCGCCTATTTCCTCGCGTGTCGCAGAGGCCATCCGCTCCTGAGCGGAAGCGATCATCGCGCGCATCGCCGTCCATCCTTCGGGCACATCGGTGAAATCGGGTGTGAACGATCCACCGGCGAGCTGATCGATCGCATAGGCGCTATGCATCCAGCACGATCGGACATGCCATGGCAACGGCCACATCGTGTCGGCCAGCTTCGCCTCCAGCAACTCTGTATCCGTTGCATTGCCATCGGCAACGAATTGCTCGGCCTTGTCGATCACGTCGGGCAGAGCGTCCAGAAGCTGGCGAATGGTGGGCACGAAGGCGGAATAAAGATCGAAAGCCATGGAATCCTCCCCTTATAAAAAAGGGCCGCCGATCCATGACCGGCGACCCCTGTTGTACTGACGATCAGCGAACCCGCGGTCCGCCGAACGGAAGCGGCGGAGGAGGACGGCGCGCGCCGCGGGGGAGCTGTGCCTGATAGGCCCGGCCGCAATGCTCCACGCAATAGGGGAAGCCGGGATTGACCGCCTCGCCGCAGAAATGGAAATCGGGCTCCCCGGGGTGACCCATCGGCCAGCGGCAGACGCGCTCGTTCAAATCGAGAAGGCTCGTCTTGTCGGCGATCTCGGGGCTGGGCTTCGCCGGTACCAGCCGGCGCGGCGGCGCGGGCGGGATCGGCGGCTGCTGATCGCCCGGCCCCTGCCGCAAAAACCCGCCAGGTCCCACGGAAACGACCTTCGGAAGATCGGGCGAGCGGTTGGGTAATGGCTGCGAAGGGCCTGCATCGCTCTTCGCGACGGGTGCCTCCTCCTGCTTTGGCTCCGGCCGCGGACGGGGGGCCGGGGCAGGCGCGGGAGCCGGTTTGGGCGCGGCGCGCGGTGCGGGTGCCGGCGCCGGTGCAGGCGACGCTTTTTCCTTTTCCTTGACCGGCGACGGTCGCGCCTTGAGCCCGAGCCTGTGAGCCTTCCCGATCACCGCGTTCCGGCTGACGCCGCCCAGTTCCTCGGCGATCTGGCTTGCGGTCGCTCCGCCTTCCCACATGGTTTTCAGTTTGGCGATTCGTTCGTCGGTCCAGCTCATCAAGTTTCCAATTTCAATCGGGGCTGGCGGTGTGCTTGCCAGCCCGGCTATCGCATCCTAGGCGCACGGTCATGACCGAGCAGCCCCTTTCGACCAATATGAACCCGGCCAATCTCGCAGCGAACAATGCCGGAGCGGTCGAGACGTTTCCCGCACGGGGCGTGCCGGTAATCACCGGCATCAATCGCGTGGGACTGTGGAGCCTCTATGTGAAAGAGGTTCGGCGATTCTTCAAGGTCCAGACGCAGACGATCTGGGCTCCTGCGGTCACGACGCTGCTTTTTCTGGTCATCTTCACGGTCGCCTTGGGCCGCAACGGCTATTCCGTCTTCGGCGTGCCGTTCGGCGATTTCGTGGCGCCGGGCCTGATCGTGATGGGAATGATGCAGAATGCCTTCGCGAACTCCTCTTTTTCTTTCCTTTCCGGCAAGATCCAGGGCACGATCATCGATCTGCTGATGCCCCCTCTTTCCGAAGGAGAGCTCATGATCGGCATCGTCGGGGCGGCAGTGACTCGCGCGATCCTCGTCGGGATGGCCGTGGCAATCGCGATGTGGCTCTACCCCGGCGTCCATCTCCATTTGGAGGCGCCTTGGGCGATCGTGTGGTTCGGCCTCATGGGCGCAATCCTGCTGGCGCTGATGGGCCTCATCGCGTCTTTGTGGGCCGAAAAGTTCGACCACAACGCCGCCGTCACCAACTTCGTCATCGCCCCCCTCAGCCTGCTGTCGGGCACCTTTTACACGATCGACCGGCTGCATGGCGTGTTCCAGGCAGTCAGCCGCGCCAATCCTTTCTTCTATGTGATCTCGGGCTTCCGGTACGGGTTCCTGGGGGAAAGCGACATCGGCACGACGGGCCACGTCTTGGCGGCAGGCGCGGGATTGCTGGTACTGAACCTTCTGGTCGGCTTCCTTGCCTATCGCCTCATGCGGTCGGGGTGGAAGATTCGCAGCTAGCGATAAGCGAACAGGGTCAGTGCGTGGCGCCGCGGCGCAGCCGATAACGCCCGTCTTCGAACGGGCCGAACATCTGAGCCACCTCGGGATGCTCGACCGGTCCGCCGAGCGAATCCGCAATCAGGTTCTGCTGGCTGACGTAGGCGACGTAAGACCCCTCCTCGTTTTCCGCGAAGAGGTGATAGAACGGCTGTTCCCGGTCGGGCCGGATGTGTTCTGGAATGGCCTCGTACCACTCCTCGCTGTTCGCAAAGACGGGATCGATGTCGAACACCACCCCCCTGAAGTCGAACATCTTGTGACGAACCACCTCGCCCAAGGAAAAGCGACTGCGAACATGGCGGGGGGCTTCGATCGTGCGCCCCGCTTGAGGGGAAAAATATTGCGAGCGGACCATAGGACCCGGAATATGGGCATCAGCTGGTCCCCCGACAACCGCCTTGCGCGCGCAACCCCCCGCATTTCACGCGGCATCCTGCGTCAATGCGCTTGGCAAAGCGCCCCACCCGCGCTAAGCGCGCCGCCTTCCGGCCAAGCGGGCGATATAGCCCGGCGCAAGAGCCCTTCGCGGAGAGGTGGCAGAGTGGTCGAATGCGCCGCACTCGAAATGCGGTGTGCGGGCAACCGTACCGTGGGTTCGAATCCCACCCTCTCCGCCAACGGCCTGGCTATCGGTTTCCAGGGGACTTGCCTGCGCAAATCGCCGTCCCCGATGTGAATCCGATCAGAAGTTGAAATTGATGTCCGCGTAAATGTAGCACGTGTCGTCAGTATTGATCACATTCGGGGCATTGCGCAGGAACTCGCCCTTGGCGAGGATTGCTCCGCCGATGTCCAGTTGGATCCGTTTTGGCACCACCCAGTAACGCACGCGCGCCTCGACCTGTGCGCCCGCGTAATCTCCGCTTTGCCCCGAGGCGTCCTTGATTCCCGTCTTCGCGAAACTGTCGGTAATCTCCTCGAGCCAGACGAACCGCGCTGACACAAACGCGTCGAAACGCTTAGATGGCTTCACCTCGAGCCCCACGCCTAGGTCGCGGATATTGTTCCGGCTCAGCGGCCCGTAAAGCGAGGAAGACGGGCCCCACTCGCCTCTCCGGATACCGAACAATGTATCGAAGCCGTTGAAGCTGGTGCTACCCGGGTCATCGCCGCTAGCGATATCGCCGACGATGGACAGCCGGGGCTTTAGCGCGCTGTCGAACGTGTATCCGACCTCAGCCGCGACCGTGTAAGCCGATACGTCGACAGATGGAGCACTGGCTGCCGAAGAGGTGCGGATGGTGCCGGATTGCCAGGCACCTTCCAGTTCGAAATCCACCTTGCCCGTAGCAGCCTTGGAGAACAGCCTTACCCCCGGCGTCACCAGATGGCGGTTTTTTGTTGCCTTGCCCGAGCGATCATTTTCATCAACGCCATAGACATAGGCTTCGAGCGTGGTGCCGGATCGGGAAATCGCGGATGAAAAGATCCCGCCCCAGAATTGCAGTTCATCACCCTCGCGATCCCACTCGACGGAATTGTCCAGCAGGCTGGGACGATCAAATGGCAACCGCTGCTGAGGAAGGGTGTAGAACAGCGTCAGGTCCTGGCCTCGATCCTTGTTCGACCAGTCGAAACGCGCACCGGTGAAACCGTTGGCGGTGTTTCGAAAGCCCGGGCTTGCGGCCAAACGCTTGGACCCCAGGTTCAAGAGAAACCTGCCGGCGGTCAGTTCTGATGAAGACCCGGTCGAAAGCGCATCGCCCAGTTCGACGGTGACATAGCCGGCTACCAATTCGAATGCGTTCACTTCGGCCGTGGAGAGCGGCGTACCGTTGTCAGCCCAATAGGCGCGCGCATCCTGTAACTGCCCCCCGACGCGAACGGGACCGGCATCGTATTCGGCCTCGATGATCGTCCGAAAGGTCAGCAAGTCCGCAGACTCGGCCCCGCTGCTTCGAAAAGTATTGTCATACGTCTCGTAACGAGCCCGCACGCTGCCCTCGATAGTGAAGTCGTCTGACCCTACCGCGTTTTGCAGTGTCATTCCTTCTCCGTCTTTTGCTGCCGCAGGTGCAGCGATGGATGACGCAGCGCTGGCAAGCCACAATGTGGCCAAGGCGTGTTTTTTCATTGATACTCTTTCTTGATCGGCGATGCGCAAGTCCCAGCGCTGCTTAAGCGCCAGACAGACTGGTCGGGGCTGCTTAGAACTCGCTCCAGTCGTCGGTGTCGAGCGCGAGGTTGCCCGCCGTCACCGGAGCTGGTGTGCTGCGAACGGCGGCAGCCGGGGCGGAACTGCGGGTCGCGCGCGCGGGCATCTGCCTGACGTTTCCATTACCGCTTCCTTTCAAAACGAAGCCGGAAACGATCGATGCCAGGCTGTCTGCTTCCGTGGCCAGATTCCGCGCGGCGGCGTTGCTCTCTTCGACCATGGCAGCGTTCTGCTGAGTCACCAGATCCATGCTGCTCATGGACTTGTTGGCGTCCTTCAGATTTTCGGATTGTTCCTCTGCCTTCGAGCTGATTTCTCCGACTAACTCTGTCGTCACCTCGATCTTCTTTGCAATGCGATCGAACACCTCACCGGTCTTGCGAACCATTCCGGCGCCGACAGAGACATGGGTCGAACTACGCTCGATCAGTTCCTTGATATCCTTGGCTGCATCGGAGGAACGCTGAGCCAGCGCACGTACTTCGTTTGCGACCACGGCGAAGCCGCTGCCCGAATTGCCGGCACGCGCCGCTTCCACGCCCGCGTTCAGAGCGAGAAGATTGGTCTGGAACGCGATATTATCGATGACCGAAATGATCTCTTCGATCTGCGCGGTCGAATTCTCGATTTCCGCCATCGCGGCGACCGCCTGCGAGATGACCTCGCCGCCGCTCTTGGCTTCGCACATCGCCTCAGACACGTCCTTCTGTGCCTGAGCGGCACCGTTGGCGGTTTCGGAAAGCATCGCAGTGATGCGGTTGACCGCCTCTGTCGTGCGTGCAAGCTCGGACGCATGGCGCTCGGTCCGGCTCGCCAGATCGTCGGAGGCCTGGCTGATCTCGTTCGAGCCCACGCGAATGGTGTGCGCAGCTTCCGCCACCCCGGACATCGTGCCGTGCAACTGGGCGATGGTGCTGTTGAAGTCGGTGCGCAGCCCTTCATAGGTTTTGCTCAGCTCGCCGAGTTCCATGGTTAGGTCACCCTGGGACATGCGCTGCAGACATTCACCGACGCGTTCGGCCATTTCCGCCATTTCCGCGTCAGACTGGCGCTTCTGCATGCTGGTGTCGCGCAGCTGTACGGCCGCCCGGGCCAGTTCGCCAACATCGTCGTTGCGATCTGCAAGATTGATTGAGACGTTGAAGTCACCCTGCAAAACCTTGCGAATGGCATCGGAAATGGAACCGAGTTCGCTGGAAATCGCATTGCGGATGGCACGGGCGAGGATGAACGAGATCAGACCGACAAGCAGTGCGATCGCGCTGGTGATCCACATGACTTTTTGGGAAAAGGCAGCCTGCGCTTCAGAATGCAAAGCGGCTTCAGCGATCACGGGATCGCGGATCGCTTCGATCGCAGCGTCGACCTTGTCGCCCGATGCCATGATCTTGCTCACGGCCGCGGCGTCGGTCGGACCCGCGGCAATGACCGCTTCAACGGTCTCTACATAGGAATCGCTGAGAGTGGACACGAGGTCTACCCGCTCCTGATCCGCACCTTCGATTTTAGCCCGAGCGTCTGCAATTGCTTGCCGCAAGTCGCCTACATTGCTCTCGAAGCCTTCCCGCGTATCGTTATTCCGAAGCAAGGCGTAGCGGAACACATCCCGCTCAAGGGATGCGAAATCTTTTTCGAGAAGTGCCGAGGATAGAGCTTGATCGGACAGGAAATTATCCTGATTGAGCATCTTCAAACTCATGAAGGAGCTGATCGTAAGTATCGTTACGAGTACGAGGCTCAAAATAATGGAAGCCGTCGCCTGAATTCCGAGGCGCTGGTTGATCGACTTTTTCCGAAGCCAGCCACCAACACCAAAAGATGAATTACTCATATTCGACATAATTGTGTCCCATGCGCTCGAATGCCCCTCGGCGTAGGGCCGGATGAAATCCGCCCCGGTTTGGGCGTCGATACGCATGGGCGTTTAATAATCGGGTCATCGGCAAAATAAGTGGCAGCCCGTATTTTGGGGTAGTTCTCAGAAAGGTTTTGAGACGGCTGGATCCCTAAATGTCGCCCTCAACGCAAACCTATAGAGCGGTTTCCAGTTGGTCGGCCAAGCCGTTGATCACATCTACGTAGGTTAGCCAAAGAGGGACGCCGCAAGATCGGCGCCCCTCATCGTCATGCCTGGCTGAACTTCGCTAGTTCCATATAATCAGGCCACGATAGACCGCACGAAACGCCGACGGGATCTGCGAAGCGCGCCACCGACGGCGCCGAAGCCGATTATAAGCATCGCCCAAACCGAAGGTTCGGGAACTATTCCACCTCCAGGAACGCCGACGTTTGTCACGGTCAGTTTGACCAGGTCGTTATCGTAATCGTACAGCAGGTCATAGGCGAAGCCATCGTTGAAGCCGCTGGTCGTGACCCCAGCGAACACGCCCGACAAGGCGCCAACCGAGTCAAGCAGGACAAAGCTGTCCCCGACATTGAGCATGCACCCTGCAAGACAACTGAGCGCGAGAGTGCCGTCCAACGTCGCCGAGCCCGAGATGTTGAACCGGTCGTAGCTTCCCAGCGAAAAGAGCTGCGAAGCGAGAGCGCCGGTTTCGGTCTGCAGGTAATTACCGTTGAGTTGCAGCATACCCGTCATGCCGATGTCGCCTGGAGCAATCGTACCTGCGTTCGTCAGGGTTCCGCCATGTTGGAAGACCCCCGTACCGGAAAGAGTACCATTGCTGCCATTGGCAAAGTTGGTGTTGAAGGCGATCGTGCCGGACAGGACGTTGATGGTTCCGTTGTTCGTAAGATTGCCGCTGGGAAGCAAAGCGGTGGTACCCGATCCCCCAGTTTTCTCGATGAGGCCGTTGTTCACGACGGAACCAGCTCCCGTGGTAAAGCCACCAAATGAGGAATCAGACTGGAAATCGATTAGGCCGTTGTTGGTGACCAACACACCGCCTCCCAGCAACGTCGTTGCTGGGCTAGACATGGTGAGCCGCCCATCATTCACGAATGTGCCTCCGGCGAAAGTTCTCGTAGAGGCTCCGGTTGCGATCATTTCCGCATCCGGACCAATGCGCCAACCCCCTGTGAAGTCGCCACCGCGCCATTCTGCAGCTCCATCCAATACGGCTGCGTTGCCGCCGAAGAGTCCGCCTGCAAATACCAGATTTTGGGATGAAAGCGCGCCTGCGAATACGGCGCTCGTATTGACCCGGTTTTCGCCAATGCCGGTGAAGCTCCCCCCATTGAACTGCTGCCCCCCCGCGTTGAAATTGATGACCCCATCGGCACGCAGTTCGCCACCGTTGTTGGCGAAGAACGAGTTGGAAACGGTCAGCGAGTGTCCGGTCGCCACATCGACCAGCCCGCCTGGCCCATTGACGAAGGAGCCGCCCCCGCTGTTGTTGCCGAAGGACACATTTGCGTCAACGTCCATCAAGGCGTTGTTCGTCAGTACGAACTCACCACCAAACAGGGTAGTGTTCGAATCCGCCCAGGTTATGGTCCCGTTATTGGCAAGTGTTCCGCCAAATAGGCTCCGGGTTGCCGCTTCGCGGGAAACCAGAATGGCTCCCGCGGTCACCGTCCAATCGTCGACGATATTTCCACCATACCAGTCGACGATACCGCTCAACTCAGCATTGCCGCCCGAATAGTTGCCGTTACGCAATTCAAGGTTGGCGGAATTGAAGCCACCGTTGAAGACCGCGTTGGTATTTATCCGGCTGGCTCCGCTGCCGGTAAATTGCGTCCCGTCGTTAAAGGTCTGGCCCAATACGTTGAAGTTGATAAGTCCGTCGCTGTTGATCGTCCCTGCGTTGTTGGCGAAACCGCTCATTGCAAGCGACCACGTTACGCCGCTGGCGACATCGATTGTTCCCGTCGCCGCATTGACCAGGGCTCCACCACCCGAACTATTGCCGAATGAACTGTCGGCGAGAAACTGCAAGGACGCGTTGTTGGTAAGGACGCTGTTTCCAGCAAACAGCAAAGTGCTTGATTCCTGCCAGGCCAAGATACCGTTGTTTATGAAACTGCCATTTGCAAGGCTGCGGGTCGCCGGCCCGAGCACATCAATTCCTGCGCCGCTGGCCAGAGTCCAATCGCCGGCAAAGTTTCCGGCAAACCAGTCCGCTTCTCCAGCCAGACCAGCTGCTGCCCCCTGATACTGGCCGCCCCGCAATTCAAGGTTCTCCGAATTAATGGTACCGCTGAAAGCTGCGTTGGTGTTTACGCGATTGGCACCAGTTCCCGCAAAGCGGGTACCATCGAGGAACTGTTGCCCCGTATTACCATAGTTGATGATACCGGCAGAAGTGAGCAGCCCGCCTTCATTGATCAGCGGAACATCGAGATTTACCACTACCCCATTTGCGGCCCCAATCTCGCCACCCGCGGAATTTACCAAAGATCCCCCGCCACTGGTGAAACCGAAGCGCGAACCTGCGTTGAAGTCCATCAGCCCATTGTTGGTTAAGACGACACCGCCTCCAAACAGGGCATTGCTCGGCTCCTCCCAAGCGAGCGTACCGTTAAGCGCGAAAGTCCCGCCGCCGAAGACGCGGGTAGCCCCACCCCGCGAGGTCAGTGTGGCACCGGCATCGATGGCCCAATCGCCTGTAAAGGTTCCGCCCGTCCAATCTGCGGTGCCGGAAAGCTGGGCGCCTGTTCCGGAAAAAGCGCCATTCTGGAAAAGCAGGCTCTGGGTGTCTTGATTCCCGATGAAACTGATGTTGCTCGCAACGATAACGGCTCCCGTGCCAAGATATTGCGATCCACTGCGAAAGATACCGCCGTTGCCCAAACGGATCGTTCCAGCAGCGGCATCGATGGTGCCGGAGTTATCAAGGAACACATCGAAATTGGTGGTATTGCCAAGCCCTGCGTTTGCGAACGTGCCTGAGTTGAGAAACGCGCCGCCACCGCTGGTATAGCCGATCGACAGATTACCATAGCTCATCCATTCGGAAGCATTGCTGATGTTCGCCCCGCCTCCGATCAGAAGGTTTCCTTCACGCCAATTGACCAGGCCCGACTGGTTCGCGAAATTGGAAGAAAATACCTTTGTGCTGCCGCCTTGTATCTCGAGGATGTCGGGGCTGAGGAGAGGATCAGGGCCGGCATAGGTGCCCGCCGTGAAGAAGTATGTCGCTGCACCCGCCGGCGCCGCGATGGCGAGCGCGCTGGCGCTCATGGCAAAAAGGATTGTACCACGCATTTAAACACCCCTTGTTCCAACCAAAACCACGAGCGCGAAACACCCCGCCCATATGAGTTGGCGTCAACAAGACGGTCAACGGATCAAAAATGTTTGGAATTGTGAATCTCGTATCGGGACTCGCGAGATCAGCCCAGGTGGCCAGATCCCCTGCAATCGAGCAAACCAGCGTCGATCGTATCCACGTCATTGGCCTGATTGAGAGGCGATATGCCCCACCGACGCTCGATTTCCCGCCATTCGGCCCGGGCAAGGAGATAGGCCGCACAACCCTCGCGGCGCTGCCCTGCTGCAAGCAGCGTCTCACCCAAGGCACGCCTCGCAGAAGTCCGATCCCGAAAGTATCCGGCGTTTTCGGGCTCCGCATCGACCAGCTTCCGGCGCTCGGCGAGCGCAAGTCGCGCCATAGCGATCGCCTCGTCCAGACGGCCCATGGCAACGAGAATAGGCGCATGCTGACCGCGAAAGCCCTGCAGCCGCCGAAACAGTTCGCTGTCGTCCGGATCCTTGTCGAGCAGGTTCATGGCATGGTTTTCCGAAGCTGTCAGATCCCGGTGCGCTTCGTCCAGCGAATCTATGTCCCAATAAATGAGCGCCCGAACGAAGTGCGCTCCCATCAGTTCGCGTTCGATGCCTTGGTCATCCGGAAAGCGACGATGAAGATTCTGAAGCGCCTCGATCGCTTCACCCGCGATCGGGATTGATCGAAGATACTCGGCGCGATCGGTGCTAAGGTCGATAGACCACGACATCGCACTGGCGAGGGATGAGAGAAGCCGCGCTTGCGTTCTGCGTCCCACCGGGTCTGCCGAATCCTGCCTGACCAGCGCACGCACCTCAGGCACCAGTGCCTCCATTTGAACCACCGCCTTCTCGCCCTCGTCTATCCACACCAGCGGCTTGGCAGCCTGGAGTTTTGCCTCGACCCTGCCAAGCTCATCCGCCCGCGTGCCTTCTCCCGATTTCAGGAGTGAATCGTATAGTGCTGCCGACCGGCGTGCAGGCCCAATCGCCTCCTCGGAAAGATCTTCGGCGATGAACCGATAGACGCTCCAGGAAAACAGCGCTTGTGCGAGCGATCGCGAAACGTTCGCGTCGGCAGGGTTTTCCTTATGTAGTTCCTCGAGGAGCGCGACCGACCGGCGCAAGGCGACGCCCGCTTCTTCGCGCCTACCAAGGTTGCGGTCGACCGGGTTGCCCAGGACATCAGAGAGGCGCTTGAGGCCATTGGCGATCTCAAGCTTCAAGCCGGGATCTTTGGTTCGTGTTTCCCCGAGAGAATCGAGGTATCCGCTTGCACGATCGGCGATCTTCATGAGGGATCGCGTGTTGCCGGTCACGCTCGCTAGATCATCATAGAGATCGTAGAGCATGAAATTCGCAAGCTCGCGAACTTCGCCGAAACGCTGCTCCGCCTCGGCGCGGGCCGCCTCTGCGCGCACATAGGACCAGCTGGTCCCGGCCAGCCCGATCGCGAGTGTTGTCAAGACAATGCCGACGGAGGCGACGAGTGTTTTCTGCCGCCGGACGAACTTGTTTATCCGATAACGTCGCGAAGACGAATAGGCGTCGACAGTCCGCCCGTCCCGGAAACGCTCGAGATCGTCCGAAAGATCGCTGACCGAAGCATAGCGATCCGACGGATCGTCGGACGCCGCCTTTGCGGCGATCGCGGTCAGTTCAGGCTCCGCCATACCGTCCAACATTGCCTCGAGGATACGACCAAGCGAGTAGATGTCGGAAAGCGTGTTGGTCGCATCACCGTTCATGCGTTCGGGCGCGGCGAAGCCTGGGGTGAGGCTGAGGCCCGTAATGCGCGAGGCCGGCGTTGCTTGCTCGTCCGCACGCGGGGGGCGGGCAATTCCGAAGTCGATCAGCTTGGCCTGGTCTTCGTGGTCTACCAGTATATTGCCAGGAGTAAGATCGCGATGCACCACGAGATTCTGGTGCGCCGACCCGACCGCAGCCTTAATCTGGCGAAAGAGGTCCAGTCGTGCGTCCAAACCGGGCGTTGGAGTGTCCTTCAGCCACTGCCTCAAAGTCCTGCCCGCGACGTATTCCATCACGATGTAGGGCTGACCATCTTCCGTTTCCCCACCATCGTAGAGACGGGCGATATGCGGGTGGTTCAGCTTCGCCAAAATCTGGCGCTCGCGTCTGAACCGCTCGATCAGGCTTTCGCTTAGCGCTCCGGGGCGGATAACCTTGATTGCGACGGTGTGATCGAAATCGCCCTCATTTCTTTCCGCGAGCCAGACCGAGCCCATCCCGCCCCGGCCCAGTTGACGTATGACCCGGTATCCCGCGATATCCGGCGCAACCTCGTCACCACCGTAAAGTCCTGCGCCTGCACCCCCAGTTCGCAAAGATGCCCTGGCGTCCCGATCCGACAGCAGAAGCTCCAGAGCGCGCTCGCGGATCGCAGGTTCCAAGTCGTCGCGCGAAGCAATGTACGCTTCGCGGACATCTGGAGAATGGCCCATTGCCGCATCCAACAGGTCGAGAGCCGCCCGCTCCGAACGCCCGCGATCTCCGCCGATCATCTTATCTGCTCAATCGGTCGTGTAGCCACGCACGCGTGGCGGACCAGCGCCTCTTGATCGTGGGTTCGCTTACCCCCAGAACCTCGCCGATGTCGGCGGAATTCATGCCGCCGAAGAACCGCATCTCCACGATCTGGCTGCGCTCGGGATCGATCTTTTCCAACTCGCGCAGAGCAAGATCCAGTTCGATCAGGTCGAGAGGTATCTCCCAGTCCGCGACATCGGTACAAAGCGTGAGGGGGGTTTCCCCACGCTTGAGCGCATTTCGCTGACGTGCCGCGTCGATCAGGACGCGTCGCATCAGGTGCGATGCCAGGGCCAGGATATGCGAACGACCATGAAACTCCATGACGGTAAGCCGAGACAAGCGAATAACCGCCTCGTTGATGAGATCTCCCGTCGAAAGGGACGTGTTCCGCTCGGAGCGCAGTTTTGCGGCTGCGATTTGCCGCAATTCACCATCCAGACTTGAAAACAGCGCATCCCCTGCCTTGCGATCCCCGCCCTGCCACTGTCCGGCCAAGGCCACGAAGTCGGTTTGGTCCGCCATTTTCCCCCCGAAGAAAACCTGCTCCCATTACTAAGGCGCAGGATAGCAGATTGTCGGATCAATTAGAAACGCTGCCGATCTCGATCACTCGGTGCGGCTCTGCTCCTCAAAAGCCCGCTGACAATGTCAGCACCGCCGCACCTGCATCCTTCGTGTCCTCTTCACCTACGCGCCATCTATAGGACGCTTCCAGCCGTCCAAAGCCGGATCCGAGCGGAAAGACGACATCTGCGCTGGGACCCAATTCCAGGCGTGCGACATTCTTTTCCGCTCCTCCCCAAACCCCTGCTCCGATTGCCATCGCCGAATTTAGGCCAACAGGTATCTTTTTTCCCAGAACGAGATTGCCGTCTACAAACTGGGTATCGGGTTGCCCGCCGACATATCCAGCCTGCGCATAGCCTCGGACGGAAGCGCCAAGCTTGGGTACAACATCGTCGATACCGCCAGACACGAAAGCCGCCGGAGCGATTTGCTGACTTCCAGCCGACAAATACACGCGGCCTTCGAGGTGAACATTGATCGGAACGCCCCCTATCGGCCTCGCCGCCATTCCGACCCCCAGATGGCCATCCTCGCGGTCGTCGAGCGACTTTACCGCTCGAACATAGGCAAAAGGTCTTCTCGAAGATTCTGAATCCATCGCAAAGCGAAGAACCGCTCCGGTCTGGCTGCCGCCATAGGCCGACGCTCCAAATCCGGAAGAATTGGACCGAACTGCGTCAGGCCGCACCAGAAGCCAAGCATCGATTGACCAGGTGCGCTGGTTGCCTAACCGCACGCGGTCCGGTGCACGTGCATTTCCGATCCCGTTATCGCGCAACACCGGCCACGGTGACAGTCTTTCGCGGACCTGCCCGCAGCTGGCTTCTTCTTCACAGCTCTTTAAGCTGGGCATGGGCGATACCGTCCGGCCGGTGAGAAATTGAGGCGCAACGCGTTCTTTTCGATCTGGCGCCGCGACGTTGCCCTGCTCCCCCCCGAAGAATTTGGACTGAAGCGGGGCCTTTCTAGAGCTCTGCGCGATTGCCTTCACGAGCTGCGAGCGCGGCTCGATTGCCATATCGCGCTTCGCATACAGTTGAGGTTCGATCATTGGATCATAAACTGCAATCCTCAGGGCGATCCACGATACCATTACGGTAACTAGGGCAATCAGCGGCTGGCCACGAATGGTCGCACGGGAGGATGCGCTCACTTCGATCCCTCAGCCTCTATCGCGGGGATCGGATGATCGAAGTGTTCCGTCTTGTCCCAACTGGCCACCCCACCCATCAGCGAATGGATATAGGCAAAAACAGCTCGTCTCGCCGCCACGATGGCGATTGCATTCGACACCACAATTCTCGGGATCGCCAGCAGAGCCTGCCGCCGGCCATGCTCGCGCCAAGTGAAGAGTGACCGCGAAAGCGCACGCCAGGCCAGGGCAAGAAGATTCGCGAACAGCAAAATGTCGAGCGTCGAACTCAATGGCGGCAGTGAGACGAGATCAAGCCACCGCAGCATCAGTTCGATTCCAAAAAGGACCACTAGGAAATAGGCCAGAAAGAGAAGAAATGCCGCAAGTGGGCCGCGCCGGTCGCGACTGCGCATCCACAACTCGACAGGCGACCAGTTCCAGCCGAGCCGGTCCCATCCTTGCAGCGCGATACCATGTATCCAACGGGCTTTTTGCCGCACCGCTGCATTGATGTTGGTGGGAAAATATGCCCGCGTCGCGATGAGCCGCCCCTCGGTGGTCCGGATTCTCAAAAAGCTGCTTTTTCCGCCCCAAGCCGCGACGCCGATCCCAGGCTCATAATCCTCGGTCAACGCTCCGGTGGCAAACGGGCCCCTTCCGCCACTCGCGACGGACAGACGTTCGAGATGCTCGCGAGCGATCGCACAGCCCACCCCGGCACCGGGGAGACTTCGGGCCAAGGCAGCGCGGACGACCATCGTTTTTGCGTGAGATTCTGCAAATTCATCGGAGTAATGTCCGGAAATCCAGGGGGATCGCGGGTGCGGCATCGCGAGTACGGGCAATTGCACGAAGGCCGCCTCGCCGATCGCCTGATCGAGCAGATTAATAGCGGCAGGATCCACCAGGTCTTCGGCATCGTGCAGGATCACCATTCTCACAGGCCGACCGCTCGCATTCTCTTCCGCTTCCATTTCACGGAAAATTCGATTCAGGCAGTCGGCCTTGCATGTTGGCCCGTGGCTCGCGTGTATCGCCATCCGGATCCGCGGATCCTCGAAAGACGCTTTCCGAACCGCGTCGATCGTGCGCGGATCATTGTTATAACAGCCGACGAATATAAGCAGATCGGCCTGGGGCCAGACTTTTGAAATGTGAGACAGGGTGGTCGCGATGACTCTCTCTTCCTGCCACGCCGGGATAAATACGCAGCACCTGCCCCGCAGAGGTCGCGATCGCAGGCAAGCCTCGTCGACCCGCTCCCGCTTGATGCGACCAGTCAGGTGCAAAACGAGATAAGCGACATCGATCAGCATCTCGTCGATAGCGCCGATGAGGAAGAAGCAACCGGTGAAGAGAAACAGTTCCTGCCGAGCCAACAACAGCCATTCGCCCGCCGCCATACCCAATACCCCCCCATCGATACCCCGGCAAAATCAAGCGTAACGCCTTGGTGCGGGGTTGCAACGCGCGCTGCAATCGCGAAAAGCGCCGATATGAACAAAAGTGATCAGACGAACCCGCTGCTAAGCGTCCTGCTCGCCCCGGTGAAAGCGTTGTTCGTCAGCGAATCGAAGCAAGGCATCCTTCTCATCGTGGTGGCCGCCGCAGCCTTGATTGCAGCCAATTCCATATTCGCCGAGGCCTACCATCATTTCTTCCACGACCGGCTATCATGGACGCCGATCCCCAAACTCAACACGGCGCATCTGTGGATCAATGACGGCCTGATGGCGATTTTTTTCTTCGTCGTCGGCTTGGAAGTGAAGCGCGAGATTATCGAGGGGCAGCTATCATCCCCGGAACAGCGCCGCTTGCCAGTGGTCGCAGCCATTTCCGGCATGATCGCACCTGCGCTCGTCTACCTCAGCATTGCTGGCGGGGTGCCGGGGCTCACGCGCGGCTGGGCGATCCCTGCCGCCACGGATATCGCATTCGCGATGGGCGTCCTGGGACTGTTGGGAAACCGCGTGCCCGCATCGCTTCGCATGTTTCTCCTCACCGTGGCCATCGTCGACGATATCGGTGCAGTCCTGATCATCGCGCTCTTCTTCACTGCGGGGATAAAGCTCACTTGGTTGATCGGGGCGCTCGTCGTCGTGGGCGTGATGGTCGCACTCAACCGTGCCCGTCACTCCGTGACGACAACCTATATTCTGCTGGCCCTGGTGCTGTGGTTCTGCATTCTCAATTCCGGGGTGCATGCCACCGTGGCGGGCGTGGTAGCGGCGCTGACCATTCCAATGCGAGGCCGCGACAACGACACCATGGTCGAACGCGTCGAGCATGCGCTCGCACCCTGGAGCGCCTATCTGATCGTTCCCGTCTTCGGTTTCGCCAATGCAGGCGTGCATGTGACCGATCTCGGTCCGGAAGAGTTCCTTGCACCCCTGCCGGTGGCGGTTGCCGCCGGCCTCGCGCTAGGCAAGATGGTGGGGATATTCGGGATAGTGCTGGCGGCCGAGAAAGTCGGCTTTGCCAAGCGACCCGGTGGCGCCAACTGGGTCGAGATCTGGGGTGTGTCGATGCTTTGCGGGATCGGGTTCACCATGTCGCTGTTCATCGGCGAACTGGCATTCCCCGGGGTCAGCTCGCTGGCAAGCGAACTTCGTGACGAGGCGAAGATCGGCATTCTCGGCGGATCGCTGATCTCGGCTATTTGTGGCTACACGGTCCTGCGCCTGTCACGAAAGACGCCGGAAACGGCGTAAAGCCGCAAGCTCACCAGCTTCCAACATTCTCCATGCTGGCCCAGGGTTCCAGAGGCGGCAGGTGACCGTCCTGTAGCAGTTCGACCGAGATGCCGTCGGGCGATTTTACGAAAGCCATGTGCCCATCTCGCGGCGGGCGGTGGATCACATGCCCGGCGTCGAGGATCGCCTGGCAGGTTTCGTATATGTTCTCGACCCTGTAGGCGAGATGACCAAAGTTGCGCCCGCCATCATAGGATTCCGGTTCGCTAGCGTCTTCGGACGGCCAGTTGTATGTCAATTCGACCTCTGCCAACCCCTCCTGCCCTGGTGCAGCAAGAAAAATCAGGGTGAAACGGCCCCGGTCGTTGTCGACGCGCCTGATTTCCTTGAGACCGATGAGTTCAAAGAACGCGACCGTGGCATTCGGATCTGCCACCCGGACCATCGTATGGAGATATTTGACCATGGCTTGCTCCTCGCCGCGCGAAGTAATCAGATATCTTCCCGACGCAAGCCAAACGGGCCCGCGCACCATGTGCACGAGCCCGCCGCCCCCCGGGTTCCCCCCTTGGAAAGCCTAGAAACTTACGCTGAGCGTTCCGACAATGGCATCGTCGGTCAGGCCGTCGACGGACGGTCCTTCAACCCCGATGTACGAAACGCCGATATCGAGTGAGCCAAGCACCGTGGCACTAGCGCCGACCGACCAGTCGAACCCAGTATCGTCCACCGCTCCAGCCAGGACCGGCGGAGCCAGAACGCCGTCCGTATATCCGAGATGCGCGCTCAGGGAGATCGGCGTGTTGGGAATGGCCGTTCCCAGATCGGTGTAGAGATAAAGGTTGTCACCCCCCAGCGAGTCCTGGTCCCAGGCATAAGCCGCGCCGATAGTTGCTTCGACCGGGCCCATGGTGGTGCCAATGGAAGCGTACGGCTCCCAATAGTTCACGTTGTCGTCGAACCCGTCGGCATTCTTTTCCGTGGGGTAGAGGTAATACAGTACCCCGACGTCGAGAGTGACGCCCTCAGCCACATCGGCGCTCCAGCCCCCGTAAAGGTCGAGTTCCAGGTCGCCATAGGCAGAACCCCCTGCGATCGAACTAGCCCATGTGCCGACATAGAAACCAGCCGGAAGGGCCAGATCGATGCCGCCCTGAACCGCTACGTCGCCAGCGGAGAGTGAGACACCGCGAAAGCGGTAATCGGTAACGAGCGCCACATTGGCGGAAACGCTCACCGGCGATTCCACCTCTTCGTCCTGCGCGTTGGCCGGAGAAAAGGAAATCAAGCTCGCCGTGGCAAGCGAAGCGGCGATAAGGCCGCGAAAGGACGTCAGCATGACAAGCTCCTATGGTTGTCGCTTCGTCCCACCTGCGCGCAAAGCCGGGCCACGTTTGCGTGATCCTCAACCAAAGCAAAACGATATTTCAGGAAAAGAGGATAATGCGCAAGGAAAAATCGTTGAATGTTTACATTTGATGACAAAGCGTTGCCATTGTGCAACTGCGAGATGCGTTCATCGCCGCTTCAATGGTTGTCTGCCATTACGCTCTCGCTTATGCGCACGCGCGCCTCGGCATGATCGAGCCCTTCCCCCTTATACAAGCCAATCGAAAATCCGATGTTGAATGCAATTCGCCAGATGATACGGCCCTCGACCCCCCGCCCTGTGGCCTCCGTGCCTGTAGGGCAGCGGTGGTATGTGATCGGTGATGTGCACGGCTGTTGCGATCTGCTCAAGGCACTCGCCGATGCGATCGAACGCGATGATGCGAAGCGGGCGGAAGCGGATACCACGGTGGTACTGCTTGGAGATCTTATCGATCGTGGGCCAGACAGCGCGGGCGCTGTGCAATTCGCTCGCGAGTGGGGACAAACTCGAAAGGTCCGCCATCTTGCCGGAAACCACGAAGAAATGTTTCTGGAGAGCTTCTCACAGGTCGATGTTTTGCGCCATTTCCTGCGCCACGGCGGCAAGGAGACCATCCATAGTTACGGGATCAAGGGCGACCAGTACAACGCCATGACCATGCCGGAGCTACAGACTGCAATGCAGCAGGCCGTGCCCGCGAGCGATCGGGACTTTCTGGCCGGCGCAGAGGTTTTGATCGAGGCCGGAGATTATCTGTTTGTTCACGCCGGAATCGATCCCGACCGACCCCATACCGATCAGAAGAGAAGCGACCTTCTTTGGATACGAGAAAGGTTTCTGCGTCATCCTCACGCATTCAGTCATGTCGTGGTGCATGGCCACACCATCGTCGACGAGGTGGAGGATACGGGGACCAGAATTGGAATCGACACGGGTGCCTATCGGACCGGAAGGTTGACCGCCCTCATCCTTGAGGGCAGCGGGCGACGGACGATTCAGGCGGTGGAATCGAACGGATCCATTACCATCGTCACAAACGGGGATTGACGAATGAAGATCGCAATGGTGGGTTCGGGCTATGTGGGCCTGGTTTCGGGTGCCTGTTTCGCCGATTTCGGGCACGAAGTCGTATGTATCGACAAGGACCAATCGAAGATCGATCGTCTTCACGACGGAATTATGCCGATCTACGAACCGGGTCTCGACATGCTGGTCGAGAATAACGTCAAATCAGGCCGGCTCAGCTTCACCACAAGTCTCGCCGAAGGGATCAAGGACGCCAAGGCAATCTTCATTGCCGTGGGAACGCCAAGCAGGCGTGGTGACGGCCACGCCGACCTGACGTTCGTTTACGCCGTGGCAAAGGAGATCGGCGAAAATCTGGCAAACGATGTGGTCGTTGTAACCAAGTCGACCGTCCCGGTCGGCACAGGTGACGAGGTCGAACGGATCATCGCGGAGTGTAATCCCGACCACAAGTTCGCCGTTGTTTCCAACCCCGAGTTTCTCAGGGAAGGTGCGGCCATTGGGGATTTCAAGCGCCCCGACCGCATCGTGATTGGTGCCGAGGATGAATTTGGGCGCGAGGTGATGCGCGAGGTTTATCGCCCCCTTTTCCTCAACGAATCTCCAATCCTCTTCGTCAACCGGCGCTCCAGCGAACTGATCAAATATGCCGCCAACGCTTTCCTTGCGACGAAGATCACCTTTATCAACGAAATGGCCGATCTTTGCGAAAAGGTGGGCGCAAACGTGCAGGACGTTTCGCGCGGGATTGGCCTCGACAATCGTATCGGCAAGAAGTTTTTGCACGCCGGACCGGGCTATGGGGGAAGCTGCTTCCCGAAAGATACCCTTGCGCTTCTCAAGACGGCAGAGGACTACGAAAGCCCCACGCGGATCGTCGAAGCGGTGGTCAAGGTCAACGACACCCGCAAGCGCGCAATGGGCCGCAAGGTTCTGGACGCCATCGGCGGCGTTGACGAGGCACGCGGGAAGCGCGTTGCCCTTCTGGGGCTGACCTTCAAACCCAATACCGACGACATGCGCGATTCACCCGCAATCGCCGTCGCGCAGATGCTGACCGACGCCGGGGTTAAAGTCACGGCCTTCGATCCGGAAGGCATGGAACTCGCCAAACCCCTGATGCCGGAAGTGGAGATGTGCTCGGATTCGTATGAAGCGATCGAAGGGGCGGATGCCATAGCGATCGTGACCGAATGGGATGCGTTCCGTGCTTTGGATCTCGATCGGGTCAAGCAGATGGCCAAGGCTCCCGTTCTCGTGGATCTGCGCAATATCTACAACCCGGAGGATATGGCCCGCCGCGGCTTCACCTACGTGAGCGTGGGAAGGCCCTGAGGCAAAGGAAGGCGAAGTCTTTCGCCTTCCCCCCCAATCCTTTTCCTATTGTTCTGGACGCCCATCGCGCGGCCCGTGAGCCTTTAGATCACCCAGTCGTTCGCGATGGCCGATGCCTCGCGCACCAACCTGGCCTCGCTTCCTAAGGGAAGGGCGGCGGTCGTTGCGACAACCACGGTCGCACCCGACCGGGCCGCAAGGCGGGCGGCGGCATGCGCGCGCCTGCCCCATTCGGGAGAGCCGCTTTCGATATCCGCGCAAAGGTCCGACGCCAGGACCGCATCGTCGAAGGACATGACGCGGCTTCCACTGGCCGACAGCGCGGTAATGATGCGACTCAGTTCGCGCTGTGCATCCGGATGGGCGGCATCGAACCAGACAATGTTTTCGCCCGTCCCCTTGCGTGATCCCGCCGCGCTCTCCTCCAGCGCGTCGATCATTCCGCATGCTACGGTCTGCCGCGTTTCCTTGTCGATCAGGATGAAGGCGCCGAAGCGGTGATCCCTTCTATAGAGTTCAACCGGCAAATCGCTCGCGAATGACAGATCGACATGCTGAATGGCATTCAGCACGGGGGTCTCGTCCCCACGCCGAATATCGACCTGCACCGCCAGGGTCCGGGTCGTTGCCTTCAAAACATAATCGCGAGATCGCTCAAATGGCCGCTCGTTCAGCCAGACCAGTTCGGCTGAGGCGCGGTGCGCCATCGGAAGCGGCTGCTCGGCAGTTGCAATAACGTCACCGCGAGAACAATCGACGTGGTCGGCAAGTACCACCACCACCGCCTGGCCCGATTGGGCTCGTTCAAAATCGCCGTCCATCGTGACGATCCGCGCCACGCTCGTGGAGTGTCCACTCGGTTGGACGACTACCTTGTCGCCCACCGCAACCTCGCCAGACGAAATTGTGCCGGCAAAGCCCCGAAAACTTTCGTCCGGTCGCAGTGCGAGTTGCACCGCCATGCGGAATGGTTCACTCGCATCAACCTGGCGCACGGCCAGCGGTGTGGTTTCCAGCAAGCCGAGCAAAGGTGGGCCATCATACCATGGCATGGCGCCCGAAGGGCTTGCTACGTTTGCGCCGGTGAGAGCCGATAGAGGAACGGAATCGAAGCGGTCGACCCCCTCTGCCTCGGCAAACTCCGCGAAGGCGGAGACTACATCATCGAAGGGTTCCTGGAGGAAGCGCACCCGGTCCATTTTGTTGACCGCCAGAACCATGCCCGAGATACCCAGAAGTTTGAGCACTCTGGCGTGCCGCTTCGTCTGCTCCGTCAGGCCCTGCCGCGCATCCGCCAACAGGACGCCGTAATCGGCCTGAGAGGCCCCGGTCACCATGTTACGGGTATATTGCTCGTGACCCGGGGCATCGATAACGATGAACTTGCGCCTCTGGGTCGCGAAATAGCGGTAGGCGACATCGATGGTGATGCCCTGCTCGCGCTCCGCGGAGAGACCGTCGACCAGCAGTGACAGGTCGAGTTGCGTACCCTGCGTGCCGAACCTTCGGCTTTCTGCGGCGAGCGTTTCAAGCTGATCGGCAGGCACGCTGTTGGTTTCATACAACAGACGCCCAATGAGAGTCGATTTGCCATCATCGACGCTGCCGCAGGTGATGAAACGGAGGAGATCCCGTTCGCCTGCGGATGTTTCAGGGCGCGAGTCTCCCACGACGCGAGATACGGCTTGGCCGTGCATCAGAAATAGCCTTCCTGCTTCTTGCGCTCCATGGAATCGAAGCTGTCGCGGTCGATCGCGCGCCCCTGCCGTTCCGACACCTTGGCGGCGAGCGTTTCGGCGACCACCTTGTCCAGAGTATCGGCACGGCTTTCGACTGCGCCGGTCAGGGGATAGCAACCCAGCGTGCGGAACCGGATCCAACGCTCTTCCGGCATCTCGCCTTCGCGAAGAGGGAATCTATCGTCGTCCACCATGAGCAGCATGCCATCGCGCTCCACCACGGGGCGCGGGGCGGCGAAATAGAGAGGAACGATCGGAATGTCTTCCGCCGCTATGTATTGCCAGATATCCCGCTCCGTCCAGTTGGAGAGCGGGAAAGCCCGGATGGTCTCGCCGGGTGCCGTGCGAGCATTGTAGAGATTCCAGAGCTCCGGCCTCTGACGACGAGGATCCCAGCGATGGCCGGCGCTGCGCACGGAAATGACACGCTCCTTGGCGCGGCTCTTGTCTTCGTCGCGCCGGGCGCCGGCGAAGCTGGCATCGAACTTGTAGAGGTCCAGCGCCTGTTTGAGCCCCTGCGTCTTCCACATGTCGGTGTGCAGCGAACCGTGGTCGAAGGGATTGATCCCGCGTTCCTTGGCTTCCGGGTTCTGGTAAACCAGCAACTCGACCCCGTATTTCTCCGCGATGGTATCCCGGAATTCATACATGGCGCGAAATTTCCATGTCGTGTCGACGTGCAGCAACGGAAACGGGATCGGGGCCGGATAGAAAGCCTTGCGCGCTAGATGAAGCAGCACGGCGGAATCCTTGCCCACCGAATATAGCATCACGGGGTTCTGGCTCTCGGCCACCACCTCGCGCATGATATGTATGCTCTCCGCCTCGAGCATTTGAAGATGGCTGAGCGGTGCGGTCATGCGGCATTTCCGATGAGATGAGATACGGCCTCGGCAGTCACCTGTCCGATGATGACGATCACCGGCGCCCCTTCGGGCAGCGTGGCGGTACGCTGTGGCAGCGCGGCCAGAGAACTGCGGACCTCGGCCTGATGCGGCAGGGTGGCCGACGCGATTGCGAGCGCAGGCGTGAGCGGATCGAGCCCGGCCGAAATGGCGCGGCTCGCAAAATCCGCCAGCGTTGCGCGCGGCATATAGACCGCGGTGGTGACATGCGGGTCCGCGATGGACTGCCAGTCAAGATCCTCGGGCAAGACCCCGGCCATGGAATGGCCGGTCACGAACTGAACCCGGCGGGCATGTTTGCGCTCGGTAAGCGAGAAGCCAAGAGTAGCGGCGGCGCCCTGTGCGGCCGTAATGCCGGGCACGATCGAAACAGGCACCCCCGCCACCCGGCAGGCTTCGAGTTCCTCGGTCGCGCGTCCGAAGATCAGCGGATCGCCGCCCTTCAGGCGCACGACCCGTTCGCCTGAACGCGCGTGCCGAACGAGCTCTGCGTCGATGTTCTCCTGGCTGACAGAGGGACCTCTGCCGCGCTTGCCCACCGAAATGCGGTGCGCTTCGCGACGTGCGAGCTCGAGCACCTCTGCCGACACGAGATCGTCGTAGAGGATCACGCTGGCCGTCTGCAGCGCGCGCACCGCCTTGAGCGTGAGCAACTCGGGATCGCCGGGCCCCGCGCCCACCAGCGTAACGCTGCCGCCCGCATCGCCATCGTCCTTCAGCATCCGGGTGAAGTCGCCAACACCGGGTGTATGCTCAGGAGCGTTCCACGCAGCAGCCGTGAATCTTTCCCAGAAGCGGCGGCGAGCCCTACCATCGGGAACCCGAGCCTTCAGGGTGCCGCGCCAACGCTGCGCAGCGGCGGCCCAATCGGCAAGACCGGCGGGCAGGACCGCTTCCAGCCTGCTACGGATCGATTGTCCCAGCATGGGAGCGGCGCCGTCGGTAGAAATACCGATTACCACGGGCGAGCGATTGACGATCGAACCGATCTGGAAATCGCAAAGCGCAGGCTTGTCGACGACATTGACCAACACACCGGCTTCGCGCGCCGCAGCGGCAAAGGTTTCACCTGCGGATGGGTCCAGATCGGCGATCGCCAAAGCAAGCCCTCTCATGTCGGCGGGTGTCCAATCACGTGCTTCAAGCTTCACCGGACCATCCACCGGGCTTTCGACCAGCCCCGCCCATCGGGCGGCATCGGCATCGGCACCTGGCAATACCAGGACTTCAGCTCCGGCCGCACTCATCAGTTCGGCTTTCCAGCGCGCACCGTCGGTATTGCCGGCTACAAGAACGTGGCGTCCATGCAGGGCATGAAATAGCGGCAGCTTCGGCAGAGGTCCGATGCGGGGTGGCGTTTTTTTCGGGCTCCGGCTCATTGAGCGACCTCCTTCGCACGGACGAACTTGCCATCTGCATCGACATGCAGGCCGCATTCCTTTGCGGTATCCTCCTCCCACCACCAGCGGCCAGCGCGCTCGGGCTCGCGCGGGGCGATTGCCCGGGTGCAAGGCTGGCAGCCGATCGAGGGATAACCCTCCGCATGAAGAGGATTGATCGGGATCTTTTCCGTGGCACAGAATTCGGCAACGCGTTCGCGCGACCAATCGTAAAGCGGCGCGGCCTTGGCGAGGCGATGGCCGGTGTCGAACTCGATACCCATGATATCGCCTCGCGCCTGCGACTGATCGGCACGCAAGCCTGTGACCCACGCGTCGGCCCCGGCGAGGGCGCGCTTTAGCGGTTCCACCTTCCGCACGCCGCAGCAGGCCAGGCGCGCTTCCTTGGCGAGATAGAAGCCGTTGGCACCCCAATCGTCAAGAAGTGCGGTCAGCGCCTGCGGGTCTGGATGGAATGATCGGATACGCAGTCCATAACGCTGCTCGGTCTCGGCCCAAACGGCGTGGGTCTCTCCGAAAAGCCGCCCGGTATCGAGCGTCACGATGTCGATGTCATGCCCGCCGGTGCGGATCATGTGCGTGATTGCCTGGTCCTCGATGCCGAAACTGGTCGTGAAGACGATCCGCCCCGAGACAGAGGCACGCAGCGATGCGAGCCTCTCCTGGGGCGTTGCACCTTCGAATGCAGGTAGAGTCACACCGCACCTCGTGCAGCGGCGCGGCGAGCGAAAATACCATCGGGCCCCACATAGGTCCGGGTGATGGTGGAGGCAGCCGCCTGCCATTGCTCCACCGGCTGCCGGGCCAGATGCTCATCGGTGATCTCGACCTGATCGATTCCGCAATCGAGCGCGAAACGGAATTGGTCGGGAATGAGCGGACCGACGGCCCGGATGGTTCCGCGATAACCGCGCTCGCGCAGCGTTTCTGCCAGGCTGAATACCCTGCCATTCCCTGTCTTTTCGATCGTTATGGCAATGATATCGGCGCGCTGCGCTTCCCGGGCGAGCGCTTCCCCGTGTGCCTCTGCCGGTACGGTCACACCGATCCGGTCGCCCGGTCCGCGATTCTCCAATGCATCGTCGAGCTCTTCCAGCTCAACGAGAGTGGCGCCGTCCACGGCGAGGCCCCTAGCATCAAGAAGCGGCATTGGCGGCCTCCTTAGACGCCTCCAGCGCCGGCTTGAATGGGTCCGGGCCGGTTCGCTTCAGCACCTCGAGAAATTGCTCCTGCGGTCCTTCGCGAAGCTCAAGATAGGTATCGACGATCGCCTCGATGGCGGCGGGCACCGCTTCGGCATCGATTCCGGGTCCGAGGCGCTCGCCCAGCGCCGTGACATTTCCAGGGTCACCACCCAGGGTGATCTGATAATTCTCCCGGCCTGCTCGCTCCAGCCCCAGGATCCCGATATTGCCCACATGGTGATGCCCGCAAGCGTTGATGCAGCCCGAAATCTTGATGCTGAGCTTCCCGATCTCCGCCTGACGTGCGGGATCGGCGAACACGCGCTGGATATCCTGCGCGATCGGGATCGAACGCGCGGTGGCGAGCGCGCAGTAATCCATACCGGGGCAGGCGATGATATCGGTGATCAGCGCGGCATTGGGCTCGGCAAGTCCGGCTTCCACGAGCGCTTCATGAAGCGCAGGAACATCGTCGAGCCGGACATGCGGCAGCACCACGTTCTGCATGTGGGTGATGCGCATTTCGTCGTGCGAATAGCGCTCGGCCAGGTCGGCCATCACGCGCATCTGGTCGGCCGTGGCATCGCCCGGCGGCTTCCCGATTGGCTTGACCGAAATGATCACCGCAGCGTGGCCTCGAACTTTGTGAGGCGCCAAATTGTGGCGCGCAAACAGTTCCAGCGCGGGGTCGGCGACGCGGGCCTTACTGAGAGCGTCAGAAGGTTCGCTCCGCTCTTCCAGCGCCGGCGGCGCGAAATAACCGGCTATGCGTGCTAGCTCTTCCTCGGCAACGGCAGGTCCACCCCGCTCCATTGCACGATATTCGTCTTCGACCTGCGCGGTGAATTCGGCTGCGCCCAGTTCGTGCACCAGGATCTTGATGCGCGCCTTGTATTTGTTGTCGCGCCGACCGTGGCGATTATAAACCCTCAGGATCGCCTGCAGATAGTTTAGAAGCTCCGCCCGCGGCAAAAATTCGCGGACCGTCTTGCCGACCATAGGAGTGCGGCCAAGCCCGCCGCCGACGATGATCCGATAACCCACGTCGCCAGCGTCGTTCGTCACGATCCGGATGCCGATATCGTGCACGTTCACCGCAGCGCGATCGTCTTCGGCACCGGTCACCGCAATCTTGAACTTGCGTGGGAGGTATTCGAATTCGGGATGAAGCGTGGACCATTGGCGGATCAGCTCTGCCGTCGGTCGCGGATCCTCGATCTCGTCTGCGGCGGCACCGGCCAAATGATCGGCGGTTACATTGCGGATGCAATTGCCCGACGTCTGGATCGCGTGCATCCCGACATCGGCCAGCATGCCCAGCAAGTCCGGCACATCGACGAGCTTCAGCCAGTTGTACTGCAGATTCTGGCGGGTGGTGAAATGGCCATAGCCACGATCATATTTGTCGGCGATGGCTGCAAGCTGGCGCATCTGGGCCGAATTGAGCGTGCCATAGGGGATGGCGACCCGCAACATATAGGCGTGGAGTTGAAGATACAGTCCGTTCATCAGGCGAAGCGGCTTGAACTCATCCTCGCTCAGCGAGCCATCCAGACGTCGCGCGACCTGGCCCCGGAACTGCTCCACCCGCTCACGCACGAGTTGCTCGTCGAATTCGTCATAACGATACATCAGGCAGCTCCGCCAAATCGAATAGTGGGTCCATCAGCGCGGATGGCCTCGCGGTAGTGCGCGGCAGCGGGCTTGCCATCCACTCCCGCGCTTGCCGACACCAGATAAGCGTCGACAACCGTACCCGTGAATTGTGCCACCATCGATTCAAGGCGACGGGCGTCGGTTTCGTCCTGTGCAAGGTAGGCACCGGATAGTTCAGTCACCCAACCCCTCCCATCGAAATAAACGACCTCGCCACCGCGAAGATCATTGGCGGTAAGGACGACCGGAAGAGGCGGCAGTTTGGAAGATTTTTCCATAGGAGCGATATAACCCTCTATCGGTTGATACCCAACTCTCTCTACGCAATAACAAGCCTCGTGCATATAAGCGCCGTTCTTGAGAAAGTTCTTCTATTCTGGGCTAGGTCAACGCATGGATGATGTCGATCTCTCGATTCTGCGTCTGCTGCAGGTAGACGCGGGGCTTACCGTGACTGAAATTGCCGCCAAGGTGAATCTTTCGCAAACGCCCACCTGGCGTCGCATTCAGAAGCTCGAACAAGCTGGCATCATCGCGCGCCGGGTCGCGCTTCTGGACCCGGAAAAGGTGGGCAAGGATATTACCGTGTTCGTCGACATCCAGACGTCCGATCACTCCCCCCAATGGCTGGAAGCTTTCGCCGATACGGTGGATAAGATGCCCGAGGTGATGGAGGTCTACCGCATGGCGGGGGAGGTGGATTACACCCTGCGCATATCGGTGGGCTCGATGGTGGATTTCGATGCCTTCTATCGCAGGATTATCGCCGCCGTGCCGCTGAAGAACGTCACCTCGCGCTTCGCCATGGAAAGGGTGAAGTACACCACCGCTTACCCGCTTTAGCCAAATGGTGGTCGCGCAGCCGCCCACACACTTCAACGCCACATTTCGAAAGGTCCGGCGCTCAATGCACGAGCTTGCCGGCGATAGCCGATCAACGCCTGCGCGGAATGACGAGTTCGGCCGCAAGCGTGTTGAGCAAAATCAGACCGCCGCTGATCGCACCAATACCCCCTCTCAAAAATATCAACATGCAAATGCGAATGACTTGCAGAAACAAAAGCCGCGTCGTAGGAGCCTCGCTGTCAACGTGAGGGAAATTTGTGAAGGTCAATCCGTTCTGCATTGCTGTCGTCGCGGCAGCCTTATTCATGTCGGCCAGCGCGGGTCACGCTCGTGCCGCCATCTCCCCTATGTCGGCACCCCTCCCGCACGACCTCAGCGTATGGGGCATGTTCGCGCAGGCGGATTGGGTGGTGAAGCTGGTCATGATCGGGCTGGTCATCGCCTCCATTGTTAGCTGGACCGTCTTGATTGCAAAGCACCTCGAACTCTCGCGCCAACGCGCCAGCGCCGAGACGTTCCGGGACCTGCTGGCCGGAACTACCTCGCTCGCCCAACTCGATGGGTCCGCAGCCAGCCATCCCCTTGTTACCGAAGCGCACCAAGAGATCGCCCAATCAGAGGATGCGCTCGACGATAGGGATGGTCTCAAGGAACGGCTCGCATCACGGCTCGATCGGCACGAAGCGAAGCTGGCCCGCAAGATGACGCAGGGTGTCACCATTGTCGGAACGATCGGAGCGACCGCACCATTCGTGGGTCTGTTCGGCACCGTCTGGGGCATCATGAACAGCTTCATCGGCATCTCCGAGATGCAGACCACCAATCTCGCTGTGGTGGCACCTGGCATTGCGGAAGCGCTCCTCGCGACTGCCTTGGGCCTGGTCGCCGCGATACCCGCAGTCGTGATTTACAACCATTTCGCTCGGGCGATCGCGGCCCACCGCGCGATTGTTGCCGACAGTGCTGCGGCCCTGTTGCGTGTGGTCTCTCGGGATCTCAGCCGAGGTACCCTGAAGCGGGCCGCAGACTGATGGCACTCAAACTCGCATCAGACAGCGAAGACCTGGCCGTCGCGCATGAAATCAACGTGACGCCTTTCATCGACGTCATGCTCGTGTTGCTGATTATTTTCATGGTGGCGGCGCCGCTCGCGACGGTTGACGTGAAAGTAGATCTTCCGGTCTCCAACGCGCAGCCGGCGCCGAAGCCGGAAGCCCCCGTCTATCTCTCGCTCCAGAATGGCGGAGCCATCCTCGTCAACGAAGAACGAGTGAAACTGCCGCAACTGGCCGCAGCCATTGAGCAGGCAACTGCCGGTGACCGTGAAGAGCGCGTCTATCTGCGTGCCGACAAGGCAATCACCTATGACGAAATCATGCAGGCGATGAACGCCCTTCGATCCGCAGGCTACGTCCATGTCGCCCTCGTCGGATTCGAAGCCGCCGAGGGATCCGGTCGGTGAAACTAGCCAGCGACAGGGTCGATTGGCTGCGGGCCGGCGGTATCGCTCTCTTAGCCCACATGGCAGGCTTCGCCGCTCTTGCGCTGATAGGCGAGGTGCCCGCACAAAAAATAGTCGAAGAGCCGATCGTCCTGATCGAACTCCCCCCCGAACCAGCGTCATTTTCTGCCGCTGCCCCCGCAAGCGAACCCACCGAACAGGCAGAACCCCAGTTGGAACCTGTCACTGCCCCTGCGCATTTTCAGCCGCCCCGGATCAATGCACCACAAATCCGTGCGCCGCTTCCCCGGGAATTCGTCTCCACGCCGCCGAAAATTATGGCGCCTACACAGCGTGTCGCTACGGAGATGCGGCCTATCAGCACTCCCAGCGTTCCCAGCGCTCCGAGCCAGCAGGCGTTAGCGCCGTCGACCGCGGCTGACGGCACGGCGGATGCCAAGGGCGACGACCCCGAAGCAAAGCGCGAAGAGGCGAATTACTACTCGCTCCTCAGCGCGCATCTCAATCGAAAGAAGCGGTATCCTAGAGAGGCGAAGAAGGCGCGCGAGCAAGGGATCGTCACGGTCCGCTTCACGGTCCATTCCAACGGCCAGATCAGCGATGCCTCAATCCGAAAGTCGAGCGGACACGAGCTTCTGGATCAGGCCACGCTCGACCTCATGGGACGCGTGGCACCCCTTCCGAAATTTCCCGAGTCAATGACCAGAGCTAGCGTCACCATCTCGCTGCCCATCGACTACTCTTTACGAACACAATGAAATGAAAGGCTTTTTAATGCGCAACCATATCGCCCGCCCCGCCAGCAGTGGTGTTGTTCGCCCGTTGAGTCTGCGGAACGCCGGACGCGGGGCTGCGACGGTCATCGGCCTGTCCGCCGCAATCATGGCAACCGGAGCAAGAGCCCAGACTGGCGACCAGAATCAGGAGGGCGAGGTCGTCCTTCAGACCTTGAAAATCGAAGATCGCACGGCTGATGTAAATCCATACGGCACCCCCGGAGCGCCCTACAAGGCCGAGCGCTCGGGCGACATTCGTCTGACGCGGCCGATCGCCGAGCTACCCACTACGATCACGGTACTGACGGAAAACCAGATCGAGGATTCCGGATACACCGATCTCGCGCGTGTTCTCGACGCCCAACCGGGTATAACTGTCGGCACCGGCGAGAACGGCAACGCTTTCGGTGACCGCTACATCATTCGCGGACAGGAGGCGCGCTCCGACGTTTTCGTCGACGGCCTGCGCGACCCGGGCATGACCACGCGCGAAAGCTTCGCGGTCGAGCAGATCGAGATCACCAAGGGCCCGAACTCGACCTTCGCAGGGCGCGGCACCGCCGGCGGCGCGGTGAACCTCATCACCAAGGCGGCCACCACCGACTACGACTTCTTCGATGGCACCATCGGGGTCGGCACCGACCGCTACGTGCGCCTTACCGGCGACGTGAACCTCGCGCTCGACGAAACCTTCGCGATCCGCGCCAACGGGCTTTACGGCTACACCGACATCCCTGATCGCGCACCCGGCAACCGTCGCCGTTCGGGCGGTGCGCTGTCGGCGACTTGGTCGCCCGGCTATGACTTCGACCTCACGCTCGACTACTACCTGCTTCGCGCCGAAGACCGGCCCGACCTCGGCGATTACCTTTCCGGCAGTGTCGCAGATGGCAACCGCGAACCGGTCGAAACTCCGGCCTACATGCAGGAGCAGGACATCCAGAAGTCGAATGTCGATGTCGTCACTGGCCGCCTCAATTGGCAGCTGACCGACAATATCAGCCTCTCCAACCGCGCCCGCTATGGCGAGAGCCACAATGGCTATGTCGTAACCGGGGCGCGTGGCACCACGACCGATGCGAGCGACCAGAACGGTGTCTATGACACCTTCTCGCTTTCCACCCATCAGGGCTGGCAGGATGTCGAATACTTCGCCAACCAGGCCAACCTGCTGATTGAAAACGAAGCACTGGGCGGCCAGAACGACTTCATCATTGGCGCCGAATACACCAACCACAAGGTTCTGAACGGCGTCTATAATGTGAACAACAGCGGCGCGACCAACTGCGTAACGCCCGGACGTGGCGGTGTGAGCCCGAGCTATTGCGGGATCGGGCCGAACGGGCAGGTCGTGTCGGGTCTGGACAACCTGCTCGGTCGTCAGATCACCCGCAGCGACTGGGATTCGGACTGGCAGGTAGAGACATTCTCGGTCTATTTGATGGACACCATCGATCTTACCCAAAGCCTGACCGCGTTCGGCGGCCTGCGCTGGGATACCTTCGATTTTACGCTCTCCACGCAGGGGCGCAGCAACGACACTTACGCCTACGACGACAGCTTCTGGAACGGTCACCTGGGCATCACCTACCGCCTGAACGACTGGGCCATGGTCTATGGCTCGTTCGCGACGGCAGCCGATATCAACGGCGGCGAGAGCGACCTTGGCACCAACTCGGGCTATGGCGGTCTCGTCATCATCGACGGCGAATTCCGTGGCGGCTCGCCCGAGCGTTCGGAAAATTGGGAACTGGGCACCAAGCTTGAACTGTTCGACCACAAGTTCCTGCTCACCGGCGCGCTGTTCCAGACGACCAAGAGCGACGTGCTCGAAGGGTCCGCTGGAGGATACACCCCCGATGGCACCGGCAACACTGGCAAGAACCGCACCCGCGGTTTCGAACTGGCAGTGGCGGGCAACATCACCCCAGCCTGGTCGATGCAGGGTGGCCTCACCTATATCGATACCGAGGTGCTCGAAAGTGCGGTGAATGCCGACTATATAGGCAAGGAACTGGCCAACACCGCCAATTGGCAGGCCTCATTCCAGACCCGCTATCAGGCCACGGACGCCTTTGCGATCGGCGGAGCGGTGAAGTACAAGGGCGAGCGTTACGGTGGTCAACCCGATACCGCCGCAAGCTTCGCCGAGTTGCCTGGCGGCGGCTTTGCCTACAGCCAGCCGGTTCCTGCCTACACCGTGGCCGACGTGTTTGCCGAATATCGCTTCAGCAACAACATGAGCCTGCGGGTGAACGTGAACAACGTGTTCGACGAGGACTATTATCTCGCCGTCTATCGTTCGGGCGGGTTTCTCTACAAGGGTGATGCACGGCAGGCGGTTGCGACACTCAACGTGCGCTTCTGACGCGAAACGAGGGGCGGCTGCGAATTACCCCCGCCCCCTTTCCCCAACTAGGCGATCCAGGAATGCTGATCATCATAGAAAACCTGCTGGCCGCAGACGACGTCCGAACCTTTCGAGACCGTCTGGTGGATGCATCGTGGCGCGACGGGGCCGATACGGCCGGATCCCGGTCCGTGGCGGTGAAGCGGAATCTTCAGCTGCCGCGTGAAGACGGTCTGGCTCGTGAATTGGGCGATGCGATCCTGCGCAAGCTGGGGCAGCATTCGGAATTCCTCAGCGCATCGCTCGCCGAGAAAATCTGGCCGCCCGTTTTCAACCTGTATCAGGACGGGGGCCATTATGGGACGCACACGGATGCAGCACTCATGCGGCTTACCGAAGCAAACCTTACCCTGCGCAGCGATCTGTCTGCCACCGTGTTCCTATCCGATCCGCGCTATTACGACGGCGGCGAGCTCGTCATCGAAGAGCAATTCGGAGCGCAGCCGGTCAAGCTGGAAGCTGGCGATGCGGTTCTCTATCCCTCGTCGAGCCTGCATCAGGTCATGCCCGTCACCCGCGGGCAACGTATATGCGCCATCACCTGGATCCAGAGCGCCGTGGCGGACACATCGGCTCGCGCGCTTCTCTACGATCTGGACCAGTCGATCCGGGCGTTGACACCCGGGCGAGCGAAAGACGACCCTGAAATAAATCGTCTGATCCATGTGTATCACAACCTTCTCAGACGCTGGGCGCATGTCTGATGAGTTGGCGACGAGCATTGATATGGCTCTTGCTCGGCATTCCGGCGGTTGTGATGGTTCAACGCTATCTGAGTGGCGACGCACTTGCGATGGAACTCTACCATCCGAGCGGCGAGATGAGCGTAAGGTTGATGATCCTGGCGCTTTTGCCTGGTCCACTGATCGATACCTTCGGGCCTTCACGATTTCTTCGCGGCTGGATGTCTCTTCGCCGCAATCTTGGCGTGGCCGCTTTCGCCTACGCTCTACTGCATCTTGTCCTGTATACGCTCGACATGCGGACACTATCGGCAATGATCGCCGAGTTTGCGCTACCAGGCATCTGGACTGGCTGGCTCGCATTCGCTCTGCTGCTCGTGCCGGCATCGATCAGCTTCGATGCGGCCATGCGCGGACTTGGCGCGCGATGGAAGCGGATGCAGCGGCTCGTCTATCCCGCTTTCATTCTTGCCCTTGCCCACTGGCTCCTGCTGGACTGGGACCCGATCCCGGCCCTCGTTCACCTCACTCCGCTAGCCCTGGCGTGGGCCTTGCGCTTCGTGGTGAAACGAAAAAAATCTACCTCAAGGAGTATGGCATGATCGTCCGCAAATTCGTCAAGATATCCACCCTGCTCGCCGCTCTGATTGCCCTCGGATCCACTGCGCCAGCCCATGCCGATGGTGACGTGCGCTGCAATGCGGGGCCGAAGGAGGGCTGGCAGAAGATGGCCAAGCTCAAGAAGCAGGTCTGGCTCGAAGACTGGAAGCTCTTGAAAATGCAGGTAGAGGGCGATTGCTACGAAGTCTACGCCCACACCAAGGAAGGCCTGTCTGTGGAGGCGTTTTTCCACCCCGTAACTTTGAAAAAGCTGGTCGTCTTCCGGCGCGGGCAAGAGATATTCCGCGCCGAAGGCTTCAAGGGATAAGCATGAGACCCTGACATGCCTGTCGCCCTAGTTGATACGAAGCAGTGCGAAGGAGGACCTCTCGCAACCGTTTTTCCTCACTTCCATTGGCACGGGAGACGCAGTTCGCTCGAAACAGATCCCATCGAGAAATTTGGTCCATCGCGCGATGGACGGTCAGATATTGCAATCTTTCAATAGCCTAGATGCGCGTCACCTAAAGATGTGAAGGAAGCGATTGACAGAGTGAACGTTCTCAATCATGTCTCGCGAGCATAACAGGCTGCCCTTACGCAGCTATGGGGAGAGAGATATGAGCAAACTGCGTTCGCAACGTAGCGCTTTTGTGCGCAGCGGAGTTTCATCGGTAGCTGTCGTCGCGGCTCTGTTTTCGGTTCCGGTATTTGCGCAGGAGCAGTCTGGCTCAGCCGACATGGATCCGGTTCGCTCAGCGGACGCCGCCGACATTACGGATGAGAATGCCATCATTGTCACCGGCATTCGGGCAAGTCTGCGAGAATCCCTGAATATCAAGCGCAACGCGCAGGGCGTCGTCGATGCGATTTCCGCAGAAGACATCGGTAAATTCCCCGACACCAACCTTGCCGAGTCTCTCCAGCGCATCACCGGTGTTTCCATTGACCGCAGCAACGGCGAAGGGTCCACGGTAACCGTCCGCGGTTTCGGACCGGAATATAACCTCGTTCTTCTCAATGGGCGGCAAATGCCAACCTCCACGCTTGGTGACGGCGCCAGCGCTCCCTCGTCCCGTTCCTTCGACTTTGCCAACCTGGCATCCGAAGGGATTTCTGCGGTCGAAGTATATAAGACCGGCCGTGCCGCGGTGCCTTCTGGAGGTATCGGTTCGACAATCAACATCATCACCCCCAAGCCGCTCGATCGGCCGGGCATGAGCGGCAGCATTGCCGCCAAGGCCGTCTACGACACGTCGCGCAATGACGAGGACGTCGTGACGCCGGAGGTGTCGGGCATCTTTTCGAATACATTCGGCAACGACGACCAGATCGGCGTGCTCATCAGTGGTTCGTATCAGCGTCGCAAGGCGAGCGTGAATAGCGCAAGCTCCGGTTTTCGCGACGGCTTCCTCGGTGATTTTAACATCAACGCGGCGCCTCCGTATGAGAACGCCTGGGGCGCCCTGCCCAATAACGATCCGCGAGTAACGAACCAGCCGACCGGCACCGACGTCTACGAGATTCCGCAGAGTGCGGCCTATGACCTCATCGACATCGATCGCGAGCGGATCAACGGGCAGGCAGTCCTGCAATTCCGCCCTACGGACTCCCTCACAGCAACGGTCGACTTCACCTATTCCCGCAACGAAGTCGAAGTCCGGGATTCCAGCGTCGGCATATGGTTCAACTTTGGCGATGTAAGCAGCGAATGGACCGACGGCCCCAACGCCGGACCCGTATTCTACGCCGAGAATTTCGCGCCGGGTAAGGATCTTTCCTATTCCCAGTCCCTGACCGCAAACGTCAGTGAGAACAAATCGCTGGGCGGTAATCTGACATGGGATGCGCCGGGTGGCGTCACCGTGGTGCTGGACGCGCATCACTCGACCGCCGAATCCCGCCCTACCAACGAATACGGCACCAGCACATCGATCGGCGCCGCCATTTTCGGTGTCCAAAGCCAGCGGATCGATTATTCAAACGACCTGCCGGTGATCAATTACAGCATGTTCCCCGGCATCGACCCCCTGGACGCATCGCTGATCACCCCTACCGGCAACGCGTTCCGAAACGCTTACTTCCGCGATGAGATTACTCAGGTCCAGCTTCGCGCCCATTACGAGCATTCCGGCGATTTTCTGGAAAGCATCGACGCTGGTTTTTCCTACGTGGATAACCAAGTGCGCTCTGCCTACGGATTCATCCAGAATGAGACATGGGGCGGCGTAGACCCAGCGGGCCAGGCTGCTGGCGCAGCGGCGGTGCCCGATGACTTTTTCGAACTCGTCACCCTGCCGGACAAATTTGATGGTTTTGATGGATCCGGTGGCTTGCCCCCGGCGATCTATACTTTCAATTTCGAGCAGATGGCTGAACTACTCCGTACGCGGTACAATATCTGCAGCAACTCGCAGACGGGAACGGTCCAGTCGGGTACTTGCCTAGCCGATTACACAACCGACCGGCGGATTCAGGAAAAAACGATATCGCCTTTCGTTCAGTTCAACGCAGGTTTCGACCTTTTTAACGGCCCTGCTCATATCATCGCGGGGTTACGGTACGATCAGACTGAGGTCACGGCGACCGGTCAAATCCCGATTTATAGCGGTACACGGTGGACGGGCGCCAACGAGTTTGCGCTCGTACCTGAGCCCGGGCAGTTCACCTTCACAACTTATACCGGCTCCTACGACAACTGGCTTCCTGCAATCGATTTCGATATCGAGTTACTCCAGGACGTTAAACTGCGTGCGTCTTATAGCCACACTATTACGCGCGCTAATTATGCAGATTTGCAAGGAGGTTTAGAGCTTGCGCTAAACCCCCGCATCGGTGGTGGAACAGGAAATCTCGGAAATCCTGGTCTGGTCCCGTTCAAATCGAAAAATATCGATGTTTCTGCGGAATGGTATTACGGCCCTACAAGTTACATTTCAGTGGGATATTTTAATAAGGACGTATCGAATTTCATCAGTTCGACGCAATTCAATCAACCGGCATTTGACCTACGCAATCCTGCCGATGGCCCCCGGTATCGGGATGCTGTTGCAGCACTTGGAACTACTGACGCCGTACGTGTGCGGGATTATATTCTTCGTAATTACCCAGGTTCGTCGCGAGTCACAGGGACCACCGAGGCGGGCGGCGTAGATTACCTTACAGGCGATATATTTGGGCTGCCTGAAGATGATTTGTTCAATTTTCAGATCAGCCAACCATTCAATAGCGACCAAACCGCCAATATTTATGGCTTTGAGTTCGCCATCCAGCATAGTTTCTGGGATACCGGTTTCGGTACTATCCTGAACTATACCGTCGTGCGCGGTGATGCCTCTTACGATACTACTGAAAGTCCCTACGTCGGCCAGTTCGCGCTGACCGGTCTGAGCGACAGCGCCAACGCGGTCGTTTACTACGACAAGGGCGGGTTGCAGGCGCGCGTCGCATACAACTGGCGCGACGAGTTTTACGCAGGTGGCGCGTTCGATCCTGTCTTCGTCGAGGCGTATGGTCAGGTGGATGCGAGCGCCAGTTACGAGTTTATTCCGGGACTCACCGCATTCGTCGAGGCGATCAATCTGACCAATTCCAACCGGCGCGGTCATCGCCGCTCCGACAACTTCGTAACCTTCGCGCAGCCAGGTTATGCTCGTTACGCGGCAGGTTTGCGCTTCAACTTCTAGGCGGCGTCGATCGGTATGGGTGCAGGCGCTCGTCAAAAGGTGTGACTTTCCCGCCAATCCGGTCGACACTGGCGGCAGGTGTTAGCGGGGCACGCAATGGAAACGGCAATCGGCAGGATCGTGATCATCGGCGGTGGAACCGCCGGTTGGCTCGCGGCCTGCCGAATTGCATCCAGGGTTAAGAAGGCCGCCTCGGGTCGGCCCGCTCTATCCATCACCCTCGTCGAAAGCCCGCAGGTTTCGACGATCGGTGTGGGCGAAGGGAGCTGGCCGACATTACGCCGGACACTCGCCAGCATCGGCATCGGCGAAACCGACTTCCTCCTGGAATGTGATGCGTCTTTCAAACAGGGAACGCGCTTTTCGGGCTGGCGGAACGGCTCCGCCGAAGACGTGTATTTTCACCCCTTCACTTCGCCAGGCGATGGCGACCCCCGTCAAGCCGTGGCAGTCTGGCGCGATGCTGCTTCCGAAAAGCGTTTCGACCTCTCGGTGACGCCGCAGCCTTCGGTCTGCCGGCATCACTTGGCCCCGAGAAAACGCGCCATGCCGGAGTATTCGGGTGCCCTGAATTATGGATACCATCTCGATGCCGGCAGACTAGCAGCGATGCTCTGCCGGCACGCGACTGGCAAATTGGGTGTGCACCTTGTCCGCGCTCACATTACGGGTTTCGAGCGCTCCCAAAACGGAGACATTGCCGCCGTCCTGACCAAGGATGGCGAGCCAATCGCCGGTGACCTGTTCATCGATTGCAGCGGACACAACGCACTCCTGATCGGGGGCGAACTCGAAGTTCCGTTCATGTCCCGGTCGAACACGCTTCCCAACGATCGTGCCTTGGCTGTGCAGGTCAAGGTAGACCCGGACAGCCCGATAGCCTCCCAGACCAACGCCACCGCTCACGATGCGGGTTGGATCTGGGACATCGGACTCCCCACACGGCGGGGCGTGGGCTGCGTGTATTCGTCGGCACATTCATCGGACGAAACTGCGGAGGAGACGCTCCGCTCTTATCTCAGCCAAACGGCGCCGGACGTCCAACAATCGGACCTGACCCCACGTCTGTTGACCTTCCATCCGGGCCATCGGGCGCGCTTCTGGGAGCGCAACTGCGTGGCGATCGGCCAGGCGGCGGGATTTCTCGAACCGCTCGAGGCCTCGGCGATAGTGATGATCGAGTTGTCCCTCGACGCTCTGCTGGACGACTTCCCGGGCCGTCGCGAGGCGATGTCTGCTCATGCACGCCGCTTCAACCAGCTTTTCTCCTATCGCTGGGAGCGCATCGTAGAGTTTTTGAAACTTCATTACCTGCCGAGCGATCGGCTCGCACCATACTGGCGGGCACAAAGAGATCCCGCCTCGATCCCGGACCGCCTGCAAGACTTGCTTTTGCTGTGGCGAGATCGCGCTCCTTCGCGAGGCGACTTTCCGATGCTCGACGAAGTGTTCCCGGCGGCAAGCTACCAGTACGTTCTGTATGGCATGGGCGCGCCACCCCCGCCCCCGGGCCCTATGGATATTCTGATCCAGGGTGCCGATGGCTTGCTTGCGCAGACCGTGCACCGCAGCCGGGCGCTTGCCGCCAGCCTACCCACCAATCGCGACTATCTGGACGCGCTGCGTGCCGAGCGCCAGAAGAGCACTGCCTTAGAGGAAATCCATCCGCAGATATGACCGACCACACCATCCTCAGCGCGGAAGCCCACCGCGATCTTCGTATCCGCACGGACGCAAGCCAGGACCTGGGTGACGGCGTTATGGCCTGCCTGACCTTTCCCGACGAGTTCCGCCGCGTGCAAAGCCATTACCCCATCCTTTTCCGGCACAATCATGAGAGCAACACCTTATCTGCCATGGCCATGTTCGGGCTGGAAGAAGGGGAAAACCTGTTCCTGCAAGACGATAGGTGGGATGCGCCTTACAAGCCGATCGCTCTGGCCATTCAGCCATTCCTCATTGGCGGTCCCCCGCCCGGGCAAGCCGGAACGAAGAAAGTTCACATTGACATGGCGAGCCCGCGCATATCCCATGGCAATGCCGACGGAACGAGGCTATTCGACGAGGACGGCCAAGCCACGCCGTTCCTGGAACAGATAGCGGAAATGCTGGGCGAACTGGACGAAGGCTACCAAGCGGGTTTCGGCTTCTTCGAAGCTCTGCAAAGATACGAATTGCTTGAGCCGATGGTTCTGGACGTCCCCCATTCGGATGGCTCCGCCCACCGGCTCGTGGGCTTCCACATGGTGGATGAAGCGAAACTCGAGGCTCTCCCCCCGGAGGTCGTCGCCGAACTGCATTCGGCAGGGTACCTTATGCCGATCTTCATGGCGGTCGCATCCCTTGGGCACCTTTCGCAACTCGTCACCCGGAAGACCCGCAGAGATGGCCATGGCTGAAGCCGATCCGGGTATCTTTTCGAGCCTCGGCCTTATTTCCGAGCGGGTGATTGCAAGCGAGGCGGAGCTTGACCAGGCGCTGCGGCAAGCGCGGGCACCCTTCGTGGTGCGGGGTCTGGTGCGTAGCTGGCCCCTGGTGGAGGCGGGGCTCCGTTCGCCTGACGAGGCACGCCGATATCTTCTGCGCCATCATCGCGATGTCCAGTATCCCGTAACCGTCGGATCTCCCGGGGGCGGTGCCCGCTTGTTCTACGATGACGCCATGCAGATGAATTTTCGCGTCATGAAAGCGCGACTGGTCGAGATCTTCACGAAGATGGCGTCGGTGGAAGCGGCGCCCCACGCTCCGGCAATATATCTCGCGTCGATAGATACCGACCAGTTCTTTCCCGGTTTCAATCAGGACAATCCCGCTCCGCTCGGCTCGCGAAAGCCGATGCGCAGCATCTGGATCGGTTCGCGGACAAGGGTTGCGGCCCACAATGACATTCCGGACAATCTGGCCTGCGTCGCGGTAGGGCAGCGACGTTTTACGCTCTTCCCCCCAGACCAGATTGATAATCTCTATGTTGGTCCGCTCGATAATACGCCGGCCGGGCGCGCGGTGAGCATGGTCGATTTCCATGCGCCGGATTTCGACCGGTTTCCGCGGTTCCGCACCGCGCTGGATCATGCCCAGATCGCCGAGCTTGAGCCGGGCGACGCTATTTTTATTCCCTCCCTGTGGTGGCACCACGTGGAAGGAACGGCCGCTTTCAACGCGCTCTTGAATTACTGGTGGCGCGATGCCCCGGCCTTTCTCGGGAAGCCGGAGGATGCACTGTTGCATGCAATCCTTGCAATCCGGGACCTTCCCGATGCCGACAAAGAGCAGTGGCGTGACTTGTTCACCCGATACGTTTTCGAGAACAAACCCGAAGTGACAGAGCACATTCCGGAACATGCGCGAGGCGTTCTCGCCCCCCTGACACCCGAAACCGCGGGCCGACTACGCGCAAAGCTCTTGCGGAACCTGTCGCGGTGAGCGGGCCCTACGCGATGCGCCGGATCGTGATCGCCGGCGGTGGAACAGCCGGATGGATGGCAGCGTCGGCATTGGCGCGGACGCTTGGCCCGGCAATCGACCTTACGCTCGTGGAATCTGAGCAGATCGGGACCGTCGGTGTGGGCGAGAGCACCATCCCACCGCTGCAAAACTTCAACCGTATCCTTCGCATTCCCGAAGCGGATTTCATGCGCGCGACCAGCGCGACCTTCAAGCTGGGGATCGAGTTCGAGAACTGGAAGGAGGATGGTCACAGCTATTTCCATTCCTTCGGAACCACGGGCCGGGATCACTGGAGTGCGGGCTTTCAGCATTTCTGGCTGCATGGCCTCACCAATGGGCATGACGCCCCCTACGACGATTATTGCCTGGAACTTCTGGCAGCCCACGCCGGTCGCTTTGCCCACCTCCCCAACAACCGGATGAACTATGCGTATCAGCTCGATGCCACGCGCTATGCAGCGTTCCTCCGCCAGCTTGCCGAAGAGGATGGGTGCAGGCGAGTGGAAGGCAAGATCGCCTCTGTAGAGCTGGTTGGCGAAACGGGCGACATCTCGGCCCTGGTTCTTGAAGGCGGACGCCGGGTAGAGGGCGATCTCTTCCTCGACTGCACCGGGTTTCGAGCCCTCCTTATCGAACAGGCGATGCACGTAGGGTTCGATGACTGGACCCACTGGCTGCCCTGCGATTCCGCAATCGCCGTGCAGACCGCCAGCGTCCGATCCCCAGTGCCCTTCACCCGCGCAATCGCGCATGATTCCGGTTGGCAATGGCGCATTCCTCTTCAGCATCGGCAGGGTAACGGTATCGTCTATTGCAGCCGCTATCTTGAGCATGAGGTCGCACTCGACAGGCTGCTGTCTACTGTCGAAGGCAAGCAGCTGAGCGAGCCCAATCGGCTGAGGTTCACCACCGGCGCGCGGCGCAAGCAGTGGCATCGCAACTGTATTGCAGTGGGTCTTTCGGGCGGCTTCCTGGAGCCGCTCGAATCCACGTCCATCCATCTCATCCAACGCGCGATCCTTCGGATCATCCGAATGCTTCCGCTATCCGGCATCAGCCAGCGCGATATCGCCGAATTCAACGATCAGCATTTGGCCGATCTCGAACAGATCCGCGATTTCCTGATCCTGCATTACAAGGCGACCGACCGTCGCGATTCTCCTTTCTGGAGGCAGTGTGCTTCCATGGAAATCCCCGAAAGCCTCGCTCAGAAAATGGAGCTGTTCCGCGAAACCGGGCGGGTCTTCCGCCGAAACGAAGAGCTGTTCGCGGAAAACAGCTGGGTGCAGGTGATGATGGGGCAGGGCATCACCCCCCACTCCTACCACCCGGTGGCGACCAAGCTTACAGCCGAAGAACTCAAGACCCTACTCGATGGCCTGCGTGACAATGTCCGCAAAACTGTCGAGCAACTTCCCCCTCACGAAGGCTTCATTGCTCAATACTGCGCAGCCGCTGAGAAATCCCCGGTGCAACCGGCAGCAACCGTCATATGATTCTTGCGACGGTGGGCTTGCGCGCAGGGCCACGCTGCGCGACATCGCCTCGGGCACATTCGGGGGCGTAAGCAAAGACTATGGCGCGGCGGCGACAGGCAGTGACCATGCGGCACGTGGCGGAAGACGCTGCCGTCTCTTTGCAGACGGTCAGTCGTGTTCTTCACGACGACGCCAACGTGCGTCCCGCCATGCGCGATCGGGTAAAGGCCTCGATCGAAAAGCTTGGCTATGTCCCTTCGATCGCAGCCCAGCGGATGAGCGGATCCCGATCCTATCTGCTCCTTGCCCTAAATGATCGCGACCGGACGATTTCCGACTGGACCGAACGGCAAGGGACCGATTGGGTCGATCAGATGCTACTGGGCGGAATGCTCAAATGCGCCGAACATGGGTATCGCATGCTGATCGAGCTGGTCGATACCCATTCCAGACATGTCGAACGCGAACTGACCGCAGCGATTGCCGCCCTCCAGCCAGACGGCATCATCCTCACGCCGCCCCATTCGGACAATGACGCCATCCTTTCGGTTCTGAGGAAGCAGAATATACCCTTCGCCCGGATCGGTTCACGCGGCGAAGGCGGGGGGTTCAAGCTGGAAATGAATGACGAAGGCGCGGCGGCGGCCGCCACCGGCCATCTCATCGGCGCCGGACACCGATCGATCGGATTTATCGCCGGACCGCAGGATTATGCGCTCAGCAATTGGCGCATCGCGGGATGGCAGGATGCCATGGCCGAAGCCGGGTTCGAAACCGCAGGCCTCCTCGCGCGGGGCGATTTCGGTTTCGAATCCGGAGTGGCGGCGGCGCGCCAGCTGCTCGCGCGGGAGGATCGACCGACTGCGATCATCGCCAGCAGCGACCAGATGAGCCTTGCGACGCTCGAGGTTGCTCGCGAGTTGGGCCTGGGTATACCGCGCGATCTATCCGTGATCAGTTTCGACAACACACCGATCGTCAAATTTGCATCGCCGCCGCTCACTGCAGTCGATCAGCCCATCGCCGCGCTTACCGCCCGAGCGGCGGAATTGCTTATTAAGGTCCAGCGCAACCCCGACCTTGCGGAGAGCGATCAGGGCACGGTCATCCCCGCCAGCCTCGTGGTTCGCGAATCGACCGATGCTCCGGGCCGGTAGGTCGGCGGGGGGGGGATGGACAGACAATCACCTCGTTTTCTGGCGCTTTATGCCCTCGCCTGGGCAGGCGGGGCAACCGCCTATGTTCCTTTTCTCACGGTGCTCCTCCCGGCCCGCGTCGCGCAGATTGCCGGACCCGAAACCATCCATTGGATGGGATATCTGGCCTTTGTCGGGGCGATTGCCGCCAGCCTTTCCAATATCCTGGCGGGCTGGATCAGCGATATCGTGGGATCTCGAAACGCGCCTGCCGTGCTCGGCCTTTGCGCTTACGCTGTTCTGACACCCCTGTTTGGCGGGATCAGTGATCTGCCCACCCTGCTCCTGACGATCGCGGCCTGGCAGATTAGCCTCAATTTCGTCCTGGGGCCGATCGCCGCACTGGCCGCGGACGTGGTTCCCAACAAGCAGAAGGGCACGCTTGGCGGTCTGCTTGCCTTTGCGCCAGCCGCGGGTGCCCTTGCGGGTGTCGTCGTCACCATGCGCGGCTTTGCCGATTTCCAGGCGCGCCTGTGGATCATCGATTGCCTCGTGATCGCCATGATCGCTCCGCTCATCCTGCTGAGCCGCCCCCGCCCCATCGATCAGAGCGCTCTGGAACCGCCGGCTCGCAGCGCTTCCGTCCGCCGGGATTTTCGCCCGGCGCAGATGTGGCTGGCCCGTCTTCTGGTGCAGATTTCCGAAGCCACTCTGTTCGCGTTCCTCTATCTCTGGCTGCGCTCCATTGACCAGAGCTTCGATGATGCGACCGCGGCGCGTATCGTGATGGCGATGATGCTTGCCGGTATCCCTGTCAGCATCGCCGCGGGGCGCTGGTCGGATATCCGGGGTGAGCCGTTTCTGCCCCTGCGGGTTTTCGCGGCGGCTTCCGCCCTGGGCCTTGCCATAATGGCTCTTGCCACCAGCCTGACCGTCGCCCTGGTCGGCTATGCGCTTTTCTCCCTCGTGACGCTGGCCTTCCTGTCGCTACACAGTGCGCAGGTCCTGCGCGTGCTGCCCAAACCGGATCGGCGCGGCCGCGATCTTGGCATATTCAACCTCACCAACACCGTTCCCTCGCTCATCATGCCCTGGCTCGCGATTGGGCTGCTGCCGGAACTGGGTTTCACCGCCCTGTTTGCGGTGCTCGCGGTTCTGGCCGCCATCGCCCCGCTGGTGGTCCCGCGCCGTTAAGCTTGTGTCCGCGCGAAAACCATGGCAGGCCTAAATGATAACGTTCACATTTAGACGGGACAGGACTTATGAGGGGATTTGCAACCGTAGTGGCGGCGGGGGCGTTGCTCGCCGGATGTGCCAGTCAGGATATCGCGCCGCCAGCTAGCACGACCAGCGCCGTACCGGCAGCCGCACGCGCAAACCCTGAATTATGGCCGGCGGCGAAAAGCCCTGCTGCGATCACCGATCCGGCGACGGAAGCTGCGATCACGCAACTGCTGGCGCGCATGACCCTGGCCCAGAAGGTCGGCCAGGTGATCCAGGGCGACATCAGCTCCGTAAAGCCCGCCGACCTCATCGAATATCCGCTCGGATCGATCCTCGCCGGCGGCAACAGCGGCCCCTACGGCGACGAGCGCGCCGATGGCGCGACCTGGAAGCGGCTGGTGGACGAATATCGCCAGCTTTCGCTCAAGGCGGGCGCCGGAATTCCGATCCTGTTCGGCGTCGATGCCGTGCACGGCCATTCCAATGTTCCGGGCGCGACCATCTTTCCGCATAACATCGGGCTGGGCGCTGCGCACGATCCGGATCTGATCCGGCGAATTGGTGCCGCGACTGCGGCGGAAGTTGCCGGCACCGGAATCGAATGGACGTTTGCGCCCACCGTGGCCGTTCCGCAGGATCTGCGCTGGGGACGCACTTACGAAGGCTATTCCTCCGATCCCCAGCTCGTGGCCGCGTATTCCAGCGCGATGGTACATGGCCTGCAGGGTGACCTTGTGGAAGGCTCGCCGCTCGCGGCGAATAAGGTCGGCGCCAGCGTGAAGCATTTCCTCGCCGATGGGGGTACGCAGGGCGGCAAGGATCAAGGTGACGCGCAGATGCCGGAGCGCGAACTGATTGCCAAGCATGCCTTGGGATATCCCGCCGCGATCGATGCCGGTGCCCTCACCGTAATGGTAAGCTTTTCGGGCTGGAACGGGACAAAGCACCACGGCAATTCAACTCTGCTTACCGATGTCCTGAAGGGCCGCATGGGTTTTGCCGGCCTCGAGGTCGGTGACTGGAACGCGCATGGCCAGCTTCCCGGATGCACGGTGACGGATTGCGCCAAATCACTCGCTGCGGGGCTCGATTTGTACATGGCTCCCGACAGCTGGAAGGGCCTGTTCGACAGTCTCGTGCAAGACGTCCGGAGCGGGAAGATCGCCGAAAGCCGTCTGGACGATGCGGTTCGGCGTATCTTGAGAGCGAAATACAAACTGGGCCTCATGGGCGATACCTTGGTAGAGCGTGGCGACCCTGCGCAGCTGGGCGCACCAGCCCATCTCGCGCTCGCGCGTGAGGCGGTGGCCAAATCGCTCGTACTGCTGAAGAACGAGGGTAGCGTCCTGCCGATAAAACCGGGTGCCCGGGTGCTCATAACCGGTCCAGGCGCGGATGACATGGCGATGCAGGCGGGTGGCTGGACGGTCACCTGGCAGGGGACCGACACTACCGCAAAGGATTTTCCCAAAGGGGCGACCATCGGACGCGCGATCGCTGACGCAGTGAAGGCCGCCGGTGGAACTGCGGTGATCGATCCGAAGGGAACCGCCAGCAGCCCGGCCGACGTGGCCATCGTCATTTACGGAGAGCATCCATACGCGGAGTTTCAGGGCGATATTCCCGATCTCGCTTTCAGGGCAAATGGAGGCGAAGACCGCCTTCTGGAGTCCTTGAAGGCGCGAGGGTTGAAGACGGTTTCCGTCTTCCTTTCAGGTCGGCCATTGTTTGCGGGTAAGCTCATAAACGCCTCCGACGCCTTCGTTGCGGCGTGGTTGCCGGGATCACAGGGCCAAGGCGTGGCGGACGTTCTGGTTGCCAACGCGACCGGTACCCCGGAACGCGACTTCACTGGCAGGCTTTCTTTCGACTGGCCGCGTGATGCGCGTTCCCCCATGGAAGACCCCCTGTTCAAGCGGGGCTATGGCCTCAGCTATGGCAATCCCGCCAGTCTTGGGTCCGTGAACGAGGACCCTGGCATGGATCTGGCCGCGGCGCGCGCCGATGAGCGGTATTTTATCAAGGGTCAGGTCGTTGAGCCCTGGCGCCTGGGCCTGGATACGGCAGTGACCGCTCGCGCAATCGATCTTGGCGCACAAGAGGACGCCCGCCAATTCGAATGGGCAGCGCCTGGAGGGATCGCCATCGATGGTCCCGCCGTGAACCTTCATCGGCAGTTGGACGAAGGATTTGCCCTTTTCCTGGATATGCGGATCGACACGCCCGCAACCGGTCCGGTCACTTTGGCGTTTGGCGGCGCCGCTCTTGATATCACTGCCTTTCTGGCCAAAGAAACCGTGGGGGACCCGTTCGTTGGGGAAATTCCCATCAAATGCTTCGCCGATGCGGGGGCCGATCTGGAGAACGTCAGCACGCCGCTTCGCATTACGGCGCCTGAAGGCTTCGCGATGACGCTGCGGTCGGCGCGGATCGACGGAACGGGGAGCGCATATTCCTGCCCCTGAGCGACCATGGATCGGATCTGATGGAGTTGGCTGTCAAATAGGCGAGAATGCACGATTTGCGGGCGGATCGTTTACTCTGCAGCGCCTTCGGCTGTGAGCGATGATGCGCCATGCGCGTCGACGGCCCCCGCCCCGTTTGCGGTGGCTGCAGCTGAATGCAGCGCGATGAAGGCGAGAGCCTGGTCCGCCCTGGTATCGAGCAGCGATTGGCGACTGGCGATCAATTGGCGTTGCGCATCGAGGACATCGAACAGGGACGCCAGTCCTTCCCGGTAGAGCGCATTCGACTGGGCCAGCGCCGTCTCGCTTTCTTCGATGGCCGCGGATAGCGCGTCGGCCCGCTCGCGATAGGCTCCGATCGCAACCAGCGCGTTTTCGGCTTCGCCAAGCGCGCGCAGGAAAGTCTGCCGGTATTCGGCCAGACTGGCTTCCAGTTGGGCGCGCGCCGCGTCCACTTCGGCACGGCGCCTGCCGCCATCGAACAGCGGAAGATCCAGAGCGGCGCCTATTGTCGCAAGGACATCGGTGAACAGATTACCGAGCGATCCGTCACCAATCAGGATCGAACCCGGCACCACAAGCGAAGGCCGCAAGTCCGATTGTTCGATCCCTACTCGTGCCGCTGCGGCGGAAAGCCGGGCTTCCGCAGCAAGGATATCCCCGCGACGCCGCAGGAGGTTCGCCGGCCCGCCGATCGCTGGCCCGACGCCGAAGGCTGGAATCGACGCGTCGCCATCCGGTGCGGGGAGGGCGAGAGTGCCGGGTGCTTCGGCTAAAAGCACGGCCAGCGCATGCTCGGCCCGGGCTCGTGCTATTTCGATAAGTCCCAGCCGGGCTTGCGTTTGCGCGAGATCGGTAGCAGCCCGGCGGACATCGAGGTTGGCAGAAAGCCCGGCCTCGAAACGCAGGGTGACGATCCGCAAAGTCTGGCGCTGAAGATCGGTCGATTCCGCAAGCAATTCGAGTTGCGCGCCGGTCCTGCGATACTCGACATATTGCGACGCGATGGCAGCAGCGATCAGGCGGCGCTGATCGGAACGCAGGTAATCAGCCTCCGCATATTGAGCGGATGCCAGGCGAATCTGAGCGCCGATCCTGCCAGAAAAATCGGTGTCGAAGAGGCCAATGAGGCCTCCGCCTCCGCTTACACGCGAACCGTCGTCGCCCACTTCGACCCCTAAGTCTGCCGTCGCATCGAGCGTAGGAAGGCGCCCGGCGCGCTCCGCAACAAGCAAGGCCTCGGCGGCCCGCAAGCGTTCCGTTGCGGCAACGAGATCGAGGTTGGCAGCGAGCCCTCTTGCTATGAGATCATTGAGGACCGGATCTGAAAAGGCATTCCACCAAACCGGGTCAGACCCAGATGGAGGCAAGTCCGAAGCGAACTCGGGTGGTGCTGCCAACGGAACTTCGAATTTGTCGACCCCGCTCGCAGTGCAGCTTGCTAGCAGCAGCGAACATAGCGAAAGGGCCGATCGCCTGATCATTACGCTGGCGCCATCGTCATGTCTTCGTCGACGTCGGCAATCTCCTCCCGCAGCTTCACAAGATCGACACTGCGCGGTTTCCCGAAGCGTGCGATCCCGAGATAAATCACCGGGGTCAGGAAGAGGGTGAAGAAGCCTGCAATACCGAGTCCGCCGAAAATTACCCAGCCGATGGATTGGCGCGCTTCGGCCCCCGCCCCGGATGCCAGGATCAATGGTACGGCGCCGATCACGGTCGAGATCAGGGTCATCCCGATCGGACGCAGCCGAATGGCTGCCGCTTCTTCGGCTGCTTCGCGCACGCTGCGGCCTTGATGGCGAAGCTGATCGGCAAATTCGACGATAAGGATGCCGTTCTTAGCCATAAGGCCGATCAGCATGACCAGCCCGATCTGAGAGTAGATGTTGAGCGAAACGCCCGACAGGAATAGCGCGATAATGGCTGCGGCAAGCGCGAATGGAACGGTGAACAGCACCACCAAGGCGCTGGTCAGACTTTCGAACTGCGCAACCAGCACCAGAAACACGATGACGAGCGCGAAGAGGTAAGTCATCAACACGTCGTTCGATGTTTCCTCGAAGCTCTCGGCCTCACCCTGAAGAAGCATGTCGATGTCGTCAGCGACGACTTGTTCGGAAAGGCGCTCGATCTCGTCAACTGCGTCCTGAAGCGGCACCCCTTCAGCAATATTCGCTGAAACCTCGATCGCGCGGCGTTGTTCGGTCCGGTCGAGTTCAGCGGCGACACCCTGCTCGACTATTTCGGTGATGCTGGACAGTGGAACCAGCCCGCCACCTTGCGTCCTAACGTAGAGATTGCGGAGGTCGGAGGGATTTGTCACCGCCAGGGCCGTCGATGTCAGGAAGATCGGCACTGCCTGGTCTCCCACATTGAGGTCGACCAGATCATCTCCGCCAGCCATTGCGCGCAAGGTCTGCGCTACATCGTCCAGCTCTACGCCGAGATCGGATGCGCGCTGACGATCGATCTGCACCGACAACTGCGGTTGTGTTGGCTGATACGAGATGTCGGGATTCGATAAAATGTCGGAACCGGTGTCGATAATCTCACTCAAGGCCAATGCGGACCGATAGATATTTTCGTATTCGCCACCCGTCAGCGCGACCTCGATATTGCCACCCCCGCCGCCGCCGAAGCTCAGCGTGCCGCGCCCCCGTGCGTTGGTACGTGATCCAGGAATGTTGCCGAGAGGTTCGTTTAATTCCTCGACGATCTCCGTCTGACTCTTCGCGCGATTGTCCCAGTCCGCAAGCTGAGCCGTCACCCGTACACGATTGGGATCGTAACGACCGACTATCGAAAAGGTGCTCTGGATTACACCGCTGTCGATATAGGGCTGAAGGACCAATTCTATTTCGTCGAGCTCACGATCCATGAAATTGAGGCCGACGCCATCGGGACCGCTCGCATCAACCTCGATCACCCCGCGATCCTCGTCGGGAACGAGCTCTCTATCGAGCTGTGTGAACAGAAGACCCGTCAGCGCTGCAACGAGCACTGCGAGGCCCAGCACCATCTTGCCGTGATCGAGACACCAGCCAAGCGCTCCAGTATATCGCTCCTGCAGCTGCCCTCCCCAGCGCGACAAGCGATCGGAGCCATTTCCACTTGTCAGGTCGAACCTCGCGGCAAGCGCAGGAACGAGCGACAACGCGACAAAAGATGAAATCAGAACCGCCGACGAAAGCACGAACCCGAATTCACGGAACAGCCTTCCTGCCTGTGATGGAAGAAAGCTGATCGGAAGAAAAACGGAAACCAGCACCGCCGTCGTCGCGATGACCGCAAAAAATACCTGCCTCGTTCCCACGACTGCGGCTGCGCGGCGGCCGAGGCCCTTGTTCTGCAGCCGCTGCGTATTCTCGAGCACCACGATGGCATCGTCGACGATCAGCCCGGTCGCCAGGACCAACGCCAGCAGGGTCAGGATGTTGATGGAAAATCCTATCAACCAGATCCCTGCCAGGACGCCGACCAGTGCAACCGGTATTGTGGCGCTCGGAATCACGGTGGGTCGCCAGGCCCGGAAGAATACCAACATCGTCCCGACCACCACTAGGATCGTGAAAGCCAAGGTGATCATCACTTCACGGACGGAAACCTCGATGAAATCGGCGTCATCGGACACGATGCTGATATCGATATTTTCATAGCGTTCGTTGATCCTCTCGACCGAATTACGAATGGATTGCGAAATCTCGATCGTATTGGAACTCGCCTGCCTTACGACACCCAGACCCACGATCGGTCGACCGTCGAGACGCACGAAATTGGTCGCATCGGCCGGAGCGAGAGTGACTTCCGCGACATCGCCAACCCGGGTCGTCCCGTCGATCGCGACCTGCTTGATCAAGGCGGGATCAGTCGCGCTGGCATTGGCACGAACCACGAGCTCCTGGGCCTGTGATCGGAACGATCCTATCGGCACGTCGTAGGGCGCTCGCCCCAGCGCTGCGGCAACGTCGCTCATGGTCAGGCCGAAACGATTGAGCCGCGCCGGATCGACGGATACGCGCATTTGCAGGGGACGCGTGCCGAATTGAGCGATGCTCGCGACACCTTGGGCCGTGAGAAGTTCCGGGATCACATCGTTATCGACCACGCGGGTCAGGTCGGCCTCGCCAAAGCGATCGCTGGACACGGCCAGGATCATGATCGGCTGCGCATCGGCGTCGGCCTTCACGATGTTGACCTGTTCCACGCGGTCGGGGAGATCGCGCGTGACACGGCTGACTGCTTCACGGACATCGGAGGCTGCCGTGTCGAGATCTACCCCCGGATCGAATTCAGCCCGGATTCTGCTGTTGTTTTCCTCGCTCGAGGAATTGATCTGACGAACGCCGGTAACCCGCGCGACGGCATCCTCGAGTACGCTTGTAACCTCGCTGTCCATCGTTTCGGGTGCGGCGCCCGGCAATGAAGCCGAGATGGAGACGATCGGGCGGTCAACGTTGGGAAGTTCTCGGACCTCGATGCCAGCAAATGCCGCGAGGCCAGCGATCACGATCATGAGATTGAGAACGCCCACCAGCAGCGGTCGCTTGACCGCGAGCATGGGTAGGTCCGACTTATCCGCCATCGTCGCCGCGTGTTCCGGAGCCCGCGCGCATTTCCACATCGGCCTCACGCGGCTGAGCGGGACGAACCAGGCGGATGGCCTGGCCATCTCTGATCTTTTGAACACCCTCAACGATGACGCGATCGGCCCGGGAAAGGGCACCATCGACCAGCGCCAGGCCATCGCGGCGCGAGGTGATGGTGACAGGAACGCGCGCCGCCTTCGCATCACGCACTACGAACAGGCTCGATCCTTCGCTGCCCCAGACGATCGCCTCTTCCGCGACTGCCGCCCTGCTCGTGTCGTTGCGGGTGAAAGTTACGCGAAAGCTCATGCCCGGTCGAAAGCGATCTCTAGAATTCGGGATCGCGGCGCGGGCGATGAAATTCCGGCTGTCCCCGGACACCGTTGAATCGGTTGAGACAATGCTCGCATCGATCGGGTCGTCAGGATTGGAGAAGGCCACGGCCCTCACCACTTCGCCTTTCCCCAAGGAGGCGAACACCTCCTCGGGTGCAGGAAAATCTATGTAGAGCCGTCCGCGCTGGTCGATCTGCGCTATCGCAGTCTGATCGCTGACGCGGTCGCCCGGATCGATGTCGGTCAAGCCAATGTGGCCCGAGAAAGGTGCACGGATGACCGTGTCGGCGAGTTCAGCTTGTGCCTGGCGCAGCGCCACCTTCGCCGACGCCAGCGCGGTTTCGCCCGCTTCGATCTGGCTCTCCGAAATGGCCCCTGTGTCTTCGATCCGGCGATACCGACCGAGCAATTGTTCGGCTTCGAGGACTTGAACCCGCGCCGCATCGACCGCCAGTCTTTCTTGCCTGGCATCGAGTTCGAGCAGTGGCTGGCCTTTGCGGACATAGTCACCGGCGGAAAACATCACACGCGTTACCCTGCCCGCTCTTTCCGGATAGATTTCCGCCGAGGTTACGGCACGCGCCGTTCCGATCGCCTCGACCTTGGTTTGCTCGGGAATATAGCGCACCTTCTCGGCAACGACGGGCACGGCTTCCTCAGTGCGTTCGCCGCTTTCACTCGAGCAACTGGCGAGACACAACGCGCAAAGCAGGCCAAACACTCGATTGAGGGAAATCATGACCCCCGGGGTAGACAACCGGATCGGTGGGCGAAAGGTCAAATCCCGCCTTATTTTCTGGTCACTGTAATCGCGAGCGCGCGGATCAAAACAGTCCGTGCCATTCATTGCCTTCGGCCGCCGCCGCCGAATACTTTTCGCGCGTCAGATTACCGCCACTCCATCCATTTCACGAATCGATGAGATTGAAAGAGCCCGTCTTCAGTCGCGCGGTCGCTCTCGAAGTGTCATAACCGACTGAGCCGCATTGCAAGATTGGCCAAGCCGGGAAAGCGTGAAGCCGCGATCATAACAGTCGCACCGCGCGATGTTTCTGCCACATTCCAAAGCGCTTTCGCCAGACGCACAGGGCGCGCCGCTCTCGAAGCAAAGCGGCGTTGATATTGCGATGCTCCCTGACCTTGCAGATAACTCTGCGCAGCGGCCCTGCCGCTGGCAAGCGCGATTGCCATACCCTCGCCCGCCAAGGATGGGATAACTGCGGCCTGATCACCAAGCCGATAGACGCCATCTTCGGTTTCCTGGGCGATCCACCCATACGGTACAGCGCCAATGGTATCGATGGGCAGCTGCCCCTCGGCGCATGCCATGCGTCTGGCGAAATGTGGATTGTCATGCGCCAGTGCCTTGAAGACTGCCCAAGGATCGCCTCCCGCCTCGGCCAGCGCAGATTTGCGCAGGGCCAGACAGATGTTGGCGCTGCCGCCTTCCTGCAGCACGATCCCGGCATAGCCACCTGGAAAAAGGTGCAGTTCTATCGTGTCTCCAATGAGGTTCTGGAGTTCCGGCGAACCTGGCAGTCGCAACCGCAAGCCAAGTGCCGGATCAGAGGCACTTCGCGGACGCGCTTCGCCGCGCACATCGTGCTTGCCACTGGCAAGAAAGATCGCAGGACTTTTCCAGCAGCGATCGTCGCCCTCGATAACGCCCTGCCCGACCCTTCGCGCGCGATCGATCTCGAGTTGCGCTCCGCCATCTATTGCAAGCTGCCGAAGAGCGCTGTCGAGGGCATGGCGGGAAATTCCACACGAGAGGCCCGGCAACGGCGCTTCCGCTTTGCGCTCACCTTGATAGAGGCGAAGCCTCGTAACGGACCTCGCTCCGAGTGCGGCCGGATCGCAGCCCAATTCACGCAGCGCACCCACCGTTCGCCAACTGAGAAATCCGCCGCAGATCGGATCGCCCACCTCGGCATCGCGATCGATCAAAATCGGCTTCGCTCCCCCCTTCGCGAGGAGCAGAGCGGCCACGCTTCCGGCCGGCCCCGCGCCCAGTACGATCGGGCGGGTCATTTCAACCGCTCGACGCACAGGCGGAAAGGAAAGCGGCGTTCGACCCTTGCCGCGTCGATGCCAGCATCCGCGAGGATAGGTGCCCACTCTTCAGGCCGGTAGGATCGCGCAATAGAAAGGTGCCCATCCTGCCGCACGATGGGATGCCAACCCGCAATGCGTGCGAGTAGGGGGTAGCCTATGTAGGCGATGCCGTGTCGGTGCAGATCATTGATGTACCAGCCCGCTACAGCCTCGGACTCCATGAACCGCAAGAACGCGACTAGTTGAGGACGCGTCATGTGATGCGCGACGAGGCTGGACACGATGCAGTCGAACCGCGACCCTGCCAAATCGGCATAATCCCCGGTTCGATACTCGATCGGCTCGCGAGCGTCAGTTTTACCGCGAGCCACTTTCTCGCTGCGCGGATTGAGATCGATCCCGACAAGACGCGCGCTAAGTCCGCGCCTTCGCGCCCAATCCGCTATTGCGCGCAGCATGTCGCCATCGCCGAAACCGACATCGAGGAGAGAGAACTCACGCCGCTTGCCAATCGCGCGGTCGAGAAAACCGAGCGTCGGCCGCCGCGCCATCGTGACGGTGTTGACCTTCGCCAAATCACTCAGAACCGCGGCATAGACTTCCGCTTCCAGCGCGGGGTCGTCCATGATTTCTTCGGTCTGCGCCCTGCTAGCGAGCATCGCACCACGCGAAGCGGAAGCCTTCCATGGCAAGCCCCGGCCCGAAGGCGAGCGCGACGCCGTTTTCCGGTCGTTCTCTCAAAAACCTCTCAAGCACGAACATGAGCGTAGAGGACGACATGTTGCCGAAATCGCGCAAGACCCCGCGCGAATGATCGAGCGCATGTTGATCCAGTTCGAGGCCTTCCGTGACCGCGTCGAGGATAGATCGGCCACCCGCATGCACGGCGAAACTGGTGGGCCTATTACCTCCACCGAGAACGCGCTTCCTGACCTCGTCACGCTTCAACGCGCTGCTTATCCGACCCGGCACCTCGCCCGAGAGGCGCATTTCGAAGCCGGTATCTCCGATTTGCCACGTTATAAGCTCGTCGCTCTCTTCAAGCGCGGCGGTTATTCCCGTCCCTATCGAGAGCCCCTCGCCACTCCCGCTGACGATCGCCGCGGCAGCGCCATCCCCGAATTGCGCGCCAGCCAGCAAGGGCTCGATGTCGACTGTTTGTTGATGGTGCAAAGTCGAAAGCTCGACCGTCACGACAAGAACGCGTGCTTCAGGCTCGGAACGGACAATATGGCGCGCCGTACGCAGCGCCGTGACCGCCGCATAGCATCCCATGAAGCCGATCAAGAACCGCTCTACGTCATCCGACAGGCCCAAGCGCCGCGCGATGATCTGATCGATTCCGGGTGCGACGAACCCGGTGCAACTGGCGACGACGAGATGGGTTATCTCGCCAAGTGGACCCAGCTTACCGATGGCCGAGAGCGACAGCTTGGGCGCTTCCTCGGCATAGATAATCATCCTCTGCGCAGTGGAAGGGGCATCAGCCGAATAGAAGCCATGGCCTTCGTCGAGCTTGGCATCTTCTTCGGAAAGCACCGACCATCTATGATCGATACCGGAACGATCAGCCATACGGGCGTACAGCCTTGCCTCCCGCCGCCCCTCTAGTTGGCGAAGTGCCCAGGCACGATAATCCTGTTCGAAATCGCAATCGGGCACGGCAGTGGCCAAGTGATTGATCCTTGCCGTCATGATGGAAGAAGTCCTCGTTTCGGTTGATCAACCCTCACGATTAACCATCGTTCCTGTCGGGACCTCGCGGTGGTTTTCGTGAGCTAGATCAACATAAAAAGGCCAATGGCGGAGCGGGTGGGATTCGAACCCACGATACGGGGTTACCGTATACACACTTTCCAGGCGTGCGCCTTCGACCACTCGGCCACCGCTCCGCATTCCTGTTTGTCCTACGCGAGGACAAGGGGGCCGCCCGGGTTGCCGTGGTGCGCGGGGCGCCATGCAAGCCGACAGGAGCGCGCGCACCTAGCGGCAGTCGCGCGGCGGCGCAAGCGGGGGCTTTCGCCAGCCCTCGGTTCGCGGCAAAAGGAACGCCATGAGACACCTCGCCACCCTCGCGCTCGCCCTTGCCCTCCCGCTTCCCGCCATGGCGCAGGAGGCGCCGGAAGCTGCGCCCTCGCCTGGCGAGATCGTGGCTGGCGCTCCGGCGGATCAGTGGATCGCTATTCCCACGGAAGACCTGCTGGTCATGACGCTTTCCCCAGATCGCGACGGCACACCGCGCCAAGCGATCATCCAGCTTATGCCGCCGCCCTTCTCGCAAGGCTGGGTCGGCAACATCCGCAAGCTCGGCGCCGCGCATTGGTGGGACGGGCTCGCGATCGTGCGGGTGCAGGACAATTACGTCGTCCAGTGGGGCGATCCCGATGGCGAGGATGCGGCGAAGGCCAAGCCATTGCCAAAAAATTTGGTGACGATGAGTGAGGGCGATTATGTGCTGCCTTGGCGAAGCGAAGGCGGCGAGGCTGTCGTTACTGCTTCGGGCCAATATCAAGCGAAAAAGCGAGCTGTCGAAAATGCGCGGCAACGCTCCGCTGCTGGACCAAATGTCATGGTGATTCCGGATGGCCCACCTCGGGATTCTTACGCCATGATAGCGAGCTTTTATCGCGGCTGGCCCATCGCTGCGGGAGGAGTTGGATCGGGAAGTGTCTGGCCCGTCCACTGCTATGGCATGGTCGGCGTCGGCCGGAATGACTCGCCCGACACGGGCACCGGCGCGGAGCTTTACACCGTGATCGGCCATGCGCCGCGCCATCTCGACCGCAATATCGCGCTGGTGGGCCGCGTAGTGGAAGGGATGGAAAACCTTTCCAGCCTGCCGCGCGGCACCGGGCCGCTGGGCTTTTACGAGACCGCGGAAGAGCGCGTGCCCATCGTCTCCATTCGGCTCGCAAGCGAACTTCCCGAGGCCGAACGCCCGCACCTTGAATATCTTTCCACCGAAAGCGACAGCTTCGCCCATTATGCCGATGCGCGCGCCAACCGCCGCGATCCCTTCTTCATCGTACCCGCCGGGGGCGCGGATATCTGCAACATCCCGGTGCCGGTGCGGCGTGCAGCGCAATAGGCGGCCAAAAGGCCAGCACCACAAGGGGCTTGCCATCGTCACCATGGCGGGGCTTGCGCTTGCCTTGGCGAGTTTCGCGGTGACGATGGCGATGCAGCCGGGGGAAACGCTGTGGCACGCGATCGCCGCTCCGGCAGAGGACGGCGCTTGGGCCTTCACAAGCATCGACGGCACCGACGTCAGCCAGGCTCGCTACTCTCTGAGCATTCGCTGGGGACGCATTGAGGGATTTTTCAACGGTTGCAATTCTTGCGGCTTCAGTGACGACAAACCCTCGGGCTCCAAAGAGCGAATGCTGACCTGCACAATGCAATGGTGTCCCACCACCCCGCGAGACGCCCTCGCCCAACGCTTCATGTATGGCAATCCGGACATGCAGATGGAGGGCGACCGCCTGCTTGTGACCCTCCCCGGCCATCACGCCGAGCTGATCCGGAAACCGCGCCAATGATCCTGCGCGACGCGACACCCGAAGACGCCCGCGCCATCGCAGCGCTTCACGCCGCGAACTGGCGCTCGGCCTATGCCGGTATTCTCGATGCCGATTATCTGGCGCACGAGGTGGAGGAGGAACGGCTTACCGCGTGGCGCGAGCGCCTGGCCGATCCCGCGCCAAATTTCGAAACCGTGGTCGCCTTGGGCGAAGACGGATCGCTGGCGGGATTTTCCAGCCTGTACCACGCCCACGATGCGCGCTGGGGCGGCTTCCTCGACAATCTGCATACCGATGCGCGCGTGCGCGGCGCAGGGTATGGGCAGGCGCTGCTGCGCGAAACCGCGCGGCGCTTCGCAGCCCGCAACCCCCGCACCGGTTTCTATCTGTGGGTGTTCGAGGATAACCGCCCCGCCCGCCGCTTCTATGAACGGATGGGCGCCGAAGAATCGGAGCGCGTTCCCAGCGACTGGACCCGCGCTCCCGACACCTGGAAATACCGCTGCCATTGGCCAGAGGCGCACGCGGTGCAGGCTTAAGGTTGCCCGATCGGCGAACCGGTGACCACCGCCCGAATGGATAGGCGTGGACCGCACACCGGGGGGTTTTACGAAACTGCGCCCGGTTCATGTCTTGCCGATCTGCCAGTAGGGATCAACCAAGTCGCCCGCCCGCCGAAGGAGGCGGAAGAGCGCGGAATCGTCAGGCTTTTTGCGGATTGCGCGCATCTCCCCGCGATAAATCACCGGCTGGACAAAACCGGATTCAAGCCTGCGCCGAAGCTCCAGATCCGTCACTTTCCGAAAATCTTCCCGCGGCTGCTTCCAGCGCCCCGATCGGGGCGGGGACAGAACGTGGTCCCAGGCGGCCGCGAAGCTGCCGGCCCCGTCGCAGCTGCGCAAGCGATACGCGCTCGCAGGGGCCATCCCCACGCTGCGCGCGGCGGTCGTGACCGAACCGGTGACGTAAAGCGCGGTGAGAAAGGCGCATTGCCGCTCCTCGCTCCAGCCGTCGGTGCGCTGGCGAAGTGGCACCGGCCGAAAGAAGGGTGGGCGGCGGCGGATCCGATGGGCGGGAGTCTTGCGCATCGAACAGGGTAAGACAGACTTGTCGCATGTAGGAAAGCGAATTTTCCCGTTCTGTTCTCAGCGACAGGTCCCGGAGCGCACGAGGCCGATAGTTTCGTGCCGACCGGGAGCCTCGTATTCCGCCGACCGGCACCCGGCGCGACCGGATATATCCGCGGATGCATGATAAAGCGCAAACGGTGGGTGAAGCTGGAACGCCCGCCCCTCCCATCCATTCGAACCGCATGGATATCAGAACCGAACAGCGGAACTTCCGCGACAGTACGCCTTCCCGCCTTGGCAGAGGCATCGAACGGCTTACCCATCCTTTCGGAAAGGCCTTGGCCAGCGTCGTGCCCAACAAGATCGTGGAAGCGGTGCTGAAGGGGCTCGACAGCGCGGTGGGGGCGCCGCAACTCGTTCGCTTCGATCATGATCCGGCGAATATTGATGCAGCGCATCGTGCCGCCAGGACGGTTTCGCGGACCGCGCGCACCGTCAGCGCCACAACGGGTGCGGCCGCAGGCCTCGGCGGAGCGTTATCGATGGGGGCGGACATTCCCGCCACGATCGCCATCGCCTTGCGGACTATCCGCGACACGGGCCGCGCCTATGGATATACCGGAGAAGGGCCTGCGGAAAAGCTGTTCCGGCTTCAGATACTGGAGCTGGCGGCGCTGGACGATCCCGACATACGGACACAGCGCATCGCAGACCTGGAAGCGGCCATCGGCGAGAACGGCCAGTTGGCCGGGGCCGATCACGAACACATTACCCCGGTCATCGATCAGGCCGTGGAACGTATCTCGCGCGCCATCGCCTTCGCGAGCTTCCGTAGCCGGGCAGGGATGATCGTACCGCTCATCGGATCGGTCGTTGGCGGAATCGTGAATTCCTCCTTCCAGAACGATGTCGGCAAAGCGGCAAGGTTCGCCTTCCAGGCCAGGCGGCTGAAGCAGGACGCTACCTTATAATCGGCTGACTGGAGACAGACCCGGCTCAGCCGGGATCGAACCTCAGACCCGTTCCATCAGTTCGATACGATTCCCGAACGGGTCCGTGGTGTCTCCGCGGATGTAGCCATCCAGCGGCTTGCCCAGGGTGAAGGGAACACCCGCCATTTCCAGGCGGTGCCGCACCTTGCCCAAGTCAGATACCAAAAGCGCGGGATGCGCCTTGCGCGAGGGGCGGTGGCCGTCTTCCACGCCCAGATGGACATGCGCCGACCCCCCTTCGAACCAGCACCCGCCGTTCACCGCGAGATGCGCCGGCTTTTCCACCTCCTGCATTCCCAGTACGCCCGTGTAGAACCGGCGCGCACGGTCTTCTCCGCCATGCGGCATGGCAAGCTGGACGTGATCTATCCCGAGGATCGTCATGGGCGGCGCACCATCAGACGCGCTCTGCCTGCGCGACCGCGTCGCTGGCGCGCAGCGCGCTGACCACGCGGTTGAGGTGGTTGAGGTCCTGCACCTCCAGATCGATTTCGTAGGTGGTGAAGGGATGATCGAGCTGGGTCTCCGCCAGGCTCTTCACATTGCACATGTTCTGCGCGCAGATACCCGCCATTTCGGCCAGCGTGCCCGGCCGGTCGTAAATCGTCACGCGCACCCGCGCCACGGCGCCCGCTGCGCGCTTGCCCCAGGACAGGTCCACCCAATCCGCGTCGAGCCCGCTGGCCAGCGCGTGGCAATCGATGGTGTGCACCTCGATCTTCTCGCCCGACCGGCGCGTGCCGACGATCCGGTCTCCGGGAATAGGATGGCAGCATTCGGCAAGGGTATAGCCGACGCCCGGCGTAAGCCCGCGAATGGAAAGGGTCTTCTTGCTCCAGTCGGGCGTTTCCTCGATCCCTTCGGTGCAGCCGGGGACCAGCGCCTCCATCACCTCGCGATCCTCGATCTTGGCCGCGCCGATGGCGTAATAGAGATCGTCTTCCTCGCTCATGCCCAGCCGGTCGATGGCACGTCCGATGGCCTTCTTGCCGATACGGGCGGGCACCCGGCTGGCGATGTCGTCGAACAGCTTGCGGCCCATGCCCGCCACCTCGGCCCGCTCGCGCAGGCGCACCGCACGGCGGATGGAGGCGCGCGCCTTGCCGGTGACCACGAAGCCCAGCCAGCTCAGTTGCGGTTCGGCATCCTTGCCCTTGATGATCTCCACCACGTCGCCATTGGCGAGCGGAGTGCGCAGCGGCACGTGCCGCCCGTTGATCCGCGCACCCACCGTCAGCGCGCCGAGATCGGTATGGACCGCGAAGGCGAAGTCCACCGGCGTTGCACCTTTGGGCAGCTGGAACAGCGCGCCCTTGGGGGTGAAGGCGAAGATGCGATCCTGATAGATCGCCATGCGCGTATGCTCGAGCAGTTCCTCGGCATCCTGGCTGTGGTCCACGATCTCGATCAGGTCGCGCAGCCAGCCCACCTGGCCATCGGGCCGGTTGCCCTGCTTGTAGGCCCAGTGCGCGGCCAGTCCGAATTCGTTGAGCCGGTGCATCTCGCGGGTGCGGATCTGCACTTCCACGCGCATGGAGTTTTCGTACATCAGGCTGGTGTGCAGGGACCGATAGCCGTTGGTCTTGGGTGTGGAGATATAGTCCTTGAACTTGCCCGGCAGGAATTGCCACGTCGTGTGCAGCACGCCCAGCGCGGCGTAGCAATCGGCCTCGCTTTCGGTGATGACGCGGAACGCCATGATGTCGGTCACCTGTTCGAAGCTGACATGGCGTTCGGCCATCTTGCGCCAGATGCTGAAGGGGTGCTTCTCCCGCCCCGAAACCTCCACCTGCAGCCCCGCCTCGGCCAGCGCCTGCTTGATCGCGAGCGCGATGGCATCCACCTGCCCGCCGTCCTGCGCGCGAAGCTGCTCCAGCCGTTTGGTGATGAGGTTGTAGGCTTCCGGCTCCAGCTGTTCGAAGGCCAGAAGCTGCATCTCGCGCATGTATTCGTACATGCCCACCCGCTCCGCCAGGGGGGCGTAGATATCCATCGTCTCGCGCGCGATGCGCTGGCGCTTCTCCGGCTTCTTGATGAAGTGGAGCGTGCGCATGTTGTGCAGCCGATCGCCCAGCTTGACCAGCAGCACGCGGATATCCTCGCTCATGGCGAGCAGGAATTTCCTCAGGTTCTCGGCCGCCCGCTCGTTCTCGGGCATCTGCTCGATCTTGGAAAGCTTGGTGACACCATCCACCAGTCGTGCGACATCGGGGCCGAAATTGGCCTCGATATCCTCGATTGTGGCGAGCGTGTCCTCGACCGTATCGTGGAGCAACGCGGTGGCGATCGTCTCCTGATCCAGCTTGAGATCCGTCATCAATCCCGCGACTTCGACCGGGTGGCTGAAATAGGGATCGCCGCTGGCCCGCGTCTGGGTACCGTGCTTCTGGACGGTGTAGACATAGGCGCGGTTGAGCATCGCCTCGTCGGCGTCCGGGTCGTATTCCTTAACCCGCTCAACGAGTTCGTACTGGCGCAGCATCCTCAGAACACGATGTGGGCAAAACCCGCCGTAATGCAACGTTAAAACGGGATTCAGGCGGGTCGGCGCTGAATGTGTGCCCTTAGCGCCGCGATGAAAGGGGCCGGATCGTCCAGCCGGAACGCGAGCCGGGCGATGGCGCGCGGACGACCCAAGATATCGCGGCGCTCGAGCGGCGGATCGAGCCGCAGCACGATGTTCGGGTGGGTCAACAGGCTTGCGCGCAACACATCGCGGCGCTTGCATTCCTCGTGGCTGATGGACGGTTCGATCGACGCAATGGCGGCAAGCGGGACCGACACGTCGGTGAAGGGTCCCGCACGCAAGCGAATGCCATCTTGCATCAGAAGCACGGGATATATCCGCAGCCCGTTCATCAGCGCGAGCGTGAACATCACGCCCCAGACGCCAAGCGCCAGGAGGATCAGCGCCGCCGCCATGCTCCAGTGCGAGATCACGAGATGCACCACACCGATCTCGATGACCTGAAGAGCCAGCATGACCGCGATCATCTGGTTTTCTATCCGGTGGCCGGCGAAAGCTAGAGCACCGTTTGGAACCTCTGGCCGCCGGTGCCAGCCCACCAGCGCCAGACGCATCATCCCAAGTTCGAAGGCGGCGAATTTCACCAGCTGCGCGGGCAGGATTTCGCCTGCCGCATCCTGCCACGATCCGGTCCGGCGCAATACCGCGAAGGCACGAAACAGCGACCAGCCGAGGAAGGCCGCGCCCGTCAGCGCCATGGCTGCGATAACCGCTTCCATGTCGAGCAGGGCCGCGCGGACGGACTGCGCAGCGCCAAGCGTAGCGATCACACATCCGGCGAAAATGGTGCCCAGGGCCGCGCGCAGTCCGGGCCGGTTACCCGGGGTTTTGGCGATCAGCGCAAGCGTCAGGCTGTCGGCGGCGATCCACACGAACAGAAGCCCGGCGGCGCGCGGGTAACGGCCTGCAAGCTCGCTGTGCGTGGCAATCCGCGCGGCAAAAATGGCGGCGAACGGCGCGAGCCAGAGCGCGATCAGGCGAAGCCGGAACGATGGGGCAATGGGCATCGGACGCCTCCTCTTCCCGATGCCTTAAAGGGGAGTAGAACCGGCGGCAAATGCGCGCAATGCAAGCGCTATCGCGCAGCGCGCATGGGCCGCCAACTCCCTACTTCTTGGCCATCACCCGATCCACCGAACCGCGCGTGACGGCGTGATAGCTGTCGCGCGTCTCGTCATAAATGCGCGTGGCGATCGCGCGGCCCCAGTCGCCCTGGTTCCACATGGTCTGGAACAGCGGCCGCACGAACTTGGCGCGGCCCACGCTCGCGAGAAACTCCTCCGCCTGCGCGACGGCGGGCTGGTAACGATTGGCGAGCGCCAGTTCGAGCCACAGGAACAGGATCTCGTTGTTCCGCGTGGTGGACAGGCCAAGGCTGCTGTCGAGCTCAGCCAATTGCGCGGCGCTGCGGGTCTTGGGAATATTGTCGAGGAAGCGCATCCGTTCCGCACTGGTCCAGCCGGAATAGGCGGCGGGAATCGTACCCGCGCTCGCATAGGCATCCACCGCCGCATCGACCTCGGCAAAAGCCTGCGGATCGGGCCTCGCGACATTGGACGGCAAGCCGGGCTCGAAGATCCATTCGCGCAGCTTCAGCCGCTCTGCCTCCGCCGGGGACTTCACCAGATTGGCCATCATGTCCCCATAGAACAGCTCGCTGGTCGCGGGCTGGAAGGCATGGTTGTCGAACCACTGGCGCAGCCACGCATCCAGCCGTTCCCGCCCCACGATGCTTTCGACGGTCCGCAGGAAGAAGTGGCCCTTGTCATAGGTGATCGCGCTGCCGATCTCGTCTCCGCTCGAGGTGTGATGCAGCGCCGTGCCCGGCGCATCCCTGCCGACTTCGGCCAGCGTTTCCTCGATCCCGGCAAAGGCCAGCGCAGCCTCCTGCTCGGCGCGCTGCTTGCCGTAGACCGCTTCCACGATCCGGTTTTCGAAATAGGAGGTCACGCCTTCGTTGAGCCAGCTGTCCTCCCACACCGCATTGGTGACGAGATTGCCCGACCAGCTGTGCGCCAGTTCATGCGCGACGAGGCCGTTGTTGGACCGGTCACCCGCGATGAAGGTGGGGGTGAGGAAGGTCATCACCGGGTTTTCCATGCCCCCATAGGGAAAGGAGGGTGGCAGCACGATCATATCGTAGCGGCCCCAGCGATAGGGACCGTAAAGCGCCTCTGCCGCCTCGACCAGTTGCTCGGTATCGCCAACTTCCTTCGCCGCGCGCTGCAAGGTCGCGGGTTCGCCCCATACGCCGGTGCGCGGGCCGGTGGCGGCGAAATCGATATCGCCCGCAGCGATGGCGATGAGATAGGGCGGGACCGGCTTGTCCATCACAAAGCGGAAGGCCCGCCGGTCGTTGCCAAGGTCCTCGGGTTCGCCCTGGCGCACCCCGCTCATCACCACGTCCAGAGGCTTGGGCGCGGTGATCCGCGCCTCCCAGGTCTGGCGGATGCCCGGGCTGTCCTGCGTGGGTATCCAAGTGCGGTTGAGGATGGCCTGCCCCTGGCTGAACAGGAACGGGTATTTGCCGCCGGCGGTCTGTTCCGGCGTCAGCCATTGGAGGGCGCTGGCATCGGCCGGGGCGCGGTAGGCAATGCGGATCTGCCTGGCCCCGCCAAGCGCGATGGTCAGCGGCGCGCCCTTGCCGTCCTTTTCGACGCTCTCACCAATTTCGTAAGCAAGCGGACGCCCCGCCCCATCGGTGACACTCTGGATTTCCAGTCCGTTGCTATCGAGCACGATGTCTTTCGCTTCGGGCTGCGCCAGCACGTCGAGCACCGCCGTGCCCCCTACCCGCTGCGCATCGAAATCGAGGTCGAGGTCCAGCGCCACATGAGTCACGCGGGCCACCTCCGGCTGCGCGTAGGTCGAACTGTCGCGCGCTTCCGGCGTGGTCAGGATCGGCGCGATCATGCCCCGTTCGCCGGGGGCGGATACCATGTCGGGTGCGGTGGTGGCGCAGGCAGTTGTGGCGAGAAGGAGCGTGATCGCGGAAATGGTGCGGCGCATGGCTGTCCTTGATCTGGTTCGGTAGGCGTAACGGTCGGATATAACGATTGGTGCCCTATGCCCCGCTCGGGCCCTTGGCGGCAATGGCCTGACCGGCTATGGGAACGTTCACAAGATAAGATGCAAAGGGATGATGAGCGATGAAGACGGCAATCGTGCTCTGCGTGGCGGGGCTTCTGGCGGGCTGTGCCACACCAATGGTTTCGGGCGCGCCCGATGGCGACCGCCGCCTGCTTTTCTCGGATGAATTTAACGGCACTGCACTCGATCGCAGCAAATGGAATGTCGAAGGGCCGGACTTCTGGGTCAATGACGAGCAGCAGGCCTATCTCGATCGCCCCGATACTATCGCCGTGCGCGACGGCGTGCTGGTGCTGACCCCGCGTTTCGAACCCGGCACGGATCCCAAGGCGGAGCGCAAGGCCCCCTTCGTATCGGGCCGGATCAACACCAGCGGCAAGTTCGATTTTACCTATGGCCGGGCGGAAGCGCGCATTCGCATGCCCGATGCAGTGGGCGTCTGGCCCGCCTTCTGGCTGCTGGGCAACGGCCCCTGGCCGACCACGGGCGAAATCGACATCATGGAATATGTCGGGGACAAGAGCTGGGCCGGCACCGCCATACACGGCCCCAAATATTCCGGCGAAACGCCCTTCGTCGACCGGTTCTATTTTCCCGCCGGGGAGGATGCGACCGGCTGGCACACCTACGCTGCGGAGTGGAGCAAGGATCAGGTCGAATTCTTCATCGATGGCCGGCTGACCTATCGCGTGACCAAGCCGATGGTGCAGAATTACGGGCGCTGGGCCTTCGACAATCCCGAATATGTCATCATCAATTTCGCTATGGGCGGCGCCTATCCGGGCAAGGTCAACGGCATCACCCAGCCCTATTTCGGGGTCCCTGCGGAGACCGTCGAAAAGGTGAAGCGCGGCGAGGTGTCTATGGAGGTCGACTGGGTGCGCGTCTGGGCGCCCGAGTGATTTAGCTCCAGACCGCTTCGGGCGGCAGGCTCATCAGGATCGCGTCGATATTGCCACCGGTCTTCAGGCCGAACAGCGTGCCGCGATCGTAGACAAGGTTGAATTCGGCGTAGCGGCCGCGCCATTCGAGCTGGGCCTGCTTGTCCTGAGGCGTGAACTCCGCCGCCATGCGGCGGCGTACCAGCTTGGGGAAAATGTCCAGAAAGGCTTCCCCCACGTCGCGGGTGAAGGCCAGGTTCCGTTCGAAACCGGCTGTATCGGGGCATTCGAGGTGGTCATAGAATATCCCGCCCACCCCGCGATGCACGCCGCGATGGGGGATGAAGAAATATTCGTCCGCCCATTTCTTGAAGCGATCGTAATAGGTCGGATTATGGGCCGAGCAAGCGGCGCGGAAGCGGGCGTGGAATTGCTCCGTATCTTCCGCATAGGGGATCGGGGGGTTGAGATCGGCCCCGCCCCCGAACCAGGCTGACTGCGTGGTCAGGAAGCGCGTGTTCATGTGAACCGCGGGAACATGCGGGTTGGCCATATGCGCCACCAGGCTGATTCCGGTCGCCGAAAAGCCGGGATTGTCCGCACTGGCGCCATTGATGGTGCCAGCGAATTCGGGGGCGAAATTGCCCCTCACGGTGGACACGTTCACGCCGACCTTTTCGAACACCTTGCCCTTCATCACCGCGCGCGTGCCGCCGCCGGGATCGGTGTTGCCCTCCTCCTCGCGCTGCCAGTCGGTGTATTCGAAGGCAGCGTCCGAGCCCGCCTCGCGCTCGATCGATTCGAATTCGGCGCAGATGCGGTTGCGCAACTCCTCGAACCAGTTGCGGGCCTGCTGTGTCTGTTCGCTCCAGTCGGTCATGCAGGCCTCTTGCCAAGCGTGTCGCCACGCGGCAAGAGCGCTTCATGGTTCCCCTTTCGTTCGCTGGCGAGGAATTCGTCCTTACAGAAGGTCGCGCGCTTTACTGGCCGCGCGAGCGTGCACTGCTGGTCGCCGATCTTCACTTGGAGAAAGGCAGCTTCTTTGCCGGCCACGGGCAGCCCATTCCGCCCTACGACAGTCGGGAAACCCTGGAGCGCATAGCCATCGCCATTCGCGAAACCGATGCGCGGCGGGTGATCACTCTGGGGGACAACTTCCATGATTCGCAGGGCGCCACGCGGTTGGAACCGCATGCCTGCGGCATGCTGGAGGCGCTGACCCGCGCGGTCGACTGGGTGTGGATCACCGGCAATCACGATATCGGCAAGGACGGCTCCCTGGCGGAAGCGCGCTGCGGCGGCACGCTGGTCGAGGAACTCGAGGTCGCCGGGATCATCCTGCGCCACCATGCGCGAAGGGGCGAAACCCGGCCGGAGATGTCGGGCCACTTCCATCCGCGCCTGCAACTCACCGTCCAGCGGCGGCGTATCGTGCGGCCCTGCGCCGTGATCAGTGCCAATGAAAACGCCGATGGAACACGCAGCGGGCGCATGATCCTGCCTGCCTTCGGAGCTTATACGGCGGGGATGAACGCCGCCGATCCGGCCATCCTCAAGGCGATGCAACCCGCGCAGGCCATCGATGCGGTCGTGCCCGCCAAGGGCCGTCTCGCCACCTTTCCGCTGTGGCGAAGCGCGGCCTGAAGGGCACGCACCGCGCGAAATCCGCAAGGGTGGGCGCGTTGCCTCTTCCGAATCCTCGCGGAAATCCCTATCTCGCGCGTTCCGCTCTATTTCGTTCACTACAGGAGAATGCCCCATAGCCCGTCCACCCCGTCGTTCCATGCAGATGCCGGTTAAGTCCGGCCCGCGTTTCGACCAGTTCATTCAAGTGCCGAAGGTCCGCGTGATCGATCACGAAGGCGAGAACCTCGGCGTCATGTTCACCCGCGAAGCGATCGAGCAGGCCCAGGAAGTCGGCCTGAACCTCGTCGAAGTGTCCCCCAATGCGGACCCGCCGGTGTGCAAGTTCCTCGA